>CAJTWH010000002.1 GCA_910579995.1 uncultured Muribaculaceae bacterium | reverse complement strand
AATCGAATTTTTAACACTTTTTGCTTGCGCAAGTCCTAGATTTCCTATGGTAAGCATGGCGTAGCTATGCGCAACCATAGGAATAGATATACTTCCACCAAAACGCGCTGCGTAGCTGCGCGACTTCTCTCAGAAGAATATATACGCTCTCATCGAAAAAAAAGCGTTCGCAGAACGCTGATTTATCAGTAGCCGCTTACGCCGTAGCGCAGCGCAGGTGTATGCGGTCCCAATGACATCCCCTTAAATATGGCGTTCGCAGAACGCCGATTCCAATTAGAGTCTAATGCGGTGCCAATCCACAAAGGCACACCAGCCGCAAAAGACAGCGTAGCTGCGCGACATCTCTCGGAATACATCACTCATCGAAAAAAAGCGTTCGCAGAACGCTGATTTATCAGTAGCCGCATACACCATAGCGCTGCGCAGGTGTATGCGGATAGATGTAAAGCAAAATAAAAGGCGTCCGTAGGAGGCCGATTTACAATCAATTAGAGGCTTCGGCGTTCTACCGAACGCCCTGAATTCATGGGCACATCTCCTCACCGCATATACCTCCGCTACGCTGCGGTATAAGCGGCTACTAATATCACCCCAAAACTCACCACAAATAATTCCCCTCAATTAGAGGCGAAAAATTCGATTGTAAAACCATACAACACAAAAAAATGCGAGACCTTTTTTCGGGCCTCGCATTTTCGTTGAATATCGTAAGATTAATAAGTCTTGCGTTTCTGAACGTCTTCGTACATCTTGTTGTTGCCAAGGTTGTAGTAGGCGTTTTCAAGGTAGTTGAGTACGTCTTTGTTGTCGGGGTTGAGCTGATATGCAGCCTCAAGCAGAGGAATTGCTTGGTTGAAGAGGGGTTTGATGTTCTCTTCAAGGAATACATTGTATTCTGCTTGGGTTGTAGGAGCTTCGTCGCCGAGTTTGAAGGCTTTTTCACAAAGCGAGCGGCCGTAGTTATATGCTGCCTCAAAGTCCTGATCGTTGATCTTGTAGGCCTGCTCGTAAGATTTCGACGCATTTGCAAGGTCTCCGCTATACTCGCTGATGATACCTTTCACAACATAGTACTGCGAGTTGTTGGGATCCTGCTCAATGGCTGCGTTGATAGCCTTGAAAGCATTGTCGTAGTCTTTTTTGTTGAGGTAGTAGTTGGTGATCTGACGGATATACTGGGTGTCTTCCTTGCCGTAGAGAGGCATAGCCTGCTGGGCGATCATGAAGAGGGTGTCATTTTTGCCGGCGGCAGAAGCTACAGACATAGCGTAGTCGAATACCTGCTTTTTGTCGTAGCCGAGCTTGATGGCGTTCATGAACGATTTGAGAGCGTCGTCGTAGCGCTCAACCTGCCAAGCTGCGATACCTTGGTTGAATGCGGTGCCGCTCACGATAGAGTCCTGAGCCATAGGATTGCTGGCGAGGTCTTTCTTGAGCTGCGGCATTTGGGTGAGGTCGATGAAGATACCGAAAGCGGTATAAGCGTCGTCGTACTTCTGGAAATTGTAGAGCTCTGCACCGGCCATATAGTAGTCGTTGAGGTGACCTACGAAAGTGTCGACGATTTTCTTGCTGTTCTTGGTTTTGGGCTTGCCTTTTTTGTCGATTACTGTATCAACGGCGAGAGCTTTCATATAGTACTCGTAGGCAGGGATAAGAAGCATGTCCTGATTGATGGTGTCTTGGGCATTCTTGAACATGTGGAGCTGCTTGTTGGCCACAAGTTTGTCGTACTGGTCGTAGGCTGCCTTGCCGGGGATCATCCAAGTGTCGGAGCTACCGGCTGTCTCGGGATTGCTCAGTGCGGGTTTGATAATGCTTACGACATCATTGAGAGATTTTCCCTCTTTTGCGGCACGCTGGGCGTCTTTTACGACATTTGCCTGAGCGCCTGCGCATACTGCTACTCCCAGTGCGAGAGCCATTAATGCGATTCGTTTCATATCGATATTAGTGATTTAAGTTAATTATTCATCTTCTTCAGCAGACTCTTCGGTAGTTTCTTCGTCTTCTACCGGTTCTTCGTCTACTGTTTCTTCTGTTGTGTCGAGTTCGGGAAGTTCCTCGGCGTCGGGTGCTATCTGCATTACCTCCTCTTCAGGGTCGGCCTCTACGCAGCATACTGAAGCAATGGCGTCGTTGCGCTTGGTGAGGTTGATGATACGCACACCTTGGGTATAGCGGCCCATCACGCGGATATCGGCAACATGTACGCGCAGGATAACGCCTGAGCGGTTTACAATCACGAGGTCATTGTCGTCGTTGACGCTCTCGAAGGCTACGAGCTCGCCGGTCTTCTCGGTGACGTTCAATGTCTTCACACCTTTGGTGCCGCGGCTTGTCTTGCGGTAGCTGTCGATGTAGGAGCGTTTGCCATATCCGTTTTCTGAGAGTACGAGTATGGTATTCTCGCTGTTCTCTGCCACGGATACCATGCCGATGACGGCGTCGTCGCCATTCTCGTCGATACGCATGCCGCGTACGCCCGAGCTTACACGGCCCATGCAGCGAAGCTCTGACTCGCTGAAGCGCACGGCGCGGCCATGGCGGTTTGCCATCAGGATTTCGCTGTTGCCGTCGGTGAGTTCTACGCCGATAAGTGTATCGCCGGGACGAAGCACGATTGCTTTCTTGCCCTTAGCCATGACGCGGGCATACTCGCTGAGTTGGGTTTTCTTGATTACGCCGTTGCGTGTGCCGAACACGAGGAAGTGGCTGTTGACATATTCGGCGTCGTCGAGCTGCTGGCAGCGGATAAATGTGCGCACCTTGTCGCCCGGCTCGATGTTGAGCAGGTTCTGCAGCGCGCGGCCCTTGCTGTTTTTGCCGCCTTCGGGAAGCTCGTACACGCGCATTTTGTATACAAGGCCCTTGTCGGTGAAGAAGAGCATGTAGTTGTGCATCGAAGCCATGTATACGTGCTCTATGAAGTCTTGGTCGCGGGTTGTTGTGCCGCGTGAGCCCATGGTGCCGCGGTTCTGGGCGCGGAATTCTGCAAGCGGTGTGCGCTTGATGTAGCCCATGTGCGAGATGGTGATGATCATGTCGTCGTCGGCGTAGAAGTCGGCGGCGTTGAACTCACCTGCGGTATATTCAATCTTTGTGCGGCGCTCGTTGCCATATTTGTTGGCGATTTCGAGCATTTCGCTCTTTATGAGCTCTTTGAGCACTGTCTCGTCGCTGAGGATAAGCTCGAGCTCTTTTATGCGGGCGTGGATAGAGTCGATCTCGTTCTGGAGGTCTTCTACGGCAAGGCCGGTGAGGGCGCGCAGACGCATATCGACGATTGCCTGTGTCTGAGGCTCGGTAAGGCCGAAGCGCTCCGACAGACGGGTGCGGGCCATGTCGGTGGTCTGTGACGTCTTGATGATCTGGATTACCTCGTCGATATTCTGTACCGCAATCATCAGACCCTCGAGGATGTGGGCGCGGTCTTTGGCTTTGCGGAGCTGGTATTCTGTGCGGCGGGTCACAACCTCACGGCGATGTTCGTTGAAGTTGAGGCAGATTTCCTTGAGGTTGAGTGTCTTGGGTCGGCCGTGTACGAGCGCCACATTGTTGACGCTGAACGACGACTGCATGGCAGTGAGCTTGTAGAGCTTGTTGAGTACGACGTTGGCGTTGGCGTCGGAGCGCAGTGTGATGACAATGCGCATACCGTCGCGGTCTGATTCGTCGTTGATGTTGGCAATGCCGTCGATTTTCTTTTCTACCACAAGCTCGGCGATACTCTTGATCATCTCCGCACGGTTTACACCGTATGGAATCTCGGTGACGACGATGAGCTCGTGCTCGGCTTTCTGCTCAATTTCAGCTTTAGCGCGGATCACAATGCGGCCGCGGCCGGTCTCGTAGGCCTCGCGCACGCCGTCGTAGCCATATATTATACCGCCGGTGGGGAAATCCGGAGCCGGGATGTAGTGCATGAGCTCGCTGATTTCCATATCCGGATTGTCGAGCAGAGCCACGCAGGCGTTGATACTCTCTGTGAGGTTGTGCGTAGGCATGTTGGTGGCCATACCTACAGCGATACCGGAGGCGCCGTTGACAAGGATATTCGGGAAGCGGGTCGGCAACACGAGCGGTTCTTTGCGGGTGTTGTCGTAGTTGGGCTGGAAGTCAACGGTATCTTCATCGATATCCCGCAGCATTTCCTCGCCAAGCTGGGCAAGACGCACCTCGGTATAACGCATGGCGGCAGGGCCGTCGCCATCGATGGAGCCGAAGTTGCCGTGGCCGTCGATAAGGGTGTGGCGCAACGACCACCACTGGGCCATGCGTACTACAGTGCCGTAGATCGACGAGTCGCCGTGGGGGTGATAGTTACCCATTACCTCGCCCACACATTTGGCTGACTTCTTGTGCGGTTTATTACTGTTGTTGCCCATCTCGTTCATGCCGAAAAGCACGCGGCGGTGAACGGGTTTCATACCATCACGTACATCCGGGAGGGCACGCGACACTATCACCGACATTGAATAGTCGATGTAGGCCGTCTTCATTTCGTTTTCAATATTGATCTTAAAGATACGATCTTCTTCCAACATACTTTATTTAGAATATGTTATATACCCCTTTGTTTACAGCTTCAAGCTGTCGAGGCAAAATTTCATACAAAGTTACGAATTTTTTTTGATTTATACGTATTTTTATGCAGTCAGACACGTGAAAAAATTGTAATTTTGACAGCGATTATCGTTTATCCGAATTTTGTGGTCTTTAAGAACAATTTTGGCACGGTAATTGTTATAAATCATATTATCCGTCCGGCTTCTCTTCACCATTTCTCCGGACGTTTTAAATTACGAATATGGAAAATAGCCAGAAATACACCCCGGCGGCGCAGGCTATGATTGAAAAACTGCGTCAGACCTGTGCCAATCACAACAACGGCACCATCATGCCGGCTCACCTTATGCTTGAACTTTGCCAGAGCAACACACGGTCGGCCGAGCTTATGGAGGCTGTGGTGGGCGCTTCGCGTCTTGCCGATCTCCGTCAGGAGCTTGATGTGGCGCTTTTCGAGCCTTCGGCTTCAGAGGGTAAGGACGCCGACTTCTTCAACCGTACAGTCACTCTTATTGTCAAACTCGCCATCATCGAGGCGCGATATATGAAATCGCAGCTCGTTGATGTGGAGCACCTGCTCCTGTCTTTGCTCCACAACAAGGATGTGCGCAATATGGCTCTCATAGCGCCTTTCATCAATGCCGGTATCGATTACGACAGCATTGCACGTCAGCTCAAAGCCGAGTTGCAACCCGATACAGACACCCCGACTGCCGAGCGCAGCGGCGATTCTGATACCGCCGAGCCCGAAGGCGAGGCTTCCGACAGTGCCGAGCGCGTCAAGGCCGGAGCTCAGAATAAATTCCGTCGCCAAGGCAGAAACGACACTCCCATGCTCGACAAATTCGGTCATGACATGACTCGTGCGGCAGAGGAGGGCACTCTTGATCCCGTCGTGGGCCGTGAGGTCGAGATTGAGCGTCTCGCGCAGATTCTCAGCCGCCGCAAGAAAAATAATCCCGTGCTCATCGGTGAGCCCGGCGTCGGCAAGTCGGCCATCGTCGAAGGTCTTGCTCTGCGTATCACCCAGCGCAAGGTTTCGCGTATTCTTTACAACAAGCGTGTGATTTCGCTTGATATGGCTTCTATTGTAGCCGGCACAAAATACCGCGGCGAATTTGAGGAGCGCATAAAGGCGATTCTCAATGAACTCGCCAAGAATCCCGACATCATACTTTTTATCGACGAGATTCACACGATTGTAGGCGCAGGCAATGCTCAGGGCTCGATGGACGCTGCAAACATGCTCAAACCGGCACTTGCCCGTGGCGAGATTCAATGTATCGGCGCTACAACGCTCGATGAGTACCGCGTCAATATTGAGAAAGACGGCGCTCTCGAACGCCGCTTCCAGAAAGTCATGGTTGAGCCCACCACTCCCGAGCAGACTCTTACAATCCTCAATAATATCAAAGGTAAGTATGAGGATCATCACGGCGTCACATACACCGACGACGCCCTTGAGGCTTGCGTGAAGCTCACCGACCGCTATGTGAGCGACCGCAATTTCCCCGACAAGGCCATCGACGCACTCGATGAGGCAGGTTCTCGCGTGAAAGTTACCCATGTGCAGGTGCCTGTGAAAGTAGAGGAGCTTGAGGCTAAGCTTGCCGAGGTCAACGCCCAGAAGGTGGCCGCAGCCCAGCGCCATGACTTTGCCACTGCTACTAAACTGCGCGACGAGGCTGCCGAAGTATCATCCGATCTCGACAAGGCCCGTAAGGAATGGGACGAGACGATAAAGGCAAACCGCGAGAGTGTTGACGCCGACAAAGTGGCTGAAGTGGTTGCCATGATGACAGGCGTGCCCGTACAGCGTATCGCTCAGGCCGAAGGTCTGCGACTCCTCGAGATGGGGCCCACTCTCAAGAAAGCCATCATCGGTCAGGACGACGCCATTGCAAAGATTGTCAAGGCCATTCAGCGCAACCGCCTCGGTCTGAAAGATCCCAACAAGCCCATCGGCACATTCATGTTCCTTGGCCCCACAGGCGTCGGCAAGACTCATCTTGCCAAGAAACTCGCCGAATATCTCTTCGACAGCGCTGATACCCTCATCCGTATCGACATGAGCGAATATATGGAGAAATTCAGCGTGTCGCGTCTTATCGGTGCGCCTCCCGGATATGTCGGTTATGAAGAGGGCGGTCAGCTCACCGAGCGCGTGCGCCGTCATCCCTATTCGGTAGTGCTTCTCGACGAGATAGAGAAAGCGCACCCCGATGTGTTCAACCTGTTGCTTCAGGTTATGGATGAAGGCCGCCTTACCGACAGCCTCGGACGCCGTATCGATTTCAAGAACACGATTATAATCATGACGTCGAATATCGGCACTCGCCAGCTCAAGGAGTTCGGCAGCGGCGTTGGCTTCAACACCCGCGAGGTTGATAAGGAATACAGCCACGGTGTGCTCACAAAGGCGCTCAACAAGGCTTTCTCGCCTGAGTTTCTCAACCGTATCGACGATGTGATTATCTTCGAGACACTCGACCGCGACGCCATCTTCAAGATTATCGATATCGAGCTTGCCGGTTTCTACAAGCGTCTGGCAGCCCTCGGCTATACTGTCACCCTCAGCGACGAGGCAAAGAATTTCATCGCTTCGAAAGGCTGCGATGTTCAGTTCGGCGCCCGTCCGCTCAAACGAGCCATTCAGAAATATCTCGAAGACGAGCTCGCCGAGTTGCTCCTCTCGCAAAAGGTAGGACAGGGCGACGAGATAATCGTAGGCTTCGACACCGAGCAGCAGAAGATTGTCACTCAGGTGATTTCATCTGCCGAGCAACCTTCTATCGAGTGATATGACTGTCAAAGAATATCAATCCCCCTGCGGCACACTTACCTTGGGTGCCGAGGGGGATTTTATTGTTATGTGCCGATGGGGTGGCGCGGGCACGGAAGAGGGCGACTCTGCGGTTATTGAAGAGGCAATCCGACAGCTCGACGCCTATTTCTCCGGCAGCCTGAAAGTTTTTGACTTGCCTTTGAGATTCTTGGGTACCGATTTTCAAAAAGAAGTATGGCAGGCGCTCTGCGACATTCCTTGTGGTCAGACTGTCAGCTATTCAGCTGTCGCACGAAGGCTTGGCCGTCCGTCGGCTGTCCGCGCTGTAGCTAATGCCGTCGGCAAAAATCCGATAAACATTATCTGCCCCTGCCATAGAGTGATAGGCAGCGACGGCAGTCTTACCGGCTATGCCGGAGGGCTCGAGGCAAAGAAGATGTTACTTGAGCTCGAAACCGAGCTTCTTGGCGGCTTCGATGGCGAAGGTGTCGGCGCATGAGGGGTAGCCGGCGTCGCGGATAGCTGTCTCGCGTGCCCTGATTGCCAGCACTGCATTTTGTTGGGCCATAGAGTTCTCGGGCAAGGCTGCTGCCTCTTCGCCCATCTCACGTCCGGCTGCGGCTGCCGCTTCAAGTTCAGCATCGTTGGCGTCGGGTGTCGCGTCTCCGCAGGCCGTCAGGCATATCGCCGCCATGATAGTAAATAAAAATCTCATAATAATATTATCGCAAGTTTGGCACATGCTTCGGCGTCGTCCAAGGCATTGTGATGATTGTCAAGCGGTATTCCGAAAAATTCGCACAGCATGTCGAGTGATTTCGACGGGCACATGCCACGGGGTATTGTCTTGCGTGCCGCTTTGAGGGTACAGAGAAACTCTTCCGGCTCGTCGAGGCCATAAACGCGGCAGGCCGCACGTATACATCCTCTGTCGAATTGGGCGTTGTGCGCTACCAACGGAAGTCCCTCAAGCCATTCTTGCCAGTCGGCCCATACATCGCCGAAGTTTGGCGCGTCCCATGTGTCTTCTTCCGAAAGACCGTGCACTGCCGTGTTGTAGCGCGAATACCATTCGGGTTCGGGGCAAATCAGCGAATATTTGCGGTCTACTACAACGCCGTCTTTCACTTTGACGGCGCCGATTGAGCAGATACTCGACCGCTCGCGGTTGGCCGTCTCCACATCTACGGCTACGAAATTATCCATCTATCAACTGCTGTGCTTTGGCGGCCACATCTTCCATCAGCCAGCGTGGCGTCGATGTTGCGCCGCAGATACCGATAGATGTAGCCCCGGCGATCCATGATTCTTCGAGTTGCGACGGGTCGGCTACAAGATAGGTGCGGCTGTTGACCTCGCAGCATTGCCGGTAAAGTATTTTGCCATTGCTGCTTTTGGCTCCGGCAACGAATAAAATCACATCCTTGCCGGCGGCGAAATCACGCAGATGGCCTACACGGTTGGCTACCTGTCGGCAGATTGTGTCGTAATATTCGAAATGCACTCCGGGAGCTATGCGGTTTTGTATTTCTTCGATTATCTCATTGAAGCCTTCGAGCGACTTCGTTGTCTGCGAGTAGAGTGCTATGTCGCGGTTGAAATCGATTTTGTCAAGCCCCGAGAGGTCTTCTATCACGATGGCATTGCCCTCGGTCTGCCCTACAAGACCGTTGACCTCGGCATGACCGTTCTTGCCATAGATGACAATCTGGGTGCGGTTGCCGTCGGCGTCGTATTTAGCTTTTATCCGTTGCTGCAGTTTGAGCACTACCGGGCAAGTGGCGTCGATAATCTCAATGCCCATCTTGTCGGCTATTCGGTAGGTCGACGGCGGTTCGCCATGGGCGCGGAGTAGCACCTTCTCTCCTCTGAGCTCTTCAAGGCGGCTGTGGGTGATAGTCTCAAGCCCTTTGCCGCACAGACGCTCAACCTCGGCAGAGTTGTGCACGATGTCGCCGAGGCAATAGAGGCGCGAGCCCTTGGCAAGCTCTTCCTCGGCCTTGCGTATGGCGGTAACAACGCCGAAGCAGAAACCCGATTCGCAGTCTATTTCGATAGAAATGGCGCTCATTTGCCGGTCACGCGTTTGAATTGGTCAAGCAGCCAGCGGTCTTGCTCTTCGATAGTCATGTTGGAGTTGTCGATGGCTATGGCGTCGTCGGCGCGGCGCAGCGGGCTTTCCTCGCGCGTGGTGTCGATGTGGTCGCGGTGTACTACATTTGCCAGTACCTCTTCGTAGGTGACACTGGCGCCCTTGTCAACCATTTCCTTGAAGCGGCGTTGGGCGCGTGTCTCAGCCGAGGCGTCGACGTAGATTTTCAGCTCTGCGTCGGGGAATACTACTGTGCCGATGTCGCGGCCGTCCATCACAATGCCGCGGCTGCGTCCCATCTCTTTCTGCATGGCCACAAGAGCATGACGTACTGCCGGAAGTGCCGCTACGGGCGATACCGCGTTCGACACTCGCAGACGCCTGATCTCGCTCTCCACGTCTACGCCGTTAAGTATGGTGTGCTGTGTGCCGTCGGCCTGAGGTTCGAAATCTATATGTATGTGAGGCAGAGCGGCCTCGAGGGCCTCGGAATCGGGAGTGCCGTCGGCGCCGATGAGGCCTGCTTCAAGTGCGAAGAGCGTCACGGCGCGATACATCGCTCCGGAGTCGATATAGCGGTAGCCGATTGCCGAGGCAAGGCGGCGTGCCATAGTGCTTTTGCCTGACGATGAAAATCCGTCGATGGCTATGATGATGGGTTGTGTTTCCATTATTGGATTAAGTCGCTGAAATTATACGACAGGTTGAACATGAATGTTGTCGCACCGGTATGCGGCTGGGCGAAAGCAAGCGATATGCCGAAGCTCTTCACCTTGATACCGCCGCCGAGAGTGAAACCCGAAAGCATATTGCGCTTGTAGGTGCTCATGTCGGTGCGTGTCTTGTAGTTGTAGCCTAAAGAGATGTAATAGTTCGGGCTGGAGATAAGGTCAATGCCGAAAACGAGATGTCTGAACAGATTCGACATGAATTTATCTTTCTCCTGCGGCTGAGCGCTTTCCGAGCCGTCGCCTGTATCGGTATAGGGCAGGTGCCATTTGGTGAGATTCCATGCCGTGATGGAGAATCTCAGCGGAAATGAGCCGAACGACTGCGACCAGCCGAGGCGTACGTCGAAGGGCAGACGGTCGTGTGTCTCGTAGAAGCGCTTCACCTGTCCGCCAAGGTTTGCCACCACAAGCGACAGCGAAAGGTCGCGGTCTGCGTCGTAGTAGTTCACGCCGAGGTCGGTGGCGAGGGCAAAGGCTGAGAACTCGGCGTAGGAGCTGTAGATGGCTTTCACTGCGATACCGCCGCGCAGACGGTCGGTGATGTCGTGTGAGTACATGCCGCTGAACGATACATCCTTGGGCGAGAACGAGCCGATGATGGTGCCGTCTGAGGTCGCTTCTTTTATCGAGCCGTAGCCGAAATACTGGATTGCGGCCGACCACCCGGCATGTTCGCCGGCGCTGTGCGCATAGCGTGCTCCCGCGAAATTAGACCCGCCTACATAGTGCATATAGTTCATCCCCAGCATATTGCTCATCTCCGGGCCGAGGAGCGCCGGGTTCTGGTCGATAGTCGACACATCATCGTCGACAAGGCTGATATTAACTCCGCCAAGACCGTAGATTTTTGCAGATGAGCTGATATTGAGAAAGTTATATGCCGTGCTTCCGTTCTGCGCCGAAACGCAGACAGAAGTTGCCAGCAACAGGAGAATATATGTCAGTGGGCGTAATTTCATTTTCGAATCCGTTCTTACATTTACATTAACGCAAAAACGGGCGGTCTATTGTATCAGCGCTGCGGTTCGTACTTTTTGTTGATCAATTCGGGGTCGTTGAAATAGTCGATCCGCATTGCATGACGCACTTTCTCGAGAGTCTGCGCGGCCACTTTGCGGGCCTCTTCGCTGCCTCGGCGCAGCACCTCGTAAACGGCGGGGATGTCCTGCTCATAATGTTTGCGGCGCTCGCGGATGGGCACAAGTGTCTCTTCAAGCACGTTGATAAGCAGTTTTTTCACAGTTCCGTCGCCTACACCGCCTCGCGTATAGTGGTCTTTGAGTGCCTGCAGGCTGTCGTAGTCGGGCAGATAGCGGCGCACATGCTCGTCGTCGGCAAAAGCGTCGAGATATATGAAGGGGCAGTTGCCTTCGAGATGGCCGGGGTCTTCGATATTGAGGTGGAGAGGGTCGGTATACATGCTGTTGACCTTTTTCTTGACCTCTTTGGGGGTGTCTGACAGATATATGCAGTTGCCCAGCGATTTGCTCATCTTGGCTTTTCCGTCGGTGCCGGGGAGGCGCAGACAGGCGGCGTTGCTCGGCAGCAATATCTCGGGCTCGGTGAGTGTATCGCCGTAGATGTTGTTGAAGCGGCGCACGATCTCGCGGCAGAGCTCTATCATAGGCTCCTGATCTTCGCCTACAGGCACGGTGGTGGCGTTGAAGGCGGTGATGTCGCTGGCCTGGCTTATGGGATAGGTGAAGAATCCGACAGGTATGTTGGCCTCAAAATTGCGCATTTTGATTTCGGTCTTGACCGTCGGGTTGCGCTGCACGCGCGATACAGTGACAAGATTCATGTAGTAGAATGCCAACTCGCACAGCTCAGGCACCTGCGACTGGATGAAAATCGTGCATTTCTCCGGGTCGAGACCCACCGAAAGATAGTCGAGGGCTACCTCGATGATGTTCTGGCGCACCTTTTCGGGGTTGTCGGCATTGTCGGTGAGAGCCTGTGCGTCGGCTATCATGATGAATACCTTGTCGAACTCACCTGAGTTCTGCAATTCCACACGTCGTTTGAGTGAGCCCACATAATGTCCGAGGTGAAGACGGCCGGTGGGACGGTCGCCGGTAAGTATAATTTTACTCATTACAGTATATTTTTTCTTCTTGAAGTGCAAAGTTAACGATAATACTCAATTCTCGCAAGCCTCAAAGCGTGCAATATTTTCCGGCGCAGGTTTTGCCGGTATGGCGAGGTGTCCTTTTACGCCGAGAGCGGAGGCGGCAAGAGTGAAGTGAGAGAGGGCAATGCCCATGTCGAGCATGGTGTAGGCGTTGTCGGTGGCGGAAGTGAATGTGGCGTTGCCGCTGCTGTCGACGATGATACGCCAAGGCTGCGCGTTGGCGGCCGACGGAGCGAGTCTGACGGCTTCAAGGATTTGACTGTAGCACTGAGGAGCGTCTGCTGAAAGGCTGAAAAGCTTTTCAAAAGGCTTGCGCGACCTCGACCGCACCATGCTCCCCTGCAAGACTTCGATAAACCTCTTGTGATCGGCGGGTATGCCGAACGGTATCACCGCCACAACTTTTTCGCCCTTGCTCAGTTTTACGGCCTTTTCAATGTCTTTCGACTTGAACGTACCCGCTAACCAGCAGGAGCCCAAGCCTGCGGCAGTCATGTCAAGTACGATTTTCTCTGCCTCCATGGCGCAGCATAGAGTGCTTTTTGCGCTCCCGTCGGTAATCAGCGCCAACCATGCGGGAGCGTTGCGGATGACGCCGTAGGTGCCGATGTGTGGGCTTATTTCACTTTCAATAAGCACTATACGATATCCTTGTCCGCCGGCTGATGATATGTCGGCTTTTATACGGGTCATCACCTCGTCAGATGGCAGTTTGCCGCTGAATGTTCGAAGAGAGCGGCGCTCTTTGATTGCTTCTAAAATTTCCATATCGCTTTTAAATTTATTTAATGCAAAGGTACGCATTTGCGGATACTAATTATTGTCGAAATTTTGAAAGTTTGGAAAAAATGCCTAAATTTGTGGAGTCATACATGACTGAATGCGTAAATGAAATACATCGGAGCCCATATAGACGCGGATACTGATTTCGCGCAAATACCTGTCATGGCATCAAATCTCGGTGCCACGGCCTTTTCGTTCTGCCCTGTCGACGCCCGCCGCTGGTCATCTCCGGCCTACGATCCGGCAATGGCTGAGGGCTTCAAGGCTGCCTGTGCCGACTTGGGCTATGGCGCACGGCAGATATTGCCTCATGCCTCGCTGCTGCTCAATCTTTGTTCGCCCGATTCTCGTAAATTGAAATTATCGCGCGTGTCGTTGATTGACCAGATGAAGCGCTGCGCCCAACTCGGCCTCGATATGCTCAATTTCCACCCCGGAGCCACCCTCAAGGAGATGACCGAAGATGAGGCGACAGCGCTTGTGGCCGAGAGCATTAACTATGTGCTTGAGCGCACCGAGGGAGTGTCAGCTGTGATTGAGAATACTGCCGGCCAAGGCTCGAATATCGGTTATACATTCGAACATCTTGCTGCCATCATCGCCGGGGTTGAGGATAAGACCCGTGTCGGGGTCTGTATCGACACTTGCCATGCCTCGGCTGCCGGATATGACATGTCGACTCCTGAGGCATACGAAGATACATGGAGCCGCTTCGACGCTATAATCGGTCGCCGCTATCTCCGCGGCATGCACATCAACGACGCCATGCGCCCTACCGGCTCGCGTATCGACCGTCATGCTCCTGTGGGCAAGGGCACACTCGGCAATGATTTCTTTGCCATGCTGATGGCCGACAATCGCCTTGATGAAATACCGATGATACTTGAGACTCCCGACCCCTCGCTATGGCATATAGAGATAGATTGGCTTAAAGCCCATACTTGAAAGGGTTAAAGCGCTTTCAGCGCGGTTTATATAGTTTAAAAGTTTAATTTAATACCTAAACTGTGCAGTCCTTTTAAACACAAATAAACAAGATTCGCAAGCGAAACTTAATATTATATCATACTTAACTACCTTACATGAAATCACAACGAGATTTGAGTTTTTGGAAATTGTGGAACCTCAGCTTCGGCTTTTTCGGTGTGCAGATAGCCTACGCACTGCAGAGCTCGCAGGTTAGCCGCATATTCTCCACCATCGGGGCTGACCCGCACGACCTGAGCTATTTCTGGATTCTACCACCGCTGATGGGCCTTATAGTGCAGCCCATAGTGGGCAGCGCCAGCGACCGCACATGGACGCGCTTCGGCCGTCGCCTGCCTTATCTGCTGCTTGGCGCCGCTGTGGCGATTCTGGTGATGTGCCTTCTTCCCAATTCAGGCTCTTTCGGCCTGTCGGTTGCAAGTGCCATCATCTACGGCCTTGTAATGCTTATGCTTCTTGACACCTCCATCAACATGGCCATGCAGCCTTTCAAAATGCTTGTGGGCGATATGGTCAACGAGAAGCAGAAAGGTCTCGCTTATTCCATACAGTCATTCCTGTGCAATGCCGGCTCGGTAGTAGGATATATCGCTCCATTCGTACTCGCTTGGTTTCTGAGCAATACAGCCCCTGCCGGCGAGGTGCCTCCTACGGTTACATGGGCTTTCTATCTCGGTGCATTCATCCTCGCCCTTTGCGTGATATATACCTTTGCCAAGGTAAAGGAAATGCCTCCGCATGAGTATGCGCAGTTCCACGGTATCGACGACAGCAAATCTGAGAATGTGAAGTCTGAAAGCATGCTGCGGCTTCTTGTAAAGGCTCCGAAAGTGTTCTGGACCGTAGGCATAGTCCAGTTTTTCTGCTGGGCGGCATTCCTCTACATGTGGACATATTCTACCGATGCCGTCGCTCTTCAGGCTTTCGACGCACCATCCATGCAGACTGTGACTGGCGTCACTATCGACGGCAAGCAATATAACGACAAATTCATTTTCAACACTGACCGCCCGGTAATCATCGCTGGCCGTCTGGCCTTGGCCGGTATCGAGGTCGACGGCGAGTTCTCGCGTCCTCAAACTGTTGTTCTCGACGGCGACACACTGATAAAAGAGGGTAGTGTGGTGCTCAGCAACGGTATTGAGAAAGTGTCGTCGGCAAATGCTCTCATAGCTTCAACCGGAGCGACCGTGAATATCGACGGCCGCAATGTAGTGCTCAAAAAAGGTGCGAACACAGTATCCGAGCTGTCGCTTATCGAGCCCTCTACGGTGCTCACCCTCGCCCACATAGCGAATCTCGACCACGGCAGCGGCAAATATATACTTGAGCAGACAAGCGACTTGCCATCTGTAGACTCGCCCGCTGAGATAGAGCTGAATTACAATACTATCCTCAATCCGGCCACATCGCAATATCAGAGTGCCGGCGACTGGAATGGTATCCTGCTCGCCATCCAAGGCATAGCGGCCGTTCTCTGGGCTATAGTGCTTGGCGGAGCCAAACGCCGTAAACCGGCCTATTCGCTCAGTCTGCTTATCGGCGCTGTGGGCTTCATATCAGTCTTCTTTATACACAATCAGTATGTGCTTTGGATCAGCTACGCGATGATGGGCTGTGCTTGGGCTGCTATGCTCGCAATGCCATTCACCATCTTGACAAACGCACTCTCGGGCGGAAATATCGGCACATATCTTGGGCTCTTCAACTGTACCATCACCGTGCCTCAGATTGTGGCAGCACTTTGCGGCGGCATGATACTCCATTGCTTCCCCGCTGCCGACAACGGCGCTCCGCTTACCGTAGGCATGCTCCTCGTGTCGGGCATATTGCTCGTGTTGGGAGCGGCAAGCGTATGGATCATACGCGAGACTTTCGGCTCTCAGGAGCACCGCACGGCATAATCCTACCATAAAATATCAGCGGCGGGCGCCCGGTAAATCCGCAGGCGTCCGCCGCTGTCGTTGTGTTCGTATCGTTTATTTGTGATATGGCACCCAGTCGGTGATTACATAATCAACACCCATATTGATGTATTTGATGATATCATCGTAAGCAGATGGATACCATACAATATATTTTAATCCGGAAGAATGGAATGACTCAACCGATTGTGGATATTCGTCAAGCGATTGGCTCGACACCGATATTCCTGAGATATTCCAATCAAGACAAAAATCAATTTCTACGTTGTTGATGTCGGTAGTGCGGATGAAAACTGACGACGCTCCTTCTTTTGCCAACATCCTGCACTTTTCACTGCTCCATGCGGTATAAAAAAGTTTATCTTTATATTGATAATCACTTACAGCATTCAGAATATCGCTTATTTCAGCAGTCTTAAGGTCAAGCAGCAAGATTTTATTATGATACTTTTTATGAAGTTCAAGGACATCAGTAAGCGATGGTATTTTTTCTCCATTTACAAGTTTATAGGATTGCACTTCTTCAAGAGTCATGTCAATTATTTGTTTGCCATTAATTTCAGTATAATGATAAATGGCAAATTTACCATCAGATGTTTGTTGAAGATCAACTTTCGTACCGGCAAACCAAGTGTCTTCAAATGCAAGTCGATAAGCTGTAAGAGAGTTTTCGGCAGAACCGGGTAAATCCCAAATACCATGATCGGATATTAGTTTCGATTTTACCGGTGAGGGACTGTCCGGCAATTTATGCGATGGCTCATCGCTACAGTTCATTGTCGCGATTGCCAGCGTTGATAAAATAATCAGTTTTATTATTTTCATCCTGTTATTGTTCACTATAATACGGTATCCAGTCAGTTACTACCATATCAGCACCAAGGTTTAGATATTCTAATATGCTGTTGTAGTGAGCCGGCGACCAGGCCAGATATTTCAGACCTCTGCGGTGATACTCTTCTACTGATTGAGGGTGCTCACTTATCGACCCGGTGTATACCGAAACTCCGGAAAGGCCATTATCTATGCAATAATTCAAATCAACCTCACTTATATCCCAAGTAATCAAATATACCGGCGAAAGGTCGGCTTCTCTTAATATCCGGCAGATTTTGGTGCTGAACGATTTGTATATCAGTTGGTCTTTGTGTGGATAATCTTTGATATACTCTACAAAATCTTCCGACTCCATACCTTTTAGATCGAGCATGAGATATTTATTGGGATATGCGCTTAGGAGTTCGAGAGCTTCGTCAAATGTAGGTATAGTTTCTCCATTACTGAGCTTATGTGATTGTATATCCTTTAGTGGCATTTCAGTTAGCGGAATGCCGTTGATATTCATATCATGGTACAACACGAAGTAGCCGTCGGATGTTTCATAGATATCAGTCTCTGCTCCTATGAACCAATCACTTTCGAACGCAAGCTGGAGTGAGGCAAGAGAATTCTGCGACGCACCCGGCACATTCCATAGTCCTCGATGGGCTATCAGTTTGCCCATAACCGTGCTATCCTGAGGCGCAGGAGCTTTTGGCTCGTCACTGCATCCTATTAAAAGAAGATAGAATGCCAACATCAATAGTTGTGTTTCAATTGATTTGCTCATTTTTTTTGAAGTTGTTAATACAAAGTTAAACAATTCTGTCGGTTGGTGGAATTTTGTAAATGTTAATAAACAATAAAACTCCTCGCCTAATTGGTAAGGAGTCTTATATAGTGCAAGGCTGTAGTTTAAACCACTTGCCAAGAAGAGCCGTTGAATACAAGCAGTTTGTTGGCGTAGGGAGAGGTGGTGCAGAAATACTGTCGCCCTACAAAGTTTATGCCGGCGCTTTGGTCGTTTGCCGTCTCCCATGTTCCGCAATCTGTCAGTTTGCCTTTTGAGATATTGTTGGAAAATATCACTGTAAGATTGCTTGGCATTCGCGTTGGCCCCTCGTTGTAGTTTTGGAAGAGTCCTCGGGAACCGGTGGTCTCGTTGTTGCAGATTTTAATGATTCCCGAGAGGTTGTTTGCTCTGGCGTTGTCGAGGCCGTTCCAAAGGTATCCATATACTTTATTGTTGGTGAGTTCGAGGTTGTCTATACGGCTGCCGTAGAGTATGGTCATGCCTTTGTTTCCTCCACCGTCTTGAAAGCGGAGAATGTTGCCGTCGATAATCAGATTGTGGGTAACATTTTTGTCGTCACCATCAGTACCGGGATAGTTGCCTTGGGCCATAACAAGCATATCGATCTGTCCGACATTGTTTCGGATTGTTACATAGTCCGTGAAGCCGAAGCAGTTGATAAATCCGACAGAATTCGGAGCATAGATGTAGTTGTTTTCGATGAGGGTGAATTGTCTATTCAGTTGGCGATTTTCATTCGGGCCGTCGGTTACGCCATTCCAAGGCTCAATGATGTAACCTACGAAGTCAGGCAGATCAAAGTAGCAGTTTCGGATAATCACACCGTTCTGAGGCCCTATGCAGTTACTCAACACAGACCCTGCCGGGCATGAATCTGGATTGCTGGAATAGTGGGATTTTACAGATATCATATTTATACCCGGAACAATCTGGCCTTCTGCGTTAAGTTTTGCTGTGTAGGCGATAAACGTACACCCGTCAATCACTACGTCGTGGGCATTGTAGAGGTCGATTACATCAGCCGACAGTGGTAGCGGTGATTCGCCGATGGAGTTTCGGCCATCGAATGTGCAGTTGAGTATTCGGCTGTGGCTGCCGCAGTGTATTGTCTCGTAGTTGTCGTTGACGTTGTAGCCGAAGAGGAATGTGCAGTTTTCGACGTGCACAGTTCCCTGCAAGCCCACATTGTCTACCATACAGTCGCGGAGTATAAGCCAGTTCATTTGTTCACTCGTTCGATTGTCAGGATCTTTTTCCCCTGCTACAACACCGGCTGAGATTGTAAGGAAGTTGCTTCCTGCGGGATTGTTGTCCTTATTGAGCGGATAGTCACTTGCCCAAATATCGCAATTTGTAAATATATTATAGTCGGTATGATTCTTACGGCGATTTACCATGCTCCAGCCGTCTTTGTTTGCGAAAATACGCTCAAAGCGGCAGTTTTCAGCATGCATTTGGAAATTGCTTTTGCCGTCAATCTGAATTGAATTGACCTTGTCGGAGGTGATATGCAGAGTTCCTCTTGGTGCACCACTTCCGGGCAGCATTACGCGGCACTCCGTTGTGGTATGGATTTCGAAGTGGTCGTCAGCGGTGCTCTTTATGTAATCACCGTCGGTCATAAATACAGCTTCAGTTTCGGTATAAATGATTTTATTCTGGCTCTCGTCTACATTTGGAGTGGCCGGGCTTGCAAGGGTCAGATAGGAATAATAGTCTGTGTTGCGGCTCTTATAAGAGTCTGAATTGTTGGGCATGTAAATGCGGAATCCTTTGTCTTTTCCGCTCTTGATCGAACCGCCCTCAATGCGAAGTTCGCAGCCGTTAGGGAGCGTGAGATTGCCTCCCAAGGTGAAGTCACTCTCTACGATGTAAATCGTATCAAGCTTGTTTAGCTCTCGTTGAGTAAGAGTGTTGACTCCGTTAACGATGTTGTCGGGTATTATTACTGTATTCATAAATATATTGTTTAGACAATTTAAACGTATGAATATGTCAGTCAGTTTGATTATTGGTTGTTAAAAAAATTAATTATTTGTTTGCTTTGGGTTTAAAGTTGTTGTGGTCAAGGAAAATTCGTATAATTGCAAAAATTATCACTAAGTTCATAATAATGAAAAGTACCCTGCAAACAGTACTTTCGATGTTAGTATGTCTTTTCTTCGTTCATTCACTCAGCGCAAAAGATATCAATATCGAAGAATGGCAAGGAAGCAGTCGCGCTTCCGGTAAATTGCCCCTGATGTTTATCAACACAGAGAATGGCGACTCGATTCTCGACAAAGAAACCAAAATTCCTGCCGGACTGTGGATTGAGATTCCTGAGAACTGTCCTGAAAAAGACTTCGCTCTCGGCTCGAAAGACGCTCCCATTTCTCTTGAAATCAAAGGCAGGGGAAACTCTACTTGGAAAATGCCCAAGAAACCATACAAGCTCAAATTCACAAAAAAGACAGCCATCCTCGGCATGCCCAAACATAAGCATTTCGCTTTGCAGGCATGCTACGGCAATGCCATCGATTGGGGTGCGGCAGTCGGCGGTATGGAGCTTGGCCGCCTTACGGGCATGCCATGGTGCTCTCGTGTAGAACCTGTAGAATTAATCCTCAACGGCACATACGAAGGCCTCTATTTCGTATTCGAGAGCATTAAGATAGATGAAAACCGCGTTGACATCTATGAACAGCCCGAAGAGAACACCGATCCGGCCACGATACCCTACGGTTGGCTCGTAGAGCTTGATAACTACGAAGACGAGTTCCAGATTAAAGTACCAGAAAACCCGAATACCGGCTCTATTATGCGCGTCACTCATAAATCGCCTGAACTCCTGTCAGACCAACAACGAGATTGGCTTATCAATGACTTTACAGAAATGTGCAAGGTTATTTATGCCGATTCAGCAACGGCAGAGCGTTGGGTGGATTACATCGAGCCACTTTCACTTGCCCGTTATTATATTGTCCGCGAGGTGATGACTGACCCCGATGGTTTCAATGGCAGCACATACCTTAACAAAGATAATGACGGTGATACACGGTGGCATTTCGGCCCGATGTGGGATTGCTCGGTAAGCCCCCACAATGTAGATCCCTATTGGACTATGGACAACCTCCCGTCATGGTCGACTTGGCAGTTGATCCCCGGAATCAAGACAACTGCTAATTTTGAAAAAGCTCTATTGCAAGTCTGGTCGGACTTCTATCCTGAGCAATTCAATACAATCACAGATTATCTCCATGACCTTAATGAGCGTGTGCTGGAGGCCGACATTATCACTTGGGAAAGATGGGGCGAACCCTACGAGAAACCGTATAAAGGATTGGTTGACTATGTATTGCGTCTCTTGACCCGCAAGGCCGCATTTATGGACGATTACTATCAATCTCTCATCTCCGCCGGGGTTGAAGATGTAGTCTCTGACGCCGAGCTTGTAGCCGAGAGATACTACACCCTCGAAGGCATTGAGCTCGCCCAGCCGCTCACAAACGGCCTGTATATCAAATCGTCAGTCTACTCCGACGGCACTGTAAAGACATCAAAAGTACTTGCCAGATAATATCTTAAAGATTAGAATAAAAAAGGAGGCCTCAACGAATGTTGGGCCTCCTTTTTGTAGGTGTGCTGCTTGTCAGTCTTTCTTGATGGGAGCGACAGTGGTGTCGTGCTTTATGCCGTCGCGCTTGAGGAGGGCGTCGATTGTCGGGTCTTGTCCGCGGAAACGGCGGTAAAGCTCGGCAGGATGTTCTGTGCCACCGCGGGTGAGGACGTTCTTGCGGAAGCTGTCGGCTGCTTCTTTGTTGAAGATACCGCGTTCCTTGAAATAAGCAAATGCATCGGCGTCGAGCACCTCGGCCCATTTGTAGCTGTAGTAGCCGGCAGCATAGCCGCCTGAGAAGATGTGGCTGAATTGCGGTGATGTCATAGTACCTTCTACATCATCGAATACGCGTACACTTTCGATAGCTGCCGATTCGAAAGCTACAGGGTCGGCAACAGGCTCGGTGATAGTGTGCCATGCCATGTCGAGGTAGCCGAATCCGAGCTGACGCATGCACTGGTATGCGGCGCCGTACTGCTGAGATTTGACGAGGCGCTCTACGAGCTCATCGGGAATAGCCTCGCCGGTCTGATAATGACGGGCAAAGGTGTCGAGGAATTCGCGCTCGGTGAGGTAGTTCTCGTTGAACTGCGAGGGCAGCTCAACGAAGTCGCGGTAGACATTTGTGCCCGAAAGAGACGAATACTTGGTGTCGGCGAGCAAACCGTGAAGCGAATGGCCGAACTCGTGCAGGAATGTCTCAACCTCGTAGGGGGTGAGTAGCGAAGGCTTGTCGGCTGTCGGTTTGGTGAAATTCATCACTATGCTCACGTGCGGACGCGAGGCAGTGCCGTCTTCCTCAATCCATTCTTCCTTGAAATTAGTCATCCATGCACCGGGACGCTTTGAGGCGCGGGGGAAGAAATCGGTATAAAGTACGCCGATATACTTGCCGTCGGCGTCGTTTACATCGTAGGCTTTCACATCGGGGTGATAAACCTCAATCTTTTCATTGGGCGTGAAAGTGAGGCCATAAAGCTTTGTGGCAAGGCCGAAGACACCCTTGACAACATTGTCGAGCTCAAAATAAGGGCGAAGAGCCTCTTCGTCGAAGGCATATTTCTCACCTTTGAGTTTGTTGGAGTAGTAGCTGTAATCCCAAGGCATGATTGTCACCGGGTGTCCCTCGTATTTTGAGGCAAACTCGGTAAGCTCGTCGAGCTCGGCCTTAAGTGCGGGCTTATATGCGTCGCGAAGCTTGTCAAGAAGCTCATAGACGGCGGCAGGATTCTCTGCCATCGTACGTTTGAGGCTGTGGTCGGCGTATGTCTTGCTGCCGAGGAGTTTGGCAATTTCAAGACGCAGCTCGCTGATACGCTTGATGTTGTCGATGTTCGAATATTCGCCTTTGGTGTTGCGGCCGTTATAGAGACGGTACATTTTCTCGCGGAGGTCGCCACGGGTCGAATATTTGATAAATGCGCTGTATACAGGCTGGTCAAGCGTGAAGAGATACTCACCTTTGCGGCCGTTGGCTTCCGCGGCTTCGGCTGCTGCCGAAATAGAGCTCTCAGGGAGGCCGTCGAGGTCGTTGGCGGTCAGATAAATCTGATAAGTGTTCATCTCCTTGAGGACATTCTGCCCGAATGCGGTGGTCAAAGCCGAAAGCTCGGCCGAGAGTTTCTTGTATTTTTCGCGGTCGTCACCTTGCAGATTGGCACCGGAGAGAGCGAAAGAATCGTAGGTCTTCTGGAGCAACATCTCATCTTCAGGAGTGAGATTGAAGAGCTTGCGGTCGTCATATACCGCTTTGACGCGTTTCCAAAGTTCTTCATTCAGAATAAGAGAGGTAGAGTAGTCGCTGAGTTTACGCGAAGCCTCCACAGCCACCTCCATCATGGCGTCACTGCTGTTTGCCGACAACAGGGGGTAGAAAGCACCGAGCACACGGTTGAGATCCTCGCCCACGCGTTCGAGCGCCACGATAGTGTTCTCGAAATCCGGACGGGTGCGTTGCTTGGTGATAGCGTCAACCTCTTGACGGGCAAGCTCGATACCGCGGTCGATAGCCGGCATCCAAAGGCTGTCGTCTATTTGGCTGAAAGGTATTGTGCCGTGGGCTGTGCCCTCAAAGGGCTTAAAAAATAAATTCTCTGCCTGTAGTGACATAGTAGTCAGGGTGATAAGGAGGGTTAAAACCGAAATAAAAAATCTATTCATTAGCAATAATCGATATTTTGCTGTTAATATAGTGCAAAGATACGGATTATTCGCCCATTACAATATCAGAACGAATAAAAAATGATTTTTTCTCCAAAAAAAGAACTAAAAAAATTTGCATGTCAAAAAAAATTACTAACTTTGCACTCGCAAACCGAAAGGGCCATGCACTGATTATTGGAGAGGTGCCGGAGTGGTCGATCGGGGCGGTCTCGAAAACCGTTGTACCCTTACGGGTACCCAGGGTTCGAATCCCTGCCTCTCCGCAAAGTGAAAGCTGCAAGTTTAAGACTTGCAGCTTTTCCTTTTATAATAAGTTGAATGATATGTGTTTATGGTGCTTTTGACGACTCTCGGAAGGCCGGTGCAAATTGGGTCGGTAAAGCTCTGTCAAGGCCCGGTTCATGCAAAAATGTGCATGTTTTGTGATACAAAATTTTCGGACGTCCGGAGAAAAATTTTTTTAGTTAAAACCTTGTTTTATTGCAATTTTTATAACATTGTCTCGGCGGTTTTCGAAGAGGTCGTAGGCCGCTTCAATCTGAGAGAATGGGTAAGTGTGGGTAATCAGCGGTGTGGTATCGATTTTGCCCTCGGAGATGAGCCGTAATATCTCGTCGCAATCGCAACCGTCGACTCCGCCCGTCTTGAACGTCAGATTCTTACCATACATCTCCGGCAGCGGCAGGATTTGGGGCTTATCGTAAAGCGCCACGACCGTAACGATAGCATTCGGGCGGGCGGATTTCCATGCCAGCCGGAAAGTATCGTCAGCACCTGCTACCTCTATCACCCGGTCGGCACCACCATGGTCGGATATCTGCATTGTTTTTTCAAGGCAATCATCGGGAGACACCACGGTCACATCCGGATAAAGGTTCTTTAGAAAGTCTCGGCGGCCTTTATCCTGTTCGCATACTATAATGTGCTTGGGCTTATAGAGCATGACGCATTGCAGAGTGCAAAGTCCGGTAGGGCCGGCGCCGATAATCAGCACGGTGTCTTCTTCGCCAATCTCGGAAATCTTTGCGGCCCAATAGCCTGTAGCAAGAATGTCGCCGACAAAGAGTGCCTGCCGGTCGCTGACATTATCGGGAATCTTTGTCAGGCCGTTGTCGGCAAAAGGAACGCGGACAAACTCAGTCTGGCCTCCATCAATACGGCAGCCCAAGGCCCAACCTCCGTTGGGATCTGTGCAGTTGTTGACCCAACCATGCCGACAGAAAAAACATTCACCGCAGAAAGTCTCCACATTCACCACTACGCGGTCGCCCGGCTTCACCTTGGTAACAGCCTCGCCGACACACTCCACTATGCCTACCATCTCATGGCCGACAGTTACTCCCTTGGCAGCCCTCGGCACACTGCCATGCTTGATATGCAGGTCGCTGGAGCATATACTGCTCAGAGTCACCCTGACAATAGCATCTTTAGGGCTTAAAATAATCGGTTTTGGCTTGTCGGTTACCTCAAAACGACCGTTGTCGATATATGTCAGTGCTTTCATAAAATTAGTTTCTGAGGGCAAAAGGATTTGCTGTTGGCGACAAAATTAGCTGAAATTTTATTATGGTGCAACAAACGGCACTATAATTCACGTTCTACAAGAACCTGAATTAGTGTAAGTGCGTGAAAATGATTAATTTTGCGACATGTTTAATTTTAATGAGCCAACGGGTGAGATGATTGATCAAACGAAGATATATGCAGAGACAGAGCGTCTGATATTGCGCTCATGGAAGCCGGAGGATTTACCTCTGTTTATTGATATGAATAGGGACGAGCGTGTGATGAAATATTTTCCCGCGCTTTTGGCGGCTGAAGAAACCGAGGCTTTTTACAGGCGGATTCAAGATGAATTTGACTCTAAAGGCTATGGGCTCTATGCGGTGGAATTGAAGTCTACCGGCGAGTTCATAGGTTATGTAGGGCTTCATGAAATCAGTTTTGAGGCGGATTTCACTCCCGGCATTGAAATTGGATGGCGATTGGCAGCTGATTTTCACAGTCAAGGATATGCGACAGAGGCGGCTGAAAAAGTGCTTGCGCTTGCTAAATCGCAAGGAATCGGTTCGCTTTATTCATTTACTGCCAAAATAAACAAAGCGTCGGAGAGGGTTATGCAGAAAATCGGGATGAAAAAGATTGGTGAGTTTGCCCATCCGAAACTTACCGAAGAATCTCCGCTATGCCGGCACGTACTTTATCAGATTGTTCTGTAACAGCTCCGGGTGTGTCAGAAAAATTATGGGGTGATGTTACATTATCGATGTTCGGTTGTATTAGGGGTATATGGCAAAAGATATACTGACAGAAACATTTGTCGCCTTGCGCGACCGTCTTCATCTGGTGGCATGCCGTCTTCTTGGCAATGAGCCGGAGGCTGAAGACGCTGTGCAGGATACTTTCTGCAATATCTGGAGTCACAGTTTACCCGACACATCTCCCCAAGCGCGTTATCTGCTTTTTGCAGTGCTTAAAAATGTATGCCTTAACAAATTGAAAAAAAGACGCTTGCTTGTAGATATCGTAAATGCAGATGTGCCGGTAGACGAACGTGGATTCGACGAGAGCCAGCGCTTGCGCGACTGTCTGCTTGACTCACTCCCGCCCGTGCAACGCAAGGTGTTTGAATTGGCGGTGATTGAAGAGCTGGAGTATGAAGAGATTGCCCGGGAGCTCAATATGAGTGATGAAGCAGTGAGAGTAAACATGAGCCGTGCCCGAAAGAAGCTCCGCGAACAATATAAAAAATTAGAGAGATGAATGATAAGGATAATCTGACATTGGCTGAACTCGAAATGCTTGCGCAGGCATATCTTGATTGCAAGCTGTCAAGGCTTCAGGAGAAGGAGTTGGAATATGTGTTGATGAGCTGCGGATTGTCATCGCCTCTTATTGATGAGGTGAGGGAATGTATGGCCCTGTCTACGCTTATCGCCTCAGGAAAGCCTGCCAAGAAAAAACGCAATATTATCCGTTGGGTGGCTGCCGCGTGCGTGGGCGCAATTGCCATCTTTGCCGTTACCGGATTGCTTGACCGTCAAGAGCCTGCTGACAATTATTTATGCGTAATCGTAGATGGCAATATCGTGCCGGAGGCCAAAGCTATGGAAATAGCTCTTGAAACACGCAATAAGAGCCTTGAGATGTTCTACGACATTGTTGAAGAGGCTGAAATTGAGAGAAACACATCGATCAGAACTATGAACCATTTATTAGAAGAAAAATGAGAAAGTCTGTCACATTGATCATCATGCTGCTTTGTGCGTTCGCGGCTATGGCAGTACCCCCGAAATTGGCTACAGAGACAATCTTCAGCCAAAAGGGAATCCGTTCGAAAGGGTATAAACTCGTCACTAACCGTTGTGAGGCGAGCTATTTCAGGAGCGTTACCGCAGAAAAGGACAAAAACCTTGTCAAGACCATCAAAAAGTTGGTGGAGAAAGACTCGGAGCTGGCCTATAACGTCGTTGAAAATAGCGATGAAAACGGCAATGAATATATCATTCTGAATATCCTGAACAACAATGAACTGATAAACGTCGGTTTCTGGTGGAATGATTCGGGTTATGCCCATCTGTTTGTAGAGGGACGGCCTGATGCATTCAAGTAAGGGTGATTTTTTCGCACGCGGCGATTTTATTGATATCGAAATTTGCGGCAAGTTGCATTGCCGAGATCGGTGTCGGAGACTCTGTCAGCCCGGCTGAGTAGGCTAAACGGCCGATTATTTCTTCTGCTGTCATTGTTTTGCGCAGATTTTCCATGTCAAGACCTTTGTCGCGTTTAGAGAGGCGTTGGCCGGCAGCGTTGCATATCAGTGGTATGTGGGCATATTGCGGCGGCTCAAGGCCGAGCAGTCGGTAAAGATATATCTGTTGGGCGGCAGAAAGCAGCAGGTCGCAGCCACGTACAACTTCCGTGACACCCATTGCGGCGTCGTCCACTACTACAGCAAGTTGGTATGCCCAAGCGCCGTCGGCACGTCTCAAAACAAAGTCGCCGCAGTGCGAGGCGAGATTCACTTTCTGTGGACCGAAAATAAGGTCGTTGAAGCAGATATCACAGTCGGGAACCATGATTCTCGTCGCATGTTTTCGGGCAGGTTCTTCCAACTGCCGTGGCATATCATCCGGGCGGCATGTGCCGGCGTAGATTATCCGTCCGTCGCTCTGATGTGGTGCCTGCGTCGCCATGATATCGGCACGGGTGCAGAAGCATGGATATGTGAGGCCTTGGGCTTTCAGGCGTGAAAGTGCGCTTTCGTACACTTCGCTGCGCAAGCTCTGCATATACGGAGCTGCCGGGCCGTTGTTTTCTATGCCGCCTTCATCCCAATCGAGCCCGAGCCACAGCAGGTCATCTTCAAGTTGACGGGCGTATTCGAGTTTAGAACGCTGCGGATCGAGGTCTTCAATGCGCAAAATCCACTTTCCGCCCCGGCTGCGGACCGACAGCCACGACATCAAGGCGGCAAAGACATTACCGAGGTGCATACGCCCCGTGGGAGAAGGGGCAAAGCGGCCGACAGGTGCGTTCATTTCTTGCGTTGTTTTTTGCCGCATGTACTGCCATGCGGGCAGTTGCAGCAGTCGTTGTTTTTCCTGCGCTTGATAAAATATACAACAGCGGCGCCTACGATAAGCCCCACGATTATCCATTGAATAGCTGTTCCCATCACTTCAATATGAAAGTTTGTCCTGCTTTAAGGTTGATATTCATGTTCTTGCCGTTGTAATTCACTCTAACCGGTACCCCGGCCAGAGAATGAATACGGGCTTGGTGGATTTTCCCATCTTTCCATACCATATCCACAATATGACCCGAGCGTGTCCGCAGACCTTCTACGCTGCCGTCGCGCCACTGCGCCGGCAAAGAGGGTAGCAACGAAATGCTCTCCGGTGTGGATTGAATCAGCATTTCGGCCACACCGGCTGTTCCGCCAAAGTTACCGTCAATCTGAAAAGGAGAGTGGGCGTCGAGCAGGTTGGGGTATGTGCCGCCACCGCTTCGTTTGTCCGGTCCGCGGTAGTTGTCAGGGCTGACATATTGTAGCAGACGGCGATACATGGCGTATGCCTTGTCAGAATCTGTGAGCCTTGCAAGCAGATTGATACGCCATCCGGTGCTCCAGCCGGTAGTGTTGTCACCTTTGATTTCAAGAGTGCGGCCGCAGGCCGAGGCTAATTCAGGAGTCGCAGCCGGCGTGATATGTCTTCCGGGATAAAGGCCATATAGGTGCGACTGATGGCGATGGGTAGGATCTGCGTCGTCCCAATCTTCACGCCACTCCTGCAGATTGCCTTTATGGCCGATACGGTAGGGCGGCAGTTTGGCGAGAACGCTGTCGATCTCGCTTACAATATCTTTGTCAGTGTCAAGCGTTTGAGCGGCTGCGCGTGTGTCGAGCAGGCACTGACGTATCATGGCAATGTCGGCAAAACCGCCTTCGGAGGTCGCACCATGGTATCCCTGCGGAGTTATATAAATATTTTCAGGTGATGTTGATGGAGTTGTAATCAGTTGGCCGTCGCGTTCTACAAGCCAATCGATACAAAAGAGCGCGGCTCCGCGGAGCACAGGATAGTTTTCCCTCAGCCACTCTGTATCGCGGTTGAAAAGGTAGTGCTCCCAAATGTGAGAAGCGAGCCAAGCACCTCCCATATTCCAGTTTGCCCAACTTGGATTGCCGCTCTTAAGTCCTACAGGGTTGGTCATTGCCCAAAGATCGGAGTTGTGCCCCAGACACCAACCGCGATTTACCCCATAGTAATTTGCCGCTGTAGCGCTTCCTGTTTTGCTGAGATTGCCTATCCATGGAATCAGCGCTGTGCTATGCAATTCACCGAGACCGCAGACTTCTGCAGGCCAATAGTTCTCTTCTACATTGATGTTGGTAGTGTAGTTGGAGCTCCACGGCGGCAATAATTTCTCATTCCAAAGACCTTGAAGATTTGCAGGCACGGCATGTGTGCGGCTGCTTGAAATCAGTAGGTAACGGCCGAAATTGAAATACAGCTCTTCGAGCTCCGGATTATTCTCCTTAAGGTCGGTATATCGTTTGAGCTGGACATCGGTAGGCAGCGAGGCGATAGAGTCGGGCGTCGTGCCAAGGTTCAAAGAGACCTTGTCGTAAAGTCTCTTGTAATCTGCGATATGCGTGTCGCACAGTTCGCTGTAGCTCTTCGAGGCTGCATGATCAATCCTTTTGCGGGCGAGAGCTTTGTAATCACGGCCTTCGGTGGCAGGATTGCGGTCGAAGCCATTGAAACTTGTGGCATTGGTAATCAAAATCATGGCTTCCTTGCAACCGCGCAATACTAAGGCTCCATCTTTGTCGGGTGTAACCACACCTGAGACCGGTATCACTTTCACAATGGAGCAGAAGCGCGTTCCTCTCTCGGGGTCGTAATTGAATTTATCGGTCACGCCCTTGTAATAACTTGGATAGGAATGAAAGGCTGCGTAGCCGCTCATCATCAGCTCATTGTTCTTGGCCTCGGTAGTCGAGGGAAGTGGAGATGATAGGGCAACGGCGGCGTCGAAAGCCTTGTCGCTTTTGATATACATCACCAACACCGAGTCGGGTGCCGACGCAAAATAGCTGCGGCTTATTTTGCTTCCGCTGTGGAGGAAAGATACAGTTGAGATTGCCGAGTCGAGCGACAGCTCTCTGCAGTAAGCAGTCACAGCTGATGTGTCGATGTCGTGGAATCGGATGTCGACAGTGCCAAGCGGTTGATAATTTTCGCTGTAATTGCCTTGCAGGTAGCGGTTAAGACTGTCGGCAGCCTTGTAGTCGCCCCATGCAATCGCTCTGCGGATTTTTGAGAGATTCTCCCGTGCGTTCTCAGGGGCGGTTGCACTATTCGGTTCGCCGGTCCAGAGAGTGATGTCGTTGATTGGCAAGTGCTCATTGTCGCTTCCGCCATATATTATAGCCCCGAGATTACCGTTACCGATCAAAAGGGTCTCTTCAAAGAATTGTGCCGGTCGGCCGTAATGGAGTTTATTACCGGCAGCATTGAGCGTAAGCGCCGCAAGCAATGCTAAAGCTGTCAGTCTGGTCCTCATTATTTCTTTGCTTTTTTCTTTGCCGTCTTGTTTACCTGTCCGGGTGTCGCGTCGGCAGCACATTCTTCAAACGGAATTCTGAAAGTACAACCTGAGGCGAATTTGCTGCAGCCGTAGGCAGTGCGACCTTTTACGACATGACCTTCACCACATACGGGGCATACGATATCCGCTATACTTTTAATCCTCGGAGCACGAGGTTTCTTGGGCTTCTCTGCCGGCTCGGAAGCCGGCGCCGACTGCTGTGATTGAATTCGCATGTTGCTGTTGTCGGTAAGCACATTTATCACAATCTGCCTCATCATCTCGCTGATTTCGCGCACAAAGGTAGCCGGAGAGAATGAGCCGCTCTCAATGCGGCGCAGTTTATTCTCCCATATACCTGTCAGTTTGGCTGATTTCAGCAGTTCCTCGTTGATTGTGCCAATAAGGTCGATACCGGCTTGTGTGGCCACGAGATTCTTGCGCTCGCGGCGTATGTAGCCGCGCTTGAAGAGCGTCTCGATAATGGCTGCTCGGGTCGACGGGCGTCCGATACCGTTGTCTTTCATCGCCTCACGGAGCTCGTCGCTGTCTACAGTGCGTCCGGCTGTCTCCATTGCGCGGAGCAGAGTACCCTCGGTGTAAGGCTTTGGCGGCTGGCTGGTCTTCTTGGCAAGGAATGGCTTGTGCGGGCCGCTCTCACCTTCGGTAAACACCGGAAGCACTGCATCGTTTTCATCCTGCTTCTCGTCGGTGGTGTCATTCTTTGCCGGAAGGAGCGCTCTCCATCCCGGTTCGACTATTACTTTGCCGGTAGCCTTGAATTCATATTTACCGGCCTCTCCCAGTACCGTAGTGGCCTCGAATTTACAATCGGGATAGAACACGCCTATGAAGCGCATTGCTATCAGATGATATAGTTTTTTCTCATCGCCCTCGATTCCGGCAGGATATTGACCGGTGGGGATGATGGCATGGTGGTCGGTTACCTTTGAGTTGTCGAAGATTTTTTTGCTTTTGGTGATGGGCGAGGCAAGTATCGGCTCTGTAAGAGAGGCGTAGGGCGTCATCTTTTTGAGAGTAGGGCCGATTTTAGGATATATGTCTTCGCTGAGGTAGGTTGTGTCGACGCGCGGGTAAGTGGTGAGCTTCTTCTCGTAGAGACTTTGGATCAGGCGCAGCGTAGTGTCGGCAGTCCAACCGAAACGTTTGTTGCACTCCACCTGCAGAGAGGTGAGGTCAAAGAGCCTCGGCGCCGATTCACGCCCCATTTTCTTAGCCACCGATTTTATGGTGAAAGGCAGCGTCGAGATTTCGGCTACGGTTTCCTGCCCGGGCGCTTCGGTCTCGAAGCGGTCACCCGTGTAAGTGAAGTTGACATCACGATACATCGTGTGGAGTTCCCAAGAATCCTTGGGGACGAAAGTCTCGATTTCCTGTTGTCGTTTGACAATGAGGGCGAGGGTAGGGGTCTGCACACGGCCGATGGAGAGCACTTGGCCGCGCCCGCCATATTTAAGTGTGTAAAGACGTGTTGCATTCATGCCGAGAATCCAGTCACCGATGGCTCTCGAAAGCCCGGCATAGAAAAGCTTGTCGTAGTTCTCCTGCGGTTTGAGCTGGCTGAAGCCTTCTCGGATGGATTCATCGGTAAGCGAGGAAATCCACAGTCGCTCCACCGGGCACGACGCATTGGCCTTCTTCATCACCCAGCGCTGTATCAGCTCACCTTCCTGACCGGCATCACCGCAGTTTATGATCGTGTCGGCTTGACCGACGAGCGATTCTATCACTCCAAACTGATGTTCGACCCCCGGGTCTTTTATGACCTTGATATCGAATTTCGAAGGCAACATTGGCAGCTCCGACAGGCACCAACGTTTCCATCTCGGTGTGTAGTCATCGGGTTCGTAGAGGCAGCAAAGATGACCGAGAGTCCATGTCACACGGAAGCCGTTGCCCTCGTAATAGCCGTCGTGGCGCTCAGTGGCACCTAATATCGAGGCTATGTCGCGGGCAACGCTCGGTTTCTCTGTTATGCAGAGCTTCATTATATGTGAAGGGTTTCTTTAGCTTGATTCCAAAGCTCGTCCATCTCGGCAAGTGTGAGGTCTGAGAGAGGTTTGCCTTGTTCTTTAGCTTTCTGTTCGAGCCAATTGAAACGGGCTATGAATTTGCGGTTAGTACGTTCGAGGGCGTTCTCGGGATTAATGCCATAGAGGCGCGCGGCATTGATGAGGCTGAAGAAGAGATCTCCGAATTCGGCTTCAATCTCGTCTTTGGCTCCGGCGGCTATCGCTTCATGGACTTCGGCAGTCTCTTCGGCTACCTTATCCCATACCTGCCCGGGAGTTTCCCAGTCAAAGCCTATGTTGGCAGCTTTTTCCTGCACGCGGAATGCTTTTATAAGCGCGGGCAATGCTGCGGGGACGCCGGCTAGCACAGAGCGGTTGCCGTCTTTCTCCTTCAGTTTTATCTGTTCCCAATTCTGGATAACCTGCTCGGCTGTATCAGCATTGACATCACCAAATACATGCGGATGACGGAAGATAAGTTTTTTATTCTCAGTGTCGGCAACCTCGCCAATATTGAAGCGGCCTGTTTCTTCTCCGATTTTGGAGTAGAAGAGAATGTGGAGCAGCACATCGCCGAGTTCTTTCTTGATTTCGGCTGTGTTGTCGTCGAGCAGAGCCTGAGTAAGTTCGTAGGTTTCCTCGATTGTGTTCGGCCGCAGACTCTCGAAAGTCTGTTTGGCGTCCCACGGGCATTTCACACGCAGGATGTCGAGGGTGTCGATAAGGCGTCCGAGCGCCTCAAGATATTCTTGTTTTGCCATGTCTAAGCTTATTTATTCAAATTTCGCAAGTTGCATTGCAACTTGCGAAATTTAAGCATTATAGCGCCATCGGCGCTGTTTGTTATATTTAAAAAAGTTCTATTAACTTGCGAAATTAAACTCTTTAAACCTGTTGTTTATTTGTATTTCTCGACACCTTCTTCGAGCCAAGCTACGAATGCGCCTACGTTTTCATCATAAACGCGGGGCTGGTTGAGAGGTTTGCCCTCGTTGTCGAGAAGCACGTAGTAGGGCTGCGAGTTGATACCGAATTTGTAGCGCTGCAGGTAAGCCCACTTTTCGCCAACAGTAGTGAGAGTGATTGTCTTGCCTTCTTCAGTGACAACCATCGGTTCGCGCAGGGCAGCCTTGTCGTCTACCATGAGTTTTATCATCACATAGTCATTGTTGATGATTCCCCGCACTGTGGGAGTATCGAATACGGCGCCTTCCATCTTGCGACAGTTCACGCAGGCATATCCGGAGAAGTCAAGAAGCACAGGCTTGCCATGCTGCTGTGCGTAGGCCATGCCTTGGTCGTAGTCATCGAATTCTTCGAATGTGCCGCCGTAGAGATTGAAATCCTGAGTATACAGAGGCGGGGCGAATGCGCTGACAGCCTTGAGAGGTGCTCCCCAAAGGCCGGGAACGAGATATACTGCAAACGACAGCGAGGCGACAGCAAGGAAGAAACGGCTCACCGAGGTATGCTCAACCGGTGCGTCGTGGCTGAAGCGGAGCTTACCGAGCAGATAGAGTCCGAGCAGCACAAAAAGGATGATCCATATCGACAGGAATACCTCGCGGTCGAGAATATGCCAGCCGTAGGCAAGGTCGGCAACCGAGAGGAATTTGAGCGAGAGAATAAGTTCCACGAAGCCAAGCACTACCTTTACAGTATTGAGCCAAGAGCCGGAGCGGGGCAATTCCTTGAGCATTGAGGGGAAGAATGCGAAGAAGCCGAAGGGCAGCGCGAGGCCGAGGGCGAAGCCTCCCATGCCCAAGAGCGGACCCATGAGATTGCTTTGAGAGAAAGCCTCAACGAGCAAAGTGCCGATGATAGGGCCTGTGCAGGAGAACGACACAAGCACCAGCGTGAAAGCCATAAAGAAAATGCTCAGGAGACCGGTGGTGTTTTCGGCTTTTGAGTCGATGGCATTCGACCATTTTGAGGGTAGTGTGATTTCGAAAGCTCCGAAGAAAGAGATTGCGAATACTACAAGAAGCAGGAAGAAGATGATGTTGAACACCGCTCCTGTGGCAATCTCATTGAGCTTGCCGGGACCGAATATCAATGTAAGTATTATGCCGAGAATCAGGAAGATTACTATGATACTGAGGGCATAAATAATGGCGTCGCGTATTGAGCGGCTGCGGCTTTTGCTCTTTTTGAGGAAGAAGCTCACTGTCATGGGTATCATAGGCCATACGCAGGGAGTCATAAGAGCTACAAGTCCACCGAGGAAACCGAAGAGCAATATGGCCCAATAGCTTTGCTGCGATGTGCCGGTTGATACATCAACGGGAGCCCACCACTGCGAGAGTGTGGCGGCTGCGCTTGCATTGACGGGAGCCGGAGTTGATACTTCTTCTTCAGCCGAGGCTGCCGAGGCAGCGCCCGCATTGCCGACAGTAAGATCGAAGTCGAAACGTGCAGGCGGCGTACACGATTCTTCCGTGCACGACATGTAGCGGACAGTGCCGCTGATATTTCCGGCGGCATTTCCGGCAACTCTGAGGCGTTGTTTGAATGTGACCTCTCCGGTGAGCCATGGCAGATTGAGATCCATGAATTCGTCGAAGTGCATTTGCTCTGTTCCTACCTTTTCCATTTCGCCATCGGCTGTTACACCGGCGGGAAGAGTTAGTGTCAAGGTCGTCGGGTCAGGGACACCGGCGTCGGCTCCGAGAGAGGGCATGGTGAAACCATAGATATGCCAACCGTCGGATATTTTGCCGCTGACAGTAAGTGTGGTTTTACCGTCGGCGATATCATCAATGGTGGCGGTCCACTCCACCGGGTTGGGAAGTGCATGCGTCGCAAGCCCGCTGAATAATATCAGGGCTGTGAGAATATATAGCGCTTTTTTCATTTCTTTGTAAGTTTGATGGGTGTTGAGATAGTTTCACGGGCCGGCGGACGGCATGTCGTGCCGTCGCAGGTCATAAAGCTCACCACGCAATTAAGAGTGGGCGTCGGTCCGGTTACCTTAAATGGAATAGTGAACTCTATATTGGAATCCCACCACGACAAGGTCATGTCAAAGAGGGGATCATTGACTTCTATCGCTTTGCGCGACGGTGTGATTTTGCCGGTGAATTTTATGTCTTTTGAGTTTGCGAAATCAAAAGATGTGGGCTTGGGGCCGTTGTCGGGAAGGTCGAGACCATAAAGATGCCAGCCCTCGCTGACGAGTGCGCGAAAAGTGACAACACCTTCATCAGTTCCGGTCGCCTTTATAAAAGTGCGCCAACGCACCGGCTGCTGTGCCGTTGCGGTCATACCGACAAGCAGAGTCAGCAATAAGAACAATGAGAATATTCGTTTCATATTAGATGTATGTTGCGTACCCCGGCTATGGCGGGGTTATAAATTCTTACAAAATTACACAATTACTCTCTAATAAATCATATCGGCGCATGTAGCTTTATGTTATGTTAACATATATGTGCCATGAGTTGGCGCATACTTACCCCTAAATTTGCATTACATTAATAAACAATATAATACTCTCCGATATGACAACAATATCAATCAACGATACCGTATTTGCGACAGCGACCTTCGAGGGCCGTACGGTTGCGGCATTTTCGGCAAGCGGATTCTCTTCGATTTCCGATGTCCTCAAGGCTGTAAGAAAAGCCTTGGGAGGCGTTGTAGGGATGGTCAGGCTGAGCGTGAGGAATGCAAGCCGTGGCTGGCGTCAGGAGCGCTCGATGTATATCGCCCCATTGCGTCCCGGGGTGCAACTGACCCTGTTTTAACGTGATTTCATATCTGTTTTTTTAATTATTAAAAGCTTTTTTGTAATTTTGCGTTTCAAATTATGTGCTTTCTGAGCTGAAGTGAAACGTTATCGTCATATTATATGCTTAATCGTAATGCTGGTATCGATGTCATCGTTGCCGGCATACGGAATATCTTTTAATCTCGATTCGATAGCCACATGGGGCAAGTTTCCCCGTTTTGTAGTGAATACCTACCGATGGGGCGATAAATTCTTCAATGGTTATGATACCACATACGTGCGCTCTACTGGCTACAAATTTTCGGCAAAAATCACCACGGAAAGTTGGCTCGACGGCTACAGCTTCCGCCTCCCCAACAAGACGGGAATCTTCATGCGCTCTGACCCGTTGACATCTGTCGGTGTATACCTCACATATCTTGCCGTGTCGGCAGGCTACGATATCAACGTGAGCAAACTTTTCGGAGGCGCAGACCAATCACGAAAACGTCTGAGATTTGGATTCAACTGCATGCTTTTTGCTGCGGAGGCTTATCTGATAAGTAATAATGTAGGCACGACATTGAAAAAGTTTGGTCCGGAGCACCATCTCAATCTGCCTTTCGACGCGATTGACAACAGCACTTGGGGCGTCGACGCCTACTATTTTTTCAACCACAAGCGATATAGTGAGGCGGCTTCGTTCAACTACAGCCGACTTCAGCAGAAAAGTCAGGGAGCTTTCTATACGGGTTTCTCGATATATTCACAGCGTCTGCGTTTCGATTTCAGCGGACTTCCCGAAGAGCTCAAGACAATTCTGCCGTCTCATTGGAATAACTACATCTATCAGGTCAACACCCATAACTATGCCTTGCGCTTTGGCTATGGATATAATTGGGTTTTCGCTCCGAAATGGGTTTTAGGAGTTAGCGAATCACCTATTATAGGTGTGCGCAAAGGCTATGTCAACAGCGATATAAGCAAGGTGTCGCTGTCGCTTTACAATCGCATGAAACTGTCGGTGGTATGGAACAACGGCCCTTGGTTTGCCGGTGTCACCGGCCGTTTTGATGTGGCTATCGTCAATGATCTGGAGACTACCTACGCCGGCGGCGTGCTCAGCGGTGAGGCCGTCTTCGGTATCAGATTCAATCTTTGGTGATTTCCATTTATGTTTTTTTGCATTTCATACAATGTCACTTCTGCAACTTTTTCGTAATTTTGCACGTCAATAACCGATAAAGAATCTTTTGAGATCCCTCATTCTATATATTATTGCCGCCATGGCGGCTGTTTGTTGCCTCTCAGTGTGGGCTCGGCCGGAGTCGGCGACCGATGTGTCGCTTGATTCATTGGCATGGCCTGCCGATACACTCGTGCCGGCGGTAATGGCTTCAGATACTGTCGGCGATTCACTTCTCACATTGCCGGCCGCTCCTGTGGCGCCGTCGAAAAGCAGGGTGAGATATGTGAAGACCGATCTTGACGCAGCCGTCAACTTCTCGGCTAAGGATTCTATGCTCATTTTGGGACGCGACTCCGCTTTCATGTACGGCTCCGGCAATGTCACTTACGGCGACATCAAACTTGACGCGGCAGAGATACAGATGGATCTTAACGACAATACAGTATTTGCCGTCGGACGCACAGATTCAACCGGCGAGGTAATCGGCAAGCCGGTTTTCAATGAAAAAGGCACCGACTATGAGGCCGCCACAATGCGCTATAATTTCAAGACCGAGAAAGGCTATATCACCAATGTTGTCACCCAGCAGGGCGAAGGCTACCTTACCGGCGGCACGACGAAGAAAGGCGTTGAGAATGAGTTCTACATAGCCGACGGACATTACACCACATGCGACCATCACGATTGCCCTCACTTCTATTTCAACATCACCAAAGGCAAGGTGCGCCCGGGCAAGAACATCGTGGTAGGCCCTACATATTTCGTGCTTGCCGGCCTGCCGCTGCCGCTTGCCGTGCCATTCGGCTACTTCCCTTTCACCGATAAATATGCTTCAGGTATCATCGTGCCGTCGTTCGGTGACGACTACAACCGAGGCTTCTATCTCAGCGACGGCGGCTATTATTTCGCCATCAACGATAATATCGACCTCGCACTTACCGGCGAAATCTATACAAAAGGCTCTTGGGGCCTGAGGGCGACATCGACCTACGCCAAGAGATATAAATACTCCGGTAACTTCAACCTCAGCTATCTTAAGACTATAATGGGTGAGAAAGGTTCGCCTGACCACTCCGTGCAGACCAACTTCCAGATTCTTTGGAGTCACAGTCAGGATTCGAAGGCCAACCCCAATATGTCGCTGTCGGCAAGCGTGAACTTCACTACATCGGGTTATCTGCGCAACGACCTGACATCGTATTACTCACCTTCTTTCACCGAGAATACCAAGAGTTCGTCGGTCAACATGACCTACCGCTTCCCTAACTCGAAATGGAGCTTGTCTACCACCCTCAACGTATCGCAGCGTACGCAAGACTCCACCTTGGCAGTGTCATTCCCCAATGTGACGGTCACGCTTTCTCAAGTCTACCCCTTCAAGCGCAAGAAAGCAATCGGTGCCGAGCGTTGGTATGAGAAAATAAAACTCTCGTATACGGGTCTGCTGCAGAACTCGCTGACCGCCAAACAGAACGTTTTCTTTAAGAAGAGCCTTGTGAAAGACTGGCGCAACGCCATGAGCCATAAGATACCTATTTCGGCAACTTTCAATGCGTTCAACTACCTTAATATCACGCCGTCGATAAATCTTACCGACCGAATGTATACCTCCAAGGTAAACCGCAGCTGGGATGAGACCGAGAATATAGAGCGGATGGATACCGTCTATGGTTTCTACAATGTCTATGATTTCCAAGCCTCGGTGTCGCTCGACACCAAAGCCTATCTGTTCTTCCAGCCGCTCGGTAAATTGGGACAGAAATTCAAGATGGTGCGCTGGGTGCTGACGCCATCGGTATCATTCAGCGGAGCGCCGGACTTCTCGAGTTCTTTCTTCGGATATTACGGGCAATATGCGTATACCGACAGCCGAGGCGAGCAGCAGGTGAAGAAATACTCAAAGTTCCCCAACGCATTGTTTGGCGTTCCAAGCCAAGGCAAGACCGGCTCTATATCAATGTCGCTCTCCAACAACCTTGAGATGAAGGTGAAGACCGACAATGACTCGGTAGGAGAGAAGAAAATATCGCTGATAGAGAATTTCAACATTCAGCAGAGCTATAATATGGCAGCCGACTCGCTCAACTGGAGCGATATCTCAACATCGATATTGCTGCGTCTTACCAAGAATTTCAATCTTAACCTGTCGGCAACATGGGATCCGTATACCTACCAACTCAACTCGGCGGGTTCGCCCGTAAAGGTAAACCGCACCCGTCTTCAGGCCGGCAAAGGTTGGGGTCGCCTTATGCGCACCGGCACATCGTTCTCATATACATTCAACAACGACACTTTCAAGCGCAAGAAAGACAAGGATAAAGATAGCCAAGACAATGCTTCTGCCACAAGCGGTGCTGAATATCAGCGCGGCCTTGAGGATGAAGAGGAAGACGCACATTCGTCGGGCGATATCGAGATGGGTAAAGACGGATATGCCAAATGGAGTGTGCCATGGAGTCTTACTTTCAATTACTCCATCAATTATGCCTACGGTTCCTTCAATATGAAGAAGATGGAATATGATTGCCGCATAACACAGAACCTTTCGCTGAGTGGCAGCATACGCCCTACGCCAAACTGGGACTTCTCGTTTTCGGCGTCGTATAATTTCGACACACACAAGCTCGCATATATGAACTGCAATATCTCACGTGACTTGCATTGCTTCACCATGCGCGCAAGTTTTGTGCCGGTAGGCCCCTACAAGAGCTATAATTTCCATATTTCTGTCAAGTCGTCATTGCTGAGCGATTTCAAATACGACAAACGCTCGTCGCTCTCTAACGGTGTGAGATGGTATTAGTGAAGCCGATCTACCGATTCTTCGCGGCCTTGCCTGTTGCGATGATTCTGATGGCAGCAGCTTTCGATATAGCTGTCGGCAACCATATCAATTGGTATGTGACTATCGCTCTATATGGAGGCGAAGGAGCATTGCTGGGCGCTCTGCTTTTTTTGCTCTCAGGACGTTGGCGCCGGATCGTGCCGGCTCTCTTTTGGATAGTGGCGTTGTTTTTCTGGGGCAATGCGATGTATTTCCGCTATTGGGGCGATTTGCTCTCTTGGTCGCTTATCGCTGACTCGGCAAGCTATAATATTTTTGTAGTAAAGGCTATAGCGGGGCTGTTGCGGGGCATAGATCTGATTTTTCTCGTTATTCCATTGTGCCTCACATATCTATATCGCAGGCTGAGAATATCGAAAGAGCAGGCTCCGGCATGGCGGACACGTTTGATAATATTGTCTTTAACGGTTGCGGCATATTGTCTGGGGCTTTCTTTATCTGTTATATCCTCGATGAGATATTACAGGTATATCAACGAGCCGAGCACATTTTCATCAGTGCTCAAACATAGACTCAGCACACTGTCGAACAGCCGTATATATGAGTGGCATGGCAACGGACTTTTCTTATATACATACATTCAGCTTGCGCGCGACAATGGCCGTATCGAAGAGTTGACCGGAGGTCAGCTTGCCTATATAAATGACTTTTTAGCCAAGCGCGAGGCGTATGTGTTTTCCGACAGTATATTGAGCAAGAACCGAGGAAAGAATCTTATTCTCATAGTGGTGGAATCTCTCAATTCTTGGGTGGTTGGAGAAAAAACGGCCGGTCACAGCTTGACTCCCACCCTTGATTCTCTGATCAGGAGCGAGGGTACAGTGGCATGTCTCAACGTCGCGCCACAGCGCCGCCATGGCGGGTCGTCCGACGGGCATTTCATGTATAATACCGGACTGCTGCCGATTTCGTATGGCAGTGCAGCCATGCTCTTTGCCGACAATGATTATTCAGAGATAGCTCTCAGCCGATTTTTCGCAGAGTCTCATGATTTCATCGTGGAGAATGGCAGTGTCTGGAATCATCGTGCCACCACCAAAGAGTATGGCTACGACGCCCTCACCGAGCAACTCGATGTTTCGTCGTTGCCCATCGACCGCACTTTATTTGATGTCGCAGCCGATACCATAGTAAAAATGCGACAGCCGTTTATGGCCGAGATTATCACATTGGGAATGCACTTTCCGTTTACCGACAGCAATCTTTCCGTGCCTCGATGGCTGCAGGAGGCTGATATAGCCGACTCGCAGTTGCACGACTATTACAAGGCTGTCTATGGCTTTGATGTCGCCCTCAGCTCTTTCATACAAAAAATAAAAGATGCCGGTGTCTACGACAGCAGCATCTTTGTTATAGTTTCAGACCACGACCTTGGTGTGGGCAGCCGTAAACCTGACGGGAGGATTCCGTTTATCGCTCTCAATACAGGGCGTACGGAGCTGATTGAGCGTCGGGTAGGGCAGGGCGACGTTTATCCTACAATACTCTCATTGCTCGGGCTCGAAAGTCAATGGCAAGGCGTGGGGCTTTCAATGCTCGACTCGCGCAATGCCTCGACCGTGCTTCCCGACGGGTCTTTGGACGGCGATTCAGGAGCAGAACTTGACAGCCTTAAGCGGCAGGCGTGGGAGGTCAGTGATTTGATTGTCCGTTCGGATTATTTCAGCGGATATAAGCAGAAACAATAGTGCACGGGCCGTTGATGTCGGCACGCTCCATCGACGCCGGTATCAGTGCGGTATATCCTTTTTTAAGTTCGGTTTCAGCTCCATCGGGGGCTGTGATGACGGCATTGCCGGCAATGACGGTGACGATGGTGAATGAATCGCGCTCCGAGAGGTCGAGAGTGAAGTTGTCGTCGAGGTCAAGCACAGTCGTGGTGAAGTGCTCGCAGTCGGCAATAACGTGCTCGGTATTCTTTTCCGTCGGAATCTGAGTAGGGGCAGCGTCTGCCGTGTCGTCGAAATTTACGGCCTCGATAGATTCCTCTACATGCAGTTGGCGCGGTTTGCCGGCGGCGTCGCGGCGGTCATAGTCGTAGATACGGTAGGTGATGTCGCTCGTCTCCTGAATCTCAAGCACAAAGTTGCCACGGCCTATGCTGTGTATGCGCCCGGCCGGCAAGAAAAATACGTCGCCTCGACGGGGAAAATACTTGCCCAGATAGTCAATTATGGTGTTGTCTGCGATGGCGTTACGGTAGCTTTCGGGAGTGAGCTTGTCTTTGAGGCCGGAGTAGAGGTATGCTCCGTCGGCCGGGTCTATACTTACCCACATCTCCGTTTTACCGGGGCATGAATGGCGTCGGGCTGCGAGAGCGTCGTCGGGATGAACCTGCACTGAGAGGTCATCGGCTGAGTCGATTAATTTTATGAGAAGTGGAAATGTGTGTCCGAAGCGTCGGCACACGTTCCCGCCCATCAATTCCTCTGAATGGTCATTGATAAGCTCCTGCAGGTTACGGCCTTTGAATTCGCCGTCTGCCACTACAGATTCATGTCCGGCGACACCCGAAAGCTCCCAGCTTTCGCCGATATTGTCGCCTTGAGAAGGGATTGCTTTGAAATCGGCTATCCTCTTTCCACCCCAGATCACGCTCTTGAATTGAGCGTCGAATGTCAGTATAGGTAATGTTTTCATCATAATAAAATAGAAAAGCGGGAACCCGGCCTGCGCGCTTATGCTGGGCAGTATCGAAGGCCTTGCCGATATGACACAGTATGCCGGATTCTCACTACCATTTATAATACTTGCTTCGCTCTGTTATCACTCAACTGCAAAATTACAAAAAAATATTGTATCTGATTGAGTGTGCCGTGGTGATATGGGGTATATATCATTAAAATAACCAATAACCCAACATTTATCATGAAGAAACTTTACACAATTCTTCTTGCGGCTGCCCTCGGAGCAACCGCAGTTTCAGCCGAGCAGACAGTCTTTATCGGCGAAACAGGCTACGACGACCTCGCTTCTGCAGTCTCTGCTGCAACCGACGGCGCCACAATCACTATTAAAGGTAACCAGACGATAACTTCGCGCCTCGAACTCGGCAACAAATCGCTTACTCTCAAAGGCGAGAACAACCCTGTGTTGACTCGTACGATGTCAAACATTATGCTCCTTGTGAATGCTGCAAATGAGAATGTGGTTCTCAACTTCGAGGGGCTTACTTTCGATGGCAACAATGACGACAGTAAGACCACCATTGAGGCTAAGAATGGCAATAACAAAGCACACATCGCATTCTCCGACTGCAAATTCACCAATAACACCGATAAGGCACTACAGACGAAATACTTCACGACTCTTACAAATGTAAGCGCCGACGGCGATGTGTTTGTCGGCAACAACAACCGCGTGACAATCGCCGGCACAGCCAACTACCCCATGTATATCGAGTCGAGCTATGCCATCGCGGCGGGCGAAAACCTGTCAGGCGCAGTGAAAATCCGTCTGCAGGAGGGTCAGTATACCTCAGGCCGCACTATCGTCAACAACTGCTCGGACGCTTCACTCTTTACTCTCACCAATGCTCCCGAAGGCTACAGCCTCGAGGCCAACGAGGGCAAACTCGTACTCGCTTTCAACAAATATGTGGTTAAGAACGAATCTACCGGTGTATCTTACACCTCGCTTGAGGAAGCTCTCACCGATATGACTCAGCCCGAAGAAGGCGACAATGTGCTTACCGTGCTCGAAAGTATCGACGTTACAAGCCGTATCGGCACAAATAGCGGTATCCTTGCTTGCACTATCAAGGGCGCTACCCCCGATGTGACACTCCGCCGCACATTCACCAACACACTCTTCGTTTCTAACAACAAATCGCTCAAATTCGAGAACCTTACACTCGACTGCAACAACTACAGCGGAAAAGACTACGACTTCGAGGCTAACGCAGGCACTCTTTCTTTCAAAGATGTAAAGATTATCAATTGCGCTACAAAAGTTGGTTTCTTCAGCGTTAAAGTTGACAACCGTACTCTCGTACTTGACAACTGCTCTTACGAAGAGTGCACCGCAGCTAATGTAATCAACCTCAACGGTAAACTCCAGCTCGCAGGCGACAATGCTTTCAACATCATCGTTGCCAATGCCGGTGCAAGCATTACAGCTATCGGTGAGCTCACCAACACTACACCTATCGAAATCAGCTTTGCCGACGGCGTAACCCGCGAGAACGGTCAGGTGATGGTATACGGCACCGAGCAGACAGAAGCTTTCAAACTCACCGACGGCCGCTTCCTCAATGCAGAAGAGGGCAACCTCGTTCTCAGCGAGACTGAGCAGACCGGTATCGAAGGCGTAGAAGCTGCCGACGCACTTGTAAACGTCTACAACCTTCAGGGCGTATTGGTTAAGCAAAACGTAAGCCGCGCTGCCGCTGCTGCCGACCTCACCCCCGGCGTATATGTGATCGGCGGTCTGAAGACGCTCGTTCGCTAAGCAGACACTTCAGAAATCTTTATAACTCACAAAGAGCCATCGGCCTCGGGTCGATGGCTCTTTGTGTTAAGAATTCTTAAAACGGGGTAAATTTTTAGTACTATGTATTGCATAGTACTATTGAAGTGTGTAATTTTGCAGTGTAAAACAAAGTATCCCTCTAATAATCTACAATCTTAAAAAGAATCAAATGAATATCGACAATCTAAAATCGCAAATGCGCAAGGGGATGCTCGAGTTTTGCGTGCTGCTGCTGCTCAGGCACGGTGATGCATACGCCTCCGAGATTATCGCCAAAATGAAAGAGGCACATCTCATAGTGATGGAGGGCACACTCTATCCCTTGCTCACCCGCCTTAAAAACGACGGCCTGCTCACCTATCGGTGGGAAGAATCGCCATCGGGGCCACCACGCAAATACTACGGCATAACACCTTTGGGGCTTCAATTCCTCGACCAGCTCCAACTCTCGTGGAATGAAATTTCTCATACAATAAGTCATCTACAATCTTTACCAACACCTGTCACACCTCCTGATATCAATCTACAATGAAAAGAACGTTTCCGGCCAACATCGACGGCCAAATTTTCTATATCGACGAAGACGCATTCGAGCTTCTGCGCAACTATCTCGACCAACTGAGAGCTGTCTTCCGCGGAAGTGAAGGCCAAGAAATCATTTCCGACATCGAGAGTCGCATTCGTGAGCTCTTCGCTGAGCGTATCAGCGCAGGCGCAAATGTCATAGTGCTTGCCGATGTCAACAATGTCATAGCCACAATGGGGCGTCCCGAAGACCTCGGCGAGGAGTCGCAGGAGCAGGGTAGTCCGCTCCCGCCACCGGCCGACAACGACACAGCGCGCCCCTTTATTTCAATCAATCTGCCCGGGCGCAAACGCCTCTTCCGCAATATGCGCAATAAAGTTTTCGGCGGCGTTATCGGCGGCCTCGCCACATATCTCGGTTGGAATGCCTCGATTATGCGTCTGCTCTTTGTCATCCTCATGTTTTTTCCTCCCATCTTTGTCCCTGATTTCATTCCTTGGGGGTGGACACTCTTCTTCCTTTATCTGCTTGCTTGGATGATTATCCCCGCGGCTGTCTCACCTCAGCAGATACTTGAGCAGAACGGACGCCCGGTGAATGTTGATACCGTAGGTCAGGCCGTTATGGCAACCTCGGCGGCTGCCCAAGAAGCCGGAAATCAGACCGACAGCCCTGCCGGCAGTTTTCTCTCTACTTTTTTCACGGCCTTGGGCAAACTGATAATGATTTTCTTTGGCCTCATCTCCGGTAGCGTGGCTATTGGCAGTCTGATAGGATTCATAGGCATTGTGGCGAGCATGATAGCATATACATTTGTAGGCTACGCCGGGTTCTTCGAAATGTTTGAGTTCACTCCATTTTATATCGGCTGGCCGGCTGTGTGGAGCGTGGCGCTTCTTCTGCTGAGTATGGTGGCTATTTTCGGCCTGATGACTTGGGGAGCCTTGGCTGTAGTGTTTGATTTTCGCGGTGCTTCCAAATTCACCGCTTGGACAACTGTAATTATATCTGTTATGCTTCTGATTGCTGCCGGCGTATTGGCTTTGATAGCTATAAGTATATGAGTCAAAACACCTCACAAGAGGTGTGTTCTTTAGTCAAAAATATGTAAAATTTAGGTCATATCTTAAGATATGGCCTCTTTTTTGTTGTGTATGTTGAAAAATACTATTAATTTTGACACTCATAAAACACAATAACCAATTAATCGGAAAAAAGATACTATGAAAGCTTTACTGTATCCGGCCTTGGCAATCGGCCTTTTAGCCTCCTGCAATGCCGCACCGGATAAGCAATTGACAAAATCAGGCCTCGACCCCGATGCCTTCAAGGCCGAGTTCAGGGGCGACAGCACTGCACTCTATACTCTTGTCAACGGACAGGGAATGGAAGTATGCGTCACCAACTACGGCGGACGCGTGGTGTCGGTAATGGTGCCCGACCGCGATGGAAATCTTTGCGATGTCGTACTCGGATTCGACAGCGTACAGGCTTATTTCCCGGAAGTCAACCAGACCGACTTCGGCGCCTCTATCGGCAGATATGCCAACCGCATAGACAAAGGCCGCTTCGTGCTTGACGGTGACACGGTACAACTTCCCATCAACAACTTCGGCCACTCTCTCCACGGCGGCACCGACATGGGTACTCTCGGATGGCAATATCGTGTATACACCGCAAACCAGCTCAACGACAGCACACTCGAACTCTCGATAACCGACGCCGACGGCAACAACGGTTATCCCGGCACTGTGACTGCCAAGGTGGTATATGCTCTCAAAGCCGATAATACTCTTGATATCGACTATACAGCCACCACCGACAAGCCTACGGTAATCAATATGACCAACCACTCATATTGGAACCTCAACGGCGACGCAAACAAGACTGTGCTTGACCATCAGATGTCTGTAAATGCTGATAACTTCACTCCGGTAGACTCCACCTATATGACAACAGGTGAGATCGCACCGGTAGCCGGCACACCGTTTGATTTCACTATGATCAAGCCAATCGGCGAAGATATCAATGCCGACAACGAACAGCTCCGCAATGGCAACGGCTACGACCACAACTGGGTGCTCAACACCGCCGGCGACGACACTCAATGCGCTTTAGAGCTCTACAATCCCGACAACGGTATCAACCTCGAGGTATTCACCAACGAGCCCGGCATACAGATCTACACCGGCAACTTCCTTGACGGCACTCTCACCGGCAAAGGCGGCGTTGTATACAATCAGCGTGTAGGTGTATGCCTTGAGACTCAGAAATACCCCGACACCCCCAACAAGCCCCAATGGCCCTCAGCTACTCTCCGACCCGGAGAAACATATCACAGTCACTGTGCCTATCGTTTCTCAGTTAAATAACTTGAAATCTTAAATCAGACCTGAAATAAATTATGGCATTATTAGACTGGATTGTCATCGCGCTGTTCTGTGTGGCGCTGATCGGCATTATAGTATGGGTTATGCGGCAGAAACAAAACAATGCCGCCGACTACTTCCTCGGAGGTAAAGATGCTACTTGGATTGCTATCGGTGCATCTATTTTCGCCTCAAATATCGGTTCGGAACACCTTATCGGCCTTGCCGGCTCCGGCGCTTCGTCGGGTATGGCCATGGCTCACTGGGAAATTCAGGGTTGGATGATTCTTATCCTCGGTTGGGTTTTCGTGCCTTTCTACACCCGCTCGATGGTTTACACCATGCCTGAGTTCCTTGAAAAACGTTTTAATCCTCAGTCGCGTACGATTCTCGCAACCATTTCGCTCATAAGCTATGTGCTCACCAAGGTTGCTGTTACAGTATATGCCGGCGGTCTTGTATTCCAGCAGGTTTTCGGTATCGACGAACTCTGGGGTATCGATTTCTTCTGGATTGCAGCTGTTGGTCTTGTGCTCATCACAGCGCTTTACACTGTTTTCGGCGGTATGAAATCAGTGCTCTATACCTCAGTGCTCCAGACACCCATTCTTCTCCTCGGCTCGCTTATCATCCTTGTGCTCGGCCTCAAGGAACTCGGCGGTTGGGATGAGATGATGCGTATCTGCTCGGCGGTGAAGGTAAATGAATATGGCGACACCATGACAAACCTTATCCGCAACAACGGCGACGCCCAGTATCCTTGGCTCGGCGCCCTCATCGGCTCTGCCGTGATCGGCTTCTGGTATTGGTGTACCGACCAGTTCATCGTTCAGCGTGTACTCTCGGGCAAGGATGAGAAAGAAAGCCGCCGAGGCACTATCTTCGGTGCCTATCTCAAACTTCTGCCCGTATTCCTCTTCCTCATTCCCGGTATGATCGCCTTCGCTCTCCATCAGAACCTCGGCGACTTCCTTCCCCTCAACGCCAACGGCATGCCCAACAGCGACGCCGCATTCCCCACACTTGTAGCCAAGCTGCTTCCCGCAGGTGTCAAAGGCCTTATCGTGTGCGGTATCCTTGCCGCTCTCATGAGCTCGCTCGCCTCGCTTTTCAACTCATCTTCGGCACTCTTCACAATCGACTTCTATCAGCGTTTCCGCCCCAACACCGACCCCAAGAAACTCGTGCGTATCGGCCAGGCCGCTACCATCGTGATTGTGCTCCTCGGCATACTCTGGATTCCGGTAATGCGCTCTATCGGCGACGTCCTTTATCTCTATCTGCAGGATGTGCAGTCAGTGCTTGCTCCGGGTATCGCCTCGGCATTCCTTATCGGTATTCTTTGGAAGCGTGCTACCGCTCAGGGTGGTATGTGGGCTCTCCTTTCGGGTCTTATCGTCGGTCTTACCCGTCTCGGTGCCAAGATTTACTATACATCAAATGATATCGTTGCCGGTGCGAACCCCGACGCAAGCCTCTTCCAGCGTATTTTCTTCGATGAGAACTGGCTCTTCTTCTGCGGCTGGATGCTTGTATTCTGCCTCCTTGTAGGTGTTGTGGTATCACTTTGCACCAAGGCTCCCGATCCTCAGAAAATCCAAGGTCTCGTATTTGGTACGTCTACACCCGAGCAGCGTGCTGCAACCCGCGCAAGCTGGAATAAATGGGATATCATACACTCCATCATTATCCTCGGTATCACTGTAGCTTTCTATATCTATTTCTGGTAATATGTTAGAAGAACTCAAACAAAAAGTTTACAAGGCCAATATGGCTCTCGTAGAGCACGGCCTTGTAATCTTCACATGGGGCAATGTCTCCGGTATCGACCGTGAGAAAGGTCTCGTCGTTATCAAACCGTCAGGCGTTTCTTACGATGTCATGAAAGCCGACGATATGGTTGTCGTTGATCTTGCCACCGGCAATGTTGTCGAAGGTGATCTGCGTCCGTCGTCCGACACCCCCACTCATCTCGCCATATATCGTGCATGGCCCGAAGTTGGTGGAGTAGTGCACACTCATTCTACCTACGCCACCGCATGGTCGCAGGCCGGTATCGACCTGCCCAATATCGGTACTACCCATGCCGACTATTTCCATCAGGCTATCCCCTGTACTCCCGATATGACCGAAGCCGAAGTCAAGGGCGACTACGAGCTCGAGACCGGCAACGTTATCATCAACACCTTTGCCTCGCGCGGTATCAACCCCATGCACACCCCCGGCGTGATGGTAAAGAACCACGGGCCTTTTGCTTGGGGCAAGACTCCGGATGAGGCTGTCCATAATGCAGTCGTAATGGAGCAGGTGGCCAAGATGGCATTCGTGGCCTATCAGGTAAATCCTCATCTCACAATGAATCCTCTCCTTGTAGAAAAGCATTTCAGCCGCAAACACGGCCCCAATGCCTACTACGGTCAAAAGAAATAAACAACATCTAAAAATCTGAATACAATGTTTGAAAATCTTGAAATATGGTGGGTGACCGGAGCTCAAATGCTCTATGGTGAAGAGCCCGTACGCATCGTTGAGTCTCACTCTAAAGAAATGGTAGAGGGTGTCAACGCCGCAGGTGTTATCCCTGTAAAAGTTGTTTACAAAGGCACTGTGATGTCTTCAAAGGACATCGAGCGCGTAATGCTCGACGCCAACGCCGATAAGAAATGTATCGGTATCATCACTTGGATGCACACCTTCTCTCCCGCCAAGATGTGGATACACGGTCTGCAGCAGCTCCGCAAACCGCTCCTCCACCTCCACACACAATACAACGCCGAAATTCCTTGGGACACCATGGATATGGACTTCATGAACCTCAACCAGAGTGCTCATGGCGACCGTGAGTTCGGCCACATCTGCGCACGTCTCAACGTCCGTCGCAAAGTTGTTGTAGGCTATTGGAAAGACACCAAGACTCTTGAGAAAATCGCTGTGTGGAGCCGCGTGGCAGCTGCTTGGGCCGACGCTCAGGATATGCTCGTGATTCGTTTCGGCGACCAGATGAACAATGTTGCCGTTACCGACGGTGATAAAGTGAGCGCTGAAATGCAGCTTGGCTATCACGTAGACTATTGCCCCGTGAGCGAGCTTATGGAATTCTTCAAGAAAGTTGAAGATTCAGCAGTCAACGATCTTGTAAAGGTTTACCATGAGCAATACGCCTGCACCGACGAGGTCAAGACCGAAGGCACTGAGGCTTACAAATCGGTCTGGAACGCTGCCAAGGCCGAGCTCGCTATCCGCGCCTGCCTCGACGCCAAAGGTGCTAAAGCTTTCACCACCAACTTCGACGACCTCGGCACCGACAATATCAACGACCCCAACTTCGTGGGCTTCGACCAGATTCCCGGTCTCGCCTCGCAGCGTCTTATGGCCGAGGGTTACGGTTTCGGTGCAGAAGGCGACTGGAAATCGGCAGCTCTCTACCGCACTCTCTGGGTTATGAACCAAGGCTTGGGCGGCTGCTCGTTCCTTGAGGATTACACCCTCAATTTCGACGGCGCCAACAGCTCCATCCTCCAAGCCCACATGCTTGAGGTATGCCCCATGATTGCCGAAGAGAAACCCCGTCTTGAAGTTCACTTCCTCGGAATCGGTATCCGCAAGGCACAGACCGCGCGTCTCGTCTTCACATCGAAGCCCGGCGCAGGTATCACCGCTACCGTTGTAGACCTCGGCAACCGTTTCCGCCTTATAGTCAACGATGTAGAGTGCATTAAGAGCAAACCGCTTCCCAAACTCCCCGTGGCCTCGGCTCTTTGGATTCCCATGCCGAACTTCGAGGTTGGCGCAGGCGCATGGATCATGGCCGGCGGCACACACCACAGCTGCTTCGCCTACGGCGTGACTCCCGAGTACTGGGAAGACTATGCAGAGATGGCCGGTATCGAGATGGTGCACATCAACAAAGACACCACCATGCCCGAGTTCAAGAAAGAGCTCCGCTACAACGAAGTATATTACTCGCTCAATAAGTAAGATATGGCTCTTGATGCAAAAAGCACTATAATGCAGGGTCGTGCCGTGCTCGGTATCGAGTTCGGTTCGACCCGCATCAAGGCCGTCCTTGTCGACGCTGACAACAAACCTATCGCACAAGGTGCGCACGAATGGGAGAATCAGCTCGTCGACGGCCTCTGGACATATTCTACCGAAGCTATCTGGTATGGCCTGCAGGATTGCTACGCCAATCTGCGCAAAGATGTGCTTGCCAAATTCGATGTTGAGATAGAGTCGCTCGCAGCTGTCGGAGTCAGCGCCATGATGCATGGCTACATGCCTTTCGATAAAGACGGCGAGATTCTCGTGCCTTTCCGCACGTGGCGAAACACCAATACGGGCGAGGCCGCAGCCGCTCTCTCCAAGCTGTTCAATTTCAACATTCCCCTGCGCTGGAGTATCTCTCATCTCTATCAGGCGATTCTTAATGGCGAGGAGCATGTGAAGGACATCACATTCCTCACCACTTTGGCCGGATATATCCATTGGAAGCTCACCGGAGAGAAAGTGCTCGGTGTTGGCGACGCTTCGGGTATGATTCCCGTAGATTCGTCTACCAACGACTACAATGCTGCCATGGTGGCTAAGTTCGACGAGCTTATCGCTCCCAACGGTTACTCATGGAAACTTCTTGACATTCTTCCCAAGAGCCTCGTTGCAGGTACTGAAGCCGGTAAACTGTCGGAGCGCGGTGCTTCGCTGCTCGATGTCTCCGGACATCTCAAGGCCGGTGTGCCGTTCTGTCCGCCCGAGGGCGACGCCGGCACCGGTATGGTAGCTACCAATGCTGTACTCCGCCGCACCGGTAACGTTTCGGCAGGCACTTCTTCTTTCTCTATGATTGTTCTTGAGAAAGAGTTGTCGAAGCCCTACGAAGTCATCGATATGGTGACCACTCCCGACGGCGCTCCCGTTGCCATGGTGCATTGCAACAATTGCACCAGCGATCTCAACGCATGGGTAAATATCTTCAAGGAGTATCAGCAGCTTCTCGGCCTGCCTGTCGACATGGGCGACATTTTCGGCAAGCTCTATAATGCGGCACTCGAAGGTGCTCCTGATTGCGGCGGCTTGCTGTCGTACAACTACTTCTCGGGTGAGCCCGTCACAGGTCTTGCCGAGGGTCGTCCGTTGTTTGTCCGCAAGGCTACCGACAAATTCTCGCTTGCCAACTTCATGCGCGCCAATCTCTACGCCTCTGTTGCCGTTCTTAAAATAGGCAACGATATCCTCTTCAACGACGAGAAAGTGGAGGTAGACCGCATCACCGGCCACGGAGGTCTGTTCAAGACTGCCGGCGTGGGCCAGCGTATTCTTGCAGCTGCACTCAACTCGCCCATATCGGTGATGGAGACTGCCGGAGAAGGCGGTCCGTGGGGCATGGCATTGCTTGCCGGCTTCATGATTGCCAACCCCGACAAGAAATCGCTTGCCGGATGGCTCAACGATAATGTTTTCCTCGGTGCCACAGGATCTGAAATCGCTCCCGACCCTGCCGATGTTGAAGGATTCAACAAATACATCGAAAACTATACCCGTGGTCTCGCTCTTGAGCACTGCGCGGTAAAACTTTAATCTCATCCACTTCTGCGCCGGCATGCACTTTTCTTGCCGGCGCTTTTTTTATGAATTCAAGTTTCGCTTGCGGAAACTTTAGTTATGAAAAAGAAAAGTAACTGGCAATATGGTCTTGTATTGTCGCTCGGGGTTATTGGATGGGTATTTGTATGTCTGTCATCTTCAAATCTATTAGGATGGTGGTATCTGCCGGTATTGGCTGTACTGATTGCTCTAATTCTTGCCGCACCACTGGTCAAATGGTGGCGTAAGTTTACCGAAAGTGATATATTTGTCCTGAACTTCATGCTTTCGGTGGTATTCGTCGGTGGTATATTGGCTGCCGCTTTTATTGGTTTGAATTATATCGATTTGCCCGGAGCTGTACCACAGGAGCATGTCTGCAAGGTCGAACGATTCTATCGAAAGGAACACCATAGATCGAGGAGGGTAGGACGCCATACTATCGTCGACCGTCAGGCATATTATACCTATCATGCAGAAATAGTGCTGCCCGACAGCAGTCGTGTTTCTGTTCCTGTCACCTTGCAGCGATATCGCCGCAACCGTAAAAATGATTCTATCAAAATTGAAATTCACACAGGTATTCTTGGCGTGGATTTTGTAACACCTTGATTTATGAAATTTGTCTCTTGGAATGTCAACGGCCTCAGGGCTATCGTTGGCAAAGGATTTGAAGATATTTTTAAAAGTTTTGACGCCGACTTCTTCTGTTTGCAGGAAATCAAACTGCAGGAAGGGCAACTCGACCTCAATTTCGAAGGCTACAAGGCATATTACAGCTATGCCGACCGAAAGGGATACTCCGGTACGGCTATTTTCAGCCGTCACGAGCCGATTTCTGTACGCACCGTGTTGGGTGTTGACCGTCACGACCATGAGGGGCGTATAGTGGCTCTTGAGTTTGAGCGGTTCTATATTGTAACGGTTTACACTCCCAACTCCCAGAGTGAGCTTGTGCGTCTTGACTACCGCATGGATTGGGAAGAATCTTTCCGTTCCTTCCTATGCGAGCTCGCAAAGTCAAAACCTGTGATAGTATGCGGCGACATGAATGTGGCGCATACAGAAATCGACCTTGCCAATCCCAAGACCAACCGCATGAATCCCGGCTTTACCGATCAGGAGCGGCAGGCTATGACAACTCTTCTCGACGCCGGGTTTATAGATACATTCCGCGCTTTACATCCCGACACAACAGCCGCTTACAGCTGGTGGAGCTACCGCGGACGTGCACGCGAGAAAAACGTAGGCTGGCGTATCGACTACTTTCTGACATCCGCAGATCTGCGCGATAAGATAATTTCAGCGGAAATCCACCCGGACATCGTAGGCAGCGACCATTGCCCGGTCTCTCTTGAGCTCGACATCTGACACACTTAAACACATGCTGCGCTCACGCCTGAAACAAAACAGTGTGAGCGCAGCACTTGTATCTCAGCTTATCTAAAACGATACCGCGAATCCGGCGGATAGAGGCCGCAGGTCGGGAGCTTCGGCTCCGGTCAAAGTCTTATATGGCGAATAGCGCACATATACTCCTACACATCCGAGCGAGAAATTGGCTATGAAATCGATGGTAAACTTGCGCTGGCCAATGCTGTTGCTTGAAAAAGTAGAGGTCTTGCCTCCTTCCTCACGCCATGACGACATCACCGATCCATGGGTATTCACACAGAATACAGGGCCGAATGAGATATTGGGATTAAGGCCCGAAGCTATGCGCCCACAGTCCCACCCGATCAGCAGCGGAAACTGGATTGAGAATACTTTCAGACGCGAGAAACGGTAATCAACACCCTCGGGAAACTGCGATACTCTGATTTTTCCATCTATAGGCTCGTAGAGTATACCTTTTGTAGAGCGGTAATTTCGCCAGTCAAATCCTATGCCAAACGATATGCCGAAGTGCTTGCTTGGTTTGTATTCAAAGCCCAAGGCATTGAGAATACCGAGTTCGAGCGAGCGTCCGCCCTCTGGCGATATATCATCACCGGCTCCGGGCGTTGTTACAAATCCGAGCGTGAAGCCTCCTATTATCATATTCCACTTGTCGCCTCCGGGCAAGAATTTGTATGTTTGCGAAGATCGGCGCACAAAATTTCCCTCGCCATGGCGCTCGAATTTATGCTTTACCGAGTTGTCATCTATTATCTTCACCTCAACTCCGACGCGGCTCTCTGAAATGAGTACCCTCTCCGGATTAGAAAACCGATATACGGTATCGTTGCTGTTTACCGCGCCGCATACCATGGCGGCGGTAGTTGCTATGATTGCGAGAAATGTCTTTTTCATATTACGATATTTAAACCTATTGACAGATAATCAAGGTCGGGTCCCCAGCCTTTTTCAAATACCGACATCGGCGACCATCGCAGATAGAATCCGAGACCATCGAAAAAATTAAAAGAACCGAAAATGTCGGGTGTGACAAAACGTTGCTTGAGAGAATGGAAGCTGGCTTTGCTTGTCACGCCTCCGCCTTGAGTCTTAGTAGTGGCGCTCAGATAGGTGTTGAGGTTGAGCACAGCTCCCACCCTTACGCACTTGTCTTTATAAACTTTCTGAGTTAACATCAACGGCACATGAAGTCTGAACAAGTGCAGGCGCGATGATCCTTTCTCTATTCCGGACCCTATCGGTGTGAGATATATAACCTTGTCGGCCTGCGCCAAAACATGCTCGTCGCCGAAATTAGCAGACCTGTAGCCCATGCCGAAGCCGAGCGACAACTTGGTGCCCGACCGCGAGATGTTCCAGCGTACTGCGGCGATATTGTCTACGCCTATCTCCCATCCGCAGTTGATTCCGGCTGCTCCGTTGAGTGGAAATGTAGCACCGACATAGAAATTGTCAAACCAGTCGATACTGAAATAATTCTTGCCTTTGCTACGGCCGTTCTCGCTGTTGCTGAAAGGCAGGTTTATTTCCCAGATATCATTATCTTCTTCTATTTGTGAGCTATAGTCATACTGATATTTCTGGCCGTAGCGGTCACCGTTTATCTTTACGGAAATCGAATTGTCGGTAGTGGTGACTACTACTGAATCGGGTTTCGTAAACCTTATTATACTGTCGGTATTCTCCGCCCCGCGGGCGGCAGCTATGCTGCCGATGATGATGAGTATTGCAATCAGTTGTTTCATGCCTGTATTATTTCTTTATCATTTTCTTTATGCTTTCCGAATCGGCTTTGCCGCTCATATATATCAGTATTATCTTATTGCCGCCGGCAAGATGTTGGTTGAGATAAAATAGATATCTGTTTTTATCATCCTTTGGTTTCAGAGTCAGGAAAGCATAGTATATCTTTCCGTCGCGATACGATATCTCACGGTCGTTGGCATTGCGGGCGTCGTGAGCCACGGCTTTTTCTATCGCCTCAGCCTTTTCCGGCTTGTCGGCAAGTGTCAGGCCGCGGTATTCCTCGAGGTTGTAGCGCTTGAGCGACTTCCCCGTAACTATCGTCTTTGAAACTCCCGGATCGGCGGAATAGTGCGAATTAAGAATTCCGAGCGAGGCCGGAGGCTCTGCCGCCCATGCCGCAGCCGCGCATACTGTCAAGATCGCTATTATCAATATCCTTTTCATAAGCTTACTCTAAAAATTTATAGCTTCGCTGAGCGAGGCAATATCCTGTTCGATACTTTCGCTGAATAAATCCGACGCCATTCCGATTTCTTCAAGTTGGGCGTCCATCAATGCCATCGCGACCATCGGGTCATTAGTCTCCACACATGCTATGATACTGCTGCAGTCGGTTTGCTGTGACGGCCGGTTGATCCATAGCCCGACGCTCAGCAATATGGCGAGAGAAGCAGCTACCGCTATCGACGGCCATATCGTCCTCCGTCGGGGTCGCACAGCCTCTGCGGCACGCCGCCGGCCGTCGGCAGCGGCGAAAGCCATCACGGCCAGACATTCTTCTACCCGAGGGTCATCGCTCTCGCTGTCAAGAAGAGCCTCGCGGAGTTCGCGCTCTTGGGCGAGCGTGGTTTCTCCATTGAGGTATAGCTCGATAAGATGTAATAATGCTTTTTCTGTCATGACTTCTGCTTCTGTGATTTATATGCGTTCAATATTGCTCTGCGGGCACGACTGAGGGCGACTCTTGCATTGGCCTGCGTCATGCCGAATTCAATGGCGATGTCTTCCATCTCCCATCCGGAATAATCGCGGAGCAAGAGAATACGGCGGTCGCGCTCGCTGAGCATGGTTTTGATAAGTGCGTCGACTCCGGCATATATTTCGTCGGTATTTTCATCAAGGCTGCTTTCTGCGATATCAGATATTTCATGAAGCTCGGTAGTGCCGTGCGCGCTGCGGCGGCGAAGAGCGTCGAGACATTTGTTGCGTACGCTTACAACAGCCATTCCCTCGGCAGCACGTTCGTCGGGTATATTCTTGTGGCAGCTCCACAGGGCGCAAAAGGCGTCTTGAAGAGCGTCGGCGGCTTCGTCGTCGCTGCCAAGCATACGTCGCGCCACTGACTGAAGGCGTGATTGCATGCGTGTGAATATGCCGGTGAAACGTTCTGATTCCATTGTCTTGGTCACTTCTCAACAAAGATACGAACGACCGGCCATTTTGCAACATAGATTTGCAAAAAAATGTTTCAGAAAAAATAAAGGCAACGCATTGTGCCGGAGTAATGCGTTGCCTGATAGTGCGTTGTGGTTTGTCAGAAGTTTATGCGGTGTTGGGCCAGTTGGTCGTAGTCGGGCTTCCTGAGTCCGCTTTCTTTAAGCGGTACGGCTTCATTGTAGTCGTTCAGGAATACACGGGTCGGCTCGCTGTAGTCAGGCGAAGAGAGGTCTGCAGCGGCCTTATAGTCGTCAGTCATTATGCCGGCAAGCGATATCAAAGTATGGAAGGCACTGCGGCTCGATGATACATTTTTGCCGGTATTGGCCAAGAGGGTAGTGTAACGGTCGGGATTTGCGGCACGGTAAGAGTCGCTGACCCATACAAGCATTGGCACATGTATCTGCCAGTAGGTCGGGGTGGGAGAGGCGTGCAGGAAACGCTCTCGGCTGTCGTCGAAGATGTCTTCTCCATGATCGGCAAGATATACCATTGCAGAGCTGCGGTTGGATTTTGCAAGTACATCTACGATACCGTCTATCACGGCGTCGGTATAGCGGATTGCATTATCGTAGGCATTCATCAGCTCATCCCGGTTGGCTGCCGAGGCCTCTGTACTGTTGTCGGGTTTGAAGTAGGTGTACTCGTCGGGATAGCGTTCCTTATAGTTGAAATGACTGCCGTAGGTATGAAGCACTACAAACACTTTGCCGTCTTTATTATTCTCTATCACATCTTTGAGGTGCATACATAGCTCGGTGTCGTAGTGCTCGGCTCCATCGTCGGTGAGGAACAATACGCTGTCGGCCTGCTCGCCGAAAAAGTCAATCAAGGCGCCGTTGCGCTGCTGATTGGATATAAAAGCTGTCGATATACCCGCTTCCTTGAATGCGTCGATGACACCTTTGCACTGATATATCGAATCGCCGAAATCGCAGGCGTCGAGGGCTGACATAAGCAGGGGAACACTCTTGTGAGTGGTGTTGCTCTCACTCAAAGCTCTGTTGAACGACAGCAGGCCCGAGCGTTTCGACAATCGAGGATTTGTAGGGCGTTGATAGCCGTTGAGCTGCCAATTGTCGGCGCGGGATGTCTCGCCGATTACGAGCACATATACTCCGGTAGAATCTCCGCTGCAATCGATACTACCGAAAGAGTAGTCGGCTGATGTATCGAAGTAGTTCTCGGTGAGGCGCGTACGCTCGAGCGCCTCAAACATGTTTGATATCACATTGACAGGAAACAGTTTGCGGGTAGGATGATAATCATTGGCCGCCGCCATACATGCAAAGCCTGCTGCAGCGAGAGCAATTCCACAATAGAGAGCCGCCTTGCGGTTGCGTCGGCCGGCTCTCGACCCCTTGACGCACATCACCGTGGCCGCAATGATCGGTGGAAGATACAGCACGCACACCACTACGATGGCTGCCGAGAGATTGCGCAGCAACTCGGTAGCCTCATGCACATTGGTAGTGACTACATTGAGAAACATATCGATGGCGATAATAGACTCCCCGTAAAGAAACAGCAGCACTATCTGGAAAGCACAGAGCACCATTACGGGTATGAACCACAGCGTCGTGGCGCCTGTGCGGCGGCTTGCCGCGAAGAGCATGAGATATACGCCCGCAGGCACAAGGATGTTGACAGCCTTGTCGGCCCACGAATAACTTATCTCGGTGATGTCAAGAGCGATGTTTGGTATGAGCAAGAGCAAAGGCACGAGCCATACCATAATGTCTGACGCCCCTCCGAGCTTTGATAATATGTTGTCAGAACGCTTCATTGATACTGAATATAAATCCGGTTTGTTTACGCCCGAAGCCGAGGTCGAGCCTTACATTCACACGACGTTTGAATTCCCAGCGGTAGCCTATGCCATAGTTAGGCAGAATCTGACGCATTCTCATTGCCGAGAATTTAGGGAATACCGTTCCCGCACCGACCCATACGACAACACCGTTGCGGCGCCATACATGTTGGCGGAGCTCAATGCAGACATCTATCTCGCTTTTGTCGCGGTAGCGGCCTTCGAAATAGCCGCGCATGTTGTCGCTGCCGCCAAGGGTAGAGAGCAAGGTCCATGGCGTATTGCCGTAGGTCAGGCGTGAGTGGAGCTGCATGGCTATGGTGGCCGACTTCCAGAGCGGGTGATAGTATGAGAGATAAAGCTCGGTGAGCGAAAATGCGTTTTTGTTGGCGAGAAAGCGCGGATTGAAGCGCTGGTCAAGACGCAGATACATGCCATGGGCGGCGTTGGTGAGGAAGTCGCGGTTGTCATATTGCACCGTGAATCCTACTCCGATATTGAAAGTCTTGTCTTTCAGTCCCTCCCAGAGTTCGGGCTTGGCCATATCGCGGGCGTTGAAATAGTCGAGTGTAGCCATCGGGCCGAGGTAGAAGTTACGTGCGAGCCGCCATACGTAGCTCACTTCAGCCTGCGAGGTAAAATATTTATATTTTGATTCGTTATCATCGTTGCGTCCCATTTCATAGCCTATGCCCCAGTATCTGGTTGCGACGTGAGCAACATTGAGGTCATAATTGAGGCGGGCAACGTCGTTGGGAAAGATATGCGTGCCGCGTATGCCGAGCTTGAAAAACATGCTCGTGGTGGCGTCGGCATATACGGCTACATTCGACAGCGGCGACACTGTGTCGCGACGCGAGGGACGGTATAGTCCTGAGCCGACTATGCCTATTCCGAACTTGGTATCTGATGAATAATGCGGTCCGCCGATAATACTGAAATCGAATTTCTTATTACGTCTTACTTTGTTGGATTCGTTGAAGTAAGCGATTATCTTATTTATGAAACCCTTAGGTTTCTGCGCCATGGAATCCACAGCAACCGTATCGGCCGAAACTACGATGCTATCATTGCAATCACTTGCTTTACAGGTGATTGCAATGGTTATAGCCATACAGGTGATGAATGTAATGAATCTTTTCATAGTGGAAACGCTTTGCAATATTAACAAATAAATATTAATTTTGTTAGCTCAAAAGCCTTTTAAACCCGAAAAATGCCGAATATGACTACAAATATCAAGCCTACGGCGCGACAGCTTGCCGAATTGCTGTCGCGGTATGGGATACAGCATGTAGTGGTGTCGCCGGGGTCGCGCAATGCACCTCTTATTCTGGCTTTATGCAGGTGTGACAAATATGTGCTGCACTATGTAGTAGATGAGCGTGTGGCTGCGTTTGTTGCCCTCGGCATGGCTGTTGAAACACGAAAGCCCGTAGCGGTAGTATGCACTTCGGGTACGGCTCTGCTCAATTTCGGCCCGGCGCTTGCCGAGGCTTACTATAGCAATATACCCCTTGTGGCAATATCTGCCGACCGCCCGTACTACGATATTGACTGCAACCGTCCGCAAACGATTCCCCAAGCGGGCCTTTTTGATAAAATAGTGCGTAAGAGCGTGGATATCCGCGAGGGCGAAAGACCGGCATACGTCAGCCGTCTGCTCAATGCGGGCCTGTCGGCTGCGACGCAGTTTCCTGCAGGCCCGGTGCATATAAATATGCAATTTGAGGTTCCATTGACCGAGGGGTGCGACCAAAGTCCGGTCCATACCGATTTTGCGCCTTCGTGCGGTAAGATTGATTTCGGAAAGCTTATCAGCTACACCCCGGATTCCGGCTATCTTCTTTATATTGCAGGCTTATCTCCCTTAGAAGATATTCATGCTGCCGAAAAGGTAATGGAGAATCTTCCGGCGAATGTTGCTGTTATTGCCGAGGCTCAGTCAAATCTGTCTCATTTGTCAGTTTTGCCGGCAGCTCAGTTCGCCAAGAATTTAGATAAAGCCGCAATCCCCGATGTGATAGTCATTGCCGGCTCGGCTCCGGTATATCCTGCGGTTTATTCATGGATTGAGCGAAATAAAATCAAGTGCATACATGTAGACCCTCTCGGTCGCAATTATGGCGAGATATGTGTCGCGTCGCCCCTGCATATATTCTTGGAAGATAATTTCAAAGTTTGCAAAGGGATGCCAAATGATTACAGGAAGAGGTTCTCAGGGTTTCAGCCATGTGCTACAAGCCCGGTAAGTCAGCTTGTCGAGGCCTTGTCCGGTAAAGAAATCTCGCTTCATATAGGCAATGGCATGAGCATACGCGAGGCGCAGAAAGTATCCATTGACAAGTATACAAACGTATGGTCAAACCGAGGCGTGAGCGGTATCGATGGAGCTACATCCACAGCCATCGGGGCGTCGCTCGTCGCAGATAAACCGGTGGTACTTATTACCGGAGACATGTCGGCGGCATACGATATCGGGGCTTTGGCTGTAAAAGGTGTCGGCTGCAATTTCACCATGATAGTTGTCAACAACAATGGCGGTGAAATCTTCCGTCAGGTAGGCACAACCAAGAATCTGCCGGAGCGTGAGCAATATTTCACTGCAATGCCCAAATTCCCTCTCCAAAAGCTTGCGGAAGCCTACGGTTTTGATTATCAAGAAGTAACCGACGTGGCGCAAGTGAAGCTTGCGCAAGCACCAAATCCTAAGATTATTGAACTAAAAATATCAAATAACAATGCGTAACTGGACTACAATCAAGCAATATAGCGATATCCTCTTCGATTTCTTCGAGGGTATTGCAAAGATTACAATCAACCGCCCGGAGGTTTACAACGCCTTCCGCCCGCAGACGAACCATGAGATTCTCGACGCGCTTGCATATTGCCGCGATACCCCTGAGGTGCGCGTAGTGGTGCTCACCGGCGCCGGCGACAAGGCTTTCTGCAGCGGCGGTGACCAACACTATAAATCCCGCGGAGGCTACCGTGATTCCGACGGAACACCCCGCCTCAATGTGCTTGAGATTCACAAAGCTATCCGCTCGCTTGTGAAACCTGTCATCGCCATGGTAAACGGCTATGCTATCGGTGGCGGAAATGTGCTGCAGGTAGTCTGCGACCTTTCTATCGCTTCTGAAAACGCACGCTTCGGACAGACCGGCCCTAAGGTGGGAAGTTTCGACGCCGGTTTCGGATCAAGCTACCTTGCCCGTTGCGTAGGTCAGAAAAAAGCCCGCGAGATTTGGTTCCTGTGCCGCCAGTATACCGCAGCCGAGGCCCTCGAGATGGGAATGATCAACAAAGTCGTGCCTTTCGACCGTCTTGAAGACGAGGTAGTGGAATGGTGTCAGACTATTATCAAGCGCAGCCCCTTCGCTATACGAATGATAAAGCGCGCTCTCAACGCCGAGCTCGACGGTCAACATGGTCTTATGGAATTTGCAGGTGACGCTACACTTATGTATTATCTCATGGACGAGGCTCAGGAAGGCGCACAGGCTTTCCTCGAGAAACGTGACCCCGACTTCGATCAGTTCCCTCAATTCCCCGGTTGATGGAATCTATGAATTATAAGGCTGAGTGGTGCAGGTATACCCTCGATTTCACTTTCGAGGCGCGCACATCACGTGGCTCTCTGCTCCATAAGGATACTTATTTCATCAGGATTACAGCTCCGGACGGCAGGGTCGGCATTGGTGAAGTGCCTTTGTTCAGAGGCCTTTCGGCAGAAGACTCACCCGATTTCGAGCGTCTGCTGTCGGAAAAATGCCGCAATGTGACAACGGCGCTTACCGAACCTGAGGCAAGCTCGATAGCATTCGGCGTGGCAAGTGCCTTCGCCTCAATGCCCCCCGTGGGCGACACGCCGCGCCGGACAACGCCATGGGAGCTCGGTCATCGCGGAATACCGATCAACGGCCTTGTGTGGATGGGCGACAAGCATTTAATGCACAAACGCATTGCCGAGAAGCTCGATCAGGGATTCCGTGTGATAAAAATAAAAATCGGCGGCATTGATTTCGACGATGAGCTCGATCTCATCGCCGGTCTGCGCCGTCGTTTCTCTTCGGCGGCTCTTGAGTTGCGGCTCGACGCCAACGGTGCTTTCCCGGCTGATGAGGCCATGAATTATCTGCGACGCCTTGAGCACTACGACATCCATTCTATCGAGCAACCGATAAAGGCCGGACAGATTGAGGCAATGGCAGCTTTATGCGCAAAATCGCCTATACCTATCGCCCTTGATGAAGAACTGATAGGGCTGCGTACGTATGCCGAGAAAGTCGAGATTGTCAATACCATAAAGCCGGCATATCTGGTGCTGAAGCCCTCGCTGTGCGGCGGTTTTGCCGAGGCAGAGCAATATATGAATATTATCGGCGACAACAGATGGTGGGTAACATCGGCTCTTGAGTCGAATGTCGGCCTCTATGCCATAGCTGCATGGGTGTCGCGTTTCGATATTGTCAGGGCGCAAGGGCTTGGCACTGGGCAACTGTATTCCAATAATATCGGTTCGCCATTGTCTATGCGTGACAACATGTTGTGGTGCGACCCGCAGAAACGATGGCAAAATCTCAACGACCTGCCATGGCATCCGTAGAAGATTTCAGGCGTGAATGGCTTTCGGAATCCACGAGTGTAGAAGCGCATACATCAGGCTCTACAGGTATTCCAAAGACCATTTTATTGTGTAAAGATGATATGCGGGCGTCGGCACGGGCTACAATCTCTTTTTTCGGCCTGACATCCGATAGCGTGATAGCCTCCCCGTTGTCGGTCGACTATATAGCCGGCAAGATGATGGTGGTGCGTGCATGTGAGGCTTCGTGCCGCCTTATAGAACTGCCGGTAAGCAATGAGATACATATTCCGGAAGATGTTCCATATATAGACTTGATGCCCGTTGTGCCGACTCAGATAGCCTCCTTGCTCTCGCAGCCTGAGCTTGCCGGCAAGGTGAGGAATGTGCTGGTGGGGGGCGCGGCTCCGTCGGACGAGGATTGCCGCAGGTTATCGGAGACAGGCTACAAGGTCTACATAAGTTACGGCATGACGGAGACATGCAGCCATATAGCCTTGGCACGGGGCAACGATTCTGCGAGGGTATTCCGCGCCATGCCCGGGGTGACTTTCAGCACTGACTGCGACAACCGATTGATTATCAACGCACCGGCCTTCACTTTCGGAACATTGAAAACCAACGATATCGTCGAGTTGGTCAGCCCGACCGAAATGAAATGGCGCGGCCGGGCCGACGGCGTCATAAACAGCGGTGGTATCAAGCTGCTGCCGGAGGAACTTGAAGCGCTGTATAGCCCATATCTCGCTGACCGGCAGTATTTTGTAAAAGGCGTAGCCGACAGCAGATGGGGTAGTGCGGTAGCTCTTGTTATAGAGGCTGAAGAGGCTGAGTGTGAGTCGATAGCAAATCTTTTGCGCGACAATATAACAGATCACCGACGCTTGCCCAAGCATATTATCGCAGTTGACTCCCTGCCACGCACAGCAAATGGCAAAATAAGAAAGCAAGTTGAAATTTACCCATAAAAGCGTGCGTTTAGCCAATAATATTTTCAAAGATAAATGAAATTATTGGTAATTTTGCACAAAAATTCATCATGTCACAATTCAGTAAGCGTTATTACATATTCCTGATAGTGTTTTTGGGAATGTTGTCGGCTTTCGGGCCTTTTGTCACCGACATGTATCTGCCCACATTGCCGACTATGGCCGAAGTTTTCCACACTACGGCTTCGCTCGTACAGATGGGCTTGGCCACGAGTATGCTGGGCTTGGCTATAGGTCAGGTATTTTTCGGCCCGTTAAGCGATAAATATGGCCGCAAATCGGTGCTCATCGCCGCAATGGTATTGTTCGCCCTGTCTACGGTAGCCAGTATCTACTCTCCGAGTATAGAATTTTTCAATGTATGCCGTTTCCTTCAGGGCTTGGGAGGCTCGGGTGGTATTGTGCTGTCGCGCTCAGTGGCTACCGACTGCTATTCCGGCCGCGAACTCGGAAAGACTCTTGCAATAATCGGTGCGATCAATGGCATAGCCCCTGTGACCGCTCCGGTAATCGGCGGTCTTGTTTCTGAGGCGGTGGGTTGGAAAGGCATTTTCTGGATTCTATTCGGATTCGGTGCTGTAATATTGGCTATGTGTCTCGTATTTCAAGAGTCTCATGCCAAGGAAAAACGGTATACCGGTTCTGTCCTGAGCCTGCTCAAAGGTTTCTCCAAGATTTTCAAACTCCGCTTCTTCGTAATCTATACATTGCTTTATGCTTTCTGCTGCGGTGTATTGTTCTCCTACGTGTCTTCGGCCTCGTTCATAATACAGAACCATTTCGGCTTTTCCGAGTTGCAGTTCTCGATAGTATTCGGTATCAACGCCTTAGGTATTGGCTTCGGCTCGGGGCTGTCGCTTAAGTTCAAGAAAATGTCTGACGCCGCCCTCGTTGGCGCGCTGGGCATTGTAGGGTCGGCTATATTGCAATGGATTGTATATGTTGCGCTGCCCGGATTTATTCTCTATGAGATTCTGACATTCCTTATGCTTGTGAGTGTCGGCTTTATCCTTACATCGGCAACGACTTTGGCTATGAATGAGGGTAGAGCGATGGTCGGCACCGCTTCGGCCATATTCGGTGCTTCGGGCTTCCTCTTCGGTGGCATTGTTTCACCGTTGGTCGGTATAGGCAATATCTTGAGCACCACGCTGATATTGCTTAGTATCTGCGGCTGCAGCGCGCTGTTGTTTGCATGGATGTCTTGGCGTCGCACCGGGAATAATTCGGAATTGGCAAATTAATAATTTATTGAATGGCAAAACAGGAATATATAGCAAAAAATCAAGCTTGGCTTGCCGATAAAGCCAAGGAGCCGGGAGTAAAAGCACTTGACGGCGGCATATACTACAAGGTGCTGAAGTCCGGAAATAAGGATGGCCGGAGCCCGAACCGCGGAAGTGTCGTGACAGTACACTATACAGGCAAGACTATCAACGGCAAGACTTTCGACAGCAGCCGCGGAGGTGTGGCGCCGGCTTTCAGGTTGCGCGAACTTATACCCGGTTGGATAATAGCGTTGCTGCAAATGCATGTCGGAGACAAATGGGAAGTATATATCCCTGCCGACAAGGCCTACGGACGCTTCAATCAACCCGGCATTCCCGGAGGCTCAACATTGATTTTTGAGATAGAACTTATGGGCGTGGCTTAGTGTCACGCTCTTTTTTTATTAAGGGGTGCTTTGTTAGGTCAAGTTGCAACTTGATGTTTGGGATAAATTTTGTAACTTTGCATGATGATGGTAAAAGACCGACATAAACGATTGTGCACAGTTACAAGCACACGTGCCGACTGGGGCCTGCTCTCGTCGGTGTGCCGTGCGCTGCGTGAAAGTGGAGATATTGAAGTAAGCATTATCGCTACCAATATGCATCTTATTGAGCGATATGGTAATACATATCGCGAAATCGAGTCCGACGGTTTTGATATTGCCTATAAAGTGCCTACCGAGGTCGCAGGGGATACCGATGAGGCCCGCGCACTTGTCATGGCCAAGACGATCGGTGGCATGGCAGAGGCTTTCGCTGCTCTGAGGCCCGACGCCGTACTGCTTCTCGGCGACCGCTACGAAATGCTTGCAGTGGCTTCGGCGGCGTCGGTAATGCACATCCCGATTATCCATATCGCAGGTGGCGAGGTTACAGTTGGGGCTCTCGATGATTCTTTCCGTCATGCCATAACCAAGTTGTCGAGTCTTCATCTTACAGCCACCGAGCCATACCGCCATCGGGTAATTCAGATGGGCGAGACACCTGAATCAGTGGTCAACACCGGAGCAATCGGCGTGTGGAATGCTTTCAATACACCCCTGATGTCGGCCGAAGAACTGAGCGCAAGCATTGACTTCGATGTCAATAGCCATCCTCTTGCCCTTGCAACATATCACCCCGCCACTAACGATGATATAGCACCTGCGAGCCGCCTTGCCGACTTCCTTGCAGCTCTTGACGCCTTCCCTGAGATGAGGATAGTCATCACAGCTCCAAACAACGACGCCGGCGGCGAATCTCTCCTCGCAATGCTTGAGGAATATGCACATCGACAGCCGGAGAGAGTCAGACTTGTAAGGTCTCTCGGTATGGTGCGCTATCAAAGCATGCTCAGGTATGCAGATATTGTGATAGGTAATTCATCAAGCGGTATTGTCGAGGTGCCGTCGGCAGGCATACCGACAGTCAATATCGGCATACGCCAGCAGGGAAGGCTTGCTGCTCCGTCGGTTATTCATTGCGGCGACAGCACATCTGAAATAGCCGCGGCTATCAAGTGCGGCTTGAGTGATGAAATGAAGAAGCTTGCCGCCCGGCGCGAGAACCCTTATTTCAAGGAAAACACATGTGCGATAATGGTAAACGCCATCGAAGATTTTATGAAGAGTTTACCGATATCGCCAAAACAATTTTACGACCTAAAATGAAGCCCCTGTATATAATTCCGGCGCGTGGCGGAAGCAAAGGTATACCGCGCAAGAATATCAAGCCGCTTGCAGGTAAACCGCTGATATGGTATTCGATATCATGCGCACTTGAAGTTATGCTTCAACATCCCGGCTATATCCTTGTCTCTACGGATGATGAAGAGATTGCTGGTGTAGCCCGTGATTGCGGCGTTGAGGTAGAATATATGCGCCCTGAGAGTTTGGGGGCTGACACGACATCGAGCCGCGACGTAATGCTCGACGCAATGGCGTGGGCCGACGGTAAAGGTATAGTTTACGATTGCGTGGTGCTCCTGCAGCCGACGTCGCCTCTGCGGTTGGCTGAGGATGTAGCCGGGGCGATAGATATTTTCAGTCCGGATGTTGATATGGTGGTCAGCGTATGCGATTCGGCTGCAAATCCATATTACAATCTCTTTGAAACCGATTCAGAGGGCTATCTCCACGTATGCAAAGGCCCCGGAACTTATACACGCCGACAGGACGCTCCGCCCGTGCTCGAATACAATGGCGCTGTATATGTTATAAATCCTGATTCTTTGCGTCGCTGCGGCCTTGGAGAATTTGCCCGGCGTGTGCCTTTCTTCATGCCGGCTTCGCGAAGCATAGACCTCGATACCCCGGCCGATTGGCAACGCGCTGAAATGTTATTTGAAAAGCCATGAACGATATATCCCGACATACGATTGACAGTGGAGCAAGTCTGCTTGACGCGCTGCAGCAGCTCAATGCTCTTTCAGGAGGAGTGATGACGCTCTTTGTAATTGATGATGAGCAGCGTATTCTCGGCAGTATCACCGATGGCGATATCCGTCGCGCGCTTATCGCGGGTGCTGCTCTTGACAAGACTGTGGCAGAACTTTGCCATAGGGAATTCAGATATGTCTGCGATGGCAATATCGACCCGGCGGTTCTCGGAGCCTGCCGAGCCAAAGGAATAAGTCTTATCCCGGTTGTCGACAGCGCGTTTCATCTCGTGTCGCTGATTGATCTTACCCAATGCCGCACAGTCTTGCCCCTGCGGGCTGTGCTGATGGCCGGAGGCCGCGGCGAGAGATTGCGTCCTATGACTCTTTCCACTCCCAAGCCTCTGCTCGAAATCGAAGGAAAGGCTATAATCGACTATAATGTAGAGGCTCTCGCAGCATGCGGTATAAACGATATTGTAGTCACCACGCGCTATCTTGCCGAGCAGATACATCAGCATTTCGTCGAGCCTGTCGGCGGTGTGAAAGTGCGCTGTGTGACTGAAGAAAAGCCTCTCGGTACAATCGGAGCCGTTGCAGGCCTGTGGCCGGAGAGTCATGTCGGCAACACGCTTGTGATGAATTCCGACCTTCTCACCACCATATCTTTCGAAGAAATGTATCTGCGTCACCGCTCGCAAGAGGCAGATGTGACTATAGCCGTCGTGCCATATCAGGTGTCGGTGCCTTACGCAATACTCACTCTTGACGAAAGCGACCCCGACGCGGTGACTGCGATAGAAGAAAAGCCATCGTATTCATATTACGCCAACGCCGGGATCTATATCTTTTCAAACGACCTACTCTCAACCCTTGTCGAAGGCGAGCATTGCGACGCGACAGACCTCATTGAGCGTGCGATAGCCGCCGGACGCAAAGTGACATATTATCCTATCAAGGGAACATGGATTGACGTCGGCTCGCCCGTTGACTTCCGTCAGGCCGGGCAGCTTATGCGTCATCACAATGCAATGGCGAACTCTTAGCAGCCTCGCTTGTTCTAATATTAACGTAACTAATGTAATCATGCCTGAATCAAACTTTATAGATTATGTGAAGATACTTTGCCGGTCGGGCAAAGGCGGTGCGGGTTCGCGCCATTTTTATCGTGCCAAATATGTGCCCAAAGGCGGTCCTGACGGCGGCGACGGCGGTCGCGGCGGTCATATTATACTGCGTGGAAACCGTAATATGTGGACTCTTTTGCCTTTGAAATACCGTCGTCATATTTTTGCCGGCAACGGTCAGTCGGGTTCCGGCGGCCGCAGTTTCGGTAAAGACGGCGACGATGTAGTGGTTGATGTTCCTTGCGGTACTGTCGTTTTCGACGCCGAAACAGGTGAATATCTCTGCGAAGTCACCGACGACGGTCAGGAAGTGAAGCTCCTCAAAGGAGGCCGCGGAGGCCTTGGCAACTGGCATTTCAAGAGTGCCACCAACCGGACCCCCCGCTATGCCCAGCCCGGAGAGCCGGCAATTGAGCGCAGTGTGGTGCTCGAACTTAAAATGCTCGCCGATGTAGGTCTTGTAGGCTTCCCCAATGCCGGTAAATCGACATTGCTCTCGGCTGTAAGTGCGGCCGAGCCTAAGATTGCCGATTACCCCTTCACAACCATGGAGCCGCAGCTCGGTATTGTGGCCTACCGCGACAACCGCTCTTTCGTGATGGCCGATATCCCCGGAATCATCGAGGGTGCGAGCGAGGGCAAAGGCTTGGGCCTGCGTTTCCTGCGCCATATAGAGCGCAATGCCGTGCTTCTCTTCATGGTGCCAGCCGACGCCGACGATATTGCAGAGCAGTATAAGATCTTGCTCAACGAGCTCGAACAGTTCAATCCGCAACTTGTCGACAAGCCGCGCGTACTTGCTGTGTCGAAGTCAGATATGCTCGATGATGAATTGCGCGAGGAAATCGCCAAGACTCTTCCCGAGGGCATTCCGTCAGTGTTTATCTCTGCGGTGACAGGGCAGGGCATTACCGAGCTCAAAGACATGCTTTGGCGTGCGATTACCGACGAGAGCAACCGTATCGACGCCGCCGACATTATCCACCGACCGCTTGACGGCCATCACCGTGTACGTGAGGAAGATGAATTTATTTTCCAATACGAGCCTACCGAAGAAGAGGCTGAGCAAGAAGCAGAAGACCTGCGCAGTATCCATCCCGACGCGTGGGGAGAGGATATCGACTGGGATGACGCCGATGTGGAGGACAGCGATGATGATGACGATGGCGAAGACCCCTTTATCTACGAAGCTATCAACGACGACCGTCAATGACTTCTGTCCGCCAATATTTCCGCACCATAAAAGATCAGCTGACGTCTATCCTCGGCAACGGGGGTGAGGCGTCGGCTGCCGCTGACATAATATTTGAAGATGTAGCCGGCTATTCCAAGACGTTTGTCTTTGCCAACGGCGACCGCGAGATTACCGACTCCATGCAGGCTAAGATCAAGGCCGTAGTAGATAAGATTGCGGCCGGAGAGCCTGTGCAATATGCTATCGGCCGCGCCCGCTTCATGGGCAACGACTTTATCGTGACGCCGGCGACACTTATTCCCCGCCCCGAGACTGCCGGACTTGTAGATATGATTACTGACCGCTGGGGAGGCACATCCGACCTTAGGGTCTGCGATATCGGCACAGGCACCGGGTGCATAGCCATCAGTCTTGCCCGGGCGTTGCCTTTCAGCAAAGTGACCGGTATCGACATAAGCAGCGAGGCTATTACGGTGGCGAAAAGCAATGCCGCCAGTCTGAAGGCAAATGTCGATTTTATATGTGCCGATCTCCTCAAGGCTTCGCCTGCGGCAGACAGTTTTGATATCGTTGTTAGCAATCCTCCCTACGTAACCGAATCCGAGGCTAAGGAAATGGATTCGCGTGTGCTCGACTACGAACCTCATACGGCATTGTTTGTCCCCGACAGCGACCCGCTGCGCTTCTACAAAGCTATAGCCGGATATGCCCATACCGCACTTCGCAGCGGCGGCATGCTATATTTTGAAATCAATCAGCACTTTGCCGAAGAAATGGCGGCCATGCTGCGCGAAAACGGTTTTGACGATGTCAGCGTAGCCCGCGACTACAAAGGAAATTACCGCTATGCCTCAGCCGTAAAGCCATGAGATATCAACGCAAGGTGATAGCACCCGAAAAGGCTCTTATACGCCTCGAGGAATTGTGCGCGAGGGCAGAGCATTGCCGCTATGAACTCGAGCAGAAACTGCGGGCGTGGGGCGTGGGAGAGGAAGACGCCGATGTAATACTTCACTCGCTTGAGCGACGACGGTTTGTAGATGATGAGCGCTTCGCTGCCTCTTTTGTGCGCGACCGGTACCGCTATGGCCGTTGCGGCCGTGTGAGGATACGTATGCTTCTTCGCGCCAAACGTATCGACGCCGATACCATAGAGAAAGCGCTCGAAGAAATCGATGAAGAAGAATATATCACTATCCTCAAGGCCGTAATCAAAGCCAAGACCCGCAGCGTCGCCGAGCCCGATACATACGAAGGGCGCAGCAAAATATATCGCTACGCCCTTTCGCGCGGCTATGAGCCGGCGCTAATCTCCAAATATATTAAATCCTGATATTGTCGATGTCGGCGAGCCAACCCGCCGAAGAGGCGTCGGAGGGCATACGCCAGTCGCCGCGGGGCGACAGACAGACGCTGCCGACCTTAGGACCGTCGGGCAGGCATGAGCGCTTGAACTGCTGGTTGAAAAAGCGGCGGAAGAAAGTACGCAGCCATTTGAGAATCACCTCGTCATCGTAGTTTCCGGCGAAAGCCTTGCGTGCGAGCAAGAATATACGGCTCGGCTTGAAACCGTAGCGCAGGGTATAGTAAAGGAAGAAATCATGCAGTTCGTATGGCCCTACGAGATCTTCGGTTTTCTGGTCAATATCACCTTCGGCTGTTGCCGGAAGCAATTCGGGGCTTATGGGGGTGTCGATGATATCGAGCAGTGCCGCACGTTCGTCGCCGTCGGCGTTCATGGCGAAATAGCGTGTGAGATATTTTACCAAAGTCTTGGGTACGCCGGCGTTGACGCCATACATCGATATATGGTCGCCATTGTATGTTGCCCAGCCGAGAGCAAGCTCCGAAAGGTCGCCTGTGCCAAGCACCATGCCTCCGGCTTGGTTGGCGATATCCATCAGAATCTGTGTGCGTTCGCGGGCCTGACTGTTCTCGTATGTTACATCGTGGATTTCAGGGTCGTGACCGATGTCGCTGAAGTGCAGGTTTACTGCTGCGGCAATAGAAATCTCGCGCTGCGAGATACCCAAGGCGGTCATAAGGGTGCAGGCGTTGCCGTGGGTGCGCCCCGTGGTGCCGAACCCGGGCATTGTCACGCCGATAATGCCTTTGCGGTCGAGGCCGAGACGGTCGAAAGTGCGTGCAGCCACGAGTAGGGCGAGCGTAGAGTCAAGACCGCCTGATACGCCTACGACAAGCGTGCGGCAATGAGTGGCGTCGAGGCGTTTTGCCAAAGCGGCAACCTGTATATTGATGATTTCCTCGCAGCGGTCGGCAAGGATTGTGTCGTCGGACGGTACGAAAGGATGAGGGTCAACATCGCGCCGCAGTTGCCAACCGCTAATTGACTTGGCGGTGCAGCCGGTGGTTATTTCTGTGATTTCAATGCGGTTGTTGCGGCGGCAGCCCTCGAAAGAGCCGTTGTGCATGCGGTCGCGGCGTAGAGCCTCGATGTCGATGTCAGACACAGTCATCTGCACACCGCTTTGCCAACGCTTGTTCTGAGAGAGCATGCGCCCGTTCTCGGCGATGAACAGTTTGGCGTCGAATACAAGGTCGGTCGATGATTCGCCGAAACCGGCCGAGGCATATACATATCCGCATATACAGCGTGCCGACTGCTGGGCGACAAGATTGCTCAGATAGGCATATTTACCTGTGATATCGTCGCTGGCCGAGAGATTGGCAATTACCTCGGCTCCGGCCATGGAGAGCTTGCTGCTTGGCGGGACGGGTGTCCACAGATCCTCGCAAATCTCTACACCCACTTTCACTCCTTTATGGGTGATTATAGTATTTGCAGAGAAATCAGCTGTAGCGCCGGCAAACCAACGTTTTTCGTAAAACTCGTTGTAGTTGGGTATGTATGTCTTGGGTACGACGGCACAAATCTCACCGTTACATATAGCTATGGCGCAGTTGTAGAGCGCTCCGCAATGCTCATGGGGAGCTCCGACGATTATCAGAGTGTCGGCCGCACGCTTGCTTGCAAGCACTATTTCTTCAAGGGCATTGGCCGTGGCTGAGAGCAATTCGCTGTTGTGGAAGAGGTCGGCACATGTATATGCCGGTACCGACATTTCCGGGAAAACAGCCAAGTCGACATTCTCTTGGGCAAGTCTTTCAAAAGTTGAGATAATGTGTTTGGCATTTTCTGCCGGATCGGCTACTGCGACAGGTGTCGATATTGCAGCCGCGCGAAAAAATCCGTTGGTCATTTCAGTCTAATTTTTTAATAACACGCGCCGGATTTCCGGCTACCAATGCAAAAGGAGGCACATCTTTTGTGACAACAGCTGCGGCAGCGACAACCGCGCCTTTGCCGACAGTCACTCCCGGAAGTATCGTTGCGCCACCTCCGATCCACACATCATCGCCGATATTAACCGGTTTGGCCCATTGCACGAGAGTACGGCGTGAATCGGCGTCGACGGGGTGACAAGCTGTGTAAATGCTGACGTTAGGCCCGATAAGGACATGGTTGCCTATACGCACTTCCGCCTCATCGAGAATAGTGATGTTGAAATTGAGCACTACATCGTGGCCGATGTGGATATTGCAGCCATAGTCGCAGCGGAAGGGTTGGTTTACGACAACTCTCTCGCCGCAGCTGCCTAATAAATCATGCAGTTGACTTTCAAGGCCTTTGATATCGTCGGGCGAAGTGTCGTTATAGCGCTTGATTTTCAACCGTGTTGATATCAACGCGTCAAAGAAACGGTGGTCGCCGGCCTCATAAACCTCTCCGGCAAGCATCTTTTGCCATTCCCGGGCAAAACTATCATCTTTTTGCATTGCTTGTTTGTTATATTTGTAATGCAAAATTATACTTTTAAGTATTTAAAATCTTGCTTTTAATTTTTTTTAATTAAATTTGCACCTATAAAGTAAGACAACTCGATGAAAACACAAGATACCCTTACCGGATATATCGAACAGAGTATCCGCGACAACTGGAATCTTCCTGCCTTGAGCGATTATCATGGCATTATGCTCACCTATAAGGATGTAGCCCGTAAGATAGCAAAACTCCACCTTGCATTCAAGCATGCCGGCCTTAAGCCGGGCGACAAGATCGCACTTTGCGGGCGCAACAGTGCCCAATGGGCCGTGGCTGCCTTGGCTTCGCTCACCTACGGCACCGTGACAGTCCCTATCCTGCACGACTTCAAGCCCGACACTATCCATCATCTTGTTACGCATTGCGAAGCCAAGTTGCTCTTTACAGACACTACGACATGGGAAAGCCTCGACCACGAGAACATGCTCCACATCAAGGGCGTAGTGAACATTTCCGACTATTCGCTTCTTTTCAGCCGCAGCAAGGAGTTTACGGCTGCCCGCGACCATCTCAACCGTCTTTTCGGCGAGGCGTATCCTGAGCGCTTCACTCCCGCCGATGTGGAATATCCGCGTTTTGCCAAAGATGACATTGCTCTTATCAATTACACCTCGGGCAGTATGGGCTTCTCAAAAGGTGTTATGCTGAGCTACGGCAGCCTGTGGTCGAACGTGCAGTACAGTATCGACGGACTCGATTTCCTCGTTCCCGGCGACGGCTTTGTATCGATGTTGCCCTTGGCGCACATGTTCGGCCTCACGGTGGAAATGCTGCACCCGTTTGTAAAGGGCTGCCACGTATTTTTCCTTGGCCGCACGCCCTCGCCCAAGATATTGCTTGGAGCTTTCGCCGAGGTGAAACCCAAGCTCATTGTGGCCGTGCCGCTTGTTATCGAGAAGATTGTTAAGACGCGTGTTTTCCCGCTTCTCGACAAGCCGCTGATGAAACTGCTCATGCACCTTCCCTTTGTCGATGACAAACTGATGGCCAAGATCAAACAGCAGCTCACTGCAGCTTTCGGCGGAAATCTGCAGGAACTTATTATCGGCGGCGCAGGTCTCAACAAGGATGTAGAGACTTTCCTGCGCAAGATTCGTTTCCCCTACACAGTGGGTTACGGTATGACCGAGTGCGGCCCGCTTATCTGCTATGCTCCATGGGATGTGCAGCGTCAGGCCTCGTGCGGACGCGCCGTCGACCGTATGGAACTTAGGGTCGATTCGCCCGATCAGGCCACGACTCCCGGCGTGCTCTATGTGCGCGGCGAGAATGTGATGAAAGGTTACTTCAAGAATCAGGAAGCGACCGACGGCTGCCTAGCTGCCGACGGCTGGATGAATACCGGGGATATAGCACAGGTCGACGCTGACGGATATGTGTATATCCGCGGACGCGACAAGAACATGATTCTCGGGCCTTCAGGTCAGAACATCTATCCGGAAGAGATCGAGCAGCAGCTCAACAATCTGCCTTACGTAGCTGAGTCGCTGATAGTAAGTCGCGACGGTAAGCTCGTAGCCCTTATACATCCCGATTATGACAATGCCTCGCGGCAAGGTCTTGATGACGCTGCCATCAACCGCCAGATGAGCGACAATATCAAGGCGCTCAATGCAGCTTTGCCGTCGTTCAGTCAGGTGTCGGATTATCAGATTTTGACCGAAGAGTTTGAGAAGACGCCCAAGCGCTCAATCAAACGGTTTATGTATAAATAAGTTTGTGGTTGGTGGGTTGTGGTTGGTGGGTTGTGGTTGGTGGGCAGCGAGTTACTTGCTGCTAAACTCTAAAGCCAATCTGCTGCCCACAGCCCACCAACCACCAACCATCATTTCTAAAGCTAATCCGCTGCCCACAGCCCACCAACCACCAACAATAACCCACCAACCCCCAACTCCCATTTCCAAAGCAATGAATAAGACTAAACTTGCTATGGCAGCCATGGCCGTGTCGCTGGCTGCAACATCTTTAGCCTATACGCCGAGTGAGGAAGTGAAGCGGTCGCAGGAAGAATTTGCCGCCGACCGTTTCGGTATCTTCCTCCATTGGGGAATCTACAGCATGTATGCCCAAGGCGAATGGTACCTCAACTATGGCCCTGTGGCCGACGAATATGCCAAGGCGACCCGCGGTTTCTATCCTGCCGACTTCGACGCCGACAAGTGGGTAAAGGCAATCAAGGCCTCCGGAGCCAAGTATATATGCTTCACCACGCGCCATCACGATGGTTTCTCGATGTGGCATACACGCCAGAGCGACTATAATATCGTAGACGGCACTCCATTCGGCCGAGATATTCTCAAGGAGCTATCGGAGGCTTGTCAGGCCAATGATATCAAGCTTCACCTCTACTACTCGCACCTCGACTGGACGCGCACAGACTATCCCCAAGGGCGCACCGGACATACGACCGGGCGTGATTCAACGCTTGCCGACTGGCCTGCTTATTACGACTTCATGAACCGCCAGCTCACCGAACTACTTACCGACTATGGCCCCGTGCGGGCGATATGGTTTGACGGCTGGTGGGATCACGACAGTGATTCGGTGCCTTTCGACTGGCAGCTTGGCCCGCAGTACGAAATGATTCACCGTCTGCAGCCCTCGTGCATGGTCGGCAACAATCACCATCAGGATCCATTTGAGGGTGAGGACATACAGATTTTCGAGCGCGATGTGCCGGGTGAGAATACTGCAGGATATTCCACGCAGGGAATCAGCCGTCTGCCACTTGAAACCTGCCAGACGATGAATGGCATGTGGGGCTACAAGCTCAGGGACACAAACTACAAAGATACTCCCACGCTTATACGCTATCTTGTGAAGACGGCGGGGCAGGGCGCGAATCTATTGCTCAATATAGGCCCGCAGGCCAATGGAGAACTGCCGGCGGCAGCCCTTGACCGTCTTGCCGGAATGGGCGAGTGGCTCGGCCGCTATGGCTCTACCATTTATGGCACCACCGGCAGCCAACTGCCGAAGGTGGAGTGGGGTACTTCTACTCATAAAGGAGATATCACCTATCTTCATGTCACCGACAGCGAGGTAGCTGAGGTCGCAATACCTTGGCACGGTAAGGTGAAGAGTGTCAAGCCATTCGACGGAGCCGGAAAGACTGTATACAAACAAAAGGGCGACAGCCTCATGATAAGTCTGCCGCCACGCGATTGTGTGGACTATATCTTGGAAATCAAGTAGTTTGTGGGTTGGTGGGGTGTGGTTGGTGGGGGTGTGGTTGGTGGTTTGTGGGCTGTGGGTAGCGAGTTACTTGCTGCTAAACTCTAAAGCCAATCCGCTGCCCGCTGCCCACCAACCCCCATTTCTGAAGCCAATCCGCTGCCCACAAACCACCAACCCCATTTAGAATTTCAGCTTGAAGCCTCCGAGGGCTGTGAATCCGGGCATGTCGTAGCCGCGGTTTATCACGTAGTGTGCATTGGTGATGTTCTCAAGACGCACGAAGAGGTCGACGTATCGGCATACCTCGCAAGTCAGTTTGAGATTGAGCAAGGCATAATTCTGCTTTTTCACATCGTCGGCAACATAGAGACCGGCTGTGCCCTTGAGGTCGGCGGCAATGTCGAGACGGCTCCATAGCTTGAGCTGTGCGCCGAGATAATATTGGTGCTTCGGTGCGCCGGTGAGATTGGATAGCGATGTGTGCAGGTAGCTGTATGTGGCGTAGAGGCTGAGGTTGGGCAGGGGAGTGCTGCGCGCCGAGAGTTCTATGCCTTTATTGATGAATCGGCCGGTGTTGACGTTCTTGTTGTCGAGCACCTGAATCATCTCGCTGCCCTTGCTGAAGTAGAATGTGACGTCGGCCGAGAGGTAGCGGGAGAAATGCTTTGCAAGCGAGAGTTCATAGTTCATCATTTTCTCGGGCTTCAGGTCGGGGTTGGCCATGCGGTAGAGATACAGCTCGCGGAATGAAGGATTGCGGTAGCCCATGGCAAGATTGCCCTTCAGTGTATATCCTCGCCCGGGGTTCAGGGCAAAACCGAATTGAGGTATCCATTGCGAGCCAAACATGTCGCTGTTTGCCATTCGCAGACCGCCGTTGACTCTGAGTAGTTCTGAGGCAAATGCTTGCGAAAGGGTGATGTAGGGCGAATATTCGATTATCGACTTGCGCTCCATCGTCGCCATGGCTCCGGGTGTATGTGCGGTCCCGCCCGACATCGGTATTTCGCCCGAGTATACGTCAAAGTCGAATCCCGCTGTGGCTGTGGCTCCGCGCCAAGGAGTGAAATTCTGGTAGAGTATCATGCCGAGGCGGTCATCTTTGCTGTGGAAGTGACGCGGGTCGTCGATGTAGTGGTTGCCGTAGCTGTAGTAGAGCCGAGCCGCGCCCGATGTTCCGGCATAGCTGTCGCTTACCGTCAGGGAGGCTTCTCCGCGTGTGATGTTCTGATGATAGATGTCGGTTGACTCCGGGTTTGACAGCCGCGGATATATCGGGTCGTTCCCGGTGAAGTTCATCAAAGTATAGTCGGCGGCGGCATGCCAGTGCGATGAGAGATCGTAGCCTATCTTGGCATATCCGTCGGCTTGGCGGAAGTCGAAATTGTCGACCGTGCCGTCGGTGCGGTTATATGACAGCGACACAAGCGAGGAAAACTTGCCGTAGCGGGCCGAGTTTGTGATTGACGAGAGCCATGTATTGTAGGAGCCGTATTGCGACGTCACCACTGTTCGCATGCCTCTATGAGGAGCATGCTTGGTGATTACGTTGATTGCGCCGGCCATGGCGTTGGAGCCGTAGAGCACCGACCCCGGCCCGCGGAGCACCTCTACACGCTCTACATATTCCTTATCATAGAAATCTGATATATGGTGAGAGTATATGCCGGCAAATTGCGGTTGGCCGTCAACCATCATCAGCACCGCGCTCGCCCTGTCGCCGCCTACGCCGCGGAGCTTGATATGCCCCGAGCCGCCGTTGCTTACCCCGAAGCCGAAGATACTTCGCTCTGATACAAACAGGCTCGGCACCATTCCCGAAATGGCAGATAACACCTGAGTAGAGCCGGTAGCCTCGAGTCTTTCCGAGCCGACGACCGACACTGTGTATGGCAGAAGGTTCTTGGCCACTGCAGTATTGGTGCCGGTTACGACGAGTTCGCGCAAAGCAATTGAGTCGGGCTGCTCTGCTGCAGCCACAATGCTTGGGAAAAGTAAAGAGCAGGCGATAATTATTTCTTTCTTCATAATGGCATAATGCTGTTTGCGGCTGCAAAATTACATAATAAAAGCGACATGGCAATTATATCAATCACCACGTCACTTACCAATTTTACCTTTCTCTTGTCAGCACAGAGGCACAAAAACAATCATGTGCAAGATAAGAAATCAATCAATTATTGCAAAAAAAGGATTACTTTTGCGATGAAATGTCGAGAGAAAGAGCCTCCCTGTCGATTTTCGGGCTAAAATGTCGGGGGGAATCGTTAATTTTGAAGAAGAAAACAGAAAAGTTACAATGAAAGAACAAGGCGGCCGCGGAGCGCGGCTTGTAAACGCAGCCTCCCATCTTATCATCATCGTCATCATCTTTATCCTGCCTGAGGTGATGATGACTATCTCCATGCCCCACCGGCAAGGATTTGCCCTCTATCCCGACTTCTATTTCAAGACGCTGGTGTATCTGGCGGTGTTCTATATCAACTATCTTTGCCTTATTGACCGCACCATTGCCTCGGGCAACGGGCGGAGGCGCATAGCAGTGTTCATAGCTATAAATCTCGGTATAGCGCTTGCGGGGATTGTATTGTGCTGGATGGTGAGCAATGTATGGTTCCCCGCGCCACGCAAGCGGCGTCTGAGGCCCGAACATCTCACCCTGCTCAAGCTTACCACTTTCATGCTGCGCGACTTGGTGATGATAGTGCTCACGATAGCGCTTGCCGTGGCTCTGCGGCTGTCGGCGAAGTGGAAAGACCTGCAGCGTCAGCGGCAGGAGCTCGTGGCGAGTCAGCGTGCCGTAGAGCTCGACAATCTCAAGAGCCAGCTCAACCCTCACTTCCTTTTCAATACCCTCAACACTATCTATGCCCTTATCGCCGTTGCGCCCGACAAGGCGCAGGGAGCCGTACACCGTCTCTCGGGCCTGCTCAGATATATGCTATATGAAGACGAGTCGAAGGTGAGGCTGGCTCAGGAAGCCGATTTTATAGAAAACTATATCACGCTTATGAAGCTCAGGCTCGGCGGCCGCGATGTGAACTACAGCATAGACCTCGCCGACCGTGGCAACGACAATGTGCCCCCGCAGCTTTTTATCCCCTTGGTAGAGAACGCTTTCAAATATGGTGTGACCAGCGACGACGCCACTCCGATAGACATAAGGCTCTATGTGGACGGCGACGATGTGGTTTGCTCCACTTCCAATGCCTACTCTGCAGCTCCGGCACAGGAAAAGCGGCCCGACTCCGGCATAGGGCTTGCCAACCTGCGGCGCAGGCTATCGCTTATCTACGGCAACCGTGCGTCGTTTGCCACCGTCATCGACGGCAATATTTATAAAGCCACCCTACGTATACCCCTATGAGCAATATAATAGAAACCCTTGTTGTCGACGACGAGCCATTGGCAGCCGCCCTTATAAGCTCGTATGTTGACCGTACGCCCTTTCTGCACCTTGCCGCCGAAGTGCACAGCGCCGAGGAAGCCCTTGAGTTTGTGCAGGCGCACAGTGTAGAGCTTGTCTACCTCGATATCAAAATGCCGAAACTTTCCGGCATGCAGCTCGCGCGCCTGCTGCCCGAGGGGGTGAGGGTAGTGTTTACGACAGCCTATTCCGACCATGCCGTAGAGGGTTTCCGGGTCGACGCGCTCGACTACTTGCTCAAACCGGTCAACTACGAGGAGTTCCTGCAGTCGGCCATGCGTGCCCTGCGCGAGCTCACTCCTGCCGAGAGCCGCCTGCAGCCCGGCGGACACCTGCTTGTAAAAAGCGAATACCGCCTGCTCAGAATCCCCTTTGGCGACATCATATATATTGAAGGGCTCAAGGACTATGTAAAAATCTATGTGGCCGGAGAGGCCAAGGCGGTGCTGTCGCTTATGAGTATGAAGAGCCTTGAAGACGGGCTCCCGACCGAGAGTTTCATGCGCGTACACCGCTCGTTTATCGTCAATCTCGACAAGGTGAGAGTGATTGAGCGCAACTGCATAATCATGGCCGACCGCGCAATACCAATCTCCGACAGCTACCGCAAGGCATTTATGGAGCGCATAGAGGCTTAGGTTTGTGGTTTGTGGTTGGTGGTTGGCGGTTAATGGTTGGTGGTTTGTGGTTTGTGGGCAGCGAGTTACTTGCTACCAAACTCTAAAGCCAATCCGCTGCCCACCAACCACTGCCCACTGCCACCACCCCCCAATCCCATTTCTAAAGCTAATCCGCTGCCCACAGCCCACAAACCACCAACCCACAGTCCACAAACCATAAACTAAAATTAACATTCTTGTGACATAATCTGACACATGGTGGGGCGTAACTTTGTGTCGGAGTCAACGTCGGCTCTGCAAACACCTGCACGATTATGTTTTATGTCATCGCCCTTACCCTAATGCTCGCATGGCTTATAGAAGCTATCCGTGAATTTTGAACTTGGCTAAGAATTATTTTGAAATATGAGTTTTATTATATAACTTTGTTTCATCATACTTACTTATTATAGCCAAACTTTAAAACATGAAAAAACTCTACACGGCCTTTATGGCTATTGTGTTGCTGTGTTCGCTCACGGTGCACGGGCAGGTTACGGTCAGCCCCTCGCCGCTTGAGGAAGACAGCAAGAATGTGGTTCTCACCTACAGTGCCTCGTCGTCGCTGGGCAACAACGGTCTCAAAGGCCTGCCCTCGTCTGAATTTGTCTATGCCCATATCGGCGTGATAACGACTCTGAGCAAGGACAACACCGACTGGCGCCATGTGCTCACCGAGTGGCCCGAGGCCGACGGCAGCAATGCACAGGCGGTGAATCTCGACAAGAACCGTCTGCGCTATCTCACCACCGACCTCTATCAGCTCTCAATCGGCGATATACGCACTTATTTCGGCATTACCGACCCCTCGGAGCATGTGAAGAAAATCGCCGTGGTTTTCCGCAATGCCGACGGGACGCGCTCAGGCAAGACTGCTGCCGGAGGCGATATCTTCATCGACGTGGCCAACGATGGCTTCGACCTCGCCCTCACCGCCGACCACGACCGCCTTATCAGCGGCCCCACGACGGTCAATTTCACTCTCACTGCCTCGCAGGCCGCCGACCTCGTGCTGAGCGTCAACGGCAAGCAGTTTGCCTCTAAATCCAACACCACCTCCCTTACAGCCAGCTATAAATTCGAGAATACAGGCAACTACACCGTCACCGGCACTACCACTTTCAACGGCAAGCCCTACAGCGCCGCCTATGAGATAAGCTATCCGGCCCCGAGCGCTGCAGGCCAGTATCCCGGCGGTGTACCGCAGCAGGGCTGTGTGAAGAACGCCGACGGGACTGTCACTTTCTGCCTCGCAGCGCCGGGCAAGATGAGCGTGCAGCTCGTGGGCGCGTGGAACGGATACAGCGTCGACAGCCGGTATCTGATGAAATATCACGATTACGAGGGGCAGCGCTATTTCTGGACTACTGTCAGCGGCCTGGCCGACGATGTCTACTATCCCTACTATTTTATAGTCGACGACACCTACCGCGTCGGCGACCCCTACGCCCACCTCATCCTCGACCCCTATAACGACCGCTACCTTGCCCCCGACGTGTGGCCCGACATGCCTCAGTATCCTGCCGAAGTTGAGGGCGTGGTGATGGGTGTATACCGCGGCGACATCGATGATTACAGCTTCTCTTCTTTCACCATTCCCGACCATGACAATCTGATAGTCTACGAAATGCTGCTGCGCGACTTCACCGGCACCGACGGTCTTGCTCTTGGCAACGGCACCGTGGCCAAGGCTATCGAGAAGATACCCTATATCAAGGCCATGGGTTTCAACGCCATTGAGCTTATGCCCATAATGGAGTTCAACGGCAACAGCTCATGGGGCTACAACACCAATTTCTACATGGCTCCCGACAAGGCTTACGGGTCGCCCCGCGACTATAAGGACTTCATAGAGGAGTGCCACCGCAGCGGCATTGCCGTGATTCTCGACATCGTATTCAACCAGAGCGACGGCCTCCATCCGTGGTATCAGATGTACCCCGCCGGCAGCAATCCTTTCTACAACATCACCGCCCCGCATGCCTACAGCGTGCTCAACGACTGGAACCAAGGCCACCCGCTCGTACAGCAGCAGTGGACCGACGCCCTGCGCTATTGGATGGAGAAGTATAACGCCGACGGCTTCCGCTTCGACCTCGTCAAGGGCCTCGGCGACAACGACAGCTATACATCTACATCCGGCACCGACCTCTACAATCAGAGCCGCGTCGACCGCATGGCGCGCCTGCATGCCGTCATCAAGTCGGTGAAGCCCGACGGCATTCATATCAACGAGAACCTCGCCGGCGCCAAGGAGGAGACGGCCATGGGCAATGACGGCCAGATCAACTGGGCAAACATCAACAATGCCTCTTGCCAGTATGCCATGGGCTATGAGAGCGACAGCGACCTGAGCCGCTTCCTCGCCACTGCCGACGGCGGCCGCCCCGCAGGCTCTACCATAGCCTACGCCGAGAGCCACGACGAGGAGCGCGTCGCTTTCAAGGTCGACGCCTACGCCGTAGCTTCTGTCAAGGCCGACGTTGACGCCAAATATTCGCGCCTCGGCGCCCTTGCTGTGCAGATGTTGCTCACCCCGGGGCCAAAGATGGTATGGCAGTTCGGCGAGCTGGCCAACAATCAGACCACCAAGCACTCCGACGGCTCCAACAACACCGACCCCAAGATAGTCGACTGGGGCGCATGGCTCTCCGACTCGCGCCGCCTTGCCCTCCATGACCTCTACAGCCGCCTCGTCAACCTGCGCCGCAACAATCCCGAGCTCTTCGCCTTGGAGAGCGAAGGGGGGGCTACATTCACCACCTCCGGGCTCTCGGGCGCCTATAACTCCTACCGCTACCTGCGCCTCGCCGCCGGGGGCAAAGAGGTGATAGCGCTCATCAACCCCTCGCCCACGGCGCAGATGAAGGTGTCGGCACCGGCGTCGCTCATCTCCTACTCCGACCATGAGCTCTACGCCGCCTCTGCCGGCTATAGTGACAATCTCACCGGCAGCGGCACCGTAAGCGCCACTCTGCCGGCAAACGGCTTCGCCGTCTTTGTGAGCAAGGCTGTCAGCGCAATCGATTCACCCTCATCCGCGCAGCCCGCCCGCGCCCGCGGCGGCCATGGAATCATCATCATCGACGGCTCTTACGATAGTGCCGCCGTCTACGACATCGCCGGCCGACGCCTCCCCGGCCTCGAAGCCCCCGCAGGGGTCTATATCGTAGATATCGACGGGGCAAGGCAAAAGGTCACCGTAAGATAAAAGGGCAATTATATCCCCTGATATCCGGTTGGATTAAAGACTGCATTCCAAGAGTACGACATATTTTTGGAGTGCAGTCTGTTTTTTTACTTCGTCGCAAATGCAATAAGACGTCTTTCATTCGTTTTATACATATTAGAAAATTTTGCTTATCTGATAAATAATTCGTAGTTTTGTCTTAAAATCCATAATAAATAAACAAACCAAAGGATGATAAAACTATTAAAGACTTTTGCTAATGCGCTAATATTAAGTGTGTTGGTGTTGGGGGGGGGAACTTCCTGCTCCAATGACAACGAGCCTGATTCTCCCCGCGAGCTGAAGGCTTACCGCTTGGAAATATCCAAAAACGAAACTCTTGCCATACTGAGCGACAACGCCTCGCGTGCCTACGATGAAACTTCGGTAGGACTCTTCAAAGTTGATCCTGACGGCAATATATCAGCGGTTGAAACCATCGTACACTACGATGATGAGGGTGGAAGCTCAACAGAAACCCTTAAAATGCGGATGAATGCCATAGACATGTTCAGTGTCACTGAGGATCTGATGATTTTTTTCGGATGTACTTTTATCGATCAAAACGATAACGTACCATATAGCGAAAACGTTATTCTTGTCAATAAATCATCCGGAATTATTTATTCATTGGGTACTTCTTCCTATCTGTTTGAAGCCGGATTCGGAGTGCCGCGCGACAATCTTTACGCTCAGAAAAGCCCGACAAGTTTTTTAGTCAGCTGTTCAACTTCAGGCAATTGGCTCTATAGTGTCGAAATTATCGGCCAAGAGGCTGTGCTTAAAGAAATGGTATCACCGTCGGCTCCTGTATTCAGCCCATGGCAAAGCTATCTGTTGGCGCTTTCGGGCGATAAGATCGGGCTTGGATATAATTCCCAAGGGAATTCAGGCATGGCCTCTATCGTATATCCCAACGGAGGATATGAGAAATTTGACAATGGCAATTTTGTGATTCTCGACAGCAGCATTCTATCATTTACGCAAAATGACAGTGACTTTGACTTTTCATATCAAAGCGAATGGATACATCTTGGCGCGGAGTATGGCCAAAGCTCTCGCGAAAATTTAGATTTTCCGGTAGATTTTGCTGATAATGGTTCGTTTTATATAACATCATGGTTTGAAACCGGTCAGAACGTTGTGATTGCATATCACAATAGCCCTGACAGCAAGCAACAAAAATTTATGGCCTTTGATAAAGCGGCAAAGAAATTCAATGGCCTCTCAATCCAGTTCTCAGGACAATCTGATCTGGAATTGTGGAAAGACAATCTTGTCGACAACAGTTTCTACGGTTTGGTGCGAAACAATGCCGGAGAAATCTCGGCGATATGCCATCTCGATCCGTATACCTTTGACTATGGCGAAACCACTCTTGACCTTGGCGACATCGACATCACCTCTATCGAGCCCTGCTATAGCCAAGGCAGCCTGCAGCTCATCGGCACGCGCCGCTCCGACGGCTATAAAGTAGCCGTAGACATAGATCTGCGCAAGGGCAGCTACACCACACTTTTTTCAAATCCGAATCTAACCGTCCGGACCCTTTTGCGCCTCAATTGACCCCTCAGAGGAAAAGCTTTTTAATAAGAATTCAATAGAGTTGGAGATAAACACCCGAAGCAGGAGTTTATCTCCACTTTTTATATACGTCGCTTTTACAGACGGCCTTTATCCTCTTGCGGCCTACTGTGATTCTATGTTTTGCCAAGCAAGGTAAATTTGGGTAAAAATAATTATTTTTGGTTAACGACAGGATAAAAATGGCGAATGAAAGCCAACGCAGTTACCGACAAATGAGTATTGCGGCGTCGGCGGCAGGGCAGTAATTTTGCAGGGTCAAACCGAAAAATGAAGAAACAGCAATGCAACTACGAGTAATTATCACAGCCGCCGCCGCCCTTGCCCTCGGCGCTGCCGCGGCAGAAAGCACGGCGGCAGAAAGCACGGCGGCGGCAGCCGAGGCCGCCCCGGAGGCAAAGGAGGCGTCGGCATGGAGCCGTCTGCACGTGGGCGGCTACGGCGAGGCCGTGTTCGTGCGCAACTTCTACAGCGACAATTACCTGCGCTACACCCAGCCCGAAAGCTACCGCGGCGGCTCTCACGGACGATTCGACCTGCCCCACGTGGTGATATACCTCGGCTACGACTTCGGCAAAGGCTGGTCGATGAGCTCGGAGATAGAATTCGAGCACGGCGGAGTAGAAAGCGCCGTAGAGATAGAGACCGAAGAAGCCGGCGAATACGAGACCGAGGTAGAGCGCGGCGGCGAGGTCAACCTCGAGCAATTCTACCTGCAGAAAGAATTCATGCCGCAGCTGCGTGTGCGCGCCGGCCTTCAGGTAGTGCCCGTAGGGGCCACCAATGCCCGGCATGAGCCCGACCAATTCTTCGGCGTCTACCGCCCCGAGGGCGAGAACACCATCATGCCCTGCACATGGCGCGAGGTGTCGGTGAGCATATCGGGCCGCGCGGGTGCATGGGGATACATGGCCATGTTCATGCCCGGCCTCGACTCAGAGCGCTTCGGCAACCAATCATGGATACACGACGGCTCAGCGTCGCCATTCGAGTTCAAGATAGCCAATGTCTATGCCGGCGCCGTGAGGGTAGACAATTACTCCGTGCCCGGGCTGAGAATGAGCGTGAGCGGCTACGTAGGCAACTCCTTCCGCAACACCCTCTACCCGACATCCTCGTCGCGCAACGACGGCGTCCACGGCACCGTCGCCATCGGCTCATTCGACTTCGCCTACAACGCCCACAATATCGTGGCCCGCGGCTACTTCGACTGGGGACACCTTAGCGACTCGCGCCACATATCAGACTTCAACATCAAAATGCCCAAATCATCCACCTCGAAGCGACAGGAGGTAGCCTCCGACGCCGTATGCGCCGGCATAGAGGCAGGCTACAACCTCTTCAGCCTCTCGCCCAAGCTCACTTGTGGCGGCCAGCGATTCTATCTATACGGCCGCTACGACTATTACGACTCCATGGCACGGGTAGACGGGACGACATCGCTCGGATGGTGCCGCCGCCACAAGATATCGGCCGGTGTAAACTGGTATCCCATCAAGCAGATAGTAGTGAAAGGCGAATACACCTACGGCATACTCCGACGCCAATACAACAACGAACCCCAGCTCGCCATCGGCATAGCCTACACAGGATGGTTCAAGTAGGAAGCTAATGGTTGGTGGTTGGAGGTTTGTGGGGTGTGGTTGGTGGTTTGTGGTTGGTGGGCAGCGAGTTACTTGCTGCCAAACTCTAAAGCTAATCCGCTGCCCACAGCCCACAAACCCCCAACCCCACAGCCCACAGCCAACCAACCCCCATTTCCAAAGCCAATCCGCTGCCCACAGCCCACCAACCACCAACCATAAACAAGTTTCGCAAACTTAAATATATAACAAAAAACATAAAAGACATGAAAATCAGCAAACTAATGATTGCCGGCATAGCAGCACTGTCGCTGGCAGCATGCTCCGACAGCGACGAGCCCAAAAGTGGCGAAGGCACCCTCACAGCCAAAGAACAGACCCTCAGCGACGCAGTCGCCGACTATGTAGACCACACCGTGCTTCCCACCTACAGCTCCATGGCCGACGCCGCAGTAGAGCTTATGGACCTGTGCCGCACCATGCAGACCAAACACGCCGCCGGCACCCTCACCACCTCCGACATCGAAGCCGCCGGCAAAGCATGGAAACAATCGCGCAAGAGCTGGGAGCTCTCCGAGGCATTCCTCTTCGGCCCCGCCGCCAACCACAACATCGACCCCCATATCGACTCATGGCCTCTCGACAAGGCCGCCATGGACGACCTGCTCAAAGACATCCGCGCCGGCAAGACATGGAGCCTGAGCAACAACGGCGGCTACGGCCTTATCGGCTTCCATGCAGTGGAATACGTACTCTTCGAGCTCTCCGCCGATGAGAATACATCGCTTGTGCACTCTACCGACTATACACCCGAAGAACTCGAATACCTCTGCGCCGTAGCCGAAGACCTCTGCCAGCAGTGCGTATGCCTCGAAGCCTGCTGGGCAGGCACAGACAATATCTCAGCCCGCAAGCAAGAGATACTCGAAGAAGCCGAACTCGACTACGGCGAAGAATACGGCTGGGAGATGAAAAACTCAGGCAAAGCCGGCTCACGCTTCAAGACATTCCAAGAGGCCGCCGAAGAAATACTCCAAGGCTGCATTGACATCGCCGACGAAGTAGGCAACACCAAAATCGGCCGTCCCCACATCGGCTCGTCGGAAGAAGACAAGAACTATATCGAGTCGCCCTATTCACTCAACTCAATCGAAGACTTCGCCGACAACATCCGCTCCATCGAGAACGCCTACACCGGCAGCCTCGCCGGCGACGCTTCAGTGAGCGACTATATCAAAAGCGTGAATGCCGACCTCGACAGCCGCGTGCGCGCCGCCATCACCGCCGCCATCGCCGCCATCGAGCTCATACCCGAACCCTTCGCCAAGAACGCCACAGGCCAGCTCGCCGGCAAAGCCGTAGAAGCCTGCGGCGACGACCTCGTAGAAGTCCTCGAAGAAGCCCATGCCCTTATCTCACGTGGAAACTGAAGATTCATTACGGTTTAATATAAGGTTTTAAAGACAGCTTGCCGACAGCAATGCCGGCAAGCTCCACATTATTCAATAAAACATGAAAAAACTGTCTCACTCACACTTGGCATTGCCCTTGGCGGCGATAGCCCTGCTGTCGGCCTGCAGCGACGAGAAAATTACCGACGACCCCGCCGTAGTGACCGAAAAGCCACAATGGTACTATGCCGGCGGCCAACTCGGCACCACAGAGCTATTCACAACCAACGCCTTCGAGCAGCCCGCCCCGGCGGTAGACCTTCAAGGCTTCTACCAACAGTTTAAAAACGGCGAGGCACTATTTGAAAAACCGTTCATGACCAACGCCACGGGCGTCCGCTCAGGCCTCGGCCCGGTGTATATCCGCACCTCGTGCCTGCATTGCCATCCCAACTACGGCCATGGCACACGCTTGCCCGAAGGCACCTTCAATACAGCCGATCCCGGCAACGGCTGTCTGCTGGTAGTATACAACCCCGAGAACGACGCATACGTATCTTGGCTTGCCGGTATGCCTCAGAGCCATGCCGTGGCCCCGTTCAAAGCCCCGCTTGATGAAAGTCAGATAAAGGTGAAATGGCTCAATGCAACCGACGATTGGGGCAACCGCTTCGACGACGGCGAGACCTACGAACTGCAATATCCCGAGGTGACAATGCCCAAGAGCGCAATCTATGTAGCCAACCAAGGCTATCAGCTGCCAACCGACTACGCCGTCAAGCTCGAATCGACAATCGGTATCTACGGCACCGGCCTTCTCGACGCCATAGAAGAGAGCGATATCCTCGCGCAATACCGTCAGGAAGAAACCGACGGCCTGCTGCCCAACGGCCTCAACCCCGCCTTTTACTCAGCAGGCAAGTGGGTGAGCATGTATAGCAACTCACTGCAGGGCGACGGCACCGGCTATGTGCGCCGCTTTACCTACGCCCTCTCGCGCGGACCACTCCAAGACGCCGCCGGCGCCAACGCTATATGGAACATAACCAACGTCACCCGCTCCGACCGCCGCTACCATTATCTCGACGGAGCCGGCACCTACGCCGAATACTCGGCAAAAGACCCCGAAGTACAAGCCGGCTTCGACGAATACCTTGAGCGTATCGACCCGCAGCACAAGCATACCGACTGGTGGACAGGATCAATTGAAAACCGCATTAAGACCTATCTGCTCGCCAAAGATCTTGATGTAGAGATGAGCGATGATGAGTACACCGACCTTATGGTATGGCACCGCGGACTCGCCGTGCCCGCCGTGCGCGACGTCGACGACCCCGACGTAGTCCGTGGCCGCGAACTCTTCGCCGAGATAGGTTGCGACTATTGCCACCGCCCGTCGTGGACAACAGGCAGCGACAACATCAAAGACCCCGCCCGCTTCTTCACCACCGGCGACGAGCTCCCCCGCTTCCCCTATCAGACAATCTACCCGTATACCGATATGGTGCAGCATAAGCTCTTGATGGCAAACGATATCCGTGGCGGATGGTGCCGCACCACTCCTTTGTGGGGCCGAGGCCTGCATCAGAAAGTGACCGGCTCTCCCTCAGCCGACCGCATGCACGACTGCCGCGCCCGCACAGCCATGGAGGCAATCATGTGGCACGGATATTCGCCACAATCCGACGCCCGCTATTCGGTAGAGCAATTCCGTAAACTGCCCAAGGCCGACCGCGACGCTATCATACGCTTTGTCGACGCTATATGATCAAGCTACGCTCCAACCCATTTACACTTCTGATACACCTTGCCCTGGCTATCATCGTAGCCGGGGCATTAGTCACCCATTTCTTCGGCATACAGGGCACCCTCACGCTTACCGACGGCGCAGACCCTGTGACATGTTTTGACAAGACCTCAGGCCCCGGAGACGGCTCTTTCCCTTTCGCAGTGTCGCTGGTCAGCGCCGATGTGGAATACTATACCGGTACGACTACGGCCATGGACTACCGCTCGGTAATCTCTATAGCCGACACAACCCTTACCGTGGCGATGAACGCCGTTGCCGAGCTCGACGGATGGCGCTTCTATCAGTCGGGAATGGGGCCCGACACGTCGACATTCTCAATCTGCCACGACCCTTGGGGAATAGGCATAACCTATACCGGCTATATCTTGCTCGGGATAGGTATGGTAGGGTTCTTTTTCATGCGCAAGTCGATGTGGCGCTCGCTTTTGCTTATATTGCTCGTGCCGGCGGCTGCGTGTGCGGCTGAATCTCCCAAGACAATGTCGCGGCCTCTCGCACGCAATTTCGGCAAAGTGTATGTGTACTGGAACGACCGGGTGTCGCCTCTGCAGACTATGGCAGTAGATGTCACAACAAAACTCTACGGCTCTTCAGGCTACAGCGGCCACACACCCGAGCAGGTGCTTTCCGGCTGGCTCTTCTATTACGACGAGTGGCTACGCGACTATAACGCCACACATCCGGAGCCGACAACCGAACGAGAGCGCAAGAACGACGCCGAATGCCGCGCCCTTATCCGATGGTTGGGCACAGGCGAGGCCTTCCGTATCTATCCCTATCATAGTGCGTCGGGGCGTCTTGAATGGTTGTCGCTGTCGGGGCGAAGGCCTTCGAAAATGTCAGACCGGCAATGGCGGTTTATGCTCAACGGCGTGAGAAATATCGAGGCCAACCTGCGGCAGGGGCGAAATATAGCGGCCGACGAAGATATCACCCATCTCATAGAGGGGCAGCGCCTATATGCCGGTGCCGACAATCTTCCGTCGCAGGGTCGGTTTGCGGCAGAGCGTTTCTATAACAATTATGTATCCCTTTTCCCTGCGGCGGTGATTATGCTTATCGTGGGCGCGGCCATGCTTTGGATATCGTTGGCCAAAAGCATACAGCACTGCCGGCCGATGACAGCTATTGCCGTCGCTGCCGCAACATGGCTGGCCGCAGTGCTTGCATTGCGAGGGTATGTCGGCGGCCATGTTCCGCTCTCCAACGGCTGCGAGACAATGCTCTTCATGGCCTTTGCCGCCGCCGCAGGGAGCGCTGTCTGCCGTAAGCCTCTGCTCAAAGGCGCCCTTATGCTCGTGGCAGCTATGGCTGCGCTTGTGGCCGCCATGGCAGGGTCAAAGCCTCAGATTGGCGCACTAATGCCTGTGCTGGCGTCGCCGCTGTTCGCTGTCCATGTGGCGCTTGTGATGTGCTCCTACGTGCTCTTCATGCTCATGGCCGTGCTTTCGGCGACAGGCCTCGCCAAGCGGAGTATGCTGCAGCCGATGGCGCGTGTAAACGCTATCGTGCTCACTCCGGCAGTTTTCCTCCTCGCCGCCGGCATATTCACCGGAGCCGTGTGGGCCAATCAGTCATGGGGCCGTTATTGGGGCTGGGATCCCAAGGAAACCTGTGCACTTGTCACAATGTTGATTTACGCCCTGCCAATACATCGCGTGAGCATAAAGGCTTTCCGCCGCCCGAGGGTATTGTGCATATATCTCCTTGTGGCAATCTTGGCAGTGCTCTTCACATATTTCGGGGCAAACTACCTCTTGCCGGGTCTTCACTCATACGCATAAAAAAGCGGGGGCACTTCGTTGGCGCTCCCGCTTTTAATTTGTACGTTGTCGGTGTAGGTGTTTTTACAAAGCTATCGTGAGGTTAACCACCGACTTGGCGGGCATTTTGAGAGTAATGCCGTCTTTGCCGACCTTGGCTCCCGAGAAAGGCTTGAGAGTGACAAGCTCCTCGCGCCCGAAGTCATTGTAGTCTGTGATATTTTTCGCCGTAAGAATCTCGGCAGCTGTAATCTTCGCCTTCTTGGCAGCAAGAGGCAGGGTAATCTCAGCGTCTTCCTTGAGGTCGATGTTGGTAAGGGTGATGTTCATCACGCCGTCTTTCTGCGAAGCAGTGGCACTGACGGTAGGTACCGTGCGGCCGCCGCGTACCTCGCGCGTTGTTGTGGCAACCTCTACAGGCACTACTGTCGCACCCTGATGAGGCGCATACATCTTGAACACATAGTAGGTGGGAGTGAGCACCATCTCGCCGTCGCGGGTGAGCACCATCGACTGAAGCACGTTGGCTATCTGGGCGATGTTGGTCATCTTCACGCGGTCGGTGTGGCGGTGGAAAACGTTGAGGCTCAATGCGGCAACAAGAGCGTCGCGGAGAGTGTTCTGCTGATAGAGGTGACCCTTGACAGTGCCGGGCTCCTCATCCCACCATGTGCCCCGTTCGTCGACCAGAAGAGCCACTTTCTTGCCCGGGTCGTAGACAGTCATGATAGAATCGTGGCGCTCGATCACTTTCTCGATCTCGAGACACTTGCCCATGGTCCAATAGAAATCCTCATCAGTGAATTTTGTGGCAGAGCCCTTGCTGCCGGTCCATCCGGGGACGGTGTAGTAGTGGAGCGAGAGGGCATTCATGTGGCGGCGGGCGTTCTTCATCAGCACGTCGGTCCAGCGATAGTCATAGTCGCTTGCGCCCGAGGCTATCTTATAGAGCTTGTTGCCGTTGAAATCGCGGCAGTAGGTCTGATAGCGGCGATACTCGTTGGCATACGCTTCAGGTGTGAAGTTGCCGCCACATCCCCAGCTCTCGTTGCCCACGCCGAGGTATTTGAGCTTCCACGGTTTCTCACGGCCGTTGAGCTTGCGCTGCGTTGCCATCGGGCCATCTTCGGCAGTGATGTATTCCACCCACTTGGCAAGCTCCTCTACAGTGCCGCTGCCCACGTTGCCGCTAAGATAAGGTTCACATTCAAGCAGCTCGCAGAGATCGAAGAACTCGTGAGTGCCGAAACTGTTGTCTTCAACAGTGCCACCCCAGTTGTTGTTGACCATGCGGGGGCGTTGCTCGCGGGGGCCAATGCCGTCGGTCCAATGATACTCATCGGCAAAGCAGCCTCCGGGCCAGCGCAATACAGGCACCTTGAGCTCGCGCAGAGCCTCAAGCACGTCGTTGCGGTAGCCTTTGGTGTTTGGTATGGGCGAATCCTCGCCAACCCACAGGCCTCCGTAGATACATGTGCCGAGGTGCTCGGCAAACTGGCCGTAGATCTCGGCGGGGATGGTGACCTTGTCATCGACCTTGTCGAGAAGGGGAGTCACAGTGGCCTTTTCTGCTGCAAAAACAGATGAAGAAATCATCAGACCGCACAAAAAGGCAGTGGTTTTAGGATTTTTAAAAAGCATGATAGGTATTATAGGTTATTATTCATTTACAATGGTTATATGATTCTCGTCGGGCTCGGGCTCTTGAAAGCCTTCGCAATAGCGGTGCAGACACTCAGGTGCGACAATCTGGTCGTCGGGTCCAATGCCCGAACGTGCGGCAAGACGTTGCAGCAGAGTAGGGTACGAGGCTTTCAGATATACAAAAAGAGGGTCGAGGCCATGGGCGAGACAACACTTTCTCACCGCTTCGCGGGCACTGCGCTTGCACATGGTAGCGTCAACAACTACACGACAGCCGTCACGAAGAAGCCCGTCAAGTTCGCTGACAAGTCTCTCTCCCACATGAGCGAATGCCTTTTGGCGCACCGGCTGCGGCAGCGACGGAAAATCATCGCCATATTCGCTCCAGAGCAAAGCGTCGGCACTCAGACGCTCATGGCCCAGCGTAGTGAGCCGGCGGGAAAACTCAGTTTTGCCCGAACCGCTGATTCCGCACATCACCACTACATCGTAGTGCGCTATCTCTTCAAGACTGGTCATAGAGTTCAATGGTAGAAAAAGGTGCTTGATAAATGCAAAAATACGAATAAGTGACCGAAATGCAAAATTTTTTTGCCATCGGTGTAACTTTTCGGGAGCAAACTACGTCATATAGTAGAAATCTATAATACTATAAAAAATGAAAAGAACTACTTTACTTATCCTTTCCATCCTTGCAGTGGCCACGATGATGTTGGCCCAATCGTGCAAATTCAAGGTCAAACCGAGCGACAATATGCAGACACGCACCATCATTCTCGGAGACTTCTACCGTATAGAGACTGCCCGCGTAGTAGTTGAATACAGCGAAGGCACCCCCGGCGAAGCTACCCTCACCGCGCCCGACAATGTGATTGATGATATCATCGTTACAGTGAAAGACGGCAAGCTCGTGGTAAGACCCCGTGAAGTAAACCGCTATGAATCGGATATAAATGCCACACTTATAGTGAGCTCCACCGGACTGACCAAGATTGAGGCTGATTTGGCCGGTAGAGTTGTCGCCAAAACGCCGCTTTGTATCGCGTCCGATTTCAAGGCAGAGGCTAACACCGCAGGATCGATAAGGCTTGACTCATTGAAATGTGCAAAGGCTGACATCGAGGCCAATACTGCCGGAACTATAAGAATCAGTACTTTGCTTGCAGATACAAAAGTCGATCTCGAAGCAAATACCGCAGGTAATATTAAGATAGACACAATAAACACAGACCGACTCGACGCCGAGGCAAACACGGCAGGCAACATCAGGGTAAGCGCCGGCAATGTGAATTTTGCAGATCTCGAAGCCAATACAGCCGGCAATATCAAAGTTGACGCAACATGCGCGGACCGCAAGGCCGAGTCCACCACCGGCGGCAACATAAGATAAACTGTATAAAACACATTACTCAAAATTTAAAAAGAACGCCCCGCCCGCGGAATAGAATCCGTCGGCGGGGCGATTGAGTATACAGAATCAGATATGTACTGTAGAATCTCAGCGGCTGCCGCCACCGAGAGCTTGATAGAGTGTGACTACTGCCTGAAGCCTGTTGACCTTATCTGATACAAGGCTGAGGCGAGAGTTGAGCAAATCCTGACGCGACGACAGCAGTTCGAGGTATGTGGCGTTGTTGGTGCGGAACAGGAGTTCGTTGCTTTTTACGGCCTTCTCAAGTTCTTCGCACTGAGCCGAATGATAGTTGTAGTCGCGGCCGTAAGATTCTATGGCATAGAGTGCGTCGCTTACTTCCTGTCCGGCGTCGAGCAGAGCCTGCTTGTAGTTGAGCAAAGCTATCTGCTCTTCATCTTTGGATATGCGCAGGTTTGAAATCAGACGTCCGCGCTGGAAAATAGGCTGAGTGAGCGAACCGAGAGCCGACAGAATCCAACCGCCGGGGTTTGTTACGGCTTGGCCGAGGGCATTTGTCCATCCGGCGCTACCTCCGATTGTAAGCGAGGGATAGAATGCCGCGCGCGACTGGTTGACAGAATAGTACGAGGCTGCCAAAGCCATCTCTGCGGCTACTACATCCGGACGTGACGACAGCAATTGGAGAGGCACTCCAACTCCGATTTCTTCCGGTATGTTCATATTATCGATACCGGAGCGGCCGATATGACGCCAAGTAGACCCGATAAGGTTGCAGAGCGAGTTTTCGGTCTCATGCTGCATGCGCTCAAGCGAGCTGTGGGAGGCCAAGAGCCCGTTGAGATTTGCCTTTGCTTGGCTGAGGGCATTGTCGCGGATGTCGCCTACACGAAGCTGGAGCTCCATTGTGCGCACTTGCTCGCGCCAGATATCGATAGTGCTGCTGCTGATTTCGAGCTGCTCGTCGATCATCACAAGTGTATAATAGCTCTTTGCAATCGAGGCAATCAGCTGAGACCTCACAGCCTGCGCGTAGGCCGATTGCTGAAGCAACAACATCTGCTGCTCCTTACGGGCATTGCGCAGCTTGCCGAAGAGGTCTATTTCCCAACTCAGCGACAGGGGCAACTCGTAGGTTTTGCTTGCCTTGTGCCCGTCGACGCTCGTTATAGCACCGTTGGGCGAGAATGTGAGCGAGGGGAGGTAGGCAAGCTTGGCCGCTGTGAGATTGGCCTGAGCCTCGTCGATACGGAGCATTGCGGTGAGAAGATCGGTGTTCGACTCAAGACCTTCCTCAATCAGATTCCTGAGACAAGGATCAACAAACAGATCCTGCCAAGGCATAGAGCCGAGAGACGATAGAGTATCGGCGCTCTGCAAGGTAGAGTCGTTGAAGAGCGAGTCTACCGGCAGGTTGTCGGGCCGGCTGTAATTCTTGTAAAGATTACAAGCCGGCAGGCAAAGGAAAAATAACAGAGATATAGCGAGGTATTTCATTACTGGAGTTGTTTATCTTTTTCACGTTCTTGACGGCGACGTCCCATCACTTTCTCTTCAATCCATTGGAAAGTTATGAAGAAAGCCGGTGTCACAAAAAGCAGTCCGATGGTGCCGATGATCATGCCGCCTACCACACCGACGCCGAGCGATGTGTTGCCGTTTGCTCCTACACCTGTGGCGAACATCAGAGGCAGCAGGCCGAAGATCATTGTCAAAGCCGTCATCAGGATAGGACGCAGACGCACAGAAGCAGCCGACATCGCAGCCTGAGTGAGCGACATGCCTGCCTTTCGGCGTTCGGTGCCATATTCAGTGAGAAGGATGGCAGTCTTGGCCAAGAGGCCGATAAGCATGATAAGACCCGTCTGAAGGTAGATATTGTTTTCGATACCCCAAATCTTGGCAAAAAGGAAGCTGCCCATCAGACCGAACGGAACTGAAAGAATCACCGCCAACGGGATGAACAGACTCTCATAGAGCGCGCACAGGATGAGATATATGAAGAGTACGCAGATTGCATAGACAATCACGGTAGTGTGGCTGTTGCCTGTCTGCTCTTCCTCGCGAGTCATGCCTGAGAACTCGAAACCGAAACCGGTAGGGAGAGTCTCGGCCGATACCTCGTTGATGGCGTTGATGACATCGCCCGAACTGTAGCCTTGAGCCGGCATACCCTGCACGTTGATAGCGGCGAACATGTTGAATCGCATGAGCGACTCAGCACCGTAGGTCTTGGTGAGGGTGACAAACTGACTTACAGGTGCCATACCCGATTTAGTGCGTACGTAGATATTGTCGAGTGCCTCCATGCCGTCGCGGTAATTGTATGGCGCCTGCACGATCACTCGGTAAATCTTTGTGAAGCGGTTGAAGTTGGAGGCATATATACTGCCGAAATAACCAGAAAGCACATTGAGAACCTCGCTTGTTGTAGTACCGGCGCGTTGGCACTGCGCCTCGTCTACATCAATTGTGTACTGCGGGAAGTTGGCGCTGAACGAAGTCTGGGCCATCTCGATCTCAGGACGTTTATTGAGCCCTTCAATAAAATCGGTAGTTACTTTGCTGAGCTCGTCGTAGCCCTTGCCGGAGCGGTCCTGCACGTAGACATCGAAACTGTTGCCTGAGCCGTAGCCCTGAATCATAGGCGGAGCAAAGATAAAGAGGCGTGCATTCTTGATATGTGCCGTGCGTCGATAGATTTCGGCTCGGATAGCGTCGATATTATCGTTTTTGCCGGTGCGCTCCTCCCAAGGCTTGAGTTTGATGATGAACATGCCATGCGAAGAGCCGTTGCCCGACGCCATACCAAAACCGGCGACCATGTTGAAGTTGCTGATCTGAGGAATCTCCTTGAGTTCTGCCTGTATTTCCTGCATGATCGACTCGGTCTCGGCCAAGGTGCTTCCTGCCGGCGAATCAAAACTCATGAACATTGTGCCTGTGTCTTCGTTGGGAACAAGACCGGTCTTGGTTGTGCTCATGAGCCATACAAGCAGACAGCAGGCCACCGCAAGACTTGACCATGCCAACCATTTGTGCTTGATGAAGAAGAATACTCCGCCTACATATTTGTGGACAATCTTCTTGAAAGTAGCGTCGAAAGCGAGGCGGAAGCGGGTAGAGAATTCAAGTTTCGTGCCCTCGGCGATATCCTGATTGGGGCGCAGAAGCAGTGCGCACAAAGCCGGGGAGAGGGTGAGGGCGTTGACAGCCGAAATACCTACAGCCACTGCCATGGTGATACCGAACTGGGTATAGAACACACCCGATGTACCTCCCATAAACGATACCGGCACAAACACGGCCATAAAGACAAGTGTAGATGTGACGAGCGCAGAGGAAACTCCGCCCATTGCGTCGACGGCAGCGCGGTAGGTTGATTTATAGCCTTCGTCAAACTTAGTCTGCACAGCCTCAACCACAATGATGGCGTCGTCGACAATGGTGCCGATAGCGAGCACAAGAGCAAAGAGTGTGAGAAGGTTTATCGTAAAGCCGGCAAGATAGAGCACAGCGAATGTGCCGATAAGCGACACGAAGATACTGATTGTCGGGATAAGGGTCGAGCGCGGATTCTGCAGGAAGACATATACCACGAGCACAACAAGAATGATTGCCTCAAGAAGAGTCTCGATAACCTTGTTGATCGACGCGTCGAGGAATGTCTTGGTGCTCATAAGCTGTACGAGTTCGACATCGTCGGGCAGACTCTTCTCTACCTGCTCAAGATATTTTTCGATGTTTATGATGATTTCATTGGCATTGGAGCCTGAAATCTGGTTGATCATACAGGTCGCACCGGGCAAGCCGTTGACGAAGCCTTTGTAAGAGTAGCTCTGAGCGCCGAGCTCCACGTCGGCAATATCTTTGAGGCGCAATACTCGTCCGTCGTCGAACGCCTTGATTATGATTTCCTCAAACTCACTTTCTTCTTCAAGACGTCCGCGGTATTTGAGAGTGTACTGGAAGACATTCTCGGAGTCTTCGCCGATTGCGCCTGTAGAGGCTTCGATGTTCTGACTCGAGAGAGCTGCCGTCACGTCAGCGGGTACAAGTTCGTATTGCGCCATGACGTCAGGCTTAAGCCATATACGCATGGCGTAGGCTCCACCCATGACATTTACCTCACCCACGCCGGTGATACGCTGGATACCCGGCTTTACGTTGATGTTCATGTAGTTGGTGAGGAAGGTCTCGTCGTATGTCTTGTTGGGCGAGAACAGACCGAATACCATCAGAGTACTGTTCTGACGTTTGCGCGTAGTCACACCTACTTTTGTAACTTCGGCGGGAAGCAGGGCTGTGGCAGTTGAAACGCTGTTCTGCACGTTTACGGCCGCCATATCGCCGTCGCTACCCTGTTTGAAGTAAATAGTCACGTCGCCGCTGCCGGTGTTACTTGCGGTGGAAGTCATATAAGTCATGTTTTCCACACCGTTGATAGCTTCCTCAAGCGGCACAATGACGCTCTTCTGCACGGTCTCGGCATTAGCACCGCTATATGTAGCCGACACACGCACCGTTGGAGGAGCGATGTCGGGATACTGCTCGACGGCAAGAGAGAAAAGACCGATAAGACCCGCCACAACTATCACTACCGATATGACTATCGAGAGGATAGGGCGGTCGATGAATCGCCTTACATTCATTTCTCGTCCTCCTTGTCGTTGTCAGATTTAAGTTCGGTAATCCGTGTTCCGGCTTTGAGCAGACCTGCACCCTCGGCGACAATTGTATCGCCTTCGGCTATACCCGACATGACGATATATTCCTTGCCGTCGTTGATTTTGAAAACCTCGATAGGAGTTGAAACGGCTACACCGTCGGTCACCTTATAAGTGAAAATACGATTCTGTATCTCGTAGGTAGCACCCTGAGGTATCACGAGCGAGGCCGGACGGTCGTAGGCGAGCACAACATTTGCCGAGCCGCCGCTGAGCAGGCGACCGCTTTCGTTGGGGAAGTTGGCGCGCAGAGATACTGTACCGGTGGTTTTGTCAACCATACCGCTGATTACATCGATATTGCCTGATTCATTATAAATGCTGCCGTCTTTCATCTCAAGAGTGACGGGCGGATAAGCCTTGACGGCAGCTTCGGTAGAGCCATATTTTGAACTGAGCTCGAGAGCCTGCTTCTCGGTCATTGAGAAATAGGCATACATCTTTGAGTTGTCAGATACTGATATAAGCGGCTCTGTCATCTGAGGACTCACAAGAGCGCCGATACGGAATGAGGTCATACCCGCAACCCCGTCGACAGGACTTTTGACTTCGGTATAGGAAAGATTGTTTTCAGCGTTGCGCTGCTCGGCTTTGGCCTGCATTAAGGCTGCCTCGGCGCTGCGGCATGTATTTTGTGCAGTGCGGAGCTCAAAGTCTGAAATGACTTTTTCCTTGTAGAGTTCTTCTTTGCCTTCAAGAGAAAGCTTTGCGTTTGCCAATGCCGCCTCAGCTGTTGCCACAGCCGCCTTCGCTTTTTCAAGAGCCGCCAGATATGGCACTTGGTCGATTACGAAGAGCACCTGTCCTTTGCGGACTGTCGCACCTTCGTCTATGCAAACCTTTGTGATGTTGCCCGAAACCTGCGGACGAACTTCAACATCCTGTCTACCTTGTAATACAGCGGTGTATTTTACCGAGAGACTTCTGTCTTCGGGTTTAACTACCAGCAGCGGATATGCCTGCGGGCCCTCCGCTCTTCGATCACCGGCACCTTTTCCACACGAGGCGAGTGCCAGCCCAATCATAGCGATACCTATCAGATGATACTTTTCCAACATAGATTCAATTAACGAGATAAAATGTGATAATCTGTTGCGGCGCAAAATTACTCTCAATACCTCAGATTATTTAATGCTGTATGGACGCAATATGTTCCATTGTGCGCATTTTTGTGAAAGTTTGTGAATATTATAATAAATTATATTATCCATAATGCTCATTTGCCTAACTTTGTGCTATGAAACTTAGTGAACTTATATCAAATTATCCTCCTCAATCATCGATAGCAGACAGAGTGCTACTGCTGTCGCCGGAGCATTTCGGCTCATTACGCGGAGTGACATTGATGGAGTGTCGTGTCTTCGTGCTTATTGAGCGAGGAGAGGTATGCCTGCGCATAGGCGACAGTCTGGTAACCCTTACGTCCGGCTCATTTATCGACCGGCTTGTCTGGGAGCCGGTGTCGTTTCTGAGTATGAGCGCCGACGTGCGTGCATGGTGCATAATTCCCAACTATGAGTTTACCAAAGAAGCGCTCAATGACCTTAAGCCTGCGTATGCCGAATGTTTCAAAAAACCTCACAGCCTCGCAACCCTCGCGCTTGAACATGATGAGGTTGATACGCTTGCATCGCAGCTGAGATTGCTTGCGTCGGCCATGGCTGACGCTGAGCATTATTACCGCCCCGAAATCTGCCAGACGTATTTCAGGGCATTTATCCTCGAATTGGGCAATATCACATTGCGTAGAGGGCTTCAAAGCAAGGGTGAAAGTATTGTGACACGCCGGGAGTCGATAATGATCAGCTTTCTCAAACTTGTATGGCATCATTTCAAGGAAGAGCACAATATTGAGTTTTATGCTATGCGGCTGTGCATATCGCCCAAGCACCTTTCAAGAGTGGTGAAAGAAAAACTTGGCAAGACGCCATACGCTGTTGTGCGAGATGAATTGCTCCAACATGCCGTGTTTCTGCTGACGAACACCTCAATGTCGGTGCAGGATATAGCGGCAGAGCTCCACTTTGCAGAGACAACATCATTCTGCAAATTTTTCAAGAAGCACAAAGGAGTGTCGCCGACATCGTATCGCTCTCGGAATATTAGCAATATTTAACAAACTGCAAAACATTGGTTCTCAGCACTACTAACATGGAGGTTAGTAGTTGTGATTTAGGTAACGTATTGAAAATCAGTGTCAATGTAAGTAATTTTGCGGAAACAAAACAAATATTGATAATGAAACGTATATCAGCTATTACCTTGGGAGTTCTTGTACTTGCTTCGTGCTCACAGACTAAGACAGGCAGTGAGAATAACTGCGAGGCCTGCAATGCCGACTCCGTAGCGACCGAAGCTGTAGGCAGCTTCAAAGTGTGCGACTTCGACAACTTCAAACTTCACATCTATCTTACCGACGATGAGATGGCCGACGCCAGCTTTATCGTAGAGGGGCAGGATTCTCTTGTCACTCTTGAGCAGCCGCTCTTTACAGCGAATGCGTCGGAATATGACGCATATCTTGCCGGGCTCAACAAGCCTGTAGCAGCCCGTATTGCCGATTTCCATCTCGGCAACACAGGAGCGGACACTATTATCATGCCTGCCGGTATGCCTGAAGTTGTTAAAGGCCCGCAGTACAGCGGCATGATGAGCCATTTCGCCGAGGTGTACGGCGACAAGATTGTGGCTTTGCCTACAGGTTATGCCGTAGAGATGGATTTTGACAACGCATTTACCGAGGCCGGAGTACCTTTCACATTCCTCAAAGGTGCTTCCAATGACTTCCCCGGCGCAAATATCCTTATAGGCGGTGACGTGGTATATTCGCATTGGGCACCGGCAAAAGCGCACGTCAACAATCTCTACGCTTCAGATATGGCAGGAGTTGACGCGCGTATTGCCGAACTTGAGCAGATTCTCGGCACTGGAGCGACTTTGTATGTAGGTGGTCATGGTGCACCTGCGACAGCTGATGACGTGCGTTTCCGCATAGGCTATCTTAATAAGGTGAAAGAATTGCGTGCTTCACAGCCCGACGCGGCCTCTTTTGTTACTGCCCTAGAGGAAGCTTACCCCGGACTGCCGGGAGAAGAAGGCGTGAAAGCTTTTGCCGAGGCAATATACGCTGAGTAAAGACTGAGCTTGGTGGGATGTGGGCAGCGCTTTACTGATCTACTCCACCAATCATCCGGGAATTCAGAGTTTTACACAAATATCTATATGTCACGACCCCGCGCTTCGGCGTGGGGTCGTTTTTATCTTTTTATCAGAGGCTCATCGCTTTTGTGCGGTCGAGCAAGATTTCATCCATGTGGTCTTTTGCCCATTGTATCAGTTGGTTTATAATGGGAAAAAGCGAGCGGGCGCGGTCGGTGAGCATGTACTCTACCCGCGGAGGCACTTCGGCATAGACCTTGCGTGCGACCAGTCCGTCGGTTTCGAGTGTGCGCAGCGTCACCACAAGCATTTTCTGTGATATATCTCTGAGCTCTGCCGAGAGGTCTTTGAAACGCATGGCTTCATGGCCGTTGAGAGTGTAGAGAACGAGAAGAGTCCATTTGTCGCTGATACGGTTGAGTATATTGCGTATAGGGCAGTCGGGATACAGCTCGTTCTTGTTGAAATTCCGTTCCATAGTATTTGTGAATTAGACTACAAAAGTAAGAAATTATATTTTAGTGCGCAACATCAAGGCAAAAAGGAATGTTAAAGGCCGTTAATTATATTGAGATAGTGACTTTTACTTCCTTTGAAAATCAGCATTACTAACATTGAGGTAAGCAATTTCCTGCCTACCCGTGACATTCTGACAGTTAAACATTTTGTATATCTTTGTGGTATATAAAGTATAGTAAATTGAAAAACAAAATAATATGGATAAAAAAGTAGCACTCATCGGCGCGAGCGGCTTTGTAGGCTCCGCCATTCTCAACGAACTTCTTATGCGCGGTTATACCGTAGAAGCCCTCGTTAACCATCCTGAAAAAATCAAAATTGAAAATCCGGCATTGACTGTAAAGAAAGTCGATGTGTCAGACGAGAAAGCGCTTGAGGCTGACCTTCGCGGGTACGACAGCGTGATAAGCGCTTACAACCCCGGTTGGGCTAACCCTAACATCTATGAGGAAACTCTCACCAACTACCCCAAGATACTTGAGGCAGCCAAACGTGCCGGAGTAAAACGTCTTCTTATCGTAGGCGGTGCGGGCACATTGTTTGTAAAACCCGGCGTGCGCCTTGTAGATACTGGCACACTTCCTGCCGAATGGCTTCCCGGTGTTAAATCTCTGGGAGAATTCTATCTCAACACCCTTATGCCCGAGAAAGACATTGATTGGGTATTCTTCTCACCGGCCGGAAATCTCGGCGACATGGGCGCCAAAGGCCCCGGCAAGCGTACAGGCGTCTACCGTCTTGGTAAGGACGACATGATTTTCGATGACAAAGGCGAGAGCTTTATCTCTGTAGAAGATTATGCCAAGGCCATGGTTGACGAACTCGCCGAGCCGGCACATCATCACGAACGTTTCACTATCGGCTATTGATCTGTATGGACGAGCAATTATTGAATATATTCAAGAAGAACAAAGAGGTTGCTTTCGCTACTTCGGTAGACGACAAGCCTCATGTGCGAATCTTCCAGATCATGAAGCTTGACGGCAACTCGATCTACTTCGCGACCTCTCCTAAAAAAGAAGTGTATGCCCAATTAAGAAAGAATCCGCATGTAGCCATTCTCGACTTGTCGGGCGCATCGTTTGCGCGAGTGTCAGGAACAATCGATTTTGATGTCCCTGATGAGATTCAGCGCGAGATATTTGATACAAATCCGGTATTGCCGCACCTCTACAGCGGTTATAAGGATCTTGTGTATCTGCGTCTGCCTGCGGAGTCGGCCGACTATTTCGACCTGCGGACAACACCTCCTACTCTTGTTCACTATGATTTCTGAAAACGAACGACTTGACACCTTACTCAGGGCTCTCCTCAGAGAGCGCCCTGAGTATTCCCGTATTGCAATTCCGGAGACGATAAAAGACAAACGCGATTTGTTGCGTGCGCTTATGAATGTGCGTGCGCCGGAGGAAGTCAATCCCGATTTGCTTAAACTGCAGGATGATGAGTTGGCATATCAGCGGGAGGAAAAAGGAGTCGTGAGTTTGGATTCGATAGCGTCTTCGCCGCTTTATCCTAAACTAAGATTGTGGCAGGGCGACATTACGCGACTTGCCTGCGACGCCATAGTCAATGCTGCAAACTCACAAATGCTCGGATGTTTCGTACCTTTGCATAAATGTATTGACAATGCCATCCACTCGGCGGCCGGTATGGAGCTGCGGCTGGAGTGTGCGCGGATAATGAGCTGCCAAGGTCACGAAGAGCCCACCGGTCATGCCAAAATCACCCGAGGCTATAATCTGCCTGCAAAATGGGTGATCCACACAGTTGGGCCAATAGTTTATGGATCCGTACCGACAGAAGAAGATTGCCGTCTGCTTGCTGACTGCTATCGCAACTGCCTGGCGGTAGCTGCAGGCAAGGGCCTCAATTCGATAGCCTTCTGCTGCATATCTACCGGCGAATTTCACTTCCCGCAGGCAAAAGCGGCTGAGATTGCGGTAGCGACTGTAAGAGATTATTTGAGCGGACATGAATCATCGTCGATAAGTACTGTGGTATTTAATGTATTTAAAGATGAGGATCTCGACCTCTATAAAAAACTTTTGGGATATTGATATGACTGAATTTGAGAAAAAAATATCATTGGCACGGAATCGTATCGCCGAGGCCGAGGCAATTGTGGTTGGGGCCGGAGCCGGGCTGTCGGCTGCAGCCGGACTCGACTATTCCGGTCCGGCATTTAAAAAGGAATTTGCCGATTATATCAGTAAATACGGGTTCCCAGACCTTTATTCTTCGAGTTTTCATGAGTTCCCGACCGAGGAGGAACGTTGGGCCAGATGGGCGCGACATATAGATTATATACGCTTCCGTCCCGGAGCCATGCCTCTGTATAAGAGTCTCTATTCCCTTGTTGGAGAGCTGAATTACTTTGTAATCACCACAAATGTCGATGGTCAATTCCGCAAAGCCGGGTTTGACAGTGAAAAAATTTTTGAGGTGCAGGGCGACTACGGACAAATGCAATGTGCTGTCGGGTGTCATCCGAAGCTTTATTCAGATAAGACGGCTGTAGAGGATATTCTCAAGCACTCGCATGACTTCACTGTTGACAAGGAGTATGTGCCGGTGTGCCCGGTATGCGGTGGCGATATGGATGTCCATGTGCGTAAAAATCAATATTTTGTGCAGGACGAAGCATGGTACCATGCAGCCGACCGCTACGAGGATTTTATCAGACGATATGCCGAGAAGGGCAGAGTAGTGCTTCTCGAACTTGGAATAGGCTATAATACACCTGCGATTATAAGATTCCCGTTCGAACAGATTACATATCGCAATCCCGAGGCCACTCTCATACGCCTAAACTCAGACTATCCGGAGGGCCCTGCAGAGAATTCATCACGTACAATTGCCTTTACCGAAAATATGGAAGAGGTTATCAAAGGATTAAATAATAAATCATTATGAATTACAAATTATTGGCAGGCGGACTGCTTCTAAGTGCAGCCACCTTCGCCGCAGAGGGCAAGACCGATGCTTTGCGCTTCAACCCTGACAATTTCACTCAAGGCAGCCTTACTATGCCGGATGGGGAGAGGGTAGCGTATAAAGCCTACGAAGGAATTTTCTATGTGACAAACGTGGAAGATTCAGTCTATCAGACACTCAATATCTATGTGCCTGAAAAAATGGTAGAGAACCGGCGCGTGCCGATTCTGCTGCGTACGTATGTGGGCGGTTATGCGGCCTCGACAGCAAAATCACCGTCGGCTACCGACGCCACAGGCCGCGCGCTGAAAGAGGGTTATGTCGTTTGCATTCCCGGATCAAGAGGTTCAAACTCAACGGTAAATCGCGACGGACGCACAGTGTATACAGGTACTGCTCCCAACGGACTTCTCGACCTCAAGGCAGCCGTGCGCTATCTGCGCTATAACGACGCTCTCATTCCGGGTGAGTCAGAACTTATATTTACCGACGGAACAAGTGCAGGCGGTGCAATGTCATCGTTGCTCGGTGCGACAGGAAACGGTAAGGAATATGAAAGTTATCTGAAAAAAATGGGAGCTGCCGACGCTCGCGACGATGTTTTCGCTGCGATCTGCTATTGTCCTATCACAGACCTCAATCATGCCGATATGGAATATGAGTGGCTCTATGGTTGCACCAATACCGGTGTGCGTCACCTCAATGAGGCACAGATAGAGATATCAGATGAGCTTGCGGCTCTATGCCCCGACTATATCAACTCTCTCGGGTTGGCCGATCGTAACGGCAATGCCATCACTGCTGCAAATTACAAGGAGTATCTCAAAGGATTCCTTATCGAATCTGCACACCGTGCATTGCAGGAGGGCTGCGAGATTCCCGACTCTATAGGTTTTACATTCTATCAGGACCGACAAGGCCCTATGGGAGGTCCGGGCAATGGACCGAGGCGCGGACAGCGGCCGCCGCGAGATGGCGGTATGCGCCCGCCTATGGGTGATGGCCGGCAAGCTCCCTCGTTCGGCCCCGGAAATGCTCCTCGATTCAACAAGACCTCCGATTTCGTCACCGGTCTCGATCTTGACAAATATCTTGCATACGTGGCGTCGGTGACTCCGTTGAAAACACCACCGGCCTTCGACCAGATGGGGGTGCTTATCGATACCCCTTCGCCCGAAAACAAGGTATTCGGCAATGACAAAGGCGAGGCTGCCAATTTTACTGATTTCAGCCTGCGTCATCGTCTGAAAAATGACAAGGCGAACCTCGACCGCGACATGCAGAAGAGAGTAGACATGATGAACCCGATGAATTATATCGGTACCGGCAAATCTACAGTTGCGCCTAACTGGTTTATCCGTCATGGAGCCAAAGACCGCGACACATCATTCCTTGTGCCGGTGAATCTCGCCACAAAACTAATGAATTACGGTTTCAGTGTAGACTTCGCACTGCCATGGAACCGTCCTCACTCGGGTGACTATAATCTTGACGACCTCTTCCGCTGGATAGAGTCGACACTCGATAAATAAAACAGACGCGCCCTCAAAAATCGATTTTTGAGGGCGCGTTGTCTATCTCTTTGTGTTGTCAGCGGATAATCACTTTTGAAGTGCTCTTTCCTTGACGGCGCAAGTAGATTCCTTTGCCGGGATTCTCTACCGGCATGCCTTGGAGATTGAAATACTCAACCTCGCCTTCGGTAGCCTCGACAGATTCTATGCCGCTCACGCCTATTGTGAACGGAACTATATTTGAAACTTGCACGAAGCTGTTGCCGTTGATGAAACCTGCTACAGCTATATACTGCGTGCCGGCTACGGCAGACCGGAATTTGCCTTGGGCGCGGAAAGCGGCAGACTCTCCTGAACCTATGAAATAAGCTTTTTCATCAGCCGGAATGACATCGATGATATTACCGCCCATATCCCCTAAATAAAGTGATATTTCTCCGCCATAATATCCTTGGCTGCAATTCAAAGTACCTTCGAAAATCAGGTTGTCGGCATTTGCGCAGGCTGCGTCGCCTACAAGCTTCATGTCGGTCATTCTTACCGAAGTGTTGCCGGGTGTCGATTTCACTTCCACTTCAATCGGGTCGGAGAGTATATCTGAAGTGGTGGCGTCGATGAATGCGAACTTATAAGTGCCGTCGGCGCGTGTGCTCGATTGTGTGAAACTGCCTATATAGGTAAAATCTTGCGATTCACCGGCGAGAAGGTCGATATTGACATATTCGCCGCTTGCCACCAGCTTGTTTGAAGAGTTGAACAATACAGGCTGAATGTTGCCTACATATTCTTCGCCGCCGACATTGGAAAGGGTTGCCTTGGCTTTGAAAACCTCACTGAAATAGAGCGGTGTGAGGATTTCTGTATCAGCAATAACCAGCTTGCCTGCTTCGGCCGGGGTGAATCTCATATAGCCGTTTGTTACTTTGAGTGTGTAGCGCAGTACGTTGCCTACCAGAACCCTTACATCATACCAGCGGTCTTCTTCGGCAACATAATATGCCGGAGTGACAGTATAAGTGCCATCTTCGAGAACCGGAGTGAGCATGCGCACTTGTGAGGCGGCTTCAAAAGGAGCAAGAGAGCTTACAAGACCGTTGGTTTTAGAGTAATAGACATTACCGCTCTCATCGCTTACTTTCAATCCGGGAGCTCCGGTGACGGTGGTGAAAGAATAATTGGCATATTGCGAGGAAACTGTGACAACACCGCCGGTAGCAATGCCTGTGAGCGGAGTTATGGCAAGCCCGGAAGTCATATATATAACCGGAGTGAGGGTTGAATTCTCGCGTGGTTTGCTGACGTTGGCCACAACCGACTGGCTGTAATTGTATCCCAAAGCCGAGCCTCCGATACCTTGCACGTCAGGGTCGAGCGCCGAAAGTTTATAATAACCGTCGCTTACGCCACCCCAGCCCCAGTTGATATGGAAATAACCGTCGGAGCTGTAACCGTCGCATACGAATGAATGACCGCCACCTTGTGAGTTGGTGCCCGAGTATTGCACCGGACCATACTCTACAAGTTGATTGTATACGAAATCGTTCCAATCCTTTATACCGTAGTAATCGCGGTAGGCTGTGAAAATCGATTTGTCGTAATTGAAATACTTATACATGGCCTCTGCGATCACATCGCTTTTGGCTCCGCTCTCGCTCGAACTGTAGCGCATATCTACTGCCATGCCTGCGGCATACATAAGAGTCGCTACGGCGTCTTCCTGCTCAATGGTTGAGGATTCGCTGTATGAATCAGCCATATTATCCCAGTCGAACGATACGGTAGAGAAATCAAGGGTGGTGCCGTTTGTGCTGTTTGTAATAGAACCTTGGCCCACTGCCGGATATCGGTGATAATTCATTATCTGAGCCAATGCTGTGGCGACACATCCCGTTACGGCGCGTTTGCCGTTGACAAGAGGGCATTTGTTATTATATGGCTCGCTCTGATTCCACAGCGTCTTGACCATAGGCTCTATCGGGGCTTTGGTATCTGCCGTTGATTCCGCAGTTGTTACTATATATTCCTGCGGAAGCGCTTCGATTTCACGAGCGTATTCAGAGAGCCACCAGATAAGAGACTCCGGCATATCCTCGGGGTTGAACGGACGATCAGAGTATGCCAGCAACGCCTCGGCACGGTCATCGGCCGAGACTGCGATAAAACTATTGCCGCGGCTGAAAACGTATACTCCGGCGCGGTCGGTCGAAGGTATATCTTGCGTAAAAACAAGTTTATATTGACTCTTGTCGGCAACAGATGAGAGCGGATAAACATTCTTACCCACCACACGTGCAAGAGCATCTTCGGGACTAAGCTCGGCTGCGTAAGCGCTTACCCCGGCTACAAATAATGCCGAGGCCAAGCTTAAGCGAAGAGACATATTATTCTTCATAGGATTAATATAATAATTACGAATTGCAAAAATATATAATTATTATCAAATATCAAATATTTTTGCAAAGACAGGCGAATTATTGGTTGCATTATTATCGTTACGGGTATAAAAATTTGGGTATTGCAAATAAAATTGTTATTTTTGCTCCGTTTTTCAGAAATGGAGCATATACTCTACATATTACCGCGAGGCATAGCTATAGGGGCTTTAATCTCTGCGCCTATGGGTCCTATTGGCATGTTGGTGATTCAGCGCACACTGAGCAAGGGGCGTTGGCCGGCCTTCTTTACCGGTATCGGGGCCGCTTTGAGCGATCTGATATATTGCCTGCTGACAGGTTTCTGTCTGAGCTTTATCACAGGTTTCATCGACGCCCATCAGCTATGGATACAGATAATCGGCAGTGTGGTGCTGGCTGCTTTCGGTGTGTACCTCTATCGCAAGAATCCCACACGAGCGTTGAAAACAGCCGTGCCCGCAGCGACAAACTATTGGAGCGATTTCGCTACCGGTTTTTTGCTGACGTTTTCAAACCCGCTTATTCTGTTTTTTATTATAGGTCTTTTCGCACGTTTCAATTTTATACTGCCGGATTTCGAGATTCATCACCATATCATGGCTTACGCAACTATTTTCGGTGGCGCGCTGCTTTGGTGGTATGGAGTGACGTCGTTGGTAAACCATCTCGGCAAGAGAATAAACGTACGTTCACTCAAGCTTATCAACCGTATCATAGCACTCATCCTTCTCGGCATGGCTGTTTTGGGCGTGACGATGGCTCTTTTGGATAAACATTTCTGAATGAGTTCGATATGCAAAATAAAACGCTGACCATTAGATATCTGAAAAACTTTGACAGCCCGGATATTTCGAGCTTGCCTATGCACTTTATCGATTGCGATAATTCATGGCAAGGGAATAATAAAGAAGTTAAGTCTTCATTCAGGATATGCTATAATGAAGAGTCCCTGCACATAATATTCTCAACGGCCGGTGCACCTGCCACATGCAGGCATTTCGCTGACCTCTCGGCGGTATGTGAAGATTCTTGCGTTGAGTTTTTTATTCAACCATCTCCTGATGGCGAGTATTTTAACTTTGAGTTTAATGTAGCCGGCTATCTCAACGCCTCTCACCGCAAAGAGAGGCCAAATCCTGTAAGGCTGACGGCCGAGGAGTTGGCAATCATTGACCGCCAAGGTAATTTTTGCAAAGATGATTTTTCGGAGATGTCAATCTTGTCTGAGCGGGAATGGGAGATGGCTGTGACAATTCCGTGGAAAATTCTTGGAGTGGTGCCTCGCCCGGGAATGATAATGAGGGCAAACTTTCAGGCAGTGTGTTCAGCAGGAAATCCGCCCTATTATATGAGTTGGTCGCCGATTGATACTCCAAAGCCTGATTTTCATCGTCCGGAATTCTTTGGCGAAATAATACTTGGAGAAAAAGCATGACAATAGGAGATTATCATAAGATATTGGATTATCTGCGCTCGCTGATTGACGGAACGCAGTGGGAAGGACATGTGTTCGCTGTAGGGGGCTGCTGCCGTGATGAAATTATAGGTTGTGAGATAAAGGATATCGACCTTGCCGTGTCATTGCCCGGTGGTGGCATAGAGTTTGCCGAATGGATATTCGAGAAAGGTCTTGCGGTGAAAGCCCCTGTTACATTCCCGGTCTTCGGCACCGCCATGCTCCGGCTTAATGAGTTTCCGGAAGATGAGATAGAGATAGTGCAGACGCGTGCCGAGAAGTATACCGACAGTACGCGCCGAGACCCGACTACCGTATTTGGTTCAATCGAATCTGATTGCCGGCGTCGCGATTTGACTATCAATGCCTTATATTATGATATCACACGAGGGGAAATGCTCGACATCCTTGGTTGCAGTATTGATGATATTCGCAATCATGTGCTCCGCACCCCTGATGATCCCACATCTACATTCGATGATGACCCGGTGAGAATATTGCGTGCTGTAAGATTCGCTGCACGTTTTGATTGGGAAATCGAAAAGGCTACATTTGAAGGCATGAAGTCGAATGTTCACCGCCTTGAAATAGTAAGAAAAGAACGCATGCAGGCCGAGTTCGACAAGATGTTGAATGGTCCTCACCCGGTAAAAGCAATGGAAATGCTGCGCGAGATAGGGGCAATGCCATACGTCATGCCGGAATTGGTGCCGATGTTCGATATGGAACAGAATGACAATCATCTCGGTACAGTATGGGTACATACAATGGCCGTGCTCGACAAAATGCCGGCCGTCCCTGTGCTCCGTATGGCAGCCTTGGTGCATGAGATGGGAAAGACTCTCGGCTCTCATACCGGGCGCGATGGCCGTATCCACTATACGGGTCACGAAAGGCGCGGCCGCGGATTGATAAACTCTGCACTGCGGAGGCTACGCTATGAGTCGCAGTTTATTGACAGAGTAATATTTCTGGTAAGCAATCACAAGGCAGCCAAAGACTGGGGACCTAAGGCCGAACGCATGGACGCCATGGCTCTCCGCCGGCTACAGTACCGCTGTGCGTCGCGCGACAGATTCAACCGCTTGCTCACGCTGATCGACGCAGACAATAAATCTTTTGCACCCGGACATGGCATGCCGCAGCAGGTTGAGGCCATACGGAAAGCCTCGGCCGAACTTGACCGTCAGCATACATCGATGTTTACATTCCGCCAACCTATACCGCAGGCCAAGATACGCAAGATGAAAGGCCTTGGTCCGGACGACGATATCAGACCGTATATAGAATATATAGAGAAACTAATCTTTTCTGATCCGCTGATATCAAAAGAAATGCTTAGGCGAAAACTCTCAGCATATAACCCTTCGTCAAAGCGCAGAAAATAGACAGCAGAAATAGAGAAGCCGGGTTGCGACTTCGCGTCGCAACCCGGCATTACTTATAAGTAAATCATTTCACAATTGCTTTATTCATAGTCATTGCCATAGACAACGCTATTATTCGCTGCAAAAGTAGGGGTATTGACATTACTGAGCAAATTTAAGAGGTTATATATCTACAGCAATCAAAATATTCTTGTTAAAACACTACGGCATCAAATTATAATACACCTGTATTCAATTGTTTGCATTGCTTAATTATTAGCGATGGCAATTTGCGGGTATAATAGGCTTTTGGTATTTGAAAAAAATATATTACCTTTGCATAGACTCAATGTACCTGAGAAATATAATGCCTAAAACTCTGCCGTATATACTATATTTCACTATTTGTGCTATCTTGCTGCCGTTGCTGCTTGGCTGTGACAGTCATTCAGGCCTTGGCAAAGCTCCGGAAGTGAGAGACTATATATTAAATAGAGATGTAAGCGGAATTTTACCGGGAGTTGACGATGAAATCATGAGTATAGATTCATTGACTCTCAAGACTGATACTGATTGCGAGTCCTTATATCAGCATATAAATACGTTGACATATAAACTACACTACACAGGCAATAACGCCGATGCGGTAGTGGTGCTGAGATCCGTTCTTGATATACTTCAGAGCGAGCCGGAGCCTATTGAGAGGGATAAACGGCAGATTCTTAACATGTATATTCGTCTTGGTGCTACATTTGTTGAAATGGGCATGCAGGATCTCGGGCTTGACTATTATTCAAAAGGAATAGAACTTTGCGACAAGCCTGAGTACGACAAAATCAAGGCCATGCTATATAATAATATAGGTATAGTTTACGGTCAGTGTGGTGTATTTGAGAAAGCTGAAGAGTATCTCAACAAAGCTCTTGAAATCAATTTACGTGAGAATGTGCACCATGAGACATTTCTCAATTACGGTAATCTTTCTGAACTCTATGCCTTGCAGGATAAGATAGACCAAGCTCTTGAGGCCTCTCAGAGAAGTCTCGACTATATCGACCAGAATAAACATCCTGCGCAACTGGCCAGCATGAGAGTACAGCAGGGCGTGCTTTATGGACGCCTCGAACAAAACGATGTAGCCATGAGCCGTTTTAACATCGGTCTGGCGCAATACAAAGATTTGGGCGATGTGAGAGGTATGGTGAGCGCATATCTCAATATCAGCAAGATGTATCTGAAGACAGGATATCCGGATTCTGCGCTTACTTACGCCAATGAGGCTTTGAGCAAATGCCGCGAATTTGGCAGGAATGAAGACATGGTGTCAACCCTCAAAACACTCTCTCAAGTATATGTAGATAAAAAGGAGTATGAAAAGGCAAACAAGCTGCTTTTTGAAACTGTCTCGATAAATGATTCTCTTCTGACAGCCGAACGGCGACTCAGGTTGACAAACCTTGATGATATCAACATTAAACTTAATGATACCGCTATATCAACTCGTGCCGCCAAGTCGGTTTGGGCTTATATAATGATTGCAGTGTTGATTGTAGTGCTTTCATTTATATTACTGCTATATTTATCGCAAAGAAAGAAAAAGGAGGTATTGGAAGCCGAATATATAAGGCAAGCAAACCTCCACGATGAAGATCTGAATAAAGTCAATAGAGAACTCACGACATTATCGCTTGAGAAGATAAGGCAGCAGGAAGCTTTGACTGATGTGTGTGAATCCCTAAGACAGGTACTTATCGAATTGAACCCGCGCGAGACTGTCAAGAAAGAGAATGTAAGGTCTCTGACAATCAGGCTCTCGCAACTTTGCACCTCTAATGCAGATGATGAATTCAAATTATTCTTTGAACGCGTACATCCTGATTTTTATAAGACATTGGCAGATAGATATCCGGAACTGACGGCACGAGATATGCGCCTGTGTGCGTTTCTACATCTTGGGTTGGATACAAAAGAAATTGCCTCTCTGACATATCGCGAAGTACGGAGTGTAGAGTCGGCCCGCAACAGGCTCAGAAAGAAAATCGGCTTGGCTGTAAATGATGATCTGACTGCATTTCTACGCTCATTATAATGAAAAAATTCATAATTTAGCTGTATGGCATAAACAATTGAAATGATAGGATTGTATATATAATTGTCATTAGATTGTTTAACCTATCAAAAATTGATTATGGACATACAGAACATTTTGTCGGAACTCACATCGAAATTTGGAAATTCATTTGATGTTTCCGCAGTGACTGAGCACCTCAAGGGCATTGACACCAGTAACTTCTCTATAAGCGAGATTATCGAAAAGGTAAAAGGCGCCGGATTAATCGGCGACCTTGACGGCGACGGCGTTCAGGAAAGCGTGATAGAAGAAATCAAAGGTAAAATCGGAAACATGTTTGGCAAATAGCCTATATCATGGACTCAAAATATGCCGGCAGGACGATTATCTATTGTCCTGCCGGTATGTCTATTTCAGAATCGTCCGGTGAGCTATGCTTGCTTTGCCGTCGTATTCAAATTTATCAATCTGCCTGAATCCGCACTTCTCTGCAACTCGGCGGGAGCCGATGTTGTCGGCAAGGGTGGTCAGCAGGAGAGACTGCAAGCCAAGCTGGTCTCGGCAAAAGATCATGAATCTTTGCAGGGTTTCTGTCGCGATTCCTTTGCCCCAATGTGGATAGCCTACCCAATATCCCACTTCCCTTTCGCCCGTGAGCGGCGTGTAGTACTCACCGCCCTCAGGCACGAGCCCGACACAGCCTATCGGTTCAAGAGTCTGTTTGTCAATTATTGCATAACATTCCGGATTTGGAAGAAAATACTTTTCGATGACTTCTCGGCTCATATAAACCGATGTGTGGCATGGCCATTGTGCCGGCTCGCTGACCCGGCAGTCTGACGCATATTTGAACAGGGCTTCCGCATCGTCGATCGCCCAATGGCGAAAGAAAAAACGATTGGAATCAAATGTATTGTCTGTTGGATACATTGGTAAAAAGATTACTGCTTGATTGACCGAATAACCTTACACGGATTTCCGACCGCAAGAGAGTCGGCCGGGATATCTTTAGTCACCACACTTCCGGCACCAATTACGCAGTTGTCGCCAATGCTGACACCGGGAAGAACCACCACATTTCCACCTATCCATACATTGTTGCCGACTGTGATGGGTTTTGCATATTCGAGACCCCGGTTGCGCTGCTCTACATCAAAAGGATGGCCTGCTGTATAGAACGCACAGTTTGGAGCGATAAAGACATTATCGCCAAATGTCACCTTAGCCTCATCGAGAATGACACAGTTGACATTCATATAGAAATTCTCACCCAATGCAATGTTATAGCCATAATCGCAGTGAAAAGGAGATTCGATAATGAACTGATTGCCAGTCCGGCCTAAAATCTTACGGAACAATTCATATCGTTTGTCATCACTATCGGGAGACAACGCATTGATTTGATGAAGCACCGTCTTACAAGCCTTGCGCTCAGCTATGAGGTTCGGATCATAGTTGGCGTCGTACAGTTCGCCTGCGAGCATTTTCTCTTTCTCGTTTTTCATTGATTTATGTTTTTATCATTGCCACTGCAAATATATATAATTCGGCTATTCCCTGCAACACCTTAGCATAATGCGAAAAAAAGATCCATGGAGAGCCGAGGCCTATCCATGGATCCGTCCAATCCTTTTTACCTATATTCTATTATAGCCCTATCGAGTCTTAAGGTATTCGAGAGCGTTGTGAGCAAGAGTGAGGATATTGTCCTGATATTGGTTGTTTTTAGGACGTGCACTCTTGTCGGGTGTGCCGTCATCGTTTTTCATCGAGAATTCGCAGCCACCGTTGCCTATACATAGAACAGTGCCCTTGAAGTCACTGTCGCCCTGTTGGGCTTCCCATACATTGAGTTGCGAGATGAAATCAATCTGCGAGTCCCACGTGCCGAGCGGATAAATACCATATACTTGAGTGAGGGCGTTGTAGCAAGCCTCTTCTTGATTTCCCAAAGAGGTCAAGACTCCGGGAATATTGAAGAAAAGGCAATTGTGGTCTTCAGTCCAGCCCGGACCTTTGAATGTTATGAGTTTGCAGCGGTCGTTGGCAGTAGTTTCAAGGCCTTTGTAGAGGGGGTGGGTAGAGTGGTCTTTGGTGAATTTACCTCCGGGGTTGAGCGAAACTGCCATGCTCCAAGTATCGCCGTTGTAGCCTCCAACGCCTGTACCGATAGAGCGGTCGTTGTTTTTGATCATATCGGGCTCAATGCGGCCGAGGTTGCCGATATATACCGTGGCGTGGCTCCATAAGAGCAGGTTGCCGCCGTCGGTATACCATTGTTTGATATATGGAGTGGCTCCGTCAACCACAGCGGGCATTGTGAAGACTTCGGCCTCACTTACTCCCTCAAGGTCGCGAAGCCAGAAAAGCACGCGGTAGGGGTCGAGATCGGCAGTGGATTTTATGTCGCCGAAATAAACATATTGAGCGGTCGGATATTGTTCATGTAACCACAGCCATGCCGAAGCTTCGTCATCGTCACCATCAGCTATGAGCTCTTCCGGTGTGGCGTAAACACAGAGGAAACCGATGGCAGTCTTGCCGATTTTGAGCGAGGCTGACGTCGCGAGCGATTTACCCGATTCGTTTTCGGCTGTGAGAGTGACAGTCCATTCTTCACCGAAATTGACGTCAGCAATGGTATATTGGCAGCAGTCTCCGGCCAAAGATTCACTAATATTGCGGCTGCGGTTGGTAGCAGAGAGATTTATGGCAGTAGCCGACTCATTGGCGTCCCATGACACTTGTGCGTCGTATCCTCCTACTTTCTCAATCTGTGCCATAGTTATACCGCTCACTTTTGCAGCTCCTTGGCGGGTGTAGTGTTTGATTACACCCGTAGAGAAATTCTCGCCGTCGGTGAGCTTGAATACGTATGTGTATTCGATGTTGGTGTCGATGTTGGTCTGGGTGTAGCTGTTGCCTTTTACTGTTTCTGAGCCGGTGAATGTAGAGCCGTTGTAGAGGCTTACCACCATAGAGAGATCTGCAGGCTTGGTCCATGTCCAGATATAGTCGTCGCCATCGAGAGTACCGCTTATGCTGTTTGCGTCGATAGGAGCTATCACGGGCGCAGCAATATCATAGTCTTTGTCTTGGCAAGAGGTAACTAAGACAAGCCCGGCCATTGCCATGAATATATATTTAAAATTTTTCATTGTAGGTCGATTTATTAATTATAACCTTTGTTCTGTACGTAAAGTCCCGGTACGTAGTAGAGCTGGTTGTATGGTATTGGGTAGAACTCATTTTTTCCGGCGGTATAATATGCGTCCTGATAATACTGACCGTATTTCACACCGTCGTAGCTGAAATCTTTAGCTTTCTCGAAGTATGAGTTGAGAACCTCAGATGCAATGCCCCAACGGCGCAGGTCGAAATATCGGCTGCTTTCCATAGCCATTTCAAGGCGTCGTTCCCAGCGCAGACGTGTGCGGGCCTTTTCTTTGTCGCTGAAATCTGCAGCAGGGTAGAGGGCGATCTCGCAATAGTCTTTTGCGTAAGCGATGTGCTTGTCAATAGAGTTTGCGGCACGGCTGCGTATATCGTTGATGATGGAGCGGGCTTCTTCAAGACGTCCTTTTTCAATCAGGGCTTCGGCGCGCATGAGCATTACGTCGGTATAGCGGAATACGTAATCATTCATCGCGAATGCCTGCCACGAGCCATCGAACGTCTCTCCTCCGCTGCGCTGAGGCACATCTTTAAGTGAGGTATAGTAGCCGTAGGTATTGGGAGTACGCGAATTATCGGTCGTCATCATATATTTTTCCTCATATTTGTAGGGGAATGAGGGCATGCCGACTGTGTGGAACAACCGCGGATCCCATTTCTGTGATGATGTCACGCCGTTGACAGGGTAGTCGTCTGTCGCATCGTATTTATCGAAGAGCGGAAGTCCGTCTTTTGTCTTATAGGCATTCACAAGATCTTGCGACGGTTTATGAAAATCCCAACCGCACGACCATATTCCCCAGCAGCCATTGAGCATGTTAGACCAGTTGGCACGGCCGTAGCGGGTGTTATCTTCTGTATACTGCGAGGTCTGCACTGCGAATATCGACTCGGAGCTGTTCTTGTAATCGGGCAGGAAAATGTCGCCGAAATCAGGGAGATAATCGTATTTCGACTTCTCTACTACATCGGTATACTCAATCACCTTATCCATGTAGTCTTCATTGATGAAGTCAACGCCGTCGGTAGCCTCATATCCGTCGCCCCAAGCGAGGGTGAGGTAGCATTTGGCGAGGTATGCAGCCGCAGCAACCTTGTTTACACGGCCTCCACCATCTTCCACTTCCATCGGGAGTGCGTCGTATGCAAGCTTGAATTCGTTGATTACCTTTGCAAAAAGCTCTTCGTAGCTATATTGGTTGTTGGGTGTCTGCTCCTGCGTGCTGTTCTTGAAAACCTCTTCATCCACCCACGGAATCTGGCGGAACATTGTGAGAAGTTTGAAGTAGCTGTGACCGCGCAGGAAATGCACCTCACCGGTGCGCTGCGCCGCAGTTTTCTCGCCGAGCACATCTACGCCCGATTGCTCAAGGGCAACAAGGGCCCGGTTGCAACGCGAGATATTGCAGTAGAGACGATACCAAAGTTCGTCGAGTTCGCCCGGTGTCGATGTAAGTGTAGACCATATCTCCATCGGATGATAGCCGGTGTCGGTTGTTCCGCCGCCACCCTTGAGGCAATCGTCGGAGGCAAGGTCGCCGTAGGGCCACAGGTTGAACGGATAACTGTACCAGCAGTCGCCAAGAGAGGCGTATGCGGCATTGACCATTTTGTCGGGCTGGGAGTAGGCGAGGTCGCCGTCAACGACACCGGTAGGAGGAACGTCGATAAAGTCGTCGCATGAGGCCATGCAGAGTGTGAGCATGGCGAATATATATGTTTTTATGGATTTCATGATAGTGTGTTTTTTAAAGCTTTAGAAGTCGAGTTGCAGGCCAAACGATACCGAAGTGGGAATTGGATATGCCCAGTTCGGATTCTCGGGGTCGGTGCAAGTGAGGCTATTGCTCTTGATGGTAAGGAGATTCTGCCCCGATACGTATACTCGTGCGCGGCTCATGCGCAGTTTGCCGAGGACTTTTGCCGGAAGATTATAGCCTAACTGGAGAGTGCGAAGCTTGGCGTAAGAGCCGTTTTCAACGAAGTAAGAGGATGTACGACCCTCGTCGCCGCGGTTGTTGGTTGTGAGCATGGGAATTGTCGAAGAGCTGTTTACGTTGGGCAGCCATCCGTCGAGCACGCGCACGCCTTTGTTGCTGCCGGCGTCGGTAACGCTCCAAAAGTCATTCTGGAACTTCTGATTATTGTAGACATCCTGCCCGATGACGCCCTGCCAGAACATTTGGAAGTCGAAGTTCTTGTATGTTAGCTCTACGTTGAGACCGAAAGAGAAATCAGGCACCGGGTTGAAGATCCATGTCTGGTCGTCGGGTGTGATTTTTCCGTCGCCGTTGAGGTCGGCATATTTCATGCCGCCGACGCGGGCATTGTCTTGACCGTAGGCCAGCACCTCATCCTGATTCTGGAAAATGCCGTCGAATACATAGCCGACTATCGAGCCGTAGGGCTGCTTGGCCTGCACGAGATTCTCTTTTGTTGTGTGGGCATACGAGCCGGTGGTGGTTGCAGGCAGATAGGTTACCTTGTTGCGGAAGAAGTCCATGTTGAGTGAAGCGCGATAGCCAAGACCGCAGGCAAGTTCGTCGCGCCATCCGATCTGGAATTCCATACCCCAGTTGCGCAGAGAGGGTCCGTTGAGCCACGAGGCACCTCCCTCACCCATAGAGCCGAGATATGCAGGGGTGATGAGCATGTCTTTCACATCTTTGATATAAGCGTCGAGAGAGCCTGTGAGGCGGTTTTTGAAAAGACTGAAGTCAACGCCGGCGTTATATTGTATTGTAGTCTCCCATTTGAGGTTGGGGTTGGCGGTCTGGCTTGCGTAGTAGCCTGAGGGGAATATGCCGCTTTGCTGCAGCAGGAGGTCGTAGGCCGTTGAAGTCACTCGGTCGCTGCCATAGTCGGCGATGTAGAGGGCATAGCGAGCAGTGTTAGATATGGCTTGGTTACCGGTCTTACCCCATGAAAGGCGAATCTTGAGGTCGTCAAGCCATGCTTTCTTGATGTTTTCCGATATACGGTAGCCCAAAGTTGCGGCGGGGAAGGTGCCATAGCGGTTGTTGCTGCCGAAGCGCGAGGAGCCGTCGTGGCGGATCGTGAACGAGGCAAGAAGCATATCGCGCCAGTTATAATCGAGTTTACCGAAGAATGAAATCAGTGCGTAGGCCGATTTGTTGCCTGTAGAACGCTCAACACCCGATGAGGCGTCAGGATACATATAGTCGGGAGTCTCAATATCATAATTCTCATTATAGCCCGAGAAGTCGATACGGCTTTGACGGAACATTTCCATACCGGCAAGCACGGTGAAGTTGTGGTCCTCTTTAAGTGTGTAGTTGTAATTGGCGGTATTGGTCCAAGTCCACTTTGAGTCATTGGCCTGGGAGAGGGTGGTGGAGTTGGTATCGTTGTTCACGATGTCGCTGTGGAATGTGTAATTGTAGGAATGTATGAATGCGGCGTCGTAGTCAAGGCCGAAATTGGAACGGAGAGTCAAGCCTTTCACCGGCTTGATGTCGATATAGGCATTGCCGAAGAGACGCCATACGTTGAGAGCATTGTCGCGGTTGAAAGCAAGTTCGCGAAGAGGATTCTGACGGTCGGCCATACTGCCTACAGGGCCTGCGTAGGTGACTCCGTCGGTCTCAAATACCGGTACAGTCGAGGGCATTTTGAGAGCGTTTTCCAGAGGCTGGCAATCAACTTGGTTTGTATATGTAAGGGTGAAGTTCTCGCCTACAGTCAATATGCGGGAGATATTGAACGAGGTGTTCATTCGGGCAGAGATATTCTCGAAGTTGGTGTATTTGAGTATACCTTCGTTCTTGCGGTAGCCCAAAGAGAACAGCGCGGTGCTTTTGTCGGTGGCGGTGGATACTGAGGCGTCGTAGCTCTGAGAGAAACCGGTACGTGAGATTTCATTGAGCCAGTCGGTGTCAGACATCAGCATAGTACGCTTGTTGTTGATAAATCCGTCGTAATAGCCGTTTACGGTATAGTTTCGATATTGTCCGGTTGCTATGTCATATACTGATATAGGGTATCCCGAACTTGCATTAAGGTCAAGACCGTAGCCCGAAGCGTATGCCGCAGGGTCAAGACCGTCGTTTAGAGCCGCTTGAGCCATGGCTGTTGCGTAGCCGGGAGTGTCGAGCAACTTCATTTTTGACTGCGGTGAATAGAATTGCGCGGTGAGATTGGTAGAAAGGCTCACATTTACTTTCTTATCGCCGGAAGCCTTTCCTTTCTTGGTGGTGATGATAATCACGCCGTTGGCCGCACGCGAACCGTAGATTGAAGCCGAGGCTGCGTCTTTGAGCACCTGCATGCTCTCGATGTCATTCATGTTGAGCGAATTGAGAGTAGCTGTTGTCGGAACACCGTCGATAACAAACAAGGGGTCTTGCGAAGCATTGAAAGAGCCGATACCACGGATACGCACAGAGCCGGTGCCGCTTGGAGAGCCATTGCCGGTGATAGTCATGCCGGGCACCTTGCCTTGCAGGGCGCGCATGGGGTCGGTGTCGGATGTGGTCTCGAATGTTTTGGTAGATACTACAGATACTGCGCCTGTGAGGTCGGCTTTTTTCATTGTCTGATAGCCGACAACCACCACTTCATCCAGCAATTCAGAATCTTCGTCAAGGTGAATGGTCATCCGTGCTTCGGCTTTAACCGTTTTGGGCTTATAGCCTACGTATGATACAATCAGGTTGGAGCCTTCGGGAACAGTGAGTGCGAAATTTCCATCAATGTCTGTGGCGGCACCGCCAAAACTTTTGACTTCTGAAATCACGCTTGCGCCTATCAGGGGTTCTTCATCGGCAGATGAAAGAACGGTCCCATGCACAGTGATGTTCTGTGCTTGCGTCACTATCGCCATCATAAACAGCAGAAGTGTACTAAGGAGTAATTTTTTCATGTTATAAAATTTATCCGGTTTTTTAATTCTGCCACAAAATTATGGAATGAATCATCTACCGTATTGCACTCATGTTGTGTTGACTATGATTTTTTGAGCAGCGCACAATTTTTACAACATAATGCACGATTTTTAATAGTGTATCTATTTGGACTACAGATATTTCAAAGGGTCGCTCCATAAAAAGAGGAGCGACCCGGATATGTGATCTATGAAAGGAAATCAGTTTTTGAAGCCCAGCCTCGCTCTCATCTCTGACGGTGATTCGTCATACATCTCTCGGAACACGCGAGTGAAATAAGCCGGAGCAGAGAACCCTACTTCGTATGCAATCTCACTGATCGATTTATCGGTGGTAGAGAGTAATTCTCTTGCTTTGGCGAGCCTCAACTTTCTCAATAATTCCACAGGTGAATAATTGGTCAAAGACTTGATTTTTCTATAGAATTGTGAGCGTCCCAAGCCCAATTTGCCTGCAAGTGCGTCAATATTCAAATCAGCGTTGCCAATCTCTTCATTGACAAGAGACACAAAACGGGCGTAGAAATCGTTGTCGATATCAAGCGGGAGCTTCGGCTGGGAAGAGTTTTCAGCCGAATCTGCTTTTATATCATTTTCAGCAGTGAATATATTCTTTATCCGTCGGCGGTTTTCGATGAGATTCTCGCAACGGAGTCTTAGCATTTTGCTGTTGAACGGTTTGGACAGATAGCCGTCGGCACCGCTTTCATAGCCTTGAATGCGCTGTTCGTCCATGCTGCAGGCAGTCAACATCAGCACCGGTATGTGAGATGTCGAGACTTCATTCTTTATCCGTCGGCAACATTCAAGACCGTCCATCACAGGCATCATTACATCGCAGATAACAAGATCAGGCACATATTTCGACGCAAGCCGTATACCATCCTTACCGTTCGGCGCCTCAATGATGCGATATCTGTCGGCAAGTAACTCACATATCATTTTCCGGATATCCGCATTATCGTCAATTACGAGCAGGAGCGGTTTGTTGTCATCTTCGTTTGAGCTGTCAAGTTCGATATCGCCAAGTTCAGCCTTGATATCACTGTCGGTAATGACGCGGGTAATTTCTGAATTTACAACCGTTTCGACGTGACGGACCGGAATATGCACTGTAAACTTGCTGCCTTTGCCCGGCTCACTCTCTACTTCAATAGTGCCGCCATGAAGCTCTACGAACGCTTTGGCAAGGGAAAGCCCTATGCCCGATCCATTAGGATGTATTTTATCAACCTGATAGAAACGGTCGAAAATATTGCCAAGATCCTCTACGGCAATACCTTGCCCGGTATCTTCTACTGAAAACACGAGCGAGCTCTCATCACAGTCGCACACAAAAGTAATCCGGCCGTTATTGGCTGTGTATTTGAAGGCATTTGACATCAGATTGAAGAATACACGTTCTATCTTCTCTGTGTCAATCGCCAAGGTGACATCGGAGCCTACCTTTATATCAAGCGATAGTTTTATCTCCCGCTTACGCGCAATTGCCGTGAATGATTCAGTCCAGTCGCGGATAAGATCGGCGATATGCACCTCGGTGAGATTTACCTGCAATTTACCGTTTTCATACTTTCTGAAATCAAGAATCTGATTTATGAGGCGACGGAGAATCTTTACATTCTTATTGGCAATCTTTATCAAGGCGCGGTGTTGCGGTGTGAGGTAATCTGCGGCTTCGAGTTGTTCCACCGGTTCGGCGATGAGGGTGAGCGGTGTCCTTAAATCATGGGAAACATTGGTGAAGAACATCAGTTTTGATTGAGTGGCTAAATTCAACTGCTCATTGAGGCTCTTCTCAGTATCGCGTTGACGGGCAAGAAGTTTGTTCTGCTCTATAAGTGTCGATTGGTGTCTTTTGTGAAGCCAGAAAGCCCTTAGAAGCATAAAGAGGAAGCCGAACAACAATACCACGATAGCTATTGCTGCGTAGAATAGAGTGGTTTGCGCCGAATGTCGGTTCCAATACTCATCTACCTGCGACTTCAATAACTTTATTTTAGCAGTTTCTTCCTCGAGAGATTCGTTTTGCAGAAGCAGTATGTCTGCGTTTGACTTGTCTACGGCCGAGGATATCGGCAGGCATACATTCTTTTCGTATGGTTCACCATTAAGAATGGATAAAGCCGTCTTTACCAAGCGATAACCCTCTGTTGGATAAAAGAATGTCGCGTCGATGACGCCGTCGGCGACAGCCTTTATACCGATTTCCGGAGCAGCGTCAATGCCAATTACCTTTACTTGAATCCCTTTTTTATCAGCCACTTCGGAGGCGGCTATGGCCATGCGGTCGTTGTGTGCATAGATAAGGTCTACATCAGGATAGACCGTCAATAGCGAATCGGCAACCAAAGCTGCGTCCTCATTGTTCCAGTTTCCAAACCCCGATCCTTGTATATCCAATCCGAGTTTACAGGCTTCATCCATAAAACCTTTATGACGCTCGATGGCAGGAGTAGACCCGGATAAACCATATATTTCTATTATCCGCCCTCCTTTACCCGTAAGGCTGAAAGCATATTGAGCCGCTTCTTTGCCAATACCATAATTATCCACTACCTGAAGCGCGGTATAGGAGTCTCCGTTGATATTGCGGTCAAAAACTATTACCGGTATACCTTTATTATATACTTCTTCGATAATGGGCGTGATAGCGTCGGCTTCATTGGGCGCGGCAATGATTATGTCAAAGTCATTGTCAAGAAAATATCTTATGTCGGCTATCTGCTTCTCATTACTGTCATCGGCAGAACGGATCTCAACATCTGCTTCGGGATGAAACATGATTTCACGATAGATCTCATCGTTCATTTTTGTGCGCCAGTCGTCCTGACTGCATTGCGAAATGCCAATGCGGTAATGCTTGTCCTCACTACAACCTACGAGGGGAAGAAGCATTAAAAATCCAAGTAAATATAATGCGACTCTATTCATCATTGGTTCAGATCAAAGGTTATCAACACTGCAAAGTTAGCTATAATATTATGAAGAACAGCGCATTTGATATGATTTTTTGTTCAATGCAACATTTCTACAACATAATGCTCAAATTTTAATAGCGGCGTCAATGATAATGTTGTAGTTTTGCACATGAAATCACTACCGTAAAATAATACCATAAATATTATGAAATCAATATTCAAAACTGCAGTGGCATTGACAACGCTTTCTTTTCTTTCGGGAGCGGTTGTAAATGCTGCCGACGGAATAAAAATTGAGCACCTCGGCACCAACAACACCTTGGTCCGCGTAGATGGCGATTCCCGTTACCTTATGCTGCCGGTGCAGGAAGCATACGACGACGCCACTGTGAATGTGCTCGTCGACGGCAAACTTGACCGCACCTTCTATGTACGTCTGGCAAAATCGAAGGTTGATTACTCCGTGCCTTTCGACATGTCGCCTTATAAGGGTCATGATGTGGTTCTTAATATCGTCACCTCTCAAAACCGCACCACCGTGCGAGAGGCTAAAGACGACGCATGTTGGTCTAATTTCGAATTGACCGACAGCATAGATACTGCCAATCACGAAAAATACCGCCCCTGCTTTCATCATACTCCCGTATATGGATGGATGAACGACCCTAACGGCATGTTCTATAAGGATGGAGAGTGGCACCTGTATTATCAATGGAATCCTTTTGGTTCAAAATGGCAGAATATGACTTGGGGGCATTCCTCATCAAGCGACCTTGTGAATTGGAAACACCATCCGGCGGCAATCGAACCGAACGGCTTAGGCTCGGTATTCAGTGGAAGCTCGGCAATCGATACAGAAAACAGCGCCGGATTTGGCAAAGACGCCGTTGTTGCCATGTATACCTCGGCAGGTGTGAGCCAGATTCAAAGTCTTGCATACAGCCATGACAATGGCAGCACATTTACCATATATCCCGGCAATCCCGTCCTTACGCTCGAGAGTGAAGCGCGTGACCCTAACATGTTCTGGAATCCGGAGACTAAGCAGTGGACTCTTATACTCGCCCATGCCTTGGATCATGAAATGCTCATATTCACATCTCCCGACTTGAAAGAGTGGACTCTTCAGAGCAGTTTTGGCAAAGGCCTTGGAGCTCAGGATGGCGTATGGGAGTGCCCTGACCTGTTTGAATTACCGGTCGAAGGCTCTGATATGAAAAAATGGGTGTTGCTGTGCAACATCAACCCCGGCGGACCGTTCGGAGGCAGCGGTATACAGTATTTCATCGGCGATTTTGACGGCAAGACTTTCACGGCCGATACGGATACCAATGGAAAAGTGCTTACCAAATGGCTTGATTATGGCAAAGACAACTATGCTGTCGTAAGCTGGAGCGACGCTCCTGATAACCGCCGCACAATCATTGGCTGGATGAGCAACTGGCAGTATGCGGCAGAGGTCCCCACGAAACAGTTCCGCTCAGCCAATACGCTTCCTCGTGAAATCAGTCTTTTCAAGGGAGCGGACGGCCAGATTTACGCCGCCACAACTCCATCGCCCGAAATTGGCGCTCTTCGTGGAAAAATGACGGTCAATGCAAAATCAGTCAGTGTAAAAGGCAAAGGTAAAACAATAGCCCTGCCATCGGAGAATGATGGAATTTGCGAAATATTGATGGATATAGATCCCGGAAAAGCAGGCTCAATCTCTCTTACCTTCAGTAATGACAATGGAGAAAAGACTGTATTGACATACGCCCCTAACTACGAAACATTATCGTTTGACCGCCGCGAGAGTGGTATAGTAGATTTCAGTCAGGACTTTCCTGCAATAACAGTCACCCCTACTTTCAATGGAGGAAAAACGCTTCCGCTGAGAATTTTCATCGACCGCTCCAGCATGGAAGTATTTGCAAACGATGGCAAAGGAGTGATGACTAATCTCGTCTTCCCGACGACTCCTTACAGCAAGTTGACCTTTACCACAGATGGAGGCTCCGCTAAAGTTAAAAACGTGAAAGTTTACTCTATCAACATCGAAAAATAATCTTATCAATGGAAAATAACTATAAGCTTGTAAGCGATAAGAAGGGGCAGCTCATGCAGATGATTCCTGTAATGCTTTGCTTCTTTGCCATGGGATTTGTCGATCTTGTAGGCACAGCTTCAAACTACGTGCAGAAAGATCTTGGCCTGACCGATTCGCAGGCCAACCTCTTCCCCTCATTGGTATTCTTCTGGTTCCTGATATTTTCAGTGCCCACCGGTATGCTGATGAACAAGATTGGCAGAAAAAATACAGTACTAATAAGCTTGATTGTGACAGCAATTTCGCTTATAATACCTGTAACCGGTGACAGCTACAGCATTATGCTGATTTCATTCTCGCTCCTCGGCATAGGCAATGCTATCATGCAGACCTCTCTCAACCCGCTTGTAACCAACCTTATCAGCGGCGACAAACTTGCCTCCACTCTTACTTTCGGACAATTTGTCAAGGCTATAGCCTCGTTCCTCGCTCCTATTTTGGCTGCTTGGGGTGCTACGACATATTTCCCGACATTCGGCCTTGGATGGCGCGCCCTGTTTGCTATCTATGCAGTGATCAGTTTTCTCTCGATCTCACTCCTTGCAGCAACACCCATTCAGGAAGAGAAACCCGACAAGGCCTCCGGGGTAGGAGAGTGTATCAAACTGCTCGGGCGTCCTTTCATCCTCTTCTGCTTCCTTGGTATAATGTGCCATGTAGGAATTGACGTCGGCACCAACACCACAGCTCCCAAAATCATTATGGAGCGTCTTGGCCTTCCTCTTGAAGAAGCCGGTTTCGCTACAAGTATCTATTTCATATTCCGTACGGCCGGATGTTTTCTCGGAACATTCATTCTCCGCTCGATGTCGCCCAAACTGTTTTTCGGAATCAGTGTGTTGATGATGTTCGTGGCTATGATCATGCTCTTCGCTTGCAATACTTTGACTCCTATCTATATAGGAATCGGACTGATAGGCTTCGGTAACTCTAACGTATTCTCGGTGATTTTTTCACAGGCTCTCGTATATACACCCAATGAAAAGAATGAGGTTTCGGGCCTTATGATCATGGGCTTGTTCGGCGGAACGATTTTCCCCCTCGCCATGGGCTTTGCTGCCGACGCAGTAGGGCAGAGTGGTGCAGTAGCGGTAATGACGGTAGGTGTTATCTACTTGTTGTATTACACATTGAATATAAAAAACATTAAATAAATCATATCATGAAAGGATTAGTAATTGGAATGGGTGAGGCTCTTTGGGATGTCCTCCCCGAAGGAAAGAAGATTGGTGGAGCACCGGCCAATTTCGCATATCATGTTTCTCAATTCGGCCTTCCAAGCTGTGTTGTCAGTGCCATTGGCGACGACCCTCTCGGCCACGAGATTATAGAAAATTTCACATCGAAGGGCCTTACGCACCAGATTGAAAAAGTACCTTATCCGACCGGTACCGTGCAGGTTGAAATCGATCAGGCCGGAGTGCCGCAATATGAGATAAAGGAGAATGTGGCTTGGGATAATATACCCTATACTGCCATGCTTGAGAATCTTGCCGAAAGAACGACTGCTGTATGCTTCGGCTCTCTCGCTCAGAGAAATGTGGTGTCAAGAAACACCATCAACCGATTCCTTGACGCAATCCCGGCAGAAAATGACCCGCTGATTGTATTCGATGTCAATCTCCGTCAGGGTTTCTATAACAAGGAAATCCTCTGCAACTCAATGAAGCGCTGCAATATACTTAAGATAAACGATGAGGAACTTGTGACCGTCAGCCGCATGTTCGGATATCCCGGCATAGATCTTCAGGACAAATGCTGGATACTTCTTGGCAAGTACAACCTGCGTATGCTCATCCTGACTTGCGGTATCAACGGAAGCTACGTGTTCACCCCCGGCAACGTATCGTTCCAGCCTACCCCCAAAGTTGAGGTTGCCGATACCGTCGGTGCCGGCGATTCATTCACAGCTGCTTTCATTTCCAATATCCTGAAGGGGAAGACAGTCGCCGAGGCTCATTCCTGTGCAGTACAGACCTCAGCCTACGTCTGCACAAAGAAAGGCGCAATGCCGATACTTCCGCCTGAGCTGACAGATTGAAATTTACAAAATCTTATAGCAAAGGAGTCTCCTGTCAAATTGAGGAGACTCCTTTGCTGTTATTCGGTTAAATGGAGTGCCTCCATGAATCTTCTGACGGTTGCTTCATCGCCCGAATATTTTTCTTTGTCCTCGCTGAGCTTGCATGTCTGCGAATAAAATGGCCACGACTCGGTAATCTTGACGGCAGTGAGTTTTATCACAATATTCCGAGGCTTGACACCGGCGAAATCGTTGGTGAAATGTGTGCCTATGCCGTATGATGGCAGGCATTTGTCGGCAGCATATTTCTGTATTTCAATAGCTCGGTCAACATTCAGGCCGTTGCTGAAAACAATCTGTTTCGTTCGTGGGTCAATGTGCAGCGAACGATACTTCTCGATGATAAGGTCCAGCTGCTCGCGGTTGTCGCCGCTGTCTACCCTCAGCCCCTTGAACATATTGGCATAGTCGGTAGAGAAGTTGAGGCTGAAGATACGCCATCCGTAAGTGTCGTAAAGGAATGTTCCCAGTGCACCTCTAAATGTCTGCGACCATTTTGTCATGGCTATATGGTTCGCCATCAGCGGGCCATACATTCCTGCAATAGCACATACAAATTCATGAGCCATCGTGCCGATGGGTGTCAGGTTGTATTTCATCGCCAGATATACGTTGCTTGTACCGGTGAAGCAACCCGCACCCCGCTCTTTTTTCTGACATGCGGCCATTGCACGTACAGCTGTGTCCTGAGCAATAAATGAAGCACGTCGACGAGTACCCGAATCACTGAACATACATCCTGCGCCAATCAATCTGCGGGCTTTCTCGTAGGAGCGGGAGTAGTAATCATTGTAGTCAAATTTTTTATTCTCCCCGGTAACGATATAATAAAGCTCGGATACGATTGCAAGCACCTTTACTTCGAGCAGGATGGTATTGCTCCAATAACCCTCGAATTCGATATGCAGATGTCTTTCACTATCTTGCCATACTTTTACCCAACTTCTGTCGTAGCGGAAGCCACGGAGAAAACTCATGAACCACTCCGGGATATAGTTGCACTTCCTGCGCATGAAAGCGATTTCTTCATCGGAAATCCTCAGATTTTCCAACATGGCAATCTGCTCCATTACGAGATCGGCAAATCCGGGAGGGTATACAGTGTTGTCGCGGTCATTGAATTGATATTTGACCTGCCTGCGAGGGAAACATTCTATAACCGCACAACACATTGTGAACTTATACAGATCATCGTCGGTAAAATGTTGTATTATCTGTCGCATAATAAATTGTGTTTTTCAATTATATCTGATAGAGCTTTTCCTCCATCGATGGAAGGCGAAAAAGCTGTCAACACATTGAATTTGTCAGCGCCGAACAATTCCATGCCATCCCTGAGAGATTGCAGCACGCACACATCGCCGGCAAGTCCGCAGATGTCGATCCGATCTATTTCAGCATTCTCAATCAAATCACGGATTATCCGTGTGGCTTCCTGATTTCTGAAAATAGAGTATTCCTCAGAAGCTTTACACTGTCCCTTATAAAGGAAATGGACGGCTCCTTCGGTTTCATAAAGAGGGCTGAATAATGCTTGCCATATCGCAGCCCCGGCCGTGTCGTGGACGCAATGTCGGGGCCACTCACCTCCGCAATCGGTGAACGAACAGTGAAAGAACGGATGTCTGTCGGCTGTGACAATCTTCAAGGCATACTTACCGGAATTCCTGCAAATGTAGTCCGCGAGATTGTTCATTGCTTCTTCTGCACCCTTTATTGGTAGAGCGCCGGTAATGAAATCATTCTGGGGGTCGATTATCAAGAGTAGTCTGTTCATTGTTATTGTTCTTCATGCACCGACAGTATGAATCTCACTATCGGGTATTGTGAATGTTTTTTTGCTAACGGGTATGCCAATAATCTTTTTAACAACAATGAGCAAGTACCAAATGTTTAGTGGTATACATTAAGGCTATGAAGATGATTTCGCCGTCTTTCTGAGCCAACGGTGGATAGAGGGTATAAACAAAAATCTCTGAAAATCAATGATTTTCAGAGATTTACTTCGGTCTGAAAGACCTCTTTGTGACCTCGGAGGGGCTCGAACCCTCGACCCACTGATTAAGAGTCAGTTGCTCTACCAACTGAGCTACGAAGTCGTTTGCAATGGTTTGTTTCTCAATTGCGGTGCAAAGTTAGGGACTTTTTATGGATTGTGCAAATTTTTTGGCAACTTTTTTATTAAAAATTTTCAATTATCACGAGTCCATTCGATTATCTCATTGCTACTCAATGACTTGCTGACATCTATCAATCGCTGATTGCTGCTCCCTCTGAATAGCAACCCGGGCTTGCGAAATTCGGAGATATAAGGACCATCGACAAGAACATCGATATATTGCAAGAGTTTATTCATTTCCGGGTGTGCTGATATTTGCTCAAAAGTAAAGCCTGTGTAGCACCAAATGCCTCGGCCGGCCTTTTTTAACATTTGCAAAAGCGGGAGCAATGATTGAGCCTGATATAGAGGATCACCGCCCGAAAAGGTCACGTCAAAATTATTGTAATCGATAATTTTGAGAATCTCTTCGTATGTCATGTCTTTGCCGGCGTCGTGAGGCCATGTCGACGGGTTATGACATCCGGGGCAGTGGTGGTCGCAACCGGCAAGATAGATGGAAGTGCGTAATCCGGGGCCGTCGACACTTGTTCCTTCAACAATGTCGACGACCCTTAGAGTGGATTTATTCATGAACGATTCGATCGTTAAGTTCGGCAAGTTTTGCGCTGTTCCAACGGTCGGTTGTTCCTACAAGGTAACCGGTGATACGCTGGAGTTTGTCGATGTTGTGGCTGCCGCAGACAGGGCAAGTATCGGTCTTTTCGTCGGCGTCTTCATAGCCGCAGCTCATGCAGCGGTTGCGGTTGTGGTTTACAGAGCAATATCCGATGTTGTTCTGGTCCATAAGGTCGACGATGGCCGAAATAGCCTCGGGGTTGTGGGTGGCGTCGCCGTCGATTTCAACGTAGAAGATATGGCCACCGCCGGTAAGGGCGTGATAAGGGGCTTCTACCTCGGCTTTGTGGCGGGGTGAGCAGTGGTAGTATACCGGCACGTGGTTGGAGTTGGTGTAATATATCTTGTCGGTAATGCCCGGGATTATGCCGAACGACTTACGGTCTTTGGCTGTGAATTTGCCTGACAAGCCTTCTGCCGGTGTGGCGAGGACCGAGAAGTTGTGCTGATACTGCTCGCAGAAATCATTGACACGGCTACGCATGTGGCCCACGATTTTCAAGCCGAGAGCCTGCGCCTCTTCGCTTTCGCCGTGATGTTTTCCGGTGAGAGCTATTAGACATTCTGCAAGGCCGATGAAGCCGATACCGAGGGTGCCCTGATTGATGACAGATTCTATGGTCTCTTCTGATTTGAGCTTGTCGCCTCCAATCCAAAGTTTAGACATCAGCAATGGGAATTGTTTTGCCAATGCCGTTTTCTGGAAATTGAAACGGTCGTTGAGCTGGCGTGCTGTAATCTCGAGGATGTCGTCGAGTTTATGGAAGAAAGAGTCGATACGTTCCTGTCGGTCTTGAATGGCCATACATTCAATAGCAAGGCGGGGGAGATTTATAGTGGAGAATGAGAGGTTGCCTCGGCCTACTGAAGTCTTTTCGCCATATCTGTTTTCAAATACACGTGTACGGCAACCCATAGTTGCCACCTCGTAGAGGTAGCGTTTCGGATCATCCGCGCGCCATTTCTCGTGTTGGTTGAAAGTTGCGTCGAGATTCACAAAGTTGGGGAAGAAGCGGCGTGCCGTAACCTTGCATGCGAGCTTGTAGAGATCATAGTTGCGGTCTTCGGGCAGGTAGCTTACGCCGCGTTTCTTTTTCCAAATCTGGATAGGGAAGATGGCTGTCGCACCATTGCCTACGCCTTCGTAGGTGGAGTGGAGCAGTTCGCGGATTATGCAGCGGCCTTCTGCAGAAGTATCTGTGCCGTAGTTGATGGAGCTGAACACAACCTGATTGCCTCCGCGGCTGTGGATGGTGTTCATATTATGGATGAACGCCTCCATTGCTTGGTGAACACGGCTCACTGTGCGGTTTACGGCATGTTGCTTCAGGCGCTCTTCACCTTCAAGCCCGTCGAGCGACGCGGGCAGATAATCATCGAATTTTGCATTTCTGAGGGAGGTGAGTTCCTTGCCGTGAAGTTTCTCAAGGTCTGCCACTTCTTCGAGGTAAGAGCTGCGGACAAAAGGAGCAAGGTAAAAGTCGAATGCGGGAATGGCCTGTCCGCCGTGCATTTCATTCTGTGCGGTTTCAAGCGATATGCAGGCGATAATGCTTGCAGTCTCAATTCGCTTCGCCGGACGTGATTCTCCATGACCGGCAACGAAGCCGTATTCAAGAATTTTGTCAAGCGGATGCTGCACGCATGTCAGACTCTTTGTCGGATAGTAGTCCTTGTCGTGGATATGAAGATAATTATGGCGGACAGCCTCGCGTGCTTCTTGCGAAAGAAGATAGTCGTCAACAAACGGCTTTGTAGTCTCGCTTGCGAATTTCATCATCATACCGGCCGGAGAGTCGGTGTTCATGTTTGCATTCTCACGCGTGATGTCGTTGTTTTTCGCCTCGATAATCTCATGGAACATATCGCGGGTCTTGGCCTTGCGGGCAATGCTGCGCTGGTCGCGGTAGGCAATGTAGCGTTTGGCCACTTCCTTGCGGGTGCTGTTCATGAGTTCAAGCTCCACCATGTCCTGAATCTCTTCGACCGACATCCGCTCATTGCCGTGCGCGCCTATACGGTCGGATATTTTCTGGATAAGGGGCTCGTCTTCACCAAGCTCTGTGGTGAGCATGGCCTTGCGGATGGCCGCCTTGATTTTTTCTTCGTTATAACCGACGATTCTGCCGTCGCGTTTTACAACTGTCTGTATCATTGAAGCTTGAGTTTTCGGGTTAAATTTGACGGTGCAAAACTACAACAAAATTATCATTTTGGCAAATATTTGAAGATGAAAATATCTTGCAAAATTTCATTTTGGAAAACTTTTTGAGCTTCTTTAAATTTTAAAATCCTTAATTGCAACGATTTATAAAAATTTTCGGAAAACTTTGAGAAATGACGCGCTGCCAGAAGTGTATGTTTTGTTGCCTCTTTATATTTTTATTCCTGCAAAACCCATGAATGCCATTGCAAGAATTCCGGCAGTAACCAACGCTATCGGAACACCCTTCATGGAGCGGGGTACGTCGGCCAACTCAAGCTGAGTGCGTATGCCTGCCATTATTACAAGGGCGAGTGCAAATCCTATGGCTGTGGCTATGGCGTAGACAAGCGAATGTACGAATCCAAAGTCTTTTTGAGCGACAATAATTGCAACGCCAAGAACTGCACAGTTGGTAGTGATCAGAGGTAGAAAGACTCCAAGTGCCGCATAAAGGGTAGGGGAGACTTTCTTCATCACAATCTCAAGCATCTGTACCAAAATCGCAATTACGAGAATAAACGCGATAGTCTGGATATATTGTAATCCAAATGGGATGAGTATGGTGTGCTGCAATACCCATGTGACCGCAGTTGCTACTGCCATGACAAACGTCACCGCCGCCCCCATACCCAAAGCCGACGATAAATCTTTTGAGACGCCAATAAAGGGGCATATACCCAAGAATTGCGCAAAAACGATATTGTTTACAAATATCGCTGTCAGTATTATGGCAAGGTATTCAATCATTTTTTGCAAGTTAGGCGGTTAAACAAAGCGATAAGTAGCCCAAGAACAATGAAGGCTCCCGGTGCAAGCACAAAGAGAAGAGCTCCGTAAGATTCATCGAAGATGTGGGCGCCGAAGACCGCGCCGGTTCCCAGCACTTCACGGATTGCGCCAATGACAGTCAACGCGAGTGTAAATCCGGCTCCGGTTCCCAAACCATCGCATATCGAAAGCCACACATTATTTTTAGAAGCAAACGCTTCAGCTCTTCCGAGAAGTATACAATTGACCACAATCAAAGGTATGAATATGCCCAAAGCCGAATATAGCGAAGGAAGCCACGCCTGCATGACCATCTGTAGGATTGTCACAAAAGAAGCGATAACAACTATAAACGCCGGTATGCGCACCATCGAGGGGATAAAAGACTTCAGGGCAGACACTGCGGCATTTGAGCATGCCAGTACGGCAAGAGTGGCAAGTCCCATCGACAATCCTGTCAAAGCCGATGATGTAGTGCCGAGGGTGGGGCACATGCCAAGTATCAGGACAAATGTAGGATTGCGGCGGATAATACCGTCTATAAGAACTTCAGCGGCTTTCATTTTTGTAAGAATTATAGGCTTTTCGTGCTCTGTTTATAGCGTCGGTAAAGGCTCTCGATGTTATAGTAGCCCCTGTTATGGCGTCGACATTTCCGCCGTCGGCACGCACTGAGATATAGTCGGAAGAACCGATTACCTGATCGTTCATAAACCATGAGTCCATTTTCGAACCGAGCCCCGGAGTCTCGGCATGCGACAGCACCCGGTATCCGGTCAAGGAGCCGTCAGCGCCAAATCCCGCCATTATCACAATGCGACCGCCGAAACCATCGTCAGAGTATGTCTCGACTGCAATGCCTGAGAATTGTTTATTGCTTGAGGCAGGGTAGAGCGCAAGACCATTTGATTCGACAATTTCAAAACTGTCGAACGGCGGCAAGATTTCTTCCATCGCTTCAATCTTCGCTTTTTCTGCCGCAGCGGCTATCGGTTCGGCGGTGATATAATTCACAAATCCCAACGAGGCTCCGGCCACCAAAGTAAGACCTGTGAGGGATAGAATCATATTGGGAAGAGATGATTTCATAGTGCAATCTCCTTTCTGCGTACCGAAAAACGCGAGGGTTTGAAAATACGGTTGATAAGAGGTGTGAATCCATTCATTATAAGAATGGCAAACGACACACCCTCAGGATATGCACCCCAGCGCCGTATGACAGCCGTTATGGCTCCGATTGCAAAACCATACACAATCATGCCTCTGTTTGTCATCGGCGATGTAACATAATCAGTCGCCATGAATATCGCGCCAAGCAATAGCCCGCCGCTGAGGATATCGACGAGCACAGGCCAACCGGCAAGCAGGTCGACCGCAGCCAAACCTAAAATAACGCATACCGGAATTTGCCATTTTATCACCCTCACCGCAAGAAGATAGCCAAAGCCGGCAAGCAGGGCCAAGTCACTCACTTCTCCCATAGAGCCACCCATATTGCCGGTGAGCATAGGCGTGATATCAAGAGATGAGGCGTCGAGCTCTCCCATTTTTTCAAGTCCTAATACTGTCGGGCCTGTAATGCCATCGATATTTAGAGGAACAGGCCACGATGTCATGGCTACCGGGAAAGATATAAGCAGAAAAACTCGTCCGACAAGTGCGGGATTAAAGATATTGCAGCCAAGTCCACCGAAAGCCATCTTGGCGACACCGATTGCCATTACACCTCCGGCTGCAACCATCCAGAGCGGCAGGTTCGACGGAAGGTTAAGAGCAAGAAGTACGCCTGTGAGCAGGGCAGAGCCATCGTAGATTGTGTTGCCGCGTCGGAGCATGAATCTTGTTATAGCCCACTCTGTGGCCACACATGCCATGACAGATACAACCATTACACCCACTGCAGGCAAGCGGAAGAAATAAAATGAGCATGCTACTGCCGGCAGTAAGGCTATCAGCACATGGTACATTGCCCACGACGTAGAGCGGTGCGTATGCCCGTGCGGGCCGGGTGAAAATATGAGCTTGGGGTTATCCATAATGAACTATCTTGTTCGTTGTTTGGCAATGCGGATAAATTCTAAAAGAGGGCGCGAAGACGGGCATGCCCATGAGCATGAACCACATTCAATGCAATCGCCCACATCAGCGTCTTTTGCTTCCGGCCATAAATGCAGCCGTCCGTAGGTCGATAAAAGATAAGGCTCGAGTCCCATCGGGCAAACATCGATACATGCGCCGCAGCGTACACATGGCATTATCTGACGCCGTGTATCTGCTTTAAGTATAGTCAACCCGGAAGTCCCTTTTACAACGGGAGCGTCAAGGCAAACAGCCGACCTTCCGGTCATAGGCCCACCGACCACAACCTTTGCCTGATCAGGCATAGTGAAAGGCAGTGACGACAGCGGAGTGCCCAATGCCACCATGTAATTACGACATTCTTCATCCCGAATATTACCGCTGACTGTCACAACTCTTTCAATAAGAGGCATGGAAGTAGCCACTGCCTGCCATACTGCAAATGCTGTGGCAACATTATTGACAACAACCCCAACGGCAAGAGGCAACTCGCCTTTTGGAACTCGGCGCCCTGTCACAGCCTCGATCAACTGTTTCTCACCGCCCTGCGGATACTTTGTTTTCATGATCTGCACCTCTATATTATGTGCCGGATCAAGGTGGGCACGTATGGCGGCTATCGCTTGGGGCTTATTATCTTCTATGGCAATAACAGCTCGGTCGATATTTGCAGCTTTCATCATGAGCTCGACACCTTCGACAATACGGGCCGGGTAAGTACACATCAAGGCGTCGTCGCACATAAGATAAGGCTCGCACTCGCAGCCATTGATTATCAGCAGATCGCAATGTTCGGTATCTTTGAGTGTCAATTTCACATGAGAGGGAAACGTAGCTCCACCAAGGCCTACGATACCCGCAGAAAGTATTGACTTACGTATTTCTTCAGCCGAAAGCCTCTCGCTGAGAGTCCTGTCTGTATATCCGGGTACAATGGCTTCCCAATATGCTACGCGAGCCTCTGAATCTGCTGTATGCTCAACCTCATCTGCTTTTATATGGATAGCCTCTGTCGGTTTGCCGTCGGGCATTACCGTTTTTTCCACGGAGGCTACAACTCCTGATATCGGTGCATGCAAAGAGGCGGAGACAAATGATGAGTTTATTGCAATGAGTTGACCTCGTTCTACTTTGTCGCCTCGTTTTACCAAAGCTCTTGCAGGGGCACCCTTGTGCTGAGAAAGCGGTATGCGCACTTCGTAGGGTAAGGGCAGAAACTCTATAGCCCTGCTCGCTTTTTTGAAAGATTCCGGATGGATACCTCCTATCTTAAACGTCTTCATCATTGGCATGTACGATTGACATTCGGGTTATTGATTTCAAAAGTGGCCTTTATAGCTCCGGTTGGGCAGACATTTACACATTTGCCACAAGTCTTGCACAATTCAGGGTTTAGATAAGCCAAATTATCATTTACCTCCACAGCCCCGAAAGAGCAAGCAGCCACACATTTCGAACAGCCTATGCAGGCGTTCGCACAAATCTTTCTGGCAAGCGCTCCTTTATCATGGCTCGAACAAGCTACATATACTCGCCTGTCGCGACGGCCGGCAGGTCGTAGTTCGATAATCTTGCGTGGACATTCTTCTACGCAGGCGCCGCAGCCGGTGCATTTGGATGTGTCTGTGATGGGCAAACCGGTAGTTTCATCAATAGTCAGAGCGCCAAACATGCACACACTCACGCAGTCACCGCAGCCAAGACACCCGTATGCACAACCTTGTGTACCTACAGCTACTGCGTCCATCACCCGGCAATTCTTAACGCCATCGTAACTATATCTTTGCGACCGGGCCGAGCATGTACCATTGCAGAGCAAGACCGCAATTTTGCTGTCGCTCTTATCTGCCGTCACGCCAAGCACACCTGCTATTTTTTCCATGCAGTCAGCGCCACCAACCGGGCAAAACATACCCGACAGATCGGACTTTGACACACACGTGGAGGCAAAATCACGGCAGCCTTTGTAGCCGCAGCCACCGCAATTGGCTCCCGGAAGAAGATTTGCAATTTCCTCAATCCGCGAATCTTCTACAACTTCAAACTTGCGGCCTATAAAATAGAGCAACACCGCGCCTATAAAGCCCAAGATTCCGAGCAATGCTAAAGAAGCGATAATCAATTGCATAATAATATCCATTTGCCACTATGCTTACGGCACAGCAGATATATTAACAAATATGTGGAAGCAGATAAGACTAAAGAAATCAGAGCTGCCACTATCTCATTCAAGCCAATTTCTGTAAGGAGAATGGAGGAAAAAATCAATATAAGGAGAGGCACAACGAACATGAGGATTATAGCACGTACCTTAAGCTCTTCGGAGGGCTTAAGGTAAACTTCATCACCATCGGAAAATGTCTGATTTCCCTCGGCCTTTGCCTTGACTATAACTTCAGTGGATGTGCCATTTCCGCATAATCCGGACATGGCACATCCACCACAGTGCGCAGAACTGACCGGTTCTATTATCACTGAGTACACTCCATTGACATTGTCAAGTATTCGCCCTTTGGCGCATGTTTTGATTTCTTTTCCGTGCATAATAGTATGACGCAAAATTAAGGAAAAATTTCCGTAATCAAAACCTACGAAACATTAAAATATATTAAAATTAACGGGATGACTCATCAATGAGCCATCCCGTTAATTTTTATACTCAAAGCCTGAATTTTACAACCTCATGGTCAGCATGCCTTGAAACTTAAATCGAGACCTTTGACAGAGTGGGTGAGTGCGCCTACAGATATAAAGTCGACTCCGGCCTCTCCGTATGCACGGAGAGTGTCAAGTGTGATACCGCCGCTTGATTCAATCTCCACAGCGGGATTGATACTGCGGATGAGGTCTACAGCTTCTTTGGTTGCAGCAGGGGTGAAATTGTCAAGCATAATCCGGTCGACTCCGGCGTCGAGAGCCTGACGGATCTCATCGGTGTTGCGGACCTCCTGTTCAATCTTAAGGTTTTTTCCAAGAGTTTTGCAATAATCCTTGGCAGACTTTACTGCCTGAGGAATTCCACCGGCAAAATCCACATGATTGTCTTTGATGAGAATCATGTCGAAGAGCCCTATGCGATGGTTCATGCCTCCGCCAATGGCCACTGCCTGTTTCTCAAGGATACGCATACCCGGGGTTGTCTTGCGGGTGTCGAGAACATGACAATTAAGACCTCTGAGCTTTTCCTGATATTTGGCTGTCATAGTCGCAACACCGCTCATACGCTGCATGATGTTCAACATCAGACGCTCGGTCTGCAGCAGAGAACGCACGGGGCCTTCTACTACAAAAGCGATATCTCCGGGCTTTACATGGGCGCCGTCGTTGATGTAGACTGTCATCTTGAGTGACGGGTCAAAACGGGCAAATACCTTGCGTGCGATTTCAACGCCGGCAAGAATACCTTCTTCTTTCACCAGCAGGTGTTGGCGTCCCATCGCGTCTGCACCGATGGTAGAGAGGGTAGTGTGGTCTCCATCACCGATATCTTCTGCAAAAGACAGATCGATGAGAGTATCTACAAGTTGGTCGGGAGTCTTCATATTATATAGAAAGGCGACGAAGGGTGTTGAGTAATTCTCGGTTGATGGGTTTGTCGTTTTTGATAGCTTTGGAGAACGGAACGTATACAATCTCGTCGTTCTTTATGCCGATCATCACATTGCGCTGGTCTTCCATGAGAGCGTCGATAGCGGCTGCTCCCATTCTGGAGGCAAGGATACGGTCGTGGGCTGTCGGGCTGCCGCCACGCTGGAGATGGCCGAGTATCGACACGCGCACATCATAGCCGGGGTATTCGTTTTTCACACGTTCGGCCAAACCCATCGCTCCGCCGGTCACAGGGCTTTCGGCTACAAGTACAATCGATGAGTTCTTGCTCTTGCGGAAGCCGTTCTGTATAAGCTCGGCCAACTGGTCGACCTCGGTTGAGATTTCGGGGATAATTGCAGCTTCGGCTCCTGAGGCGATAGCTCCATTGAGCGCGAGGAAGCCTGCGTCGCGACCCATCACTTCTATAAAGAAAAGACGCTCGTGGCTTGTCGCTGTGTCGCGGATTTTATCCACGCACTGCATTATCGTATTCAAGGCCGTATCGTAGCCGATTGTTGTATCTGTGCCGTAGAGGTCGTTGTCAATGGTTCCGGGTAGTCCGATTATTGGTAAGTTGAACTCGTTTGCAAAAATGCGGGCACCTGTAAGCGAGCCATCGCCACCGATAACCACAAGTGCGTCAATTTCATGACGACGAAGTACATCGTAAGCAAGCTGTCGGCCTTCGGGAGTCTGGAATTCCTTGCAACGGGCGGTTTTCAATATCGTGCCCCCCTGCTGAATTATGTTGGAAACGTTTTGTGTGCGGAAGTCAACAATTTCATCAGTTATCAGACCGCGATAGCCGCGGTAAATACCTTTGACTTTGAGCCCGCTGAAAATTGCGGCACGGGTGACTGCTCGGATTGCCGCATTCATACCGGGCGCGTCACCTCCCGATGTAAGGATGCCTACGCATTTGATTTCAGACATGTTGTAAGTATGTTTTCAATTATTCAGTGCAAATTTACGTTTTTATTTTTGATTGACGAAAATTTGCAATACCTAAAATCAGGAGCGTGTGCCGGTAGCCAGTACACGCTCCATGGTATCGAATAAGTTTAGATATTATTCAGCTTTGCCGGCGCTGCCGAGAACGTTCACGATTTTGTGACGGTAGAGTTTCTCCATATTGTCGCGGGCGGGGCCGAGATATTTGCGGGGATCGAACTCACCGGGTTTCTCTGCAAATACACGACGTACGGCAGCTGTCATGGCAAGACGGCTGTCTGAGTCGATGTTGATTTTGCATACGGCGCTCTTGGCTGCTTTGCGGAGCTGCTCTTCGGGAATACCGATAGCGTCGGGAAGTTTGCCGCCGAACATGTTGATTGTGTCAACCTCTTCTTGGGGAACAGAAGATGAGCCGTGGAGTACGATGGGGAAGCCGGGAAGCTCTTTCATCACACCGTCGAGAACGTCGAATGCCAATGGAGGGGGAACGAGTTTGCCTTCCTCATTGCGGGTGCACTGGTCGGGGGTGAACTTGTAAGCACCGTGAGAAGTGCCGATAGAGATAGCGAGAGAGTCGCAACCGGTGCGGGTGGCGAAGTCTACAACTTCTTCGGGGTTGGTGTATGTGTGGTGGTCTGAAGAAACCTCGTCTTCAACGCCTGCAAGTACGCCGAGCTCACCTTCTACAGTCACGTCGAACTGGTGTGCGTAATCAACAACCTGCTTGGTAAGGGCGATGTTTTCCTCGTAGGGGAGGTGGCTGCCGTCAATCATGACTGAAGAGAAGCCGAGGTCGATACAGCTCTTGCAGAGTTCGAAGCTGTCGCCGTGGTCGAGGTGAAGGACGATCTGAGGATTTTCCCAGCCAAGTTCCTTTGCATATTCTACAGCACCTTGAGCCATGTAGCGCAGCAGAGTGGCGTTGGCATAGTTGCGGGCACCTTTGGAAACCTGAAGGATTACGGGTGATTTTTCAGCGCTTGCAGCTTTGATGATAGCCTGAAGCTGCTCCATATTGTTGAAGTTGAATGCGGGAATTGCATAGCCGCCTTCGATAGCCTTGGCAAACATCTCGCGGGTGTTTACAAGACCGAGTTCTTTATAACTTACCATTATTGTTTTTATTAAAAGAATATTTACCTTAAAAATGGATTTTGGCGGAGCCTTGAAATCCGTCGCAAAGATACTTCTTTTTTTTGTAACGGCAAAAAATTGCCCCCATAAATCAAAGTAAATAATTTATGATAATCACTATTATGTTAAATAGCATAATGGCGTACCCCTCTACTTCCTAAATTTCGCTCTTTTCTGTGAGAGATATGAGTTTTTTGACTACCTTTGTATCTGTTTTTAAAAAGAAACACGATGTACCGCAAAGGAAAACTATATTTTCGCTATGGCACTATGGGCTCGGCAAAAACCGCGCTCCTGCTTACCACGGCCTATAATTTTGAAGAACGACACATGGATTACATGTGCCTCAAACCTGTCGTCGACACTCGCGAACAATCAAACGTGATCAGAAGCCGTATAGGTATCGAGCGTGAATGTCATTGGATTCATTCCAACACCAACCTCTATCAGTTTGCCAAAGATCTCTATAAGAAAGACGGGCGTATTGTCGATTGGTTTCTTATTGATGAGGCTCAGTTTCTTTCTGAAGCTCAGGTCGACCAGCTCGCCCGCGTCGTAGACGATTTCGGAAGCAATGTGATATGCTATGGCCTGCGCACGGATTTCCAGACTCATCTTTTCGAAGGCTCCCGCAGACTCTTTGAAATTGCCGATACGATTGATGAAATCAAATCTACATGCAATTGCGGTCATAAGACAATTGTAAACGCACGAATAGACGCCGCGGGTAACATCGTTGTTGAAGGCGACCAAGTCGAGATCGGTGGTGACGACCGCTATGTCGCGGTATGCCGCAAATGCTGGCGCAACAAGCGTATAGAGCAGGCCCAGCACTCTGCTCTCCCTCTTGTTTTCGAGGATGAATACGAGGAATGTGCCATGTCGATAGATTAAAGACAACCACTCAATAAACAAACACTATGATACTTACCACCATCAAGGACGCAGGCCAATACAAAGGTATCTCGCCCTATCTTGATGCAGCGATTGACTGGATTCAAGAACATTTTAACGATGAATTTGTTAAAGGAGTATATAACATCGACTGCCCCGATGGTTCTTCGATGGCTGTAAAATGCTCCGAACCGACCTTGGTATCTGTTGAGAATGCCAAAATTGAAGCTCATAAGCGCTTCATTGACATTCAGATACCTCTACAGGGAACTGAAGCTATGGGCTGGGCTCCGACCGAGTCGCTCAAGCAGCCACGCGAAGACTACAACGAGACAAAAGATGTCATTTTCTTCTTTGACGCGCCTCAGAGCGTTGTCAACGTTGACTTCGGCGAAATGGCCATATTTTTTCCCGAGGACGCACATGCTCCCAACATTGGAGAAGGCGGGCATCGTAAACTTGTGGTGAAAGTACCGGTTGTTTAATCTCTACGGTTTGTCCGTAGAGGCATTATTGATTTTCAGACTCCATAATAATTATTCATCATGCTTGTATCAAAACGTTTTATCTTAATGACAATTGCAGCGCTCGGCGTTGCCTCGGCGACATTGGCCCGCACAAATGGCCTTATCCACCGTCATCTTGAACCCGAGACGCTGCGATACAGTGTGATGTTCAAATGGGGGCTGATCAATAAAAAGGCCGGCAGCGCCACCCTAAGTCTCACCCACGGTTCCGACAGCTACAAGGCTCATCTGGCCGCACGGTCGGAACCGTGGGCCGACCGTATATTCCGTGTGCGCGACACCCTCAACGGCCACATGACCTACAGCGACTTCACTCCGCTATATTATGAAAAAATAGCACACGAAGGCAACGAGCACAAGCACGACGTTGTCAACTACGACTATACCAAACCCGGAAAGGTGCAGGCCGATTGTATTCGCAAAGTATACAAGAAAGGAGAACTCGCGGTTGATGAACGACGCCAGATGTCATCCGACGGTCAAGCCGTCGACATGCTCACCTCATTCTACTACATGCGTACCCTGCCATACGAGAAATGGCAGCCGGGACACGTGGAGTCAATCGATATCTTCTCGGGAAAGCGCAAGGAATTACTCTCTATAGTATACAGCGGCAAAGAAGATGTAGATATAAATGGCGAGAAGCGCCAAGCCTACCATATTACCTTTAAATTTACTTCGGGAGGCGGAAAAAAGACCTCCGATGATATGGAGGCATGGATATCGGCCGACAACTCTCGTGTGCCTCTCCGCATGGAAGGCAAGCTCCCGGTGGGAAAAGTACACTGTATACTCGATAAATGAGATATGGCAGACAATTATCTTGAGAAAAAGATGGAGGAATACCGGCGTGGAACACCAAGGCCGGTAATGCGACGTTCTCCGTCCGGAGTCGCACGCAATATAGCCGCTATGCCATGCGCTCTCAGTGGAGCTTTCTTCGTCTGCAACGGACAGCTATCTCCGCTGCTACGTGCATGCGCTACAGCTCTACGCGATACTTCATGCAGAATTGGATTCTGCTCTATCGACCACAGCTATGGCAACAAGACGGCGCAACAATTGAGCTTTCAGTTTTATCCAATTGCAGAGTTTTCGGATAGGTCGGTTGAGAATGTGATATTTAAAGCGTCAGAATCGTTCGGAAAGATCGACGCGATTATAAAAGAAAATGATTCGGGAGTCGAAATATCCGGCGATGGCAGTAAAAGCACGATAACTGCTGCCGACGATTGCTCCGAGGATGTATTTTTATCTGTCGTCCCCCGATTTATCGTCTATCTCCTGCTTCCCCAGAGCCGTGACCTCGGTATCTCCGGCAAATTCATAGTCGATTCAAGCGGACACTTATCGGTAATCGAGGATTGAAGCGTCGAATTTCACTCCGCTCCCGGCAAATGCTCTGTCGAGAGCTTTCGATTCGATAATCTGCCGCGTCTTGCCAAAGCATAGCGCTTTATTTTTCTTGTCTATTACTATCAGGGAATCAGCTCTTGCCACAGCGGGAGCTATATCGTGTGTGGAGACAACTATAGTCTTGCCTTGACAGGCGAGATTCTTTAGCAATTCCATTATCTCTATGCGGGCTGCAACATCAAGGAATGCTGTCGGCTCATCAAGGAATATCACAGGAGTATTCTGCACAAGCGCGCGGGCAATCATAGTCTTCTGACGCTCTCCGTCGCTGAGGGTGGCGAGATATCTCCCGGCGAGGTCGGAAATACCTACATCCGATATCGATTTGAGCACTGTCTCTCTGTCTTCATCAGATATACGGCCAAACAAAGAGATTGAATTATTGAGTCCTACAGAGACCGCTTCTTCTACAGTCAGCGCACCGCCGCCCTGCCGCCAAGTACTCACAATAGCTCGCATACGCGACAATTCACGGCGCGACATTCCGTCAAACGTCGCGCCGCAGATCTCCACCGACCCCGCAAGAGGTTTTTCGAGTCCGGCCATAGTGCGCAGCATTGTGGATTTACCGCTTCCGTTGGCTCCGATCAGCACTGCGAGCTCTCCCGAAGCAAGACTCAGATTTATGCCCGACAATACTGTCTTTGTGTCGTAGCCGATAGTGAGATCAGTACATTTGAGTGCTTCCATTTCAATTGAAGTATAATAGTCTCCTACGATTGAGCAGAATGTAAATTATCACAGGTACACCGATGACCGGCGTGATTGCATTGATGGGTATAGTCCCGGCTGCAAATGTCGACGGCGCAACAGAAAGAATCTGGCACAGCAACCCGATAAATGCGCCGGTGAGTACAGTCACAGGCAATACCATGCGGTGGTTGGAGGAGCGCAACGCCATACGCGCTATATGGGGTATGACAAGGCCTATAAAACCGATAGGCCCGCACCAAGCGGTGACGGTGGCTGTGAGTGCGCCTGAGATGAGCAGCAGACCCGTGCGGACGCGGCTTACGTTCACTCCTGCGCTACGTGCATACTCAGCTCCGAAAAGAAGAGCGTTGAGGCTGCGGATATAAGGGAAAGATAAAAAAATAAACAAAGCGCACAGCGCTCCAAAATAAGGCAGCACACCCATGTCAACACCCATGAAGTTACCCATACCCCACATCACAAAACTATGCACGGCACGCTCGGGTGCAAAATAATTGAGCAAAGAGATGATCGACGAGCTCAGATACCCGATGAGTATGCCCATGATGAGCAGCATATCCGACGAGCGAACGACCGACGACAGTAGCAGCAATATCACCAGTATGGACATCGCTCCGATGAAAGCCCCTCCCACTATCGCCAGATTGCCAAGGAGTCCTATATACGATACTCCCGTCAGGATAACAAGCGCAACTCCTAAACTAGCACCGGAAGAAATACCCATTATCGAGGGCCCGGCAAGAGGATTGTCGAAACAGGTCTGCATTAACAGGCCTGCGACAGCCAATGCTGCTCCTGCAAACAAGGCTGTAAGCAATGCCGGAAGACGAGTCTCTATCACGACGAAATGGCTAAGGCTGTCTCCCTCTCCGCTCATTATTGCCAAGAGCTCATCCAAGCCTATATCCACGCTTCCTGTAAGCAAGCCTACAGGGAAGCATACTGCCAAGAGTAACAACAGCAGACAAACGACTATCGCGGGGCGCCATGCTCTCATTTTGTATGTTTGAAATACTTGAGTTTATAATCAGGTAATACTTCCGGATGGAAGATGGCTATATATTCGGCGAGTACTTCGTCGGGGTGGAAGGCGCAAACGTTGAAGATATTCCGTTCTTCGGTATTGCAGCTGTAGATATTGCCGTTTTTCACAGCTTCGAAGTTTGCATAGCGCGGATTGAGGGCTTTCAATGTCGCAGGTGTGGTTTCGTAGCCGTATGAGCGCACGAGCCACACGTCAGCGTCCAAGGCTTTCTTTGCCACTTCTTCAAGCGACAGCGACAGCGAACCGCTCCCCTCGGTATCAGACCATGGCCAGTCAGCTCCCGCATCGGCATACATACGGGCCATATAACTGCCTCCCTGCGGCACATACCACACTCCTGAATACTCTGTCTCTGCGAGCAGTTTGGGGCGCGGAGAGGTCGCTCCTGATACCTCGAATACCAACGATGAGTAATTGTCGATCACATTTTCAAAAACGTTTGCTGCAGCCTCTCGGTTACCGGTCAGCTCGCCAAGAAGCAAAATCCATTCGGCTCGCCCGATAGGCGACGTCTCCATATAGTCTGCACACTCTACAGCTACAATATGCCCCGGCAGTTTCGCCCCGGGCATGCCTTGTTGCGGAGAGCGTAGCACCACGTCGATTCCATTGGCGGCCATGAGCTCAACCGAAGGTGCTGCCGCGGAGCCAAGGTCGGCGATTTTTCCGCCGTGAATGAGCTTGGTTATTGTATCTTCTTTAGCGAAGTACGGGCTGTCGGCAATTGCCGCGATAGAGCTGAGGGCTCCGAGCTCATTGAATGCCTCGGTATAGACCGATGAGAAAACGGCAGCCCGTTCGACAGGTGTGCGGATTATCTTGACTTCTGAATCAAGGTCAGAAGGTATCACTGAATCGCGTGCCACAAGTGCATATCGGGCGAGGTATTTCCCCTCGTTCCACGGGTCGGCGATATCTACTCGCACCGTTCCTCCGCCGCAATCGGCAATGGTGAGATATCGGGCGTGATGTGTGATAGTGTCGGCAGTCTCCACATCTTCGTATGTAAACGACGCCCCTCTATTACACGCACAAAGGGCGACGCCGCTAAGCATCGCCCAGATGATATATGTTTTTTTCATTTGTATTCGCCGTAAGGGTTAGGGCCGTATTTGTTGTCGGGCGCGCTCGGCTTTACAAGTATGATAAGCTCCCATACAGCCGCAGCCAGTACGATGAGAGCTCCTAAACCAATTGAGCCGATGTGATTTGACATGTAATGAAGCATTGCCTGCTGAAGGGCGATAGGATCATTGGCATATTCTATAATAGATGAGAGCATAGGACCATACATAATGCCTAAGCCTACAAAAGACAAGACGTAAAGCAGTATCACAAGCCAACCGCTTTGACCGGCGTCGTGAAAACGGCGGAAACAGATGGCAAGACCCGGAAGGAAGACTGCAATAGAGAAGAGAGTTGAGATATATGGAAGCCCCAAGACCGAAAGCACTGACAGCACAATCGATGCTATCAATACAAAGAGCATGGCAAACCAATACTCTGCACGGGTAGAGCGGCCTCTGAAATTGACATAGTTGGCAAAGAAGAGTTTTATTGCCGTAAGGAAATCTACATTCATATTATGGAAAGATTTTTAAATCCCCCGATACCGGACGGCACCGGGGGATCCGTTGGTTTAGTTATCGTTTTTATCAGCATACGCCAAGACCCATCATGGCGTTGGCAACCTTCATGAAGCCGGCGATGTTGGCGCCCTTCATGTAGTTGATGTAGCCATCGGCTTCCACGCCGTAGCGCAGACACTGCTGATGGATATCAGTCATGATGGTGTGGAGTTTCTGGTCAACCTCTTCGGCAGACCACTGCAGGTGCATGGCGTTCTGGCTCATCTCAAGGCCTGAGGTGGCTACGCCGCCTGCGTTGACAGCTTTGCCGGGAGCGTAAACGGTACGCGACTCGATGAAAGCGTCGATAGCCTCGGGCGTGCAACCCATGTTGGATACTTCGGCTACCATGCCTACGCCGTTTGCGATAAGGGCTTTTGCGTCATCGCCGTTGAGCTCGTTCTGTGTGGCGCAGGGAAGAGCGATATCAACTTTCTGCTCCCAAGGTTTGCGGCCTGCATAGAAAGTTGAGCCTGCGAATTTCTCAGCGTAGGGTGCAACAACGTCGTTGCCCGAAGCGCGGAGCTCAAGCATGTAGTTGATCTTCTCATCGTCAAGGCCGGCGGGATCATAGATATAGCCGTCGGGGCCTGAGATTGTCACCACCTTGGCGCCGAGCTCGGTTGCTTTCAGGGCTGCGCCCCAAGCTACATTGCCGAAGCCCGAGATTGCAACGGTCTTGCCTGCGATCTGGTCGTTGCGCTGTTTGAGCATATTCTGCACGAAGTAGAGCGCACCGAAACCGGTAGCTTCCGGACGGATACGGCTGCCGCCGAATTCGAGGGCTTTGCCGGTGAATGTTCCGTCATGCTGGTTGACAAGACGCTTATACATGCCATACATGTAGCCTACCTCGCGGCCGCCTACACCGATATCGCCGGCAGGTACGTCGCGGTCAGGACCGAGGTTCTTCCAAAGGCCGAGCATGAATGCCTGGCAGAAGCGCATGATCTCACGGTCGCTCTTGCCGCGGGGCGAGAAGTCGCTGCCGCCTTTGGCGCCGCCCATCGGAAGGGTGGTGAGTGCGTTTTTGAAAGTTTGCTCGAATCCGAGGAATTTTAATATAGAGAGGTTGACTGAAGCGTGGAAGCGGATGCCACCCTTGTACGGGCCGATGGCATTGTTGAATTGCACACGGTATCCAATATTGTTCTGTACTTCGCCGCGGTCGTCGATCCATGTCACGCGGAAAGTGACAATACGGTCGGGCTCTACCATGCGCTCGATGATTTTGTTGCGCTCGAACTCAGGGTGCTGGTTGTATACTTCCTCAACCGACATGAGTACTTCGCGGACAGCCTGTAAGTATTCTTTCTCTCCGGGGTGCTTGGCTTCAAGCCCGGCCATGATACTGTTAATATCCATGATGCGTATTATTTAAAAGGTTGTTGTGTGTTTTTCGGTATATGTTTGAGTTACCACCGCAAAGATAGCAACAAAAAATTGGATTTGTCAAACATTTTTGCAAAAATTTTATCATTCATGTCCTTAGCGGTGGGACGTGTTTTGTGTCGCTTTTCTACTTATTATAAGTCCCGGTCGCTCTTTTTTGAGGATTTATGTTGTAAAAAGTGTGATTTTGATGATATTAGACTCAAAAAAGAAAATTTATGAAAATGCATTTCCCATAATTTTATATTGGTGCTGATTTTTCAGTGCATGCTTGTGTTAATTATTTTATCTCTTTTCAATAATTGGTATAATTAGTGTTAAATAGCTGATAATGAAATAAGATAAGCAACTTTTGACTGTTTGAGAGCGTTTTATTTATACGAATGCGGCCGGCAGGCGACGATTTTTAGATTTTGCCATTACAGGCCGGGGACAAAAAGCCCGAATGAGAAAAATTTACGTATTGAAACAGCTCGGATTGGTTTGAAATCTTAGCAATTTTGCAATTGCAACAACAAGTACTGTTGCGTCGTTGTTTGCATTTGTAAATTATCAGCCTTGCGATTTTTTGAATTTCATTTCTCTAAGAGGCCATCGATATAGCAAGAGCTTCTGTTTCAAATTATGAAATTTGAGGCTAATTTATGCTTACACAAAAATTAACTCTAAGAATAATACGCTAATATTCAATTAGATGTGTATAATACATAAAGCTTAACTTTAATTAAAGCATCCTCGGAATAGGCGTGGCGGTATTTGCTGGGATAGTATTGTCAATGCACTGATTTAAAGGATTGTTGTGCGCTGTATTAAAGTGTGGCTCTAAGTTTGATTTCCAGAGGTAAACACATCTCTAAAAGCTGGATTATTCACTCTTTAATAATGTAAATTTAATTTTGCAAACCGCAATTCTGATTGCATTGTATAAGTTTTGAAATTTAAATTTGCTATTTACAATTTTTATTTTTAAATTTGCAACCCGAATTTAATAATTGAAACAGATGGAAGAGAACGATAAAAACCCGGTTTTAGACCGTTTGATAGAGTTTATCAATTCTACCGGCCTCAGCAGTACACAATTTGCAGATACTGCCGGAATACCACGCCCGAGTTTGTCGCAAATGCTGCATGGCCGCAACAAATCTGTCAACAATCAGGTTCTCGCCAAACTTAATGCGGCATTTCCGAATCTCAACATCCTGTGGCTGCTGTTTGGCCAAGGAGATATGTTGCTAAATCAAAATATTGAAATCTCAGAGCCTCAAAACGCCCCCGAAAACGGTCTTTTCGACCTGCAACCGCCTGTGGATGAGTTTACTGAATCAATCAAAGACAGCTTTGCTGAAGACTCATTCTACATCAAAGACAGCTCTCAGGGCTCATCAATGCCCGAATATAACAGTCTGCAGGGCTCAAAAGACTATATTCCGGCCGACTCCCCCGCCCTCTCTTCCTCTGCAGCTGACTCTCAGAAGAAAATTTCATCAATAATAGTACTCTATACTGACGGAAGTTTCCAGACTTTCAAACCGGCGTAATTCGCCACCGGATAATTGCAGTTCGCCGAGCTTGCTTAAACTATTATCCATCTGCTTGTCTTATTATATAGAATCCTAATCAACTTGATTTATGAATAAGACATTCAGATATGGCATTGCCATTACGCTCGCATGCGCTTCAGCTATTGCGGCCGGAGCTTGCAGAGGAAACGCTGAATCTACAGCGTCATCCGAACAACCGCAAAATCATCAACCTCGACGGGGCAAGCCGGGCGGCCCACAACTTGGCTCGCCCGGCGGAGGCCCTGTGATCGACAAGTCCTCCGATTCTGTTCTACAAGCGATGATAGCTGAATCGGTGCCTGAATTCAAGCAGAATATTTTTGTCGACAGTGTCACCGGCGACACCCTGCGCTACAATCTCTATACACCCCAAACCGAAGCCGGCAAGACCTATCCTCTTGTCCTTTTCATGGCCGACGCAAGCACTCCCGGAACAGACTATACGCGCCCGCTCACTCAAGGCTACGGCGCTCTCGTATGGGCCGGCCACGATTGGCAACGCGAACATCCCTGCTATATACTCGTACCTCAATTCTCGGGCGTGGCTGTCAACGACGCCTACGAGCATACCGATGAGGTCGATATCGTCATCAGACTGCTCTCCTCTCTTTCCTCTGACCCGAGTATTGACAAGACCCGTCTCTATACCACCGGCCAATCAATGGGCGGCATGATCTCGATGTACTACAATGTCACCTATCCCGATGTTTTCGCCGCGTCGATTTTTGTTGACTGCCACTGGGACACCGCTGTGTTCTCAAGTCTTGCCCGGCACAAATTCACTTATATCACCGCCGGCAAGAGCGGTCAGTCGTTCAGCGGTATCGAGGCTCTTGAGAAAGCCGCGCAGGAAGATGGCGTGGAATACCGCTATGCCACATGGAGCGCCAAGCTGCCGCAAGCCGAGCAAGATTCCCTTGCCTCTGCTCTTCTTGCCGAAGGTGCTCCGGTAAATATCATAAACTTCACTCCGAAATCTGTCCTTCCAGACGATGGCAAAGGCAGCGAGCACATGTATTCTTTCGACTATGCCTATCGCCTCACTCCGGTGCGCCAATGGCTGTTTGAACAGAAAAAATAGACCCTTCCATTCTGCAAAAAAAACAACGTCCGCCTGCGAGCATATTCGCAGGCGGACGTTGTTTCTGTCAGTCTGTATCACATCACTGACGGCGCCCTCTATTGCGGTTCGGCATGATACGCTCGTGTATTGAGCGTGTGACCACAAACAGCACCGGTACCATAAACACAAGCGCGAGCGATCCGAAAATCAATCCGCCAACCGTACCTACGCCCACCGACACATTACCGTTCGCACCAACACCGGTGGCGAACATCAGCGGCAACATACCTACAATCATCATTGACGTTGTCATCACAATCGGGCGGAAACGCGCCTTGGCTGCCGAAATTGCCGCTGCCGTAAGACTCATACCCTCTTTGCGCCTTACCGTTGCATACTCGGTGATAAGGATTGCAGTCTTCGCAAGCAGACCTATCAGCATGATAATGCCTATCTGCATGTAAATGTTGTTTTCCAAGCCCCATATACGTGCGAAAACAAAACAGCCGGCCAGCCCGACGGGCACTGCCGCAATCACTGCAAAAGGCACTGTCAGGCTCTCGTAGAGTGCACATAATATGAGATAGATGAATGCCAATGATATCGCGAAGACCAATACTGTAGTGTTGCCGGCCGACGCTTCTTCGCGCGACATGCCTCCGAATTCATAGCCGTAGCCTGTAGGCAGACAGCGCGCGGCGGTCTCGCGTATGGCCTTGATCGCATCTCCGGAGCTGTAGCCTTCGCCCTGCTCTCCAAAAACGGCTATAGACTCGAAAAGGTTGAATCGAGAAAGACTTTCCGAACCATAGACGCGCTTTAGTGTGATGAATCGGTCAAGAGGCGCCATTGCCCCGTTAGCCGAACGTACATACATGCGCTTGAGCGACTCTGTGTCGAGACGCGCTTCAGGGTCGGCCTGCACCATCACCCTGTAGAGCTTGGTGAAGCGGTTGAGGTTTGAAGAGTAGCTGCCGCCCACATATCCGGCCAGAGTAGACAAGACATCTGACGGCGACACATCCATCTGCAGGCAGCGTGCCGCATCCACCTCTACAAGATATTGAGGGTATTTTGTATCGAATGTGGTATATGCGCGAGAAATCTCAGGGCGACGGTTGAGCGAGTCCAAGAAGAGACGGGTGGCGGCGAGGAGTTCGTCGGTGCTGTTGCCCGAGCGGTCCTGCACATAGAGTTCGAATCCGCTGCCGGTGCCGTAGCCCGATATCATCGGCGACTGCGACACGCGCACTTGAGCCGAAGCTATATCAGCTGTGCGCTCGTAGATCCGGCGTATCACAGAATTGATATCCGCGCCGTCAGCGGTGCGTTCATCCCACGGCCGCAGTCGGATATTGAAAGAGCCTGCCGAGGCCGACTGGTCGTGCCGCGCATTCTTGCCTGTCACGCGTGAGTAAATATAGATTTCCTCAATTCCTGATATACTGTCTTCGATTTCATCCATTATAGCTTCGGTCTGTGAGAGATTGCTGCCCGGAGCCACCTGCACGTTTATGCTCAGTGTGCCCATGTCTTCCTGCGGCACGAGGCCGGTCGGTGTATTGCCGATGAGCCACCATAGGGCGGCAATGGATATCAGTATTATTGCATATACGGATTTGCGGTGTCTCAGCAAGAGCAGCACTCCGTTGCGGTAGCGGTTTACCATGCTTTCAAATGCGCTGTCGAATGCGGTCTGGAAGCGTCGCTTAAAGGATGTCTCTTTACCGCTTTCCTTATCATTCTTCATTAAAATAGCGGCCAGAGCCGGGCACAGTGTCATTGCATTTATAAGCGAGAGACCGACAGCAACAGCCATCGTAAGGCCAAACTGACGGTAGAAAGTGCCCGATGTCCCTCCGATAAAGCATACCGGGATAAACACAGCCATAAACACCACGGTAGTTGTAATCAGGGCAACCGACAGTCCGCTCATGGCACTTACCGTAGCCTCATACGGGTCTCGCTCTCCTTGATCGAAGCGGGCTTTGACCGCCTCGACGACCACCACCGAGTCATCCACTACAGTGCCTATCACCAAGACTATGGCGAAAAGCGTGAGCATATTCAATGTAAACCCTACGGCATAGATAAAGGCGAACGTACCTGTGAGCGACACTATGATCGACAATGCCGGTATAAGCGTGGCTTTGAAATCATGCAGAAAAAGATATACTACAAGAACCACGAGCAAAAGAGCTATCAGGAGAGTCTCAACAACCTTTGCCATCGAGGCGTCAAGGAAGTCTTTAGTGCTCGATATATCGGTGAGCACCATACCGGGCGGAAGATTCTGCCTGAGCTCTTCAAGTGTTCGGTCGATTTCTTTTATGACCTCATTGGCATTGGAGCCTGCAGTCTGCGCAATCATCGCATTGGCTCCGGGGTGTCCGCTCGTCTCGCTTATCATGGCATAGTTTACCGCTCCGAGTTCTACTGTGGCTACGTCTTTAAGCCTCAGTATGCTGCCGTCGGGCAATGCCCGTATCACAAGATTCTCATAATCTTCGCTGTCTTCATAGCGTCCGCGGTACTTCAGCACATATTGAAAAGTATTGGCTGATTCAGCTCCGAGCGTAACGGTCGGTGATTCGAGATTCTGAGCGGCAAGGACCTTGTCGATATCGGCCGGCACAAGCCCGTATTGCGACATTCTCGCCGGGTCGAGCCATATACGCATTGCATACTCGGCACTGAATATATTCACCTCTCCCACACTGGATATTCGCGAGATCTGCGGCTCTATATTGATCTTCATGTAATTGGTCAGGAATTTCGCGTCGTAGCTGTCGTCAGGGCTGTAGAGGGTTATCGACTTGAGCGTGCTGTTCTGTCGCTTGCGCACTGTGACACCGCTCTTTGTCACCTCGGCCGGAAGAAGCCCTTGTGCCGACGCCACACGGTTCTGCACATTTACAACAGCCATATCGGCGTCAGTGCCCTGATTGAAATATATGGTGATCGAGGCCGTGTCGGTGTTTGTGGCAGTAGATGTCATATACATCATATCCTCCACACCGTTGAGCGATTCTTCAAGAGGCACTATCACACTCTTCATCACCGTCTCGGCATTGGCTCCCGTATACGACGCCTGCACTCTCACGGTAGGCGGTGCGATATTGGGAAATTGCTCGATAGGCAACTGAAGCAGGCCGAGAATACCGGCTATCATTATCACGATGGAAATTACTCCGGCCAAGACCGGCCGGTCAATAAAGGTTTTTACTGTCATTGCGATTTATTTTTGAGCGCAAATTTAATTCATTAAACCTTTTATGGTTTTATCAGTCATATCAGTATATGACTAACGGCACCAATATGATGGTAAGCGGTGGCGGCAGTAAGTATGTTTTTACGGCTGTTTTTGTTAATTTTGCATATACGTTAATAGACTATTGTCACTGACAAATGAAAAATGTATCCTTATACATTGACCTTGCGTTCTGCATTATAGTCTTGCCGGTGATGGCAATGATATTCCCTGTCGAACGTTGGTTCCATAATTTCCCCCGATATGTGTTTTCGGTCGGGCTGTGGCTCTATAGCCTGTATTTCATCAACCGCCTCGTCACAGTGCCGTTCCTTTTTTCAAATTCCGCGCGGCGATTAGCTGCTGCAGGTTTGATTATCGCCTCTTTGGTTATTACCGGGCTGCTGTCATCGGTGACTCTATATATCCCGAAGCCGAGCATTCATGATCTCGGTATCACACGTGTCTTTCCGCATGTGCAGCAATACCAACAGGCGATATGGTCGCTGTTCATGATTGTGGTTACATTCAGTTTCGCTGTAGGGCTTCTTATACAGACCAACAGTCAGAAGGCTCACCGACAGGCTGTGGAGGCCGAGCGCGACAAGGCCGAGATTGAGCTTTACAAGGCTCAGATAAAGCCCCACTTCATGTTCAACACTCTCAATTCGCTCTATGGGCTCTTTCTTACCGAAAGCCCCAAGGCGCTCGAGTCGCTTGAAAAATTCATCTCGATGATGCGCTATATATATTCAGCGTCGCAGCGCAATCTTGTGCCGCTTGCCGACGAGGTTGATTATATCAGGCAATATGTAGGCTTGCAATCTCTGCGCCTCAACGAGATGACTACGGTTGATTTCTCTACCGACATTTCCGATAATAACGTGCTCATTCCGCCGATGTTGCTCGTTACATTTGTCGAAAACTGCTTCAAGCACGGGGTATCGCCGGTACAGCAGAGCACTATTACAATCGACATCCGTGAGCGAGACGGGCATTTTGAATTTGCCACCGCCAATTATATTTTCCCGGTCAAACGTATCGGCGAACACATGGGTATTGCAAATTGCCGACGCCGCCTTGATCTTCTCTTCCAAGGTAGGCATAAGCTCATAAATGAGGTGCAAGGCAATATCTACAAAGTAAAACTTTCAATCGATTTATCAGCATGATCAAGTGTGTAGCTATCGACGATGAGCCTATTGCTCTGACTATTTTGCAGGAATATTGCCGTCGCTACGGTGATATCGAGCTGCGCTGTTTCACCTCTCCCGTAAAAGGTATGGAATGTATCAAGGCAGAGAACCCCGATATTGTTTTTCTCGATATCGAAATGAATTCGCATAATGGTGTCGAGCTTGCCCGGGAACTTCCGGCCGGAGTATGTCTGATTTTCACCACTGCTTTCGCCAACTATGCTTTAGATGGTTTTGAGGTGGACGCTGTCGATTTCCTTCACAAGCCTATTTTCTATCCGCGCTTTGAGCGTGCGGTAGAGAAAGCGCGGAAGTTTATAGACTCCCCTGCTCTCCCTTGCCGCAATATTACTCTAAAGGTCGAACATCGCAATGTCGTCATCTCATGTGCGGACATAATTGTTGTCGAGGCCATGGATAATTACGTCAAGGTATATCGCCGCGACTTGCCTACAGTAATCTCCCAGATTACCATGAAAGAGATCGAGGCTATGCTTCCGGCTGATGGCTTCGTAAGGGTACACAGGTCGTTTATCGTGGGTATCCCTTACGTGGAGAAGTATTGCAACCGCACTATATCTTTGCGGGGCTACAATAATCCTGTACCTGTCGGGAGAAAATACAGTGCGGCCGTAAATATTATAGAGAATACAATTCAATCAAAATAATCAACACTTTTAAGATGAAAAAATTATTTGTCCTCTTAGCTGCCATTGCAGCTTCTGTATCGGTCAGCGTCAGCGCCGGTACTCCCGTCAACGAGTCTGAGCTCCCTCAGGCTGCCAAGACCTTTATCTCTACCCATTTCAGCGGCGTGCAGATTAAGAAGGTCGAGAAAGACCAAGGTCGCCGTGGTATGGAGTTCGAGGTTGATTTCGTCGGTGGTGCCGAGGTTGACTTCACATCCGACGGCAACTGGAAAGAGGTAAAGGCTGCCAAAGGCAACGCTGTGCCGGCTGCAGTCGTGCCTGCTGCAATCGCGAAATATGTTGCCGACAACTTCAGCGGTCAAGCTATTGTTGAAATCTCACGCAAGCGTGGCGGTTTCGAGGTAGAACTTGCCAACGGCACAGAACTCAAACTTACCGAAGACGCCAAGCCCATGCCGGCACCCCAACGTGGCGAAGGACCCCGTGGCAACGGTCCGCGTGGCGAGCGTCCGCGCGGTGGCAATCGTTAAGATTAATCATTCAATAACAAAGGAAGCACCGGCGCTCGCACCGGTGCTTCTTTTGCTTTAGAACGTAAACTGCAACGCTACCCGGAGGCCTCGGCGGTCTATGTGATAGGGCATATTGAGATAGTTGAGCCTCCACACATAGTCGAGCCTGATGAAACGCAATATATTGTCGAGGCCTACGGAAATCTCCATATAGGGCTTGGTCATTGTAGTGACGTTTGCGTCGGCCGGCAATGCAAGCAGGTCTACGGCCGAGTTCGCTGCGGAGCGGTGTCCGTAGATACCCGAAAAATTCACCACTTCGCGCAGCCCGAGACGTCGCACTCCGGGGATTAGATTCAGCAAAGCTCCCCGGGCTTGATAAGTCACATGCCACGACACGTAGCTCGAATTGACAAATTCCATCGGGTTCATCAGTGCGAATGACCCGGGCTGGATGGTATACGAGAGGTTGGCGTTGGGTATGAAAAGCTCGGGGAAGACTGTCGCTCCCCACACGTGTCCCGCCGAAACCTTCATATCGAGCGCTCCTATGACCGGTAGTCTGAACAGTTTCGATACAGCCACTTCAGTGCGGTTTAATCCATAATGGCGGTCGGAGAAAGAAGCCGGCGCATAGCGGTGTGATATTGAGAACACCGGCACGGTTTCGTCAATCGGATAGCGGTGACTGCGTGCCTGATAGAAAGTCTCTCCGGGTGCATAGCGCAGGTCTATGCCGAAGACAGCCATCGTATAATGGCTCATCGCGTTGCCTCCGTTGGTCACAAAAGGCAGGTACGGCGAAGCCTCCTGACGGATATACGACGCCGATCCTACAACGGAAAAGTTGTTGTTGAGCTCAAGGGTATATTCAAGTTGCGAGAGTCTGCGGTAAGAGAACCGCTTGTCCGACATTCGGGTAAGCGACAATACGAAGTTGTCGGCATTGGTATAGAGATAATGTGAGCCCAGACGGTCTACGTCGTATTGATGTTTGAGTCTTATCGAATGTATGGGAAACTCGCGCGGATGAATCTTCTTGTCGATAAACGAATACTCCACTTCTCCGCTGTATTTCCACTTGTGGTCGCGGAAGCCGTAGGCGGCATATCCGCGGGCAAACCAACGGGGCGAGAGTCTGGCGGTCGTCATGCCGCCGGCGCGCAGGCGCAAGCCTTCGAGGCTGTTGTAGCTTGCCGTGGTATTTATGGGGCCAATATCGAAGCGGCTGTTTCGGCCGGTTGCCCAATATCCTGTAACCATATTATGAAGTATACGTTCGCCCCAGTAGAAAAGCTTGTTTTTCCGCAGCTTGCCCATAAGTTCATCGGCCTTGCTTTCGCCTTGTTGCATGGGGATTGACCGCACGTCAGTCCAGTAAATGCTGTCGCGGCCATGGGCGTTGGCGAGGGTGTAGTCGTGGCCGAGGCGGTCGAATATGCTGTCGGTGTCTTCGGGCTTCACGAAGCAGTGGCCGCTATAGTCTATCTTGCGTGAGATATAGACCTCAGGTGTACCGGGCACGAGTTGCAGTTCAAGCAAGAGGCGGTCGCTTGTCTTGAGGCGTGAGCCGTCGGCGGCGGTGTCGTAGGTCTGTGTCAAGCGCAGGGTGTTTACAAAATTGAGGTTAATCTCCGACGGCACGCTGAGTTCGACTCGCCGCACTGTCATAGCGCTGTCGTCGCGGGCCACGAACAGGTGTCCTTGGAATCCGAACGATGATTTGTTGCGGGGGTAGAATGCCAAAGCGATGTGAGGCTTGTCGCTGCCCGGAATCACTGCCATGCTGTCTACAAGGTAGAAGCGGTAGAAGTCAGGCGCAAGCGACGACAACGGGCTTACAAATGTATTCCTCAGCAATGTTATATTGCCTTGATACAGGTCTACCTCCCGGAGCAGGTCGGCAAGTATGGTCTGCACATTGTCGCCTTCAGTGAATTCATCTATTCCTACGCTGCGCACTCCGCTTACTATGCGTTTCTCTGACTCGGGCTGATGGCGGTAGTAAGTGTCGGATGATATTTCGTGGACGGAAAGGTTGAGCACCGGCGCCCCGTTGATTTCTGATGTATCGATGTGCGCGGTCAGGTCAGGAAGATGGCGTGTCAGACCACCGGTCTGTGTGGTGTCGAAATTGTTAAGACCGAGAGATATTCGCTCGTAAGATGAATAGCTGTACCAATCGTTTCGCCTCGGGTCTGTCTCCGGTCCGAGATGTCGCAAACGCTTGGCAAAATCTACGGCGGGGTTGTTGCGCTTGCTGTATTTTTTCTTCTTCACCACGACCTCTGCTAGTTCTGTAGCCTGTGGATTGAGATATATGTCGTAGATCTGCATTCCTGTCGATTTCACCGGTATGGTGGCGGCGGCATAACCTTGGCAGGTGGCGGTAATGGTCTTGGCGTTGTGTGGAATGGTGAGTTCGAAAAGGCCGCGACTGTCGGCTACAGTGCTTACCTTGCTGCCGTCGACGCGTATCGACGAATAGGGCAAGCCTTCTGTGGAGAGGGAGTCGCGCACGATACCGCGGATGAAGATTCCACCGTCGCTTTGACTCCACAGCGACGGGCCGGCGGCTATCGCCACAAGAGTAAGTATTAAATATTTTATATATCTTTGCAGCAAATTTGAGTGATATGGCAAAAGAAATAGAACGTAAGTTTTTAGTGTCGGGCGATTTTGAGCCTTTCGTGTATCATCGGTCGCATATAGCGCAGGGCTATCTCTGCAGCGACCCTGACAGGACGGTGCGCATACGCGTGCGCGACGACCGGGGTTTCATTACCGTGAAGACCCGCAACGACGGCTGCTCGCGCAATGAATGGGAGTATGAGATTCCCGTGGCGGACGCCTGCGAGATGTTGGCGGCTTGTGAAACCGGCATCGACAAGACGCGCTGCCTTATCGATGCCGGCGACGGTCTGACTTGGGAGGTTGATGTTTTCGCCGGAGCGAACAGTGGCCTCGTCGTCGCTGAGATTGAGTTGCCGGGCGTTGACACACCTTTTGCCCGTCCGTCATGGCTGGGCATGGAGGTCACCGGCGATGAGCGTTACTATAATTCCTCGCTTGCCAAGGCCAAGGGCTGATCGCGCTTGACGAGGCGCACTACGTTTTCTACGTGTTGCGTGTGAGGGAACATATCTACCGGCTGCACGGCCTCTACTTTATAGAGGTGATTGAGCAAGGCAAGGTCGCGTGCCTGTGTGGCGGGGTTGCAGCTTACATATATTATCACCTCGGGAGCGGCGCGGAGTATCGTCTCTACCACGTCGGCATGCATGCCGGCGCGGGGTGGGTCTACAATCATTACATCGGGGGTGCCGTGCGCTGATATGAACTCGTCGTTGAGCACGTCTTTCATGTCGCCGGCATAGAAGAGTGTGTTGGTGATACCGTTGCGCTCGGAGTTGACTTTGGCGTCGTCTATAGCCTCCGGCACGTATTCGATACCTACTACTTTGGCTGCCCTCCGGCTTACGAAGTTGGCGATAGTACCGGTGCCGGTATAGAGGTCGTAGACGAGTTCGTTGCCGTTCAAGAGTGCGAAATCGCGTACTACGCTGTAGAGGCGGTAGGCCTGCCGTGAGTTGGTTTGGTAGAATGATTTAGGGCCAACTCTGAATTTAAGGCCTTCCATTTCTTCCTCTATATATGGGCGTCCGCTGTAGAGCTCGATTGTCTGGTCGCCGAGGCTGTCGTTGACCTTGGTGTTTATGCAGTACATCAGCGATGTAATCTGCGGGAATTCTGTCTCTACGGCTTTGAGGAGTGCGTTGAGCTCTTCGCGGCGGTCTTCGCCTACTACTATCACCACCATGATCTCGCCCGTAGAGGCTATGCGCACCATCATTGTGCGGATGAATCCTTGCTGTGCGCGCAGGTCGTAGAAGGGGAGTTTGTGGGCTTTGCAATATTGCTTTACAAAGTGGCGAATTCGGTTGGATATGTCGTCCTGCAGGTGGCAGCGGTTTATATCAAGTACCTTGTCGAATGCGCCGGGGATATGGAATCCGGCTGCGTCGCGGTCGGGAAATTCGCAGCCTGAGGCGAGCTGTTCGTAGGTGAGCCAGCATTTGTTGGAGAATGTGTACTCCATCTTGTTGCGGTATTCCCATATCTCTTCGCTGCCGAGGCATGGCGCTATCTCGGGCAGGTCGACTTTTGCTATACGCGTGAGGGCGTCCACTACCTGCTGTCGTTTACATTTGAGCTGATAGTCGTAGGGGAGGTGTTGCCAGCGGCAGCCACCGCATATTGTGAAGTGTTCGCACCTCGGCTCTACGCGTATGTCGCTTGGCTTGCGCAGACAGGCGATGTGGCCTTCGGCATATCGTTTCTTTTTCTTGTCGATCTGTATGTCGGCGCGGTCGCCGGGTGCGCCGAAGGGCACGAAGACTACCATATCGTCCACGCGCGCCAAGGCATTGCCTTCGGCGGCTACGTCAACTATTTCTATATCCTCAAGCAGAGGTTGAGGTTTGCGTTTTCTTGACATCTATGTCTCTTTCGCTTTAGGTTTCGCAGGCGAAACTTGTTTTTTATTGGTTAAGAAAGTTTAGGAGTTTAACGCCTAAACTTTCTTAAACTCTTTTAAACTGCGCTGTAAGCGCATAAATCACATTGCGAATACATTGAATCCGCCGTCGACCACTGCTACTGTGCCGGTGACGAATTTGGCTGCATTGCTCATCAGGTAATGTACGGTGCCGCAGAGTTCTTCGGGCTCGCCCATGCGGCCGAAAGGTGTCTGGCGTATCACGTCGCGGCCTCGCTCGGTGTAGCTGCCGTCTTCGTTGGTGAGGAGGCTGCGGTTTTGCTCGGTGAGGAAGAAGCCGGGGGCGATGGCGTTGACGCGTATGCCTTCGCCGAATTTACGTGCACATTCGGTAGCCATGTAGGCTGTGAAGTTTGATATGCCGGCTTTGGCGGCGGCGTAGCCGCATACGCGGGTCATGGGGCGGAAAGCTGCCATCGACGAGAAGTTGATGATCGATCCGCGGCCTTGCTCTACCATGGGCTTGAGAAATACCTGTGTGGGGATAACAGTGCCTGTGAGGTTGAGGCTAAGCACGCGTTGGAATTGCTCGGGGTCGAGGTCGAAGAAAGTCTTGTCGGGGGCGATGGTGGCGCCGGGCATGTTGCCGCCGGCGGCGTTGAGCAAGGTGTCTACTCGGCCGTAGCGCTCTACGATTTCCTTGCAGTTGGCTTCCACAAGCTCGCGGTTCATCACATCTGTCTTGATAAACTCGATTGAGCCGGCGGGGTTCTCAGCCTCGATTTCGGCTACGATGGCTGCACCGACGTCTTCTTTGCGACCGAGGATTATCACTTTTGCTCCGTTGAGGGCAAGGTATTTTGCTATGGCGCGGCCGAGGATTCCGGTGCCACCGGTAATCACGGTCACATTATCTTTGATATCGAAAAGGTTTGTCATTTTTATAGGGATTATCGGTTAGGAAGTTGGTGGTTCGTTGCGTGGTGCGTCAGACCGGTGCCCACAGCCAACAAACCACCTACCACAAACTTTATTGATTGACTGTAGCCATAATACCGCTCACCATGCCGAGAGCAAGCATGCGCCCGTGGAATGAATAGCCGGCATTGTAGCCCATCTTGTCGTCGCCAAGCATGAGAGGCGCGTGGTCTACGCGCATGGGCACGCCGGGACGCTCGCGCTCAAATGTGCGCACTACATCTATCAGGCGCGGGTCGAGGTGACTCGATTCCTTGAAGTCGCCGTTAGGCATTACATTGCAGATTCGAGCGTGCACGAAGTGGGTATGTTTGGCGTATTTGCGGGCAAGGGCGGGCACGTCATTGTGGGCACCTCCGCTGAGCGAGCCGGCGCAGAATGTCAGGCCGTTGTGCGGGTTGGGCACAGCGTTGAGGAATGCCTCGATGTCGACGTCGCAGGTGACTATGCGTGGCAGGCCGAGGATGGGCATTGGTGGATCATCGGGGTGCACGCACATGTTGATGTCATATTCATCGCATACGGGCATGATGGCCTCAAGGAAGTAAGCCATGTTTGCGCGCAGGGCGTCGGCGTCGATTCCGTCGTAGAGGGCGAGGAGCTCGCGGAATTTGTCGACGGGCTTGAGGTCGTTTTCGCTGATGTTGCCGTTAACGAAGCCTTGGGTCTTGACGATGATGTTGTCTACGAGGCGTTTCTCACCCTCGGCATCCATGCGGGGTGCGACTTCCTCTGCCATGCGGCGGAGTGTCTCGGCGTCGTAGTCGGCCTCGGCTCCGGGACGCTTAAGTATGTTGATGTCGAAGTAGGCGAATTCGGCGCGGTTGAAGTAGAGATTGGAAGTGCCGTCGGGGTTGGGATACTCAAGGTCGGTGCGTGCCCAGTCGAGTACGGGCATGAAGTTATAGCATACAGTCTTCACGCCAGCCTTGCCCAAGTTGGCAAGACTCTCTTTGTAGCGGTCGATAAGCTCGTCGCGGTCGGCGCCGCCGTATTTTATCGATTCGCTCACAGGCAAGCTTTCTACAACCGACCAACGCAGACCGCGCTCTTCGATGTAGTTTTTCATCTTCATCACTTCTTCAAGTGTCCATACCTCGCCGTTGGGGATATGGTGGAGGGCTGTCACTATCCCTTCTACGCCAATCTGACGCAGCATTTCGAGGGTGATCTTATCGTTGGGACCAAACCAACGCCATGTCTTTTCCATAATTCTCTCAGTAAGGGAGACTGCGGTTGCTGATGGCACCCGCAGCCTTTATTGCGTTAGTAAATTATTGCATTTTTATATAATAATGCAAAATTACAAATTTTTCTTCACCTTACAAATATAAAAGCGCGGTGCTGTCGCAGCACCGCGCCTCGATAATACTTAAAATCAGTTATGCATGATGGATTACCATCCGGTATTTTGAATGAGATTATGATTGCGGTCCATCTCAGTGAGAGGGATGGGCCAAAGGAGGTGTCGCTGTTGAAAGGCTCTGGAGTACATGAGGTCGCCGAAGATATCGCGGGCGTCGGCTACTGATTCTTCGAGGCACCCCCAGCGGCGCAGATCCCAATACCGCTGTCCCTCACCCGCGAGCTCGCAGGCTCGCTCGCGGCGTATGCGGCCGGTGATATCATCTTTGGTGTCTGCGGCGAGCCACTCCGGCCCCGAGCCGATAAGGGGCATGCCGACGCGCTCTCGCACTTTGTTGAGTTCAGCGATGGCACGGTCGGGATAGCCCGCTTCATTGTAGGCCTCGGAGAGCATTAGTATGACATCGGCAAGGCGTATGAGGGGAAATTCGTAGGGTGTGCGGTTATATTCGCCCCAGTAGCCGTCAAGGTTGCCGGTGGGTATCCATTTGCGCCAGAAGTAGGAGTTCCAGCCCTCGGAGTTGCGGATGAACGACATAGCCTCCATGGGCGAGCCGCCTTTGGTGGGGTCGGCAAGTACGAATTGCTTGTCGCGTGGGTTGGAGCCGGCGTCGGTCCCGAGGTAGTGTGAGTAGGGGGTGATGATGTTGAGGCAAAGGCGGGGGTCGCGCAGGCGGTAGGCGTCCATCACCTTTGAGGTGTCGCAGTCGAGGGTACTTGTCACGGTGGTGCTACCTTGGTCGATGGCCACGCACATGAGGCTGCGGCGCTGTTGGGAGCCGGCGGCGTTGTAGCCGGGAAAGACGTCGTCCCAGTTGAATGGTGTGCCGTCGAGGTTCTCGTACATATCAGCGAGTGTCACCGAGGGCACGATGGCGTTTGAGGCTATCAGGCGCATTGTTGACTTGTTGCCGAAGTACGAGACTATATCGAGAGCATAGCCGCTGACGTTGCCGTCAATCGACTGGATGGAGAATATCATCTCGGGGCTGTGAAGGCCATTGTAGAGGCGGAAGAGGCTGCCATAGTCGGGGTGGAGGCTGTAGCCGTAGTCGGCAGAGCGGTTGTAGACGACGTCTTCGAAGTCGGCGATGGCCTCGTCCCATTGTCCGGCGAAGAGGTAAACTTTACCGCGGAGAGACACTGCAGCTCCGCGGGTGGCACGGCCGAGGTCGGCGTCGTCCCACTTCACCGGTAGGTTTTCGACGGCATAGTCGAGGTCGGAGAGGATATGTGCGCGCAGCTCTTCTGCGGTGCAGCGCGGTTCTGAAAGTGTGCCGAACTCCTCGTTGATGTCGCAGCTCTCGTCGTAGTAAGGCACACCTCCCCAGCAGTTGAGCATACGGAAGTATGCCATTGCGCGCAGGAAGCGGGCCTCACCCGTGACACGGCGTATAGTCTCTTCTGAGATGGGCATTTTGGCGACGTTGCGGATTACGGTGTTGGAGCGGTGTACGAGCTCATAGAGATACTGCCAATGGTTGGCCACACCGCTGCTTGCCGATGAAAATGATGTGCCTCGTGAGATGTCGGCCCATGGCGATGTGCCGTCGGCGATGTCGGAGCACATGTCGAAAGTAAACTCCATGCCGAAGCACCATGGCGCCTTCATGGCTGCGTAGAGCCCGACGGCGGCTTGGCGGGCATGGTCCTCAGTCTGCCAGAAGGTGTTGCCGGAGAGTTGATTGGCCGGTTCGAGGTCAAGGCTCTCGCAGGAGCTGAGTGTGAGGACTGCAGCGACTATAGCGGCCGGAATGACGGGACGGTATTTTGTAGTGAAGAACTTCATAAGAATGTCAGAATGTGAGATTTATGCCTACAGAATATTGACGTACAGACGGATAGCCTACATTGGCGGCCAACTCGGGGTCGAAGCCGGGGAAGGTGGTGATGGTGAAGAGATTGTCGATACTTGTGTAGATCTTAAGAGTCTCTACGAAAAATTTACGTGTCACCGTGCGCGGCAATGTGTAGCCGAGCTGAATATTCTTGCAGCGGATATATGAGGCGTCGTGCACAAAGGCGTCAGAGGCAATGTTGTTGCGGCCGTCGGCGTTGTTGCGCAGGCGAGGATAGATGGAATTGTAGGGATTTTCGGGCGTCCATGCCTTGTCGGTGATGTCCTTGTTGAGCGACTGGCCCATGACAGTGACGAAGCGGAAGGCCTGATTGTTGTAGTATACAAGGTTCTCGCCGGTGCCTTGGAAGTGCATGCTGAAGTCAAAGCCGTTCCACTGTGCCCCGAGGTCGGCACCCCATGTGAAACGCGGAAGCGTACCATGGCCAAGCTCCACGCGGTCGTTGGCGTCGAGGCGTCCGTCGCCGTTGGCGTCGCGGTAGAGAAAGTCGCCCAGCTCGGGGCGCTGATAGGTGGCGAAGTATGAGGGATTGGCGTCGACAAGCGACTGAACGTAGGCAAGATCGGCCTCGTCGCGCACAATGCGGTCTACGGTGATGAGGTAGAGCTGATTGATGGGCCGACCCTCCTGCGTCTTGTAAACACCGTTGATTGAGGCGGTCTCGCCTTGGAATTTGGTGACCTTGTTGTTCACAAAGCCCATGTTGAAGCCCACACTGTAAGAAACCTTGCCAATGCGGTCGTTCCATCTGAGGTCGAGGTCGACGCCCTTGTTGTTTACCTCGCCGGCATTTTGGTTTGGCACAGTGGCAGTGCCATGCTCCAGTGGCGCGGGCAGCGAGATGAGAATTCCGGTGGTGTTTTTGTCGTAGAAGTCGAGTGAACCGTTAAGGCGGCTGTTGAAGAGCGAGAAGTCAATACCGATGTTGGCCATGGCCGTTTTCTCCCACGACAGATTGGGGTTGGAGAGGATAGTCTGGGCAAAGCCTCCGGCAATGTTTCCGTTGAGGATATATCCTGCCGTGGCGAAGAGCGACTGATACATATAGTTGGTAGTGGTGGCGTTGTTGCCCAATGTGCCATACGAGAGACGCAGCTTAAGATTCGACAGCCACGAAGCGCTGCCCTTCATAAATCCCTCTTGCGAAATTCGCCATGCGCCCGATACTGAGGGGAAGTAGCCCCACCGGTGGTCGGGAGCGAACTTCGAGGAGCCGTCGGCGCGCAGGTTGGCCTCAAGGAGGTACTTGTCGGCCCAATTGAGATTGAGACGTCCGAAGAATGAGCGCATTGACCACTCTGTGTAGTTACCCCCGATGGGGCCGTCGGTCGTGGCGGCATCTACAGATGTAAGGCTGTCGTCGATGAGGTCGTAGCGTATGAAGTGCTCGTTCTCGTTGCGGTCGTATTCCTGTGCCGCACCTATGAGCACTGAGGCGCGGAGCTGCGAGACGTTAAGATTGTAGTTGGCAGTCAATTCCGACTGGCGGTATGTGTCGGCGTAATTATAGCGGCGGATATAGGTGCGCACGGTGCCTTCGCGCAGCAGTATCGGTCCGTCGAATGTAAAGCGGTAGAGGTTGCGGTCGGTGAGGTGCTGCTCTACCCTGCGGTCCCAATAATTATAGGCAAACGAGCCTTGTACGGTTAGCCCTTTTACCGGTTGAACCCGAGCGTATATCTTGGCCACCATGCGGCGAGTGCGCGTCGGGAAATCAGCTTTGTAGAACCATTGGCGGCGGTAAGGGTTGAAGTTGCTCACATTCTCTTCCTCAGGATTCTGTATGCCGCCGTAGAGACCTGTAGCGGGGTCGTAGAGCGTCATGCCGGGCACTGAGTTGAAAGCTCCCGAGCCGAATATGACGTCGCCGCCGGCTGTGGCGTTCTCCGACGAGGGGTTATTGGTGTCGATATATCCGAAGAGGTTTGTGCCGAGGGTCAGCCACGGCTTGATGTTGACATCAAGATTGGTGCGCAGCTGATAGCGGCGGTAGTCAGTGTAATATATCATGCCGGGATTATTGACAAAACCGAGCGATATATTGTAGTGCGCTTTTTTGCCGCCGCCGGTCACTGAGAGATTGTGATTCTGCACCACCGACGGATTGCGGTAGATATGGTCCTGCCAGTCGGTGTTGGGATAGATGGTCGGATTCGCACCGGCGTCGTTGCGCCACTCGTCGATTTTACCCTGAGAGAAACGCGGTGCCTGACCGTTGGCGATAAGGCCCGCGTTCTGCAGCTCCATGAAGTCGGCATAGTCGGTGACGAGGTTGAGACGTTTGGCGACAGTCTCGAATGAGACGTTGCCATTGTAAGTCAGTCGGGGAGAAGCCTCCGCACCGCCTCGTGTGGTTATGAGAATCACGCCGTTGGCGGCACGCGAACCGTAGATGGCCGACGAGGCGGCGTCTTTAAGCACTGATATTGTCTCGATGTCAAGAGGATTGATATCGCTCAGGGCTACGCCGGTCATTCCGTCGACAACCACCAGAGGCGCTGCATTGTTGAGCGTACCCTGACCGCGCACGGTTATTGTCTGCGATTCATAGCCGGGTGTGTTGCCGCCGCTGTTGCTCACGCTAAGACCCGACGCAAGGCCCGCAAGGGCATTGGTCACGTTGGTGAGCGGGCGGTCGTTGAGCGCGGCAGTATTTACGGTGGCGACCGAACCGGTAAGGTCGGCCTTGCGCTGGGTGGCATATCCCACTACAACGATGTCATCAAGAGCTGAAACGTTGCTGTGAAGTATTATAGTGTAGCTGGATTTGCCCGGCGTCAAGGTGAAATCCTGAGACTCCATGCCTACGTAAGATACCTGCATGATATCGCCCGCCACTATTCCCGAAAGAGTGAAGTGTCCGTCGATATCCGTGCTTGCCGCAACTTTGCTGCGGTCTTTGGCTTTTACGGTAGCTCCAACGATAGGGTCGCCGGTATTGTCGAGCACAGTGCCGCTGATGGTAGACGAGACATCCTCGTCGGCACGCACGGGCTGTGTGCCAACGAGGATAGACAAAAAGAGCGTAAGGTAAATTAGTATCTTCATACCTGCCGGTGAAATTGATTTATTAACCGGCGGCAAAGTTAGCGAGTGTATCTGAAGAGTTCAAGAATCTGTCAACCGACAGCACGAGAGTGTCAATAAGCGGCAAACACCGCGAGGCTCAATCGGTCTGAATCACCAGCATTTTGCCTTTCGACCAGAAGCGGTCAATGTCGTCGATTACCAAGGTAAGGCCATTGCTGTCGTTTATGTGCCAAGAGCCGGCCGGATGGTTGGTGAGCAGTTTCGCCTTGCGCGCGTCGATGGCTATCGAGGTGAGAATGCGCCGGTCGGCGGTGGTGAAATATGTGGAGTCGTAGTCAGCCTCGAGCAGGCGTGTGCGTCGCAGAAAACCACCTTGCAGTATACCGTGAGAACTTAGCTCCGAGCGGGTGCCGATAGCATAGTGGCAGGCATTTAGCCTTTGTCGAGGCGTGCGGCATGCTCTTCAGCTGCGAGCATATTGCCGGTGGTTACGGCGAGCGTATCGGAAAGAGAATCTACGGTCGCGGCAAGATTTCCTGCATGAATACGTGTCTCGGCAAGAGTGGCGCGAAGACGTTCGATATCGCGGCTTTGGTTGTCGAGCTGACGGCGCAGGGCGATGATGGCGGCTGAGAGATCATCGTTGTCTACCGACGATTGCCGCAGTCGCTCCTCCATATCCGCAAGCTGATGACGTCGTTGGTCCATAGTCTTTTTAATTGCGGCAATCTGAGTGAGTATGCTGCTTCGGTGAGCTTCGGCACTGCCACCGTCGTCTACGGCGAGGATATTTTCCATACGGCGTATGCGCTCCATGTCGTCGGCGATCAGAGTGACGAGGCGCATGAGGCTGTCGCGCTCTTCTACGGCGGCGGCGAGTTCTTGTCGGCTTGTCTCCATCAGTGTCGGCTGTGGCTGCGGTGCGCGGCTGCATGATCCGGTTATGAGGCTGAGGGTGCAGATAATGACTTGTGTAATCTTCATGATAATTCTTTTGTGCTGCAAAGTTACAAATTAGCCGCAGCTTTGCAAAATTAATTTGGTTGGCGTGGAGTGGTTGGTGGTGTGTGGGTTGTGGGCAGCGGATTAGCTTTAGAGGTTTGCAGAAACTAACTCGCTGCCCACAGCCCACCAACCACTCACCAATTAGCTTTAGAGGTTTGCAGAAACTAACTCGCTGCCCACACACCACCAACCACTCACCACAACCCACACACCACCAACCCCTCCCCGCCATCTTGCACGCCTTGATTTATTTCGCTATTTTTGCCGCATGAAATCATTGATGTCTGTTTCGTGGCGGGTGCTTGACCTGTCGTTTTGCCTCATATTCATGCCCGTGCTTATATTGCTCGGGCCGGCCCACTCATGGGCGGCGGAGTGGCCGGTTTTCTTCGTGCTCGATATTGTATGGTTACTCACTTGCTACTTCGCTGTCAGGAGAGAGAATTTTCCCAAACTGTTTATCGACGGCCGCTATCGCCGCATTGCCCTAATAACGGCGGCAATGCTCGTTGGAAACTGGGCGCTCACATTCTATCCCCTGCCGAGAGTTGACTTCGTCATAGACTCTATGAGCGATTATCAGACAAGTGTGCGCGATTATGGCGTGGCCTTGAGCGTGTGGCTGATGTTTTTTGCCGTTCTGTGTTTTGCCTTGACCATATCTTTTGTAGCCGAGCTTTACCGACAGTCGCTCCTGCGCAAAGATATCGAGCTGCAACGCGACAAGGCAGAGCTGGCAATGTTCAAGGCGCAGATAAGCCCGCATTTCCTTTTCAATACGCTCAACTCGCTCTACAGCCTCGTCGTAGGAACGTCGGAGCGCGCCGAAGAGGCATTCATCATGTTTACCGACCTGCTCCGGTATACTTATACATCGGTCGGGAATGAACTCGTGGCCATCGGAGAAGAGGCCGACTATATATCGAATTATATAGCCCTGCAGCGACTGAGACTCAACGGCCACACAACAGTTGAGTGGTCAGCCGATATCGACGACCGCAACCGCCTCATACCTCCCATGATTTTCCTTACTTTCGTGGAAAATGCTTTTAAATATGGAAGCTCGGCCTCGCACGACTGCACGGTGGCTATATCGCTGTCGCTGCACGAAGGCATGCTCGATTTCCGCACCCACAATGCCATCATGCGCCATGCCGACGCTTTCCGCTCCGATGTCCCCGTCGGGCTGGCAAACTGCCGCGCACGCCTCGACGGCCTTTTCCCCGGCAAATATAGCTTGAAGACTTCCGAGCCCGACGGCGTATTTTCTCTTTGTCTTACCATAGATCTTAATTGATTATTGCGATATGGAATCCCCACTCACCTGCATCGCCATTGACGACGAGCCCCTTGCACTCGATATCATCAGCCGATTCTGCACCCGCCTCGGCGGCCTCTCGCTCAGTGTCTACTCAGACCCGGCCGAGGGTTTGGCCGCAATCTCCTCCACGCACCCTGCCATCGTTTTTCTTGATATCGAGATGGACGCGCTCAGCGGCCTCGATATCGCCGCCCGCCTGCCCGAAGACTCTTGCTTTATCTTCACCACGGCTTACCCGGGCTATGTGCTCAAAGGTTTTGAACTCGACGCCGTAGACTATCTCCTGAAGCCTTTCGCTTTCGACCGCTTCTCCGCAGCCATAGCCAAGGCCCGTCGCCGTCATAGCTATCTTCAGGCCGAGGCCGCGCGCTCTGCTCCTGCTTCGCTCACTGTAATGCAGGAGTATAGCAAAGTCACAATACCCTTTGCAGATATATTATATATCGAAGCCATGGAGGGATATTCAAAGATTTTCCTCGTGTCGGGGCGTTACGTGCTGTCGCGCGTAATCATAAAGAATCTTCTCGCCATGCTGCCGTCGGAGGGCTTTGCAAGGGTTCACCGCTCCTACGCAGTAGCACTTGCAAAAGTGGTGTCATACACGCGCCGACGTCTTACACTCTCCGACGGGAAGGAGATTCCTGTCGGCCGACAGTATGCCGCAGATGTGATAAGCCGCCTTTCCGACATGAAGTCGTGAAAGACGGCTGCGCAAAAGTGTGGGGTTAAGAATCACCACGTCTCGATTACTACCCCTGCATTGGGCTCTATGGTGAGCTTTACTTTTGAGGGGTCGGAGATGGTGGTAGAGCGGCGCGAGAGCGGCTTGCCTACAGCGTCGGTGTAGATTCGTGCTTGTGCACCGGCCTTAAGCATGGGTAGCGCAACAGTGAGCTTAAGGGGCTCTCCTGTGGCATTGACACCGGCGATATACCAGCGGTCTCCATTGCGGCGGGCAATGACGGCATAGCGGCCCGGGTAGCCGTCAATGTAGCGTGTCTCATCCCACTGTGTCGGAACGGATTTCATAAATTCTAAGGCCTCAGCAGCAGCATATCCGCAAGCCTCGGGTGTGAGGGCGAAATTCTGCACGGGATTCTGGAATAGCACGGCCGTGGCGAGCTGGAACACGTCGGAAGTGCGGCGTTCTGTCGCCCGCGGGTTGTCGTTGCGGCCGAGACGGCGGTTGAGTACCGTGCCGCCATATTCCATCGACCCCACCGTATTGCGGATAAAGGGATGTAAAGTGGCGGCTGTGGCCTCGCCGTCGCAGAAGTCTTGCGAGAACACGAGGTTTTCGGAGGCAAGGACGGCCTCGCTGCCCACATAGTTGGGATAGAGTCGTTCCCAACCTCGCGGCAGTGTGCAACCATGGAAAATTACCGACAGCCCATAGTCGGCGGCGTCGCTGAGTATATCTTCATAGAGGCGGAGAGTCTCCTGCTTGTCGCCGCCGAAGAAGTCTACCTTGATGGTTTTTACGCCTATGCTCTTGAGCCACGCCATCTCGCGCTTGCGTGCAATGGGGCGCGACATAAGGTTGACAGGCGACTGGGCGATATCATTCCACCATCCGCTCGACGAATACCAAAGGGCGATATTTGTGCCGCGGCTTTGAGCATATTCAGCAAGCTCTTCAATGCCTTCACGCCCTATGCGGCTGTCCCACCAGTTGTCGATGAGAGCGTGGTCATAGCCAAGGTCGGCGGCGAGGTCGATAAAGGCGCGCTGGTCGGCGGCATTGATACTGCCGTCTTGCCATATAATCCAGCTCCATGTGCCGCGCCCGCTTGTCTTGACATCGGCGCTGTAGAGCGGTTCGAGCGGAGCCCACGGAATTACAGTCTCTACAATCGGGGCAAGGGTGCGTCCGACAGTGACCGTGCGCCATGGTGTGGCTCCGGGCAAGGCTATGCCGGGAGTTGAAGAGCCCAAGCCGTTGTTCTCGCCATCCATGGGATATTCTATTTTATAGCCGCTGCCGTCATACTCGCCAAGACGTGAACCGCAGTAGCCACCGTCAACACCGGTCTCGCTCACGAGCACCCAACCGTCATCGCCGACGCGGAATAGTGCGGGAAAAGTGTAGCCCTTTCCATATAGCGACGGCTGCGTCATGGGGGCGTCGAGGGTATATGGCTCTTCATAGCTCGGCTTGGTGCGCTTCCAGCCAATCATCGGGTCGCTCTGAGGTGTGATGAATGTGGTGGTCTGTGAGGGAAAGTCGTACCCCGTGGCCTCGGCTTTGATTACGGCGCTTGCCTTGCCTCCCTGTGCGGGGAGAAGATAGCGGAATGCTACATCGTTGTCGCCAACGAGCCATTCCATATCGAGTCGTTGACCGTCGGAATTGACAAAACTTTGCCGGCTGCGCGTAGCTGTGAAGTCTACTTGGCTATGCTTGATACGGTCCTGTCTGAAACGGGCATGGAATATATCGGTAGAGTCTGCCGTCAATTTCATGCCCGATGTAAAATCACCGCCATCAGTAGTCAGACCAAGGGGAGATTCCGACAGGAGCGTTGCGCCGTCGTAAGTCAAAGAGTACACAGGCAGACCGTCGCGCACCTCTACATTTACAACCAAGCGTCCATCAGGCCCGGCAATATCCAAGGCCGACACCTGCCCTGATGAAAGCAAGGCAAGCGCGGCTAATGAGATACTTATTCTATTCATTAACTTAAAGAGAAAACAGTTCCGACAATGTCGGATGTGCAAAGATGATGTGTTCGCGCAGATCATCTAAGGTCATACCTGCACAAATGGCAGTTGAAGCTATTGCAATAAGGTCAGAGGCATGGGCGCCTACAGCATGGCAGGCCATGACTTTACCGCTGTCGGGCATATAGTCGAGTTTCAGGAAACCGTCGGTCTGCCCCGACGCAAGTGCTTTGCCACAAGCTCCGTAGGGAATCTTGACCGACTTGCAGTCGTCATTCGGTGTGCCTACCGACGCACATTCGGGAATCGTAAACACAACGGCGGGCATAACATCAAGCCTCGGCTTAGCTCCAAGAATTACCTTGCCTTGGGCTGAGGCTGCATGCGCGAGAAGGCAGCGCCCATTGACATCGCCTATGGCATATACGCCCTCAGCAGTAGTCTGCATGGCGTCGTCGGTAACGATAAATCCACGGCGGTCAAGATCAATGCCGACTTCATTACATCCGGCAGGCACACACGGACGCCGTCCGACAGCACTCACTACCATATCGGCCTCCACAGTTTTCTCCTTGCCCTTGCGGCGGTATACTACAGTCAAGTCTTCTTTGACCTCAACCACTTCTGCCGAAGTCACGATATCAATACCGCGGCGTCCGAGCAAGGAACGCAGACGCTTTGCCGTGTCGGCGTCGAAATTAGGCAGAATCTCGGCACAATATTCAAGCACCGTGACTTCGGAGCCGTATGCCATCGCAATAGAGGCGAACTCGAGGCCAATCACGCCCCCGCCGACTATCGCTATGCGCTGCGGCAGTTCCTTTAGTTTAAGAAACGCGTCGCTGTCGATAGCAAATTCCGCTCCCGCGCAGCGTAGCGGTGCCGGTCGCGAACCGGTGGCTATCACAATCTTCGAAGCGGTAAAGACAGTATCGTCAACTTTTACAGCCGGTCCTTCGATAAGCGTAGCCTCGCCATGCACGACATCTACATTTGCAAGCAAACCCTCAACGCCTTGACGCAACTCGTCGATGACAGTCTCGGCACGGTTGACTGCCGCTGCATAGTCGCAGCCGGCTACGGTTGCGCTTATACCAAACTCTGCAGCGTGCTTGATTTCAAACAACTTTTCAGCGCCCGCACACAGACATTTGGTAGGTATACACCCTCGGTTAAGGCACGTTCCGCCGAGAGAGTCGCGCTCTACAAGCAAAGTCTTCATACCACGGGCGGCAGCCCCGGCGGCAGTCTCATAGCCGCCGGGACCGGCACCAATGATTATTATATCATACTCATTGCCCATTGTTCAAGTCTCGGTAAGTGAGTATAGGGGTCAGCGCAGCCTCATCCTCATCCGGGTGAGATATCGGAGTCGAATAAGGTGCGTTCTTCACTTGATCGGGATTCTCCGTAGCCGCCACAGCAATCTTGCGCATAACTTCGATAAAGGCGTCGAGTGTGCGGCGGTTCTCTGTCTCTGTCGGCTCTATCATAAGCGACTCGTGGAAGAGTAGCGGGAAATAGATTGTCGGTGCATGGAAGCCGTAGTCAAGCAATGCCTTGGCCACATTGAGAGTAGTCACGCCGGTGCTTTTGTCTCTCAGACCGTCGAATACAAACTCGTGCATGCATGGTCCGGGTATCGGCTGCAGATAGAGATCGTTGAGCGAATTGAGGATATAGTTGGCATTGAGCGTCGCCAGCGGGCCAACTTTCGCAAGATTGTCAGCACCCATGGTGAGGATATACGCCAGCGCCTTCACAAGCACTGCGAAATTACCCAACCAAGCGCTCACACGGCCGAAAGCGTCGTCACTACATTCTACTTTCAACGAGCCGTCGGCAGTCTCAACAACCCTCGGATTGGGCAAGAATTTCTCAAGACCGGCACGCACGCCTACTGGACCCGCACCCGGGCCGCCGCCGCCATGAGGAGTAGAGAATGTCTTGTGCAGATTGATGTGCATTACGTCAAAGCCCATATCGCCCGGTCGTGCCACACCAAGCAGAGGATTCAGATTCGCTCCATCATAATAGAGCAATGCTCCTGCTCCATGCACAGCCTCGGCGATCTCCGGTATGTTTTTCTCGAACATGCCTACGGTGTTGGGGTTTGTCATCATCAATGCTGCAACCATGCTGTCGAGCTTAGAGCGCAGATCTTCCACATCGACAGTACCGTCGGGTAGACTCTTAACCTCCACAATATCGAAGCCTGCCATCGCTGCAGAAGCAGGATTGGTGCCATGGGCAGAATCAGGCACAAGCACCTTGCGGCGAGCCTCGTCGGCTCTGCTCAGATGATATGCTCTGATAACCATCAGACCGGTATATTCGCCATGGGCTCCGGCAAAGGGATTGAGAGTGAACTCCGCCATGCCTCCGATCTCGCACAAAGCTTTTTCCAGCATACGGTAGACTCTCAACGCACCCTGAACACTGCTGTCAGGCTGAGCCGGATGTAAATCCGCTATACGGGCCGCAGTCACCATTGCTTCATTTACCTTCGGGTTATACTTCATCGTGCACGAACCCAATGGATAGAAGCCGGTGTCTACACCGAAATTATTGTTCGACGAATTGGTATAATGACGTATTACTGTCGGCTCGTCAACCTCCGGCAACTCAAGGGCAGACTCTCTGCGCAGACTTGTGGGCAACTCAAATTTCTTGTCGCCATAATTGTAATCCGGCATTGCCACTCCGGCACTGCCTTTGCGCGACAGGTCGAAGATGAGCGGGCTATATAATTCTTTATTCATGATTACAAGCTGCTTAAGGTTGATACATAAAGATCGATATCCTCCGGCGTACACATTTCAGTGGCAGCCACCAATAGAGAATCCTCCGTAAGTTTCATACCCGCCAGAATACCTTTCGCAACCAAGGCGTCGATCACACTGTCGGCTGTGAGAGGGCTGACTGTCTCAACTGCAAATTCATTGAGGAAAACTCTGTCGGGATATTTGAGTCTCACTTTACCGGTAGCTGCCATCTTCTCTGCCAAAGCATGTGCCGCCTCGGCGCTGAGAGCGTTCACACGGCGTAATCCATCAGCGCCCATAAGCGAGGTGTAGATGGCTGCATGAAGCGTCATGATACCTTGATTCGAGCAGATATTTGATGTGGCTTTCTGCCTGCGGATATGCTGTTCGCGGGCCTGCAGGGTAAGAACAAACGATCTGCGGCCGGCACTGTCTGTAGTGGCTCCGACAATTCGTCCGGGCAGTTTTCGCATGAGAGCGCGCTTGCAGCACAGATAGCCAAGCCCCGGTCCACCATAGTTCATGGGCATGCCAAGCGACTGAGCCTCGCCGCAAGCGATATCAGCGCCCCATTCACCCGGAGAGCGAAGCACGCTCAGGGTTGTGGCATGGCTGTTGATGATAAAAAGAGCCTTATTGGCGTGGCAAAGCTCGGCGAAGCCCTCGAAGTCTTCTACGATACCGTAATAGTTGGGTGAGGCGACAACGACCGCTGCCACATCACCGGCACCAATCATTTCCTCAAGGGCAGTACGAGAAGTGTGTCCGCGATCCTCGGCGATGACTTCAAGAGTTATGCCGGCACCTGAAGCATAAGTGGCTATCACTTGTGCCACTGCAGGAGCCAAGGTGGCCGATACGAGAACGCGACGACGCTTCTTGGAAGCGTTGACAGCCATCACTACAGCCTCAGCGGTGGCGGTGGCGCCGTCGTACATCGAAGCGTTTGACACATCCATGCCCGTAAGCTCGCACATTATTGTCTGGTACTCGAAAATATATTGCAGCGTACCCTGTGAAATCTCGGGCTGATATGGTGTATAGGCTGTAAGGAACTCACTGCGGGCGAGCAACGACTGCACAGCAGCCGGGCAGAAGTGATGATACCACCCTGCACCGGCGAAACATACCATCTCTTCATTTGCGGCAGCTATTTCTTTCTTGAAGAAACGGGCGAGTTGTGGCTCACTCATTCCGGCAGGAAGATTATAAGGCCGCTTAAGTCTCAGATCATCGGGAACATCGCGGTAAAGCTCGTCGAGCGAAGCGGCATGGCAGCGCTCAAGCATTGCCGCGATATCCTCCGGTGTATGGGGCAGATATGGGTGCATAGGCTACAGAGTTGCGAGATATGCGTCGTAGGCTTCCTGATCCATAAGGCTGTCAAGCTCTACAACATCAGCGATGTCTACCTTTACAATCCATGCTTCAAGCGGAGCATTGTTGATGAGTTTGGGATCATCGGCAAGCTCTTCGTTGACCTCCAGCACCTGACCCGATACGGGCGAGAAGAGGTCGCTGGCAGCCTTGCGGCTTTCGATGGCGCCGAATTCCTCGCCGGCCTCAAGCTCGTCGCCCTCTTCCGGCATATCTACGTAAGTTACTGCACCAAGCTGATGTGCGGCATATTCTGAAACTCCGATGTAGCCGACTTTTCCATCGACCTTGATATATTCGTGACTTTTGAGATAGTAGATATCCATAGCAATTTATTTTTTATAGTTAGGTATATAGAATCTTTTTTTGATAACGGTTGCCGGAGCGAGTTTGCGGCGGATTTTCACCTGCAGCTTAGTGCCAAGGCCTGCATAGCGGGCGTCGACAAAGGCCATCGCTATGTTCTTGCCTACACTGATGGAGTTATAGCCGGTGGTGATAGTTCCTATCACGGCACCATCGAGATCAAGCACCTCAAAACCGTGGCGTGCTGTCGCAGGGCTGTCAATCTCAAGCCCGACGAGTTTCTTTGCCGGACCTTCGACTTTCTGCTTTTTCAATGCTTCCGATCCGATGAAGCCTTCAGGTTTGTCAAACTTGACAAACATTCCAAGCCCGGCTTCTATAGGGGTGATATTATCTTCAAGCTCATCGCCATATAGAGGTAATCCGGCTTCAAAGCGCAATGTATCGCGGCAACCGAGACCACAGGGAGCTACGCCGGCAGCCATGAGCTTGTCCCACATCTCCACAATCTTGCCCGGAGCGGCATATATTTCAAAGCCGTCTTCTCCGGTATAACCGGTGCGGCTCACGATAGTGAGGTCCGGGAGGGTGAAGAAATGATAGAAGCCAAGCGCAGTGCAGTCGATACCAAGAACATCCATCATCACTTTTTCGCTGTCAGGTCCCTGTACGGCAAGTTGCCCGAAATCAGCGCAGCGGTCTGAGATTTCCACGTCGAAGCCACCGCATTGCGATTGAATCCATGTAATGTCCTTCTCTGTATTCGACGCATTTATCACGAGCATGAAATCATTGGCATTGCGGCGGTATACAAGAAGGTCGTCAACCGTGCCTCCGTCTTCGCGGGTCATCATACCGTAAGCACATTGACCGTCGGCAAGAGCCGAGGCGTCATTCGTAAAGATATGGTTTACAAATCGCAGTGCGTCTGGGCCCTTGATATCAACCTCGCCCATGTGCGAGACATCAAATACGCCGCAGCGAGTGCGCACGGCTGTATGTTCGCTATCAAGGCCTGCATATTCTATAGGCATATCGTAGCCGGCAAAGGGCGACATTGAAGCCCCCAGAGCCGTGTGGCGATCATGCAGACAAGTTTGTTTAGATTCCATTATATCAGTAGTGTTAATAGATTGTTACGTGATAAAGATGATATTACACTTTCCGGATTAATCCGGCATATAGCAGATTCAAGGGCATGGGCTTCATAGCGTATTCCTGTCAACGGCTCTATGATATCTGTTGAAATATCGCCGTTGACAAAAAAGTCGCCCCATATTCCAAGACCGGAAATTTCGTTGTCGCGATTGAGATTTATAGCTACCTCAAACTCCCCCACCCCTTCGATACGTTTGCTGCGCACGATATCGGGCTTTCTTACCTCGGCAGAAAAACGTCGACCGGCAAAATAATCGGGCTTATAATATTCTTGTTCGAGGGCACTTATCTGCTCAATGTCGGCTGCCGACAATAATATCGGATCCTCCTTGCAAAGATAGTCTATAGCGTATGCCCCGAAATCCTCAAGCGAAAGTCCCAGTCCGGCAGTTCTCAGGCAAGTAACACGCATTGGAGCAGATGTTACGGCCTTTGACTCAAGCTTGGCGCGTGAAGGGGTGATTGCTCTCATCATGCGTGTCGGATCAAAATCATAGAGCATGGTGCCATGCGCAATGCAGCGACCCGGCTTATGATAGAATGCATTTCCGGCAACCTTGCCTGCGCCAATCACAATATCATTGCGGCCGGTGGCCTTGGCCTCTATACCAAGCGAACAGAGCATTGAGGCTATCATGCCTGTATAGCGCGAGAATGTGACAGAAACTTCGTCGCCGGGTGTGATGTAAGAAAACATGTAATTATCCATGTCGGCATATACCGTGCCTCCTCCGCTTTTACGGCGAACCACATCAATACCGTTATTCCGGCAATAATTCAAATCAACTTCCCGCTCGATATCCTGATTCCTGCCGCATATTACAGTAGGAGCAACCCTCCATGCAAAGAAATAATCTCCGGCCGGAAGTGCCGCCGCAGCCCACTCTTCCATTGCGAGATAGAAGGCCAGTCTACGCGGAGACATCGGGGGCAGCAAAAGGTTTTTCATTCAGTATACAGTCTCAAGGTATTAGTTGTGCCCAAAATTATGAACTTTTTTTCATATTTACAAAAATATTTTACCTCTCTGAAAATACTGCGAACAAATGAATCTGTCAGAGTGTAATAATATTATACAAAATAACATCACAATGACACGCAAACTACTACTCGCGGCTATAATGTCGCTGACAATGCTTAATCTTCCTGCACAGGAAGAATCTTCTCCTGTTACATACGGAGTACGGCTTGGTATGGATGTAAGCATACCAAGCGGAGGCTCCGACATATATCAGACCGGAGCCGGATTCTCTTTAGGTGGTATAGCGCAGATTGCAATGCCCAAGAATTTTTATTTCGAGCCGGGTCTGTTTTTCTCATACACCGGAATGACAGCCAAGAATCTGATAACATTTGATGATGAATATTATTATGAAGGAGCGGCAAAATACTATGGTTTGCGTGTTCCTCTTTATTTTGGCTACAATTTTCCTGTATCTCAGCAGCTCGCTTTGTCGGTAGCTACGGGTCCCTATGTCAATTTCAATCTGTATGCACGCCAGCAGCTCTCGCCGAATCTGAGCGCTCCCGATCCTCTACCTAACCGGAAAATCAATCTTTTCGAGCACGGTTGGAAACGGGTCGACGCAGGCTGGGGCATTAAACTCAGCATGACTTTCGCAGGCAGCTATTATATAGGTCTCAGCACCGGAATTGCATTTACGCCTCTCGCAAGTTATGGCAACAAAGATAAGAAGATACGCATACACCGCAACACCATAGCCGTGTCGCTCGGTTACAATTTCTGATATCCGGCTTTCTGATATAGATTATTAAAGTTAAAAGGGAAATTATTGTAATATATGATTTTTTTGTTAATTTTGCAGGCGTTTTAACAGACTACGACATGTATCTTTCACCCCATATAAGCGACACATCGCTGTGGTTGCTCTGCATATCATTCGGATGTGTCGTGCTTTTAGCTGCCATTTATATGTTTCGGGTGCGCTCGGTGGTAAACTATCGCCGGCGCGCCGACCGTGAACGCCCCGACAAACCCGACGCTGACTATCTGCCGGCTTCTGTGATTATATATTCGCAAGGAGAGGCCGACAGCCTTGAGGAAATGCTGCGCATGGTGCTCAATCAGGATTATCCTGCTGCCTTTGAGGTTATCGTTGTCAATGAAGGTGAATCTGTGGAGGTGCGCGACACTGTATCAATGCTTAGGGCTGCGCACAACAATCTTTATCTCACATTCACACCTCAAGGAGTGGTAAACCTGTCGCGCAAGAAACTCGCTCTCACTCTCGGAATCAAGGCCGCGCGCTATGATATCGTAGTGCTCACCACCACAGCTGCTGAAATAGAATCACCGCTGTGGCTAAAACGCATGATGAGACCATTCGACCGGGATGGCAAAACTGAAATCGTTTTGGGATATTCATATATCGACGCGGAAGAAGATCACTCTTTCGGCGCCCGAAGAAGAGCATTCGACCACGTAGCCGAAAGCGTCAGATGGATCGGCACGGCGATTGCCCGACATCCATTCAGAGGTACCGAATATAACATAGCATACCGCAAGGACGCTTTCCTGAAAAACAAAGGATTCGCCCGTTCGCTCAACCTTCATTATGGTGACGACGATATTTTTGTAAGCGAGATCACCCGCCCGGGCAACACTGTAGTCGAACTCAGTGATGAATCTATAGTGCGCCTGCGTCATGGCAATCACCCCCGACTATTCACAGAGAGGGTTCTTCGCCGTATTTTTACCGAGGGACATATCCGCCGTCGGCCACGCTTTATATTCGGTCTTACCGGGTGGCTTCAGATTTTTGCAATCGCCGCGGCGATTGCAGCAGGATATATTGCATACCCCAACATGCAATCTGCAATAATCGCTGCTGTCATTGTCATAGCAATGTTCGTGCTTGACATCGTGATGTGGCGCCCGGCAATGAAAGCGATGAAGTCACGCAAGCTTTTGCTGACACTCCCTTGGCTTTCGATTACATACCCCATACGCCGGATATGCAGGCATATCCGCTCCCGGCTCGGTAAACAGAAAAAATATACTTGGGATTAAAAAAAAGAGGAGTCCGCTAGACTCCTCTTTTTTATGCTTTCAAGAACTCCTTTTCTTCAATTATCTGACGGGCTATCTGCCCGATTTGCTGATCGGGAGATTTCGACAGCACGTCTGAGGCAATCTCCGCCGCCTCATCAGTATGCGTGTAGACCAGATTTGCAGCCAAGCGTATTCCGGTATACAAGGCCATTCCGTCGAGCTTGCTTAATTCGCGGGCAAGCTCTCGTGCGTATGGAGTATGACGCAGCAGGCGATGGCAGAGGATATCGGCAGTCTCGCGGTCAAGTATGGTTGACACCCACCTTCGGGCGTCCTCAATCGGGAAGTCCTCACGAGGCATTATCATGGGGGCTGCAAGCCTGCTCTCGCGGGTGGTGTCGTTAGCCCACAGTGCCTCGGCAAGGTCGCGGGAACTTTCTGTAGAAGAGGCGATTTCAACAATCTGAGGCAGATTCAAGCCGAAAATAATACGGTAAGGCGAGCCGCCGCGACGAAGCACGTCGGCAACCACTCCGTTGCGCATGGCAAAAAAACGGCGCTTGATTATCTGCATTGGATTATATTGATTAGTCTGTTGTTCCATGATGAATCTGATTTGAGTTGCAAAGTTACATTATATTCAGAAAAAAAATAAGCCGTCGGCCGAATTTATTTGTATGATTCAGAAATTTTGCTTAATTTTGAAGAAGTAAAAAGACGGTAAGTCCGCGTCAATATTCGTGCGTCAGACTTAATCGTATCATTACAAAACTAAATTAGAACCTTATATAAACATTATATATGACTGACAACGACTTTCGTAAATATGCGGTAGGCCACTTAGGCATGAACGGCCTCGCTCTTGACCAGTACTGCGATTTTACATCGCGCGCCGCCTCTCCGATAGCCTCGTATATCAACCCTACCATCATTGAAGAGCGTCAGCTCAACGTAGCGCAGATGGACGTTTTCTCTCGTCTGATGATGGATCGTGTCATTTTCCTTGGCACGGATGTCAATGATTATACAGCAAACGTCATCCAAGCCCAGATGCTCTATCTCGACAGCACCGACCCGGGCAAAGATATCTCTATCTACATCAACAGCCCCGGCGGTTCTGTATATGCAGGCCTTGGTATCTATGATACCATGCAGTATGTGGCCTCTGATGTTTCCACACTCTGCACCGGCATGGCAGCCTCGATGGCCGCAGTCCTTCTCGTTAGCGGCGAAAAAGGAAAGCGTTTTGCTCTCCGTCACTCGCGCGTGATGATCCACCAGCCTATGGGCGGCGCTCAGGGCCAGGCCAGCGACATCGAAATCACCGCCCGTGAAATCAAGAAGCTCAAAGATGAGCTCTACAATATTATCGCAGACCATTCGGGGCAACCTTTCGAAAAAGTAGAGCGCGATTCCGACCGCGACTATTGGATGACCTCGCAGGAAGCGCTCGACTACGGTATGATTGACCGTATCCTTGTCAAAGCGAAAAAATAAGTAAACGCCGATTGTGAAATAGCGAATACTTTGATATAGTGCAATTTATTAATGGCAAAAAAGAAAACTAACGAATTACATTGCAGTTTTTGCGGGCGCACGGAGTCGCAAGGCGCGACAATACTTCCGTCGCCTGCAGAGAATGCAGGTATATGCATAGACTGTCTGGAGACAGCCGCCACCATGCTCGGCATGATGGATGATCCTGACGAAAGCAACAGCACTGCAATGCGCGCAAGAGCCAAATACCGTCAGGCCCATGGCGCACCCGTAGAAGATAATCTTCACAAAAAGATACCGACGCCGGCAGAAATCAAAGATTTTCTTGACCAATACATCATCGGTCAGGATCAGGCTAAAAAGTATCTGTCGGTAGCCGTTTACAACCACTACAAACGTCTTGATCAGAAATCCGAGGACGACGGTGTGGAAATCGAGAAGAGCAACATCATTATGGTGGGCCCGACCGGTACGGGCAAGACCCTTATCGCACGCACCATCGCCAAGATTCTTGATGTACCCTTCACTATCGTCGACGCCACCGTGCTCACACAGGCCGGATATGTAGGCGAGGATATCGAAAGCCTCCTTACCCGACTTCTGCAGGTTGCCGACTACGATGTCAAAAGAGCCGAGCGCGGTATTGTCTTTATCGATGAAATCGATAAAATCGCAAGAAAAGGCGACAATCCATCGATTACCCGTGATGTCGGAGGCGAAGGTGTGCAGCAAGGTTTGCTCAAATTGCTCGAGGGTTCGGTTGTGAACGTTCCCCCACAAGGCGGACGCAAACATCCCGAGCAGCCCATGATTGCAGTAGACACTAAGAATATACTGTTTATCTGCGGCGGAGCATTCGAAGGTATCGAGCAGGCTATCGCACATCGACTCAACTCAAGTTTTGTGGGCTTCTCCACCGATGGCGAGTCACGACGTATCGAACGCGATAATTTCATGCGCCACGTAGCTCCGCAGGATCTGCGTACCTTTGGCCTTATTCCTGAGATTATCGGCCGTCTTCCTATCCTCACCCACCTCTTGCCTTTGGATAGGGACGCACTCCGTCGGATTCTCACTGAACCCAAAAATGCCATCACACGCCAGTATACCAAACTTGTCGGCATGGATGGTGTCAAACTCGTATGGCAGCCCGAAGCGCTTGATTTCATCGTAGACAAAGCCATCGAGTATAAGCTCGGCGCCCGCGGTCTGAGATCAATTGTCGAGACTATCTTGATGAATGCGATGTTTGACATCCCGACCGATAAACCTGCCGAGTTTGTGGTGACACCCGAATTCTGCGACCGTCAACTTAAAGACGCGCATTTCGACGCAAGCGCGGTATAACTGAACAAATAGCCACAACAATCTGAAAAATCAATATTAAGACATGACCACAGAATCTCTCACATTGACGCAGGCATTGAAAATGCACTTTGGATTCGACAAATTCAAAGGCAATCAGGAGGCTATTATCGAAAGCCTCCTTTCCGGCCGCGACACCTTTGTGATCATGCCCACCGGAGGCGGTAAATCTCTCTGTTACCAGCTGCCGGCGCTGATGAGCGAAGGCACGGCAATTGTCATTTCTCCACTGATCGCGCTTATGAAGAATCAGGTAGATTCTATGCGCAATTTCGGCGAACATGACAGCATTGCCCACTTTCTCAATTCATCTCTTACCAAGTCGGCGACCGATCAGGTAAAATCAGATATTGTGGCCGGAGCGACTAAGTTGCTCTATGTCGCTCCGGAATCTCTTACAAAAGAAGAAAATATAGAATTTCTCAAAACAGTTCGCATTTCCTTCTATGCAGTTGACGAGGCTCACTGTATATCGGAATGGGGGCATGATTTCAGGCCGGAATACCGTAGGATCCGCCCGATAATCAACGAAATCGGCTCCCGTCCCGTGATTGCGCTCACGGCCACGGCCACTCCTAAAGTGCAGCACGATATACAGAAAAACCTCGCCATGAATGATGCCGCGGTCTTCAAATCGTCGTTCAACCGAGAGAATCTTTTCTACGAGATCCGACTGAAGACTCCCAACACCGACCGCGATATCATACGCTTTATCAAACAACGCCCGGGTAAATCGGGTATCATATATTGTCTTTCGCGAAAGAAAGTCGAGGAGCTTGCAGAGTTGCTGCGTGTCAACAACATTCGTGCGCTCCCCTACCATGCCGGCATGGATCCGGCCACACGCTCGGCTAATCAGGATGCGTTCCTGATGGAGTCGGTAGACGTGATTGTGGCCACTATCGCTTTCGGCATGGGTATCGACAAGCCCGACGTCCGTTTCGTCATACACTACGACATTCCCAAGTCGCTTGAAGGCTACTATCAAGAGACCGGCCGTAGCGGACGCGACGGTGGTGAAGGTATCTGTCTAACCTTCTATTCGCGGAAAGACCTACAGAAAATGGAGAAGTTCATGCAAGGCAAGCCAATCACCGAACAGGAGATAGGCCGCCAACTGCTGCTCGAGACAGCAGCCTACGCCGAGTCGTCGCTTTGCCGGCGTAAGACTCTTCTCCATTATTTTGGCGAGAACTTCGAGAAGGAAAATTGCGGCAACTGTGACAACTGTCTTAATCCAAAGAAAAAAGTGGAAGCTAAAGATGATTTGTCCGCGGCCTTGGAAACTATTGCCGCCCTTAAAGAAAAATTCAAAACCGACTACGTTGTAGACGTAATGCTCGGACGAGCCACAAGCGACGTCCGCTCTTATAAGCATGAGGACCTTGAGGTATTCGGCTGTGCCGGAGGGTCAAGCCCCAAATATATAAATACAGTAATCCAGCAGGCCATAATCGCCGGATATATCGAGCGTGGGGTTGAAAACTATGGAATACTGAAACTTACAAAAAAAGGCAAACATTTTATCAAAGAGCCGGTTTCTTTCAAGATTGTGGAAGACGCCGACTACGCCGACGAGATTACCGACGACGAGCCCAATATGAGCAATGGCGCCGGTTTCGCCGCTGACCCGGAGCTTTTCTCTATCCTCACATCACTCCGCCGCAAGATAGCCGCAAGCCTTAATCTCCCTCCGTTTGTCATCTTCCAAGATCCTTCGCTTGAGTCGATGGCTACAACATATCCTATCACTATAGAGGAGCTTGCAAATATCTCCGGCGTCGGTCTGGGTAAAGCCAAGCGCTATGGTGAGGAATTCGTCAAAGTCATCAAGACATACGTGGAAGAGAATGAGATTGACCGCCCCGAAGATCTCAGAGTGCGCACTGTGGCCAACAAGAGCAAACTCAAAATCGCCATAATACAAGCCATCGACCGCAAGATTGACCTCAATGAGATTGCGGTTGCAAACGGCATCGACTTCGACCAGCTCCTTGATGAAATCGAGGCAATCGTACATTCGGGCACGCGTATAAACATCAAGTATTTCATCGACGATGTGATAGATCCCGACGATCAGACTGACATCTTCGAATACTTCCGCAGCAGCGACACCGGTAGCCTCGATGACGCCTACAAAGAACTCGGCGATGATTTCTCGGAAGAGGAAATTCGTCTTGTCCGAATAAAATTCCTGTCCGACATGGGCAACTGAAATTATGGATACTACTTCACTGTCTAAACTATATACCGAACTTCACGGGCGCTTGCCGGAAGTGGTTACCGAACTGCCTTCTTCCGGCTCCAACCGCCGCTATTTCCGCTTGTCGGATGCCGACGGTAAAGACTCCGTTATCGGAGTCATTGGCACTTCCGTGCCCGAGAATGAGGCTTTCATCTATATGTCGAAGCACTTTGGCGAAAAGGATATACCTGTGCCAAAAGTGCTTGCGGTCAGCGACGACCGTATGTCGTATATACAGACCGACCTTGGCGACATGCTGCTTTTCAAGGAGATTGAGAAAGGCCGTCTTACGCGCTCTTTCTCTTCTGCCGAGAAAGATTTGCTTACCAAGACAATCTCCCGTCTGCCCGACATTCAGTTTGCCGGCGCCGACGACATGGATTTCTCAGTCTGCTATCCGGCTGTAAGCTTCGACGAGCGCTCGATAATGTGGGATCTAAATTACTTCAAATATTGCTTCCTGAAGGCTACCGGTCTGGAGTTTTCTGAAGACAAACTTGAAGATGATTTCCAGACTATGGCAAAGGTGCTCATGCGCAGCAATACTGACACTTTCATGTATCGCGACTTCCAAAGCCGCAATGTGATGATTGTAGACGGTGAACCATGGTTTATCGACTTTCAGGGCGGCCGCAAAGGTCCTTTCTATTATGATGTCGCCTCTTTCCTCTGGCAAGCAAAAGCAAATATTCCCGACGGTCTGCGCCACGAACTTCTTGAGGTCTATCTCGATTCGGTGCGCAAATACCACCCGATAGAGAGAGAGGAGTTCATTGCCAACCTGCGCCATTTCGTGCTCTTCCGCACTCTGCAGGTACTTGGTGCATACGGCTTCCGCGGTTATTTTGAAAAGAAACCGCACTTCATGCAGAGTGTGCCCTTTGCAATCGCCAATCTGAGAGCGCTTCTTCACGAACCCTACGCAGAATATCCTTACCTCAACGAGTTGCTCCTAAAGCTTGTCAACATGAAGCAATTCACTGATGAGCTTGACCGCAAGCGCCTCACAGTGAGGGTATTCAGCTTCGCATATAAGAAAGGTATACCCAACGATGTCACAGGCAACGGCGGAGGATATGTCTTCGACTGCCGTGCAATCAACAATCCCGGCAAGTATGAGCGCTACAAGCCCTTTACCGGCCTCGACTCAAATGTGATACGTTTCCTTGAAGACGACGGCGAGGTAATAACATTCCTCGACCATTGCTATGCCCTCACCGACGCCACGATAGAACGCTATATCGAGCGAGGCTTTACAAACCTGATGATTTCTTACGGCTGCACGGGCGGACAACACCGCTCTGTATATTGCGCCCAGCATACCGCAGAGCACATCGCCAAGAAATATTCAGTTAAGGTGGAGCTCATCCATCGCGAGCAGAATATCGAACAAACGTTCAAGGCTCACGAATGAAAGCGGTAGTATTCGCTGCCGGGCTGGGCACACGGCTTAAGCCCTTTACTGACTTCCACCCCAAGGCTCTCGCTCCGGTCGGAGCTACGACTGCCCTCGGGGTGGTGCTCAATCGGCTCTCAATGGCAGGTGCCGACGGTATTGTGGTAAATGTCCATCACTTTGCCGGTCAGGTGATTGATTGGATTGCAGAGCAGCATTACGATTTTGAAGTCGAGATTAGCGACGAGAGCGATCTGCTTCTCGACACAGGCGGCGCCTTGGCTAAGATTTACAGAGAAAGCCATATCGTGGCTTCGATGGCCGACGACGAACCTCTGCTGATTCATAATGCCGATATTATCACGGATTTCTCCATTCAAGAGATGATTTCGGCCTCGAAAGGAGCTGACGGGGCTATCCTTGCCGACCCACAGCGCTCTACTTCGCGTAAGTTTCTCTTCGACAGCAATCTTTGGCTGCGGGGTTGGTGCAACAACACCACCGGCCTGTGCCGCCCCGGCAATCTTGATAAAAGCAGACTCGAAGAAGCTGCTTTCGACGGTGTGCATTGTCTCTATCGTCCTATTCTTGCCCGGATATCCGATTACTGCGGAGATTTACACCCCTTCAGCATTGTCGATTTTTATATCGATCAATGCACATCGGGCGATAAGGTGCGGCGTTTCACTCCATCCAAACCGTTCGGGTGGTATGACATCGGCAACCCGGAGCGTCTCGCAAAGGCACAGCAAGCTTACGAAAACGGTCTTTTGCAATTATGAAACAAAAACAGCATACCCATTCTTATACCCTCACCGCAGGCGAAAGCAATGCCGAAGGTGTAATGCCTCTGACTCTGCTTGTAGAGCGGATTATCGAGATTTCGACAGAGCATGCCAATAATCTCAATATCGGCTACGCCACTCTGATAAAGCAGAATATCGGATGGGTACTTAGCCGTCTGAGTGTGGAAATGACGTCTTTGCCGACTATCAACGAGAGTTATACCCTCACTACATGGATTGAAAGTTACAACCGCCATTTCAGTGAGCGCAATATAGCCATCACAGGTCACGACGGCAAGATTTTCGGCTATGCACGTACTGTTTGGGTAGCTATGAATTTTGCAACCCGTACTGTAGCAGACCTCAATCTTCTCGACAGAGAGTCTTTCCCGACAGCAAACCTTGCCTGTCCGATAGAGAAAACACCGCGCATAGCCTCCTTACCTGACGCCACCACAAATCTCGAATATACATTCAAGTACTGCGACCTTGATTTCAACCGCCACGTCAATACCGTGCGCTACGTTGAATTGCTCATGAACCGTTGGTCACTTGAGCACTACGACAAATTTTTTGCACGTCGCTTCGACATCACATTCCACCGCGAGTGTCGCTATGGCGAGACTGTGGCGCTGAAATATGCCGACCGCGACGATACTTCGGATTGTATGATTTTCAATCCTCAGAATACTCCTTCGATATCCGCCCGTTTCATCTGGAAAAAATACGACAATGAATAGACCCGCCGGCGCCCTTTTCGACCTTGACGGTGTGCTGATCGACACCGAAGGTATCTATACTCAGATATGGACCGACATTGAATCGCATTTCCCTACAGGAATCGCCAACTTCGCATACGTCATAAAAGGCAATACCTTGCCGAGAATCCTCGATAAGTATTTCCGCCATGAAGACCACGCGGCAATCAAAATCATGCTTAAGGAGCATGAAGATTCAATGCCTTATCCAGTCTTTCCGGGCGTAATGGAATTTCTGCATTTTCTCAAAGAAAAGGAAGTGCCAATGGCGATTGTCACAAGCAGTGGCGACGCCAAGATGGAACTCATACGCCGTCGCAATCCTGAATTCATGGCTTGCTTCGACGCTCTGATTACCGATTCCAAAGTCGAACATTCAAAGCCTCATCCCGACCCTTATCTCAAAGGCGCTCAAGCTCTGGGCGTCGCGCCTGAGCAATGCGTGGTATTCGAAGATTCTTATTCAGGACTGCAGGCAGGCCGTGCCGCAGGAGCATACGTGGTTGCATTATCCACAACCAACCCGGCCGACACCTTGACCGACAAGGCCGATCTTGTTGTAGCCTCCTTGTGTGACCTCCTTTCTACCGAAGGTTTCTGCGACAACTGGTGATTACTTGCCAAGGAAACTCTTGATTGCCTCAAGCTGTTCGGTGCACTTGTCACGGCCAAGCTGATATACTTGCCTCATCTTGTCGCGGTTCATTTCTACCCGACCGATTGGCAGCGGTGTATCCGGCGCAATTATCAGAGTGTTGCCAAGGCTTTCCTGAGCTTTGATATAGCTGAGCTGATTGTTATACATTTCATGTCGCCGCGCCATAGCCTCTGCAATTTTCGGAGTGCGGGGCATAAGAAGTTTGAAAAGCCATCCCGGGGCAGGCTGTTTGAGATAATCACGAGGCTGCGTGAGCACTACAATATTTCGCGAGAATCCACATTCTTGAAAGTATTTCAGCGGTATAGAGTCGCTTATACCTCCATCAAGCATGCGTCGGCCGTCTTCAACCAAAACAGGCCGTGTCACCACAGGCATTGAGGCGGAGGCCCGCAGCCATTCGAGCGATTGATAATCGACCTTGTCCATGCGGTAATAAACCGGCTCCCCGGTATCGACATCGGTGCATACCAGATGGAATTCCATCGGATTGCTCTCAAAAGTAGCGCAATCAAAGATATCAAGCTCAAGCGGTAATATATGGTATGCAAATTCAGCTCCTATCAGATTTCCACTTGTCAAAAGCGACTTCAAGCCTATATATCTCGGATCCTTACAGAAACGGAGATTATAGCGCAGGACGCGGCCGGGCTGGCGGGATTTGAAATTACAGCCGAAACTCGAGCCGGCCGATACTCCCACAAGCCCGTCAAAGTCTATGCCGTTTTCCATCATCACATCGATGACAGCGGCAGTAAACATCCCCCGCATGGCGCCTCCTTCAAGTACAAGTCCTGTTTTCATATCTTTAATCCACTTTTGTTGATGAGCAAAATAAATAAAATCAAGAATTGGCTGTCGTCTTTGTCTTTCCGGGCCGGGGTGATTTGTGCTGTTGTGTGCATTTTATGTTATGCCATATCATTTGCCCAAATGCTCTTGCCCTTCTCGGTGACTGCCAAAGGAATACTGTGGGCTGTTTTCTTCGGTCTCGCCAAAGCCTCGCAGTATTCTGCAATCCTCATACTCGGTAAAACCGGCATACAACGTCTGCGCAGTTTTTTCAGCTGATTCTTGACCAATCGGTAGTTCTCTTAAGCATTTCGGCAAGGGCGTAAGCAAACGTGCGGTTTTCGGGGTCTGTGAGCTCAGGGTCTGCGTCGAGCATTTTTTCTGCCGCGCGGCGCGCAAGACTGATAATCTGTCCGTCGCAGGCAAGGTTGGCAATCTTAAAATCAAACGGAAGTCCGCTTTGTGCCGTTCCTTCTATATCTCCCGGCCCTCGCATTTGCATATCCGCCTCGGCAATGACAAAGCCGTCGGTAGTAGAGGTCATGATTTCGAGGCGTTTACGCGTATCGGCGCCAATCTGATGTTTCGACATCAACACGCAATAGCTCCTGTCGGCGCCTCGCCCTACCCTGCCTCGCAATTGGTGAAGTTGCGACAAGCCGAAGCGCTCGGCATTCTCAATTATCATCGTGGTCGCATTAGGGACATTCACTCCAACTTCGATAACCGTAGTGGCCACAAGTACAGAAGCCTCGCCTGAGGCAAAACGATTCATTTGCTCGTCCTTGACCGCAGGCTTGAGTTTTCCGTGCACAAGAGCCACCTTATATGGAGCATACACCTCCTCTGCTTTTGCAAAGCCTTCTTCCACGCTTTTCAAATCAAGCTTTTCATTCTCGTTGACAAGCGGATATACTATATATACCTGATGTCCGGCGTCGAGTTGCCGCCTTACGGCTGCCTGTATCTTCGCTCTTTGGTCATCATATCGCAGCACTGTAGTCACCGGCTTGCGACCCGGAGGGAGCTCGTCGATTACCGACACGTCAAGGTCTCCGTACACTGTCATTGCCAAAGTTCGGGGTATCGGCGTGGCAGTCATTACCAAAACATGCGGGGGCACCGCACTCTTACGCCACAAGCGGGCGCGTTGAGCCACGCCGAAGCGATGTTGCTCATCGATTACAGCCATGCCCAAGCGGTAGAATTCCACCTTGTCTTCAAGCACGGCATGGGTCCCTACAAGTATATGCAATGACCCCTCCCGCAATTCCTTATCAATAATCTTACGCTCGGCAGTCTTGGATGAGCCTGTAAGCAGTCTCACATTCAAGCCTATTTTCGCCACTATCGACCTGATAGTTTCATAATGCTGGCCGGCAAGAATCTCGGTTGGTGCCATAAGGCAAGCCTGATAGCCATTGTCTATAGCCAAAAGCATAGCCATCAAGGCAACGAGCGTCTTACCCGAGCCGACGTCGCCCTGAACAAGGCGGTTCATCTGCTTGCCGCCGGCAATATCAGCCCGGATTTCCTTTATCACCCTTTTCTGGGCGCCTGTCAGCTCGAATGGCAGACACTGGCTGTAGAAGTCGTTGAACCACTTACCTATATGGGGCATTATATAGCCCTGTGTATCCGATTTTCGCTTTCTCGACCGTCGCAGGATATCAGCCTGTATGTAAAACAGTTCCTCAAATTTCAACCTCATGCGGGCCTGCGCGAGAGAATTTGAATCTGTCGGGTTATGGATAATCCGGATTGCACTGTCGAGCGGCATAAGATTATTGTCTGCCACTATTTTTGCCGGTAGCGTTTCCTGCAGTGGCTTCAGGCCGCCCAATACCTGCAGGATTACAGTATGCAGTGTACGGCTTGTGATATTTCGCTGACGCAATTTTTCGGTCAGCGGATATACGGCTCTCACGGTTTCTACCGTGCCTGTGTCGGAGGTGCTGTCTACTTCCGGGTGTGCCATCTGCAAGGTGTTGTTGAATAGTCCCGGTTTGCCGAACAGCTGATACTCTTCTCCCGTGCGCAGCCGTTTACGCATATCTCTCCAACCCTTGAACCATACCACCTCCATCGTCGCCGTGCCATCGCTGAAAAGGCCGATGAGCCTCATTTTCGCTCCCTCGCCGAGAACATTGAAGCTCACGAATTTTCCTTTTACGAGCACCATTGACACCTCGGCTGCGGCTGCGTCGAAGAGGCTTCTTACCGTTCTTGTGGTAGACCGGTCGATATAGGATGTAGGAAAATGGTGCAGCAGATCATATAGAGAGTATATGCCCAGCTCTTCAGAGAGGAGCTGGGCACGCTTAGGGCCTACACCCTTTACATATTTTATATCGAAACGCCGGGTGGCAAGCATAGATATCGTTCAGTAATCTCTATCGGTTGATAAGGAATCGGCATATCCATCAATATCTCGGCTATACGGATATCGGCCGGACGCGTTATTTTTATATTGTTTCGGTCGCCTTCGTAATCGTAGATCGGTTTGCCGGAAAAGCGGGCGAATACAGCTGCGTCGTCATCAAGCATACCTCCTCCCGAAGCCTTCAATTCGCTGTAGCATTTCAGCAGGAGATTGGCGTCAAAGGTCTGAGGTGTCTGCACTGAGCGATAGCGTGCCCTTTCCACAGGTTCTACGGTGAGCATGTCTTCTGTCGCAAGAGCTTCGGTCGGCTGATAGCACGGCACGGCGCCGTGAATGGCAGGCACAAGCGCAAGCATATTGTAAAGATTGCGTATCATGCCTCGGTTGACTATCGGGCGGGCTGCGTCATGTATCATTACAATGCCCTGCTCTTCTGTCCCGAACGATTTCATCGCCTCCAAGGCATTGCACACCGATTGGGTGCGGCTGTCGCCGCCATATACTATATATGGCTGAGTACCGGTGTAGTATGCTGCCGCCTCATGCCACAGGTCAAGACCGCCGTCGGAGCTGAGCACGAGTATTATCCTTGCTCCGGGAAATTCCGCCGAGAAAGCTTCAAGGGCATAGACCAGAACCGGTTTGCCTCGGAGCATGAGAAACTGCTTGGGTTTATCACTTCCGAAACGTGTGCCACGGCCGGCGGCAACAACGATTACCGTCAGATTGTCACCGGCCTGGCTATAGGTGATATTTACCATGCGAAGATGGGTCGGTCTGACATCATCTTCACTACCGATTCGCCTACTGCTGCGATTCCTGCATTGTCTTCAGGAGCTGCGAGGACTGTATCGATCATCTCGGCGATATCTCCCATCATGTCGGGTGTGAGACCGCGGGTTGTGATAGCCGGTGTACCGAGGCGTATGCCTGAAGTCTGGAAGGGCGAGCGGCTGTCGAAGGGCACCATATTCTTGTTTGCTGTGATATGGGCTTCTACAAGCACCTTCTCTGCAACCTTACCGGTAAGCTCGGGATACTTGGTGCGGAGGTCGATGAGAATGCAGTGGTTGTCTGTGCCACCCGATACAATCTTATATCCCATCTCCATCATTGCTTTTGCAAGTGCGGCGGCATTGTCTTTCACCTGCTGCTGATAGGTGCGGAATTCGGGCTGCAGGGCTTCGTGGAAAGCTACTGCTTTGGCGGCGATGACATGCTCGAGCGGACCGCCCTGAACGCCGGGGAATACAGCCGAGTCAAGAATAGCCGACATCATCTTGTCTTCGCCCTTGGGTGTTTTCTTTCCCCACGGATTCACGAAGTCCTTACCCATCAGGATGATACCACCTCGGGGACCGCGGAGGGTCTTGTGTGTGGTCGATGTAACGATGTGGGCGTAGGGAAGAGGATTGGCAAGCAGACCGGCTGCAATAAGGCCGGCGGGATGAGCCATATCCACCATAAAGATAGCACCGATTTCATCGGCAACCTTGCGCATACGGGCATAATCCCATTCGCGTGAATAGGCGCTTGCTCCGCCGATAATCAATTTGGGACGCTCGCGAAGACAGGTCTCTTCAAAAGCATCATAGTCGATACGGCCGGTCTCCTGATCTACGTTGTATTCAAGAGCGTTGAATACCAGACCGGAGAAGTTTACGGGGCTGCCGTGGCTCAGGTGACCGCCATGGCTCAGATTCAGACCGATAAACTTGTCGCCCGGCTGAAGACATGCCATAAATACGGCCATGTTTGCCTGTGCGCCGCTGTGGGGCTGGACATTGGCATATTCTGCGCCGAAGAGTCGTTTCACTCGTTCGCGGGCAAGCTCCTCTACCTGATCAACAACCTGACAGCCGCCGTAGTAGCGTTTGCCGGGGTAGCCTTCGGCATATTTGTTGGTGAGGCAAGAACCCATAGCGCGCATTACTTCGTCGCTGACATAGTTCTCTGATGCGATAAGCTCGATTCCGTCGGCTTGGCGACGGTGTTCGGCTGCAATGAGGTCAAAAATGGCTGTGTCTTTTTGCATAGCTTTTATGATTGATCTGACTTAAGTTTCGCATGCGAAACCAGTTTGTTTTTGAGTCTGATATGATTATAAGTTTAGATAAACTTCCTAAACTTGATAAATTGCGCTGTAAGCGCCTTAAACCTCAATTTATGCAAGTTGCTTTTCAACTTACATAAATTGAATATTATTTTTTCTTTTTTACTGAAAATCCGAATGTTCCGATTTTGGGTCCCTGTGCATAGTATGCTCCATGACTGTAGCTCATCAGTCCTGCACGTTCGAGGTCAAACTTACCGCTCTCGGGATCGAGATAGCTTTCGTCGGCAAGCACATTTACAACCTCGGCGATAAACATATCATGGCTGCCAAGCGGCATTATCATTTTCACCCGGCACTCGATTGAGATGGGCGATTCTTCTACAGCCGGACAAGCTACTCCAACTCCGGGATAGCGATGAAGCCCCGAAAGAGCCCATTTATCGCAGTCGGCACCGCTTTTCACTCCGCACAGGTCTGTAGCCCGCGCCATGGTCGCCGTTGTAAGATTGAGCGTGAATTGCATATTGCGCTTGATCATCTCATAACTGTGACGCTCGGGGCGGACTGATATCGACAGCATGGCAGGATTGGTGCATATCGTTCCGGTCCATGCTACCGTAAGAAGATTATTATCTTCCGTATCGCCGCATGATACCAACGCTGCCGGTGCGGGATATACCAGTGTGCCGGGCTTCCACGATTGCTTCATTTCCTGTCTCAGATAATTTCGGCTTTAGTGCCGGCTACTGTGTGGTTGCAATAGCAGCAGCGGAGTGTCGGGGTCTCACGGTCGGAAACGACAAAGCGTGTGGCCATCGGCTCATTGTTGGTAATGCACTTCGGATTCGGGCAACGTACTGTGCCGATAAGCGTATCGGGCAACTCCACGACGTGCTTCGACACCACATCATAGTCGCGGATGATATTCACTGTGGCAGTCGGGGCGATTACGGCGATACGGTTGAGTACCTCGCGGTCGAATTCTATTCCGTCTACCTTTATGATACCCTTTTTGCCTCCGCGGCTGCTTGGCAGGTTATTGCCTATGGTCACGGCATTGGTCATGTTTTCAATGCCAAGTATATGGGCCACGCGGAAAAGAGCTTCCGAGGGTATATGGTCTATCACGGTGCCGGCCTGCAATGCGGCTACGGCAAGACTTGTTTTCTTTTCGCTCATGACTTCAAGGGATCTATGCCTAACGAATTTGTGATTATAGCCTGACGGGCAAACAGACCGTTACCGGCTTGCTCGAAGTAATATGCACGCGGATCATCGTCAACATCCTGTGCGATTTCGTTCACACGGGGCAGCGGATGGAGTATGCGCATTGTCGGTTTGGCTTCGGCAAGCATTGAGCGGCGCAGTGTATAGAGGTCTTTCACGCGCTCATATTCCATGATGTCGGAGAATCGTTCGCGCTGCACTCGCGTCATATACAGTATGTCGCTCTCGTTTATCACCTCGGGGGTGAAGTCGGTATACTCGTGATATTCTATGCCGAGTTTGTCGCAGAGCTCTATGTATTCTCGCGGCATACGCAATTCGGGGCACGACACGAAGTTGAACTTCGGAGAGAAGAAGCGCAAGGCCATCAGCAAGGAGTGTACGGTGCGGCCATATTTCAGGTCACCTACCATCGTGATGGTGAGATTATCAAGAGTGCCTTGTGTCTTCTGCAGCGAATATAGGTCAAGCAAGGTCTGCGAGGGGTGCTGGTTGGCACCGTCGCCGGCATTGACTATCGGCACTTCGGTTACTTCGGTGGCATACTGGGCGGCTCCCTCAAGATGATGACGCATTACTATCAGGTCGGCGTAGTTCGACACCATCTTGATTGTGTCTTTCAATGTTTCGCCTTTTGAGGTACTTGATGTTGAAGCGTCTGAAAAGCCTATCACGCGTCCGCCAAGGCGGTTTACGGCTGTTTCGAAACTCAGGCGGGTGCGGGTGGACGGCTCAAAAAATAGCGTGGCTACCACTCGGCCCTCGAGTAGATGGCTGTTGGGATTCTGCTCGAAATACCGCGCCCGCTCGAGCAAAGCGAGGATATCCTGGCGGCTCAGGTCGTCGATAGCGACAAGACTGTGTGAGTTCATTGGAAACGACTCTTAGGTTTGACTCTACAAAATTACGTAATATCCTCGACATGGCAAAATAAATTATCGTGGGCTATCGTGCGAAATTCCGACAGACTATAAATGCACTGAGCGGAAATAACCCGAAGTCAAGTTATTTCCGCTCTATATGGAAAGGAAGTACTTCTTATATGAAGAGGTTGAGATTGGCCGTATCCGTGCGGTTCATATAGGTGGCCACTCCTCCGATTGTAACGTTGTCAAGCAGTTCCTCGCGGGTCACGCCCATCACGTCCATCGACATCTGGCAGGCGATGAACTCTACGCCGTTGTTTACAGCTGCCTCGCGGAGCTGTTCGAGTGAGTCGATATTCCTGTGCTTCATGATATGGCGCATCATTTTGGCTCCGGCGCCCATCATGTTCATCTTCGACAGTTTCAAGGCTCCCGAATCCGACGGCAACATCATTGAGAACATCTTGCCGAAGATGTCTTTGCGGACTTTGGGCTTTTTCGTTTTCTTGATTACGTTGAGTCCCCAGAAAGTGAAGAATATTGTCACCTTCTCGCCCGTCGCAGCTGCGCCATTGGCGAGCACAAAGGTCGCAAGCGCTTTGTCGAGGTCATCGCTGAAAAGCACAAAGGTCTTGTCGCGCTGTCCGCCGGTTACGGCAGGGGCATTTTTCGCCGTCCCTTTTGTCACAGAAATGCTGTACTTGCCGGCGGATGACTGCGAGGATATGAACTCGTTTCCGGTAGAGTCGCACCATGCTTGAGCGTCTCTCACAAATCCGGGGTCAGTAGCCATAATCTCGATGGTCTGCCCATCAGAAGCTCCGTCGATGGCTTCTTTCAGTTTCATGATCGGGCCGGGGCAAGAGAGTCCGCACGCGTCGATTCTTAGCACGTCTTTATCTTCTGTCTGCTTTTTCATCTCTGATATTCCGTTTTCAAATGGTTCGGGTTGGGGAAGTTGCGCCATCGCGGTGCGGTAGGTCTTTATTCCGCCGATGAGATTCCTTACATTGTCGAATCCGTTTTGGCGCAGGATATTCGACGCAAGATACCCTCTCAGGCCAACGCCACAGTAAACGACTGTCTCACGCTCGCGGGATATCTCGCCGAGGCGCTCGCGCAGAGAATCTAACGGAATGTTGACAGCTCCGGGCAGCGCTCCACTTGCATATTCTATCTCGGTGCGGACATCGATCAGCTGTATTTCCTCCGCTGTTTTTTCGCTAAGCTCGCGCCAGTATATGGGCTTCATCTTGCCGCTGATGATATTCTCGGCCACATATCCTGCCATGGCAACGGGGTCTTTGGCAGAGGAATAAGGCGGTGCGTAGGCATGCTCGGTGTGTATTAGGTCTGTCACCTTGCCGCCGGCCTTTATCACTTGTGCCATGAGGTCGATACGTTTGTCTACTCCGTCATACCCCACTATCTGCGCACCAAGCAAGCGGCCGTCGGAAGGGCTGAATATCACCTTGATAGTCATCGGCAGTGCGTCGGGGTAATATCCGGCATGCGACGACGGATGTATCGTAGCCGTCTGATATTCAATCCCCGCGTCTTTGAGCCGCTTGGCTGCCATTCCGGTTGCGGCGACTGTCAGATCGAAAACCTTTGCCACCGATGTGCCGATAGAGCCCTCATACTTTATTCTATCGCCGAGCACCATATTGTCGGCTACTATCCGGGCCTGACGGTTGGCCGGCCCGGCGAGGTAGTTGAGCCATGGCTTGCCGGTGATGGGGTGCGGGTATTCGATAGCGTCGCCCACGGCATATATGTTCTCGTCTGAAGTGCGGAGATATTCATCTACCTTGACACCGCGGGCCTCGCCTATGGCTATCCCTGCCGCTGCAGCCAATTGAGTGTCGGGGCGCACTCCTATTGACAGTATGACCATGTCGGCGCTGATCTTCCTGCCGTCGGCGAACGAAATCTCTATTCCGTCAGAGCTTTTTGCGAATGATGATACGGCGGTGTTGAGATAGAGCCGCACTCCTTTTTCAAGCAGGTGGCCGTGCACAGCCTGCGCCATCGAAAAGTCGATAGGAGCCATAACCTGTGGCGCCATTTCCACCACTGCCACCTCGGCGCCGGCATGCTTGAGGTTTTCGGCCATTTCGAGCCCGATGAAACCGCCGCCGACAATGACTGCGCGCTTCACATCGCCGCTTGCAACGCGCTCCTTGATGATATCGGTGTCGTTTACATTTCGCAATGTGTATATTCCTTCGGTGTCGATTCCGGGCAGTGGCGGCCGCACCGGTGAAGCTCCCGGCGACATGAGAAGTTTATCATAGCTCTCGGTATAGCTTGTCCCGTCCTTGCGTCTTACCGTGACAGTCTTTTCCTTGCTATCGATAGCTGTCACCTCAGAGCTTACGCGCACATCAATATTGAAGCGGCGGCCAAACGATTCGGGAGTCTGCACAAGCAGCTTCTCGCGCTCTTTTATCACGCCTCCTATATAATATGGCAAGCCACAGTTGGCATACGATATATGCTTTCCTTTTTCAAACAGTATTATCTGCGCGTCTTCCGACAATCGGCGTATTCTCGCCGCGGCTGTGGCTCCGCCGGCCACTCCTCCTATTATAAGATATTTCATGTCCCAGTTATTTTTTTACAAAAATACGTCTATATTCATAGATGAACAAACGATTTTATCTATCTTTGCATAGATTAAAACTATCGGACGCATGACTCTACAACAATTGAAATATATAGCGGAGGTCGACCGGCTGAAGAGTTTCGCCCTTGCCGCCGAGGCTCTCGGCATTACCCAGCCGACGCTCAGCGGCATGATAGCCAAACTCGAGGATGAACTTGACATCAGAATTTTTGAGCGCAACAGCCGCAAGGTCGCCACTACGGCCATAGGCTCTCAGATTGCCGCGCAGGCCCGGATTGTGATTATGGAAGCCGGGCGTATCGCTGAAATGGCGGCTGAGGCGAAGGCGGCCGTGTCGGGAGAGCTCCGCCTCGCAGTAGGCCCGGCTATAGCTCCGTATATATTGCCCGATTTTATAAGGATTTACTTGTCAGACTATCGCGAGGTTGCCCTTTCGCTCGAGGAGTTGCGCCCCGACGCTATGCTCAGGGCTCTTGCCGAAGGGGCTGTCGACGCCGGCATTTGCACGGCAGGCCTCGCTGCCAAGGGCATTTTTGAGATTCCGCTCTATAGCGAGGATTTCTTTCTCTATCTGTCGGATGAGTGCATGAGCCGCATGCCTGAGTTCGACCCGGCAGCCCTCGGGCACGAGAAGATGTGGGTGATGAAAGAAGTACAATGTCTTCGCGAAAGCGCATTCAGTTTCTGCAAAGGAAGAAAAGGGCGCAGACACGTTTATGAGGCAGGCAGCATCGACACTCTCATAAGGATTGTAGACCTCAACGGAGGCTTTACCATAATCCCCCGAATGCACCTGCCGCTGCTGTCACCGCAGCAGCGGCAGAATGTAAGGCCGGTGGATGGGGAGCACATCTCGCAGCGCAAGATTTCAATGTATATCCGCCACGATTATGTGCGCGCCGGTCTGCTCAATTCTGTAGTCGATACCCTCAAGAAGTTCATGCCGGCCGGTATGCTTGAAAAATCTCTGATCAAAAACGGTATCAAGCTTTGACCATTGCTTCTATCGGCATGTTATCGTCACCGTCTTGCCGGCAAGACCCGGTGACGTCGCTTTTACTGTCGCTTTTCCGCGTTGGCCGCTGCTTCTTAATATTGCGAGTGCCCTGCCCTTCCAAGCCTTGTGATTATTGTCGAAATAAGGATCTTCATCTTTGATGTCGGCATTTCCGAGAGCCAATAAGGTGGCATTTCCTGTCACCGACACTCTAAGCTGATTATCTGCTGTCGGCACAACATTTCCATCCTTATCTACAAGCTCTATCACGATATACGACAGGTCTCCGCTGTTTGCAGCAAGCTCTTTGCGGTCGGGGGTGAGGCGTATGGCGGCGACTTCGCCGGCAGTTTTCAATATCCGCTGTTCGGCTACGCGCCCATTCTCCATGCCCTCAGCGCGGAGTGTTCCGGCGCGGTAGGGAAGTTTGAATGTCGCTTTCAGCTCTTCAGTATTTTTCTCTCCTATAAAATCATCATCGAGATACAGCCGCACCGAGGGATAATGTGAATACACCTCAACCTCTATCTCCTTTCCTTCATGGCCGGGCCAGTTCCAGCTTTCGAATGTCGGCCATGTACCCCATAGAGTCGTATTAATCTTCCCTTTATATCCGTCGGGCTCGCGGACCGCAATATAAAGATGTTCGCTGTCCTCGTTCCAGAGCATGTCGCGGTAATGGCTGATTGGCTTGCGCAAGCCTGTGAGGTCAATGTCTCCGCAATATGCAGCATGCCACGGATAGAGCGGTCGGTGGTAGTGCTCGCCGGGTACGTCGCCGTCGTAGTACCATCTTCCTATGCCCGACTCGCCGAGGTAGTCAAGTGCTGTCCATACAAAGTCGCCTATTATATAACTATGGTCTTTGACTTTGCGGTAATTGCTCCAAGCGTCCTTGGGATACGACTCTGTCTGAATCATAACCCTCGACGGGTCTCGGCGATGGTCGCTTTCAGATTCGTGTATCATGTAGTTATACCCTACTATATCGTGAGCCTCGGCAAGAGGATCGTAGGTAGTCCAGTCGCGTCCCCAGCATGCAAGAGCTGATGTCACAGGACGCGTCGGGTCAATCTCATGGCAGCGGGCTGCCATCTTGCGGGCTGTAGTCACAACCTCTATCTTGTCGCGCTCAATCACTTCATTGCCTATGCTCCAGCAGAATATCGACGGATGATTGAAGTCGCGCATGAGCATGATATCGAGATCGGTCTGCCAATTATCGTCAAAGAGAAGATGATAATCTTTATCGTTTTTCTTTTCGCGCCAGCCGTCGAATGGCTCGTCGATTACAAGCAGTCCTATTTCATCGCAGGCGTCGAGAAATGTCTCCGAGGGTATATTGTGCGAAGTTCTCACGGCATTGAAGCCGGCTTCTTTGAGCTGCTCTACCCGATGGCGTTCGGCTCTGTCGTAGGCAGCGGCTCCGGCAATGCCGTTGTCATGGTGTGCACATCCGCCGTTGAGCAATATCGCTTCCCCGTTGAGTTTCAAGCCATCCTCGGCCGACCATTCTATTGTCCGGAAGCCGAAGCGCTGCGTAAGCTCATCTATCTGACGGCCGTTTTCTTCCAAGCCTACAGTGGCCGTATAGAGCTCGGGGCTGTCGGGCGACCAAGGCTTGGCGCCTGCTATATCGAATTTTTGCTCTACCTCCTTGCTCTCTCCGGCTTTGAGCAGGCAAGGGCTGACCTTTACCTGCCCGTCGATGACAGTCTTTATCTCGAAGTTTCGGTCTGATCCGCTCTCGTTCACCACCGCGGTTTTTACCACGGCAGTTCTCAGATCGGGCGTGATGATACGCACGCCATAGTTTGCGATATGCACTTTGTCGGTTTCCAAGAGCCATACATTGCGGTAGATTCCCGAGCCGGAATACCAACGGCAATTCTTCTGCATGGAGTTGTCTACCTTCACCACTACAGTGTTTTCCCCTGCCTTAATGTATGGAGTTATATCCACGAAAAAGGATGAATAACCGTAGGGATGACCTCCGGCACGCTGACCGTTGACATACACATCCGATTTCATATATGCCCCCTCGAAATAAAGTTGCAGCTTCTTGCCGACGCTTTCTGCCGGCAGATTAAGGCCTGTACGATACCAACCGGTACCGGTAGGAAGATAGGCTCCATCGTTGCCGGCGGGGGCATTGCGGTCGAAGCGCTGCTCCACGCTCCAATCATGCGGAAGGTTTACCACTCTCCATGCGCTGTCGTCGAAACCGACAGCCACAGCAGTGCTGTCGGCGTCAAGACTGAATGTCCAACCGTCGTTGATACTCGTTTTACGCTCGGCCGCTCCAACAGAAAGAGTCATGGCCAAGGCTAATCCCGTTGCTAATATAAAATTTGTGTTTTTCATGGTACGATATATTTTTCATTTGCAAAATTACGCAATCTTCCCCTCTCTTATATGTCGTTTTTTCAAAAACATAGAAAATCAGAAATCGAGCACATCGCCGACTCCCCCGCAATCTTGTATTTAGAATAATCAGCTGGCCCCTATTCTTACCTCTTTAGCACACTATTAACAGAACCATTATAATTAATGGTATAACAAATGTGATATAGAACCATAAAAGTATTCTTTTCCGCTCTTTTCTATCTTTACTGTCCTCTTCCAAATTCAAGACGCACTTGCCTTTGCTTGCATTTTCAATTGCCTCTACAATTCTCTTCTTGCTATACCTGAATTTTTCGAGATTAATTCTTCCTATCACATTATTATTTGTATCAAGCAAGACGAGCATTCGACTAATTAATTTATTAGACGGCTCATAACTTTCTAAATAAAAGCTGCTTATAGCTTCCCATGAATAATATTCTTTCTCGGTATAGAATATTTTAGGCAATCTCCGGATTGTCCATTTTCGCTCATCGTAATGTATACCATCCTCATTGACTAAAAGCTTATAAGGACAGACTATTTTGCCCACAATTGGAAAGATTAATATGATATTAAAATATAATATCATAATCAGCCAATTTAGTGCTGTACCATGTGTCGGAAAGCCATTATCTGTAATCCACAAAACAACGATTAAGCAATAAGTAAATCCTATTACAACAAATACTGATTCCCACTCTCTGAATCGAAAGGCAGTACACAGCGGCTTTTCCATATTCCTTGTATATTTAAATTATATAGACGCTTCAATGATTGAAAAATCGCTTAAATATGTTGTAAGCAATATTTTTACCAATAGAGTCATTCTAAATGATTCACAAAAATAATCATTTTAATCAAAAAATACTTTTTGCCAATATCAAAAAAATTCTTACCTTTGCGAAAATCTATCGCGCGCAGAGGCCAAATGAGGCTAAGTGGGCGGGTAGACAGACATTTTGAAAAGCGCATACTTAAGCGCTCTTTCTTGACTCGTTGAAACTTCGCAACTTTCATAGAATCAGTCAGGATTGCAGCAGCGGTAGGCGCCTTTTGTGGATATGTATCAATTCATCAGCGAGATGTGTGAACATCTTGCAGAATTAATTATACGTATTTGCGTGAGGCCTCTGCACCGTTGCTCGTTCCACTGATTCGGGCAATGCGAAGGCCTCAACGAGTAGGAGCGGGCAATTGGTATCGGCTCTCGCGCATTTTTATTTTAAACGTTCTATAATCTAACCATTGAAGTGAGTCGCAGCGGTTGTATAATTACCATGATAAATCAGACCATTTAACTTAAACATCAGGCTGCTCCATATACCGGGCAGCCTCAGTGAATAATAAACCCTCAACAACATCTTATGAAAAAATTACTATTCATTTTTGCTGTTCTCATGGCTGTGAGTCTGACTGCACGGGCAGCTGATGGCGACAGCTTCACCATTGACGGGCTGCAATACTCGGTGACATCCGAGGCTGCCCACGAAGTAACTTTGACCAAATGTGTCAAAGAAAGTAAAACAATCACCATACCACAAACAGTGTCAAACAACGGTACTGATTATGATGTGACGGCGATCGGAGAGAGTGCCTTCTCAAGGTGTTCCATGGTTTCTATCGCGATTCCTGAGTCAGTCTCTTCAATCGGCAGCAGTGCGTTCTACAATTGCAAGGAGTTGTCATCGATTTCTTTACCCGAATCCGTCGAATCAATCGGGACCTATGCTTTCGCTATATGCCAGAGTCTTACATCTTTAGTGATTCCAAATTCTGTCACATCAATAGGCAGCGATGCATTTGTAGAGTGTGCGTCTCTCTCATCAATAGTTCTCTCAAGTTCTCTGACATCGATAAGCGACAGATTATTCTCCCGTTGCACATCACTGACATCTGTAAAAATACCTGAATCAGTTACCTCTATCGGTTATTCTGCTTTCCATGGATGCTCTGGATTGACATCAATCGATATACCCGATTCAGTATTTTCAATCGGCCGTTTAGCTTTCAGCGGTTGCTCTTTAACATCAATCACTATACCTGAATCAGTCAATTATATCAGCACCAATGCATTCTCCAACTGTGCCGAATTAACTTCAGCCGTCATTCTCGGACCAATAATGACAATTGATAACCGCATATTCAGCTCCTGCCCGAAATTAGAACGCGTAGAATTACCTGCAACTGTCGTGTCTATCGGTGAAGGGGCTTTCGAGAACTGTTCGTCGTTAAGCTCAATAGAGATTCCTCTGTCGGTGAATTCTATAGGCTCGTTTGCGTTTTCGGGCTGTTCAAGCCTTTCATCTATCACAATCCCCGACGCTGTGACATCCATCAGCGACGGTGTTTTCAATGGTTGTGATGTCCTTGAGAAGTTCTTGGCACAACCTAACAGCACTGTCTACAAATCTGTCGACGGAGTGCTTTACTCTATCGAATCAAACTCTCTTATACTCTTTCCTCCCGGCAAAAAAGACGCTTTCACGATACCTGACTTTGTAACTTCAATAGGGGATAGTGCTTTCTATGGTTGTAAGAATCTGACAGCCATCACTATCCCCAATTCTGTAACAACAATTAGAAAATCTGCATTTTCGGGCTGTTCGGCATTGACATCTGTGATTCTACCCGAGGCCATCACCCAAATTGCTGCAAACACCTTTTACGGTTGCTCAGCCCTCACATCGATAAAAATACCGGACGCAGTAATGATGATAGCTCCGGGGGCATTCGAGAATTGCTCTGCTCTTTCTGAAGTTTTGTTTGGCAGTTCAAGTTCCCTAAGTAATATCGGTGATTATGCTTTCCGGTCGTGCTCCGCGCTCTCTTCAATTATTATACCTGACGCAGTTGAGGGATTCGGCTATTCAACATTTGCAGGTTGTGATTTGCTGAATGAGATAGGTGCCCCGGATGGAAGTACTAAATGGAAATCAATTGATGGTGTGCTCTATGATATCCAATCCAACTCTCTTACGCTTTATCCACCGGCTAAGAAAGGTGATTTCGTAATTCCATCTACAGTCACTGCAATTGGTGTCGGTGCGTTCTCTTCCTCTTCATATCTTACAGCTGTAGAAATACCGGAGTCAGTCACGGCGATATATCCGTATGCATTCTATTATTGCCAGTCACTAAAATCCTTGAACATCCCCGACGGTGTAACTTATATAGGTGAATGGTCAATCGCCGGTTGCAACAGCATTGCGACTTTGACGATAGGTAAAAATGTTGAAGGAATAGACAACTATGCTTTTGCAATATGCAAAGGCCTCAAAAACATATATTCTCTTGCAAAAACTCCACCGGAGTGTCGCAACTACGTATTCATGAATGCTCCAACATATACAGCTATGGTCTACGTGCCTTCAGGATCAAAAGACCTATACACCTCTGCCAATGGTTGGCACGATTTCATGAACTACACCGAGATGGGAATGATTGACATTAGCTTGAATGAAGTATCAGTCGAGCTTTATCCGTATCAGACAGTCACACTTACTGCGACTATTGACAAAGACGAGGAAGTGACAATAGAATCTGAATCATGGGCGACTTCTGACGCCAATATTGTAAGTGTGGACAATGGGGTTGTAAGCGCCCATAGCGCCGGCTCCGCGACAATTTCGTATATTTTGATAGATGGCTATGGCCTGGCGCATACGGCAAAGTGCGCTGTGGAAGTACTGCCCGCCAGCGGGCTGGAAGAAGTTGGCATTGGCAGCGATGACGCAGCATGCCGGTTCTTTAATCTTAACGGTATCCCGGTTGATGTCAAGAATCTCACGCCCGGCATTTACATTAAACTCTGCAATGGCAAAGCCACTAAAGTAACGGTTCATTAATTTAAGTTTCGCAAGCGAAACTCGTTTATTTTTAAGTTTAACAGGTTTAAGGAGTTTAGGTATACCTCGGTAAAATAAACCATTTAAACTTTATAAACTGCGCTGAAAGGCGCTCTAAACCTCAAGTTTCTCAAGTTGCAAGGCAACCTGAGAAACTTGAATTTTAATACTCCACAGCCCTTGGCAATTCCTTTGCCTGAGCTATCATTTTTTCGATTTCGGCAACGGCCGGAACGCGCCCGCAAAGATGTCTCGCCTCGTTTGTTTTCTCAAGAGCCGCATGCAGATTGTCGGCCCGGCGGTGGGCGAGTTCGGCAACAGTGTCAACGCCGGCAGCCTCAAGAAGCTCGGCAAACTGCCCTGCCACGCCTTTGATACGCATAAGGTCGGCATGGTTGGTCCAAGTAAGTATCAGCTTGCCGCTGATTCCTGTTGTTTCGCTAAGGAGTTTACGCCCGGCGGGTGTGGAGCACGAGCGAAGCAATTCTTCTGTGGTGCGGATGTCTACGGAGCGGAGCTTTTCGGCATATACCTCACCTATGCCCTCGATGTCTTCAATGTTATAAGCCATAATAAATAGTTTTATTGTATAACACTACAACATCGCAGCCGGCCAAATTGTTTTAGAGGATTATAATACTCTTTTTACAAAACGACCTTTAGGACATACTCTTACGCATTTTCCACATCCGACGCAGGCTTCAGGCGCAACAAAAACAGCATGCTTGTGCCAAAGAAAGCGCACTTTGCCTATCACACTTCGCGGGCAAGCGTCGACGCATTTCAGGCAGCCTGCGCAGCCATGCGGATTGAAGGTAATGTATTGGGTTGACAGATGATGTTTATCCATATTTTTAAGTGTTTTTATTTATAAGACACTTAAGCACGGATAATATTTTTAAGTTTCGCGAGCGAAACTCGTTTATTTTGAGTTTAAAAAAGTTTAAGGAGTTTAGATATACCTCGGTAAAGTAAACTTGATAAACTGCGCCAAAGGCGCTCTAAATTAAACGAGGCCTTTGAGAATCGCTCTCAAAGGCCTCTTAAAGAGTTTAATATTCGTCTAAGCCGTCATTAATTGAGAGCTTTCGAAAGGTTGTAATTTGCGAATTCGAGGTCGTCGACAGCACGTTTTGCAAGGCTGCTGTCAAGACGTACAGCCTGACGGAGGTTGGTGTTGAGCATTGACTCGTTGTTGGTGCGTGCACCGAGGATAGCCATCAGGTAGTAAGTAGTGGCGTCGGGACGGTCGATAGCAGCGAGGGTAGATTTAGCTTTGCTGTAGTCTTTGGTAAGAATCTGGGCAAGGGCTGCATTGTTGCTCTTAGTGTCGCCGAAAGCTTTGACAGCAGCGGCAGCGTCGCCTTTCTTGAGATAGTAAACGCCCATGGCGTCGCCGAGTTCTTTCACACCGGCAGCAGAGCCGAAGTACTGGTTGGCCTTGTTGTAGTCGCCCTGAAGCATTTCGATAAGACCGAGGTTCATCTGAGGCTCACCGTTCTTTGTGAGCTGTGCAGCCTTGGCGAACGAAGCTTTTGCAGCGTCGTAGTCACCATCGATATACTGAGCCATACCGAGGTCGTTCCATGTACGGTAGTCGTTGGGATAGAGACGGGCAGCCTGATCGTAGATCTTCATGCGCTCGTTGTTGTTGTCGGTAAGGGTAGCGGCATAGAGGATTTCTTCTACGCTGAGAGCCTTGGGATTTGAAGCGACGAGAGCCTTGATTTCGCTGTCGCTCTTGCCGATTACATCGATAGAAGCGGTGATACGGCTATAGCGGAGCTGGGGAAGAATCTGGTCGGCAAGCTGCTCGAATACAGAAGAAAGGTTGCGGATCTCGCGCTCGCGCTGCTCGGGATCTTTATACATAGAGAGCACGCTCAGGATAAGGTCTTTGTCCTGAATGTTGCTCTGGGCAACGAGTTTCTGGAAGCCTTCCCAGTCCTGTGCGGTAAACTGGGCTGTGAGCTCACCGAACTCGGTGATTTTGTCTTTCTTGAGCTGTTTCTCCATGTAGCCCTTGGTGTTTTTCTCGCGGTTTTCGGCAAGCTTGGTGTTAAGTTCTACACCACCGTCGGGCGAAGCATACGACTGGATGTTGATTTCCTGAAGCACGCGGGCAGTGTCGCCGTTGGCCTCTTTGATTTCTTTCTGAAGCTCAAGCATAGCGTCGCTGTTGAGCTGACCGGCGCGGATGTTTGCCTGATTGATAAGGAACATGATGTCGGCAGCATATTTCTCGTTGATGATACGCTGGAAAGCGTCCGGAGCGATGGCGGGAGTAACACCGGCTGCAGAAGCCATGGCGGCAGTGGCTACAACACCGTTTGCCACCTTCACGCGGGGAAGAACGTATTTCTTATTGCCCTGAGTAACGGTGAAGTCAAGCATGAGCTCGCTCTTGGCCATGTCGGGCTGGTATTTGAAATCTACGGGGATAGTCTGTGTGCCGCCGTATTCGTAAGAAATCACAGGATTGTTGCCGCGGACTTTCTCGCCTTGGAAAGCATACGACTGAGAGGAAACCTCCTGACCGTTGAAAGTAAGGACGGGGGTAACGGTAACCTCTGCGTTTTTCACGAAGAATTTAGCCGGGATCTTGGCACTTACGGTAGCGGGTACGTTCTCGCCTACTACCTCGAGAGGATTAGGATTAACACTGAAGTAGTCAGAGCTGAACTGGCCGAGTTTCTTGCCACAAGAACTCATTGTGAGTGCGAGACCCAGACCAACTACATAGCACAATTTACGGTTCATAACTGATGTATTAGATGTTGAATGTCTTTCTATTGCAAAGTTAATACATTATTTTGTATTTGGCAAAATTTATTTCACGCCCATTTTGCCACCTTTGGCTCCTTTCACACCGCCTCCCATTGCGAAGATGTTAGAATCGAAGCTGGTGGTTTTGGTTTCCTGCTGACGTTTGCGTTTGAGAGCGAGACGCACGAGGCGGTCCATAAGTTCGTTGAACGGCACACCTGCGGCTTCCCAAAGGTAGAACGACAAAGAGCCGGGGATGGTGTTGATTTCGTTGACATAGATATCGCGGGTGTCGGCGTCGATCATCACGTCTACCCTGCTCACGCCGTGACATCCGAGCACGCGGAAAGTCTCGCCCGCAAGATGGCGTATACGCTCGGTCTCGTCGGCAGGCAAGTCGGCAGGTATGCGTTTTTTCGACGCCTGCATGCCGCGTTCGTTTTTAGCTCCACCCATATACTTCTGACCATAATCGAGGAAGTCGCCGCTCTTGATAGGCTCTTCGAGAACAGATGTCTCATACTCGTCGCAGTCGCCAAGAACCGAGCAGTTTATTTCCTGAAGATTCTTCACCATTTTTTCCACGATGATACGCGATGAATAGCGGGTGGCGTCGTCAATACGGGCAATGAGCTGCTCACGGTCGTGAGCGCTGCCAATGCCTATGCTCGAGCCGAGGTTGGCAGGCTTGATGATGACCGGATAGCCGAGTTCTTTCTCTATGCGCTCGATCAGCGCCTCACGGGTGCGGCCCCATTGTTTGTCGGTAAACCATACGTAATCGACCACCGGTATGCCGTCGGCAGCGAGAATCATCTTCATGGTGATTTTATCCATGCCGTTGGCAGAGGCAAGCGTGTTGCAGCCTGCGTATGGTATGCCGATAGTCTCGAGTACGCCTTCGAAAATACCGTCTTCTACATTCGATCCGTGGAGGACAGGAATAACCACGTCAAGTGTAGCCACGGGCTTGCCCTTGTCGAAAAAGCCGCCGCGCTTGGCCGGATAGAGGTTGTAGTCTCCGTAGACCGGGCGCATGTATACTTCTGTGCACGAGGCAAGAAGCTCCTTCATATTGCGGTAATTGGCGACATTGGTGAGGGCGTCGCCGGTATACCAATGGCCGTCTTTGGCGATATAGATTGGCACAACTTCGTATTTTGTGGCGTCTATAGCCGCCATGGCCTGATTGGCTGATATCACGGAGATTTCATGTTCGGTGGAGCGTCCGCCGAAAAAGACTCCTATGGTAGTTTTCATCTTATGCTGTTTTTTTATTGATTGTCTATTTATTTAAATGTATCGGGAAGGTCGTTTTCATACAATACCGTCTCCACTTTGAATGTATGGCTGTTGAGACGCACTTGCGCGTCGGCAAAGCTGTCGGCAAGGACAATATGGCTGTCGTCCATGCCTCCGCTGTGAAGGCCTTCCACAATAGCCTCACGGTTGTAATGGCCGACAACAATCACGGTGTCGGCCGATGAAGCAGCCTTCTTGCCGAACTCGGCATTGAGTTCATATTGGCGTTCACCGAGTTCTATCATGCCGGGAGTAATGAGCACACGTCCGCCGGGCTTCATTGCCGCGAGCACATCAAGTGCCATAGCCGCACCGGCAGGATTGCTGTTGAAAGCGTCGTCGATAATCGTGAGGCCCGACGGCAGATGTTTGACCGCAAGACGGTGCTCTACGTGCTCAATCTGACTCACTGCATATATGATACGGTCGTCGGGGACTCCCATTGCGACAGCCATGGCGACAGCCGCCAAAAGATTCGACACATTGCACTCACCGACAAGACGGGTATGCAGGCGAAGGGCTTTGCCGTCGCTTACGCGCAATACAGTAAAATCAGTGCCTCCTGCCGAGTATTGGATATCGCGGGCGATATAATCAGCCCCTTCGGTATTCTTCACTGCATAGCGCAGGCAGGGCACATTCTCTACCGGGCGGTTGGCAATCATCTCAAAATCATTGTTTACAACAACAAGGCCGGTAGAGGGAAGAGAGTCGGCAAGTTCGAATTTGGTGGCTTGCACGGCCTCGATTGTCTTGAACGACTCAAGGTGCTGAGGTCCTACTGCCGTTATGATACCACGCTGAGGATGTACCAGACGGCAAATCTCTGCGATATCATCGGGCTGTTTGGCGCCCATCTCCACAATAAATACCTCATGATAAGGCTTGAGAAGTTCACGCACCGTACGCACTACACCTAAGGTTGTATTGTAGCTTCCGGGAGTCATGAGTGTTTCGTATTGCTCTGAAAGTATCCGATAGAGATAGTGCTTTGTACTTGTCTTGCCATAGCTGCCGGTGATACCGATGATTTTGAGGTCAGGCATTTGAGAGAGTATACGCTGAGCGTCTTTGATATAGCCGTTGTTGATTGATTTCTCGACAGGAGATAAAACCAATCCTGCGCCCATGATGATTGCATGCGACACACAATAGCACAGCATAAGCGACTCCACAAGGGCGAACAGCTGACGGTCAACACCAACGCCACCAAAGAGTAATACTCCGACGGCACAGACAACAGCTCCGATGAAGAATGATGTCACGTAAATGCGACGTGCGCGAGGCGTCATCACAAGAGGCTTCTTGTATTTGCGACGTACAAGAGTAAGGCTGCTCAACAGAAAGAATACCGCGAGCAAAACCACTCCGGGAGTATGCGGCACCAAAGGCATAAGCACAAGCAGAAACACAAGTATGCCGCATAAGCGCCAGCCGGAAGTCGAATCGCCCGATTTCTTGAGCCACAGCCGGTAGCGCTCGTTACGATAACTGTTCTGCTGATACATCATCAGGTCGCGCCATAATTCTGCCGCGAGATTAGCCAAGCCCAAGAGAGCGGCTGCAATATATAATATCGTCGTAATCATGTCTATTTGAATTTTAAAAAGCTTGCAATCACTGCTTTGGTCTGGGCCGGACGGTCGAGAAATGAATAATGCCCCGACCCTTCGTATACCACAAGGCCTGCGTCAGGGATTAGCCGTTCCATAGTCTTGGCGTCGCGGAGAGGAGTAGCCGTATCGGCAGAGCCCCATATAAGAAGTGTAGAAGCCTTGATCTTCGGCAACATAGAGGTGAGGTCTTCATTTACCACACGGCTCATGATGGCACGCATGCGAGGAGTAGCATTGTTATAGTCGCTGCTTCCGCTCTTGCCGCGCATACGGTTGATGAGCTCCTCCGCTTTGGATTTCCCCAAGAAGATGGGAGCCAGACGTTTGGCAAGCTTGAAACTGTAGACCTTGAAATAATATCTTAAGGTGCGACGCGGCTTTATGCCCGCCGCGTCGACAAGAATCATCTTCTCAACCTTATTGCGGGAGGCAAACAAGATAGCCAGACGGCCACCAAATGAATGTCCGACAAGAATTGGATTTTCAATTTTCAATCTCCGGCAGAATTCCTCAATAAGAGCGGTATACTCCCCTACTCCCCATACCTCCGCCGGCTCTGTCGACAAGCCGAAGCCGGGCAAATCGAGATTATAAACCGTAGTCGAACTGTCAAGGCAGGCGTCCGCCAAGACAGCGACGGTAGCTGAAGTACACCCCCAGCCATGCATGACAATGACAGGCTGCGATCCGCTGCCCGACACACAATAACTGAGCTTTACCCCGTCGATTTCTATTTCTTTACTCATAACATTATGAAATATCATGCAAAATTAACTAATCCTCATGGCAAATCGAAGATTATAGCTAAATTTTTTTACCAAATACCTAAAACACAACATCCGGTGTGAGAAAATGGCTTACCGCTGCCGTGAATTAAATTTATTTAACAATAAGGACACATGATATTAACCATAAAAATACTAATTTTGCAAACTACAAACGACCACAATACGGGGCTGACCGGTTTTGACAGCGTGTAGAAGTGGTGTGTAAGCGTGCAGAGCTTTGAGACATACGCTCTATAATATCAGGTCTCGACCAATTTAAATGGCGAAAACAACTACGCTCTTGCTGCGTAACCGAAGTACAGTAGGTACCGCTTAATCGCCGCAACAGTTGCAGCGACAAGACATCACCCGGTTGTCCTTTTTCCGAGACTAACCGATCCGGTGGTGCTAATATATCGGGAATAGGGAGGCCGGTTTCTCGGAGGCCGCCCGAAAACTTAGAGGATAAGGTCGCGGTTGGTGGTTTCAGGCCTGCCGCAACTCGAAAATCAACTTGAGACTACGCACGTAGAAAGCTCATTAGTTCCACGTTTGGACGAGGGTTCAAATCCCTCCAGCTCCACAACCCTTGCTGATAGTCAGACACTTACAAAAGTGTGGGGCAAAAAGTGGGGCAATAAACGGGAGGCTGTCTGACATTATTTGTCAGGCAGCCTCTTGCTTTGTTCGTATTGTGCGATGTAGGAGAGGAAGTGCTCGCTGAAGCCGCTGATTTCAGCTGTCCAGATTCCTTGATACGCTATGCCGTGTGTATTGCATGAAATATCGCAGATGTAATTGTGCCGAGCGAAAGGTCTTGGCACTCTTTTGTCGGCAAAGTCACAGTCCTGACTGTCGGAGAATACTATGATTCGGTCAAAGGGTTTGTACGCTCGGATCTTATCTTTACACCACTCAAGACATTGACGTGTAAATATGCCTCCTCGCCCAATCCGAGAATTCGTTTCATCAATTTGCCTCATCATATCGAAACCTCGGCAGGGATACTGAATCCACTCATGCGCTCCAATGCGGGTAGAATCATTACCTGCCGTGCATACGATTTCGTATTCATCGCATACCTCGGCGGCGAGGATTGCCATTGCCTTTGCGCAATCAAGACGAGACAGTTCAGACTTGGCAGAAACTCTTGAACACATCGAGCCTGACACATCCACTATCAACAATGTCCGACCGCTCAAGCGCGGCTGATTGGCAGCAGCCTTTAGCATTGCCGGCTCAATAAGATGTTTGAATTCAGGATTCATTCTCGCTGCCTTCAAAAAGTCAAACGGAAGCAGCATTGATGACGACAATGTGTCGAAGCCTTTTTCAATTACCTGCCGGTCAACACCGGCCTTACGCATATTGGCAAGATTGCGGAGGAAGGCGAGAGCTCCTAAGCGTTTCTGCGAGATAAGGCGTTCCCATGCCGTCTTTTTATCCTCGCCGGAAGAGAGAGCAAGCTCCCATGTGTCTGGTACAACAAGATTTTTCTCTGCTATTTTTCGGAAAAGAATCTCCTCTTGCAGATTGGATGGTGTCGGATGGCAGAGAAACATCACATCGCGGAGTTTAACCTCTGTGTCGCGGTCATATTTGGCGAACTGATATTCATCGAAGTTGTGGAAAGCAGCCGCCAAGCCCTTGAGTGCTTGATGAGAAACTGCCTTCTTCCCTCCATTGCGATTCCAGTAGAGGGCAAGAAAGTCGGTAAGCATGTCTGCACGCGAGATAATCTGTGGGAGCAAGCGGCTCACATACTTCGCATGTTGAGGATAACGACACATCTCAACGGCCAAGAGCAATGGTGTGTGACGCAGCTTCTGCTCCAGTCGGGCAGCAAGTGCAATTTCATATACAACCTCAGGCTGACATTGCGGCACAAGCTCTATCAATTGGTCTGCCACTTTTTTGCCGTCGATATAAGCAATATCCTCCCACAGCAAGTTGGCCATGACAACGCGCTTAAGGAGCGATACGGCGTCCTGACGTGCGGCATACGCACCGAAACCGCCGGCAAGCCGCGTATGTGTGTCGAACACAGTAGGACCCTTGAGGGTTGGATTCAATTTGCTCATCATCTGTATCTTTATGGTTAATTATTGGCAGTGCATACGGGATTCGAACCCGTTTAAACCGCATAGACAGTGCGGTGGCTAAACCACTCACCCAATGCACTATATAAGCAGGGCAACAAGCGAAAGGACTAAATCATTGTTCTACCAACTGAACTATCCCGCCGGTAATGGTGGCGGGAGCCGGGCTCGAACCGGCGACCTACGTTGTCAAGTCGAAGTAAGTCCATCCTACAGCACCTGCTTTTTATCATATCGTTTCAATGTTCTTTTTTGTTGACGTTGCAAAATTAGGGCTGCTCTGTGACACGTATTGTCATACTTGAAAAAAGTTTCTATATTTGTAGAAATTTTTATTCAAAACGCCCCCAATATGCCTAAAAACAGGAATGCCCTGATGAGAATCCACACCATAGACGCTTGCCTAAGGCGTAGGAACCGGCTATGGACTATCGATGATCTTGTGGAGGCCTGCGAGGAAGCTCTCTATGAATATGAGGGTATCTCAGAAATATCAACTCGAACAATCCGCCGCGACCTGCAGTTGATGAGGAGCGAAAAATTAGGCTACAATGCCCCGATTATTGTCAAGGATAAAAAATATTACACTTACGAGGACCCTGATTTCAGCATAACCAAACTGCCGCTCTCAAAAGAAGATTTAAACGAGCTGTCATCGGCTCTCGATATAATCAGGCATTACGGCACATTCAACGGCATGTCGGGTCAGGAGGATATAATTACTCGCATGCAAGACACGGTCCAAAGCCAAGAAAGCCGCAGGCGTGTAGTCTATCTTGACACAAACCAAAAGCTAAAAGGTCTGTGTTATCTCGGAGCCCTTTACGACTACATCCTCAAGAAAATGCCTTTGGCTGTGAGATACCATTCGTTTACAGCCAAAAGCGAGACAGTGCAGCACATCTCTCCTTATATATTGAAGGAGTTCAACAACCGATGGTTTCTTTTCGGCTACTCTCAATATTCTCACGGTCTTCGAACATTGGCTCTCGACCGCATTATTGCAGTGGAAGAAGACTCTGAGTATTCTTACATTGAAAACACCTTTTTTGAGCCCGAGACTTACTTTGATGAAATGGTAGGCGTTACCCGAAGTGAAAAAGATGAGTGTCAGCAAATACTTATCAGGGTAGACAAGGAGACTACTCCTTATATTATTACAAAACCACTTCATGGCAGCCAACAGATTTGCAGGCAATGTGACGACGGCTCTACCCTATTCTCTCTTAACATAATCCACAACCGTGAGCTTGAGAGACTTCTCCTTGGCTTCGGCTGCCATTTGGAGGTAATAAGTCCGAGATTGCTGCGCAAGAGGATAGCCCGACAGATGTCGGAGGCAAACAATATTTACGAAAAAAAATCCAAGTGTGACAATTGATGACACACAAGGCTTATAACTTTGCTGCATGAAATCTTTACAAATGCAACAATGAAAGAATTTAAAGGAAAATATTGCACCGACTGCCGAGTGTTTATCGATGAAATCGAAGATAGTGCTAAAGAGCTTATCCAAGATATATTGGACTCTCCCGCATTTGCCGGAGCCAAAATCAGGATTATGCCCGACACACATGCAGGAAAAGGAATTGTAATCGGGTTTACCGCTCCGCTGTCGGACTACATCAATCCGGACCATGTAGGTGTAGACATCGGCTGCACCATCGATTCATGGTTTACAACAGCCAGAATAGATACTGTAGACCTTGTGCGACTTGAAAGCGACATCCGCTCTTTGGTAAAATTCGGAATGGAGATTCACTCAGAGCCGCAACTTGACAAGAATGATTTCTTCCGCTTTGTGCAGATTAAGATGGATGAATGGCACCGCACTTGGCCAGAGATGATTCAGTCGGTGACGGTTGATGAAGCCTTCGTTAAATCTTTCTGTCGCCGGATGGGACAGGATGAGGTGATGTTCTGGAACTCACTCGGCACCGTAGGTAGCGGCAACCATTTTATTGAAGTCGGAGCCGAGCCAATCCAAGGCACATTGGTATATACCATTCATTGCGGAAGCCGCAACTTGGGCTTGAAGATTGCAAAGTATCATTCACGCCGGGCTGACGACCCTACGGCGACTGCCAAATTCCGCCGCGATATGCAATCGCTTATTGAAGACTATAAGCAGGCCGGTCGTCATAAAGAGCTCGACACTGCAATCCGCGAATTTACCGCCTCGTATAAATCCACATATCCGTCGGGTTATCTCAAAGGAGAGCAGATGAGCGACTATCTCACTGATATGGCTATCGGACTTGCATACGCTCTAAATAACCACGAAGTTATAAGCAGACTAATCATGAAAGCGCTTAGGCGGCAGGATGAGAATGTGGAAGTGGTCGACATGGTGCGCTCAATCCACAACTATGTGGACTTCACCGACCATATAATCCGCAAAGGTGCTGTCCGCAGCTACGAAGGCGAGCGCTTGGTAATTCCATTCAATATGCGCGACGGGTTAGCTATCTGCCGTGGAAAGAGCAATGCCGATTGGAACTGTTCGGCCCCGCATGGTGCAGGGCGAGTAATGAGCCGCGCCGCTGCAAGAAAGAATCTGTCTGTCGATGAGTTTCGGAATCAGATGAAAGATGTCGTATCCACCTCCGTAGGCTTGGAAACAATCGATGAAGCGCCGGAAGCATACAAAGATACTGCACTGGTGATGAGTCTTATCAGTGACACATGCGAGATTGAATATCTCATCCGACCTCTTATCAACCTCAAAGACAAGAATTCCTTGGGCGCTTAGCTATGAAGGAGTGGAACGTATAAAGCAATCTACAAGATGATCATCAACGAATCCGGTCGCCTGAAGATGAGCATAGCAAATTGTAGAGCCGAAAAATTTAAAGCCACGGCGCCTCATATCTTTCGCTATCGCGTCAGATTCAGGCGATGTCACCGGAAGTTCCTCCATCGACTTGCTATGATTCACGATTGGGAAATCACCATGAAAGAATGATCTGAGATAAGCAAAGAAACTGCCGAATTCTTTTTGAATCCCGATAAACAATCTTGCATTTGAAATAGCCGATTGAATTTTACGACGGTTGCGCACTATACCCTCAAACTTCATCAGCCGATCAACATCGTCTTCGGTCATGGCAGCGACTTTCACGACATCAAAGTCATGAAACGCCTGCCTGTATCCTTCACGCTTCCGCAGGATTGTAATCCATGCCAACCCAGCTTGAGCGCTTTCCAATGTAAGGAATTCAAATAGGGTATGGTCATCAGTGACGAGCCTACCCCACTCCTTGTCGTGGTATTCCATATAGAGCGGATCTGCACCGCACCAAGGACAACGATTCAAAGAATTTTGCATGATAATCAGCGTTTAGAAGTGGTATCAAGCCCACTTACGAATGATAATTACAAAATTACATATAAAAGAACACACAACAAAATTGCCAGCTCACAGAAAATCGCTATTTTTGTAGATTTATCAAATCTCAACAACGATGAATCAGAATCAAACCTCAGAACACTTTCATAGTGAAGCGCAACAAGAAATCAACAACAAGGCTCTCTGCAATCAAAGGAAAGCCCGGGAGATATTGGAGCAATCCGGCATTGCGGGGATTTGGCAAGCCGCAGGTTGCAGGGTCAACCTTGTCGGCTCTCTTCGAATGGGCTTGCTTGTATCACATCGTGATATCGATCTCCATGTCTATTCCTCCGGTATCACTACCGAGAGTAGTTTTGCAATCGCCGCCAAAATTGCGCAAAATCCGAGAGTCGCTGAGATCCGCTGCATAAACGGGCTACATACCGATGAACAGTGCATAGCATGGCACGTATCATATAAAGATGATGAAGGCGCTATCTGGCAGTTCGATGTTATCCATATCGAAGAAGGCACTGAATATGACGGCTACTTTGAACGCATGGCCGACAGGATTATAGAGATTATGACTCCCGACCAACGCGACACTATTCTCCGTTTGAAATTCGAGACAGCCGACGGGAAAGATTATCACGGAGTTGAATACTACGAGGCAGTCATCGCCGACGGCATACGCGACATGTCCGATTTTGAAAACTGGATCATCAACCACCGCAAAAAATCCCCATATTACTGGATTCCATAAAATTTTATGGCTGATACTTTTAATACTTATATTGAGATAATTGATTTTGAGGCTTGGCGCGAGCTTTGCGTCAAGGAAGGCACTTTGCGGCGTTTTGCCAAGGGTGAGGAGTTCGTGTCGGTCGGCATGGTCGGGCGATATATCGGGTATATCGTTTCGGGTGCTCTTAAATATGCTGCTTATTCGGCAGATGGCACAGAGCATGTGATGGGGCTGGTATTCGGCGACGGTTTTGTTGCCGACTGGCCGTTCTGTCTATATGGGCAAAAGGCTAAGCTGGCGATTGTAGCGGTCTCAGATTGTGAAATTTATTGCATTCCGTCGCAAGATGTAAAAGAAATGATTGACTCTGACGCTCATTTCAAGGATGTGGTGCTTCACTCTACCGAAGCTGTATATACTACTGTCTATGACCGTTATATTGATCTATACATCAAATCTCCACAGCAGCGCTACACCGAGCTTGTCACCCTCCACCCTAACCTCTTTGACCTCTTTTCGCTCAAAGATATAGCCTCATTCCTCAATATCACACCGACACACCTGAGCAGACTCCGGAAAAGCAACAGCAAAAAGTGTTAAAATCACTGACTCTCAACATTTGTTGAGAGTTTTTATTTGTATTTGTTGTAATTTCGTAGCTAAAAATGGCAAAGGCCAGAGAGCAAAAGTTCATTAAAAACAATTTAAAGTATTTGTAATGTGTAAATTATCCAAATTTATAATCTGCATGCTTTGTGTTCTAATGGCTGCTTGTGCAGACCATGATGACCCGGAGTTGTCTCCTATCGATACAAGTAAAATCAAGATTTCTGCCAAAGTAGACGCGACGCCTACTTCATCTTGGCTCAGCTCTACTGAAGAGATGACCATCCGGGTGTCGGAAGTCGACATGACTGCCCCAAAAGGGGTTGTCCTTAGAAACATAAGTCTATATAGTAATGGTCAGCGGATTTTGAGCAAGCCCTATTCGGGTGAAGCCTTGGAGTTTAAAGTTCCTTTAAATTATATGACCGGACGCCTATATTTTTCTGTTGTTGGAGACCTCATTAAGCAAAACTGCCGCGACGCCGAGATTCTTATAGCCGATAACATACAGCGCATTGTTTTTACCCGGATACCGAAATTTGAATCCAAAGCCCATATCAATGTAACTGTGAAGAGTATATCGACATCGGGAGAAGAGTTTTCACAATGGTTTGATGTGGAGTCTGATGAAGAGGGTATCGTTGCTATTCCGAAAGATAAACTATATTGGACACCGGCTTCCGGCACCGCGACAACGATAGATCTGATGTTTGGAGGAGGAGCCGACACTTGGAGTTCAAATTCAACTCTCGAAAGTGAGATTACCGGTATTTCGTGGAGTTCATATAAACCCGCTAACCCGGTATTAAAGATTTCGATACCGAATGAGCCGGGCTCGTTGGATAAATTGAAATTGCGCATGGATGTCAACGCAAGATGTTTTGGCACCACCGAAAACGTAACGATTGAGCCTCAGAACTTATCACTCAGCTTTTTCGTAAGAGAATCCTAACCGTTAAAAAACAACAGCCAGAAATGTTAAAATCACCGACTCTCAACATTTGTTGAGAGTTTTTATTTTTATTGGCTATAACTTCGCAAACAAATTAAAGCACTTTCATTATGAAAGCAATAATAATTTCAATAATTCTTTTCTTTCCTTTAATTGTTTGCGCTCATAATGCAACAACCGAAGAGGCCGACAGCCTCGAACGCTCTACGGTTTCGCCAAGATTGATTAGTGAATATGGGTATCGCCGGCTTGTATCCCGTCCGGAATTGCCTGACAGTGCGGATGTTTTCCGATTGCAAAAGAAACACTTCTGGAGAGCCGGAGCCGAGACGGTGGGCTTCAATATCGGTCTATGGGCTTTTGACCGTTATGTGCTCGACGGCCATTTCGCATATATCTCATGGAATACGATTAAAAAGAATTTCAGACATGGTTTTGAATGGGATAACGACCATCTGCACACCAATATGTTTGACCATCCCTACAATGGCAGTATATTTTTCAATGCCGGGCGCTACAACGGCTATAACTTCTGGCAATCAGAGCTGTTTGCAATTGGAGGAAGTGCTATGTGGGAGATGTTTATGGAATGTGAGTATCCTTCAACCAATGATATTATCGCTACTCCTGTAGGCGGCGCCGCGATTGGAGAAGTGCTATACCGCACATCAGACCTCATATTGGACGACCGTAGCAGCGGAGGTGAAAGGTTTGGCAGAGAGACCGCTGCATTTATCGTAAATCCTATGCGTGGGCTGACACGAATAATAACAGGCGAGGCATGGAAGCGCCGTTCGACCTCCGGCAGGCGGTTTGGTATTCCTCCGATAAGTGTTGAGATATCTTTAGGCGCTCGATTGCTGACCTTATGGGACAACGATGAAGGGACAAGGACAGGCGCAGCTGCGGAAATCGATATCGAATACGGCGACAAGTTTGCAGAAAAAACTACTACACCATACGACTATTTCTCATTCTTGATGGAAATCCAAGGGATAAAGACGCAGCCTCTTTTAAGCAGGGTCGAGATTGTAGGGCGTCTGTTATCCAAGGAGCTTATCGACCGTAAAGGTATAAAGGCGTCTGTAGGCATGTACCAGCATTTTGATTTTTTTGATTCAGATACTATCAAAAGGCGCGAACCGGGTCGCAGTCCGCTCTTTCCGTGCGTGGTGCCATATAAACTTGGAGCACCGGCTTCTATTGGAGCCGGCTTAATGGCACAATATACTCTTTCGCCGGATTTTGTCTTTGACGGATCTGTTCATGCCAATGGTCTGATTCTCGCCGGTATCCTGACCGACTTTTACAGAGATTATCATCGCAATTACAATTGGGGCTCAGGCTATTCCTTAAAGGCAAGTATAAATGCCTCGCTCTTCAGAAACAGGTTGATTATAAACTTAGCCAATCAATTCTATAAGGTCTATACTTGGAAAGGCTATGAGCAAAATGCAGATTGGTCAACCGCCCCTGAAGGCAAACCGGTAGATATACAGGGCGACCGGTCAAGCTCTACTTTCAATCATCTTGAAGCAATACTGAAGTATCGTATTTTTAAAAGATTTTATCTTTCGGCAGGCATGGACTTTTACTGGCGAAGCACACGTTATACCGACATGCAGATTCGCCACGGTGGCGGTCTGATGATGTATCCACGGGTTCAAAGCAAGCAGATAGGAGCACATCTTATGCTGACTTATATATTATAATTATGACAAAAAAATCAATCATAACACTCCTGATGATTTTGCTTCTGATACTGTGCGTATGATCCACGCATTGTTGACGGAATTCCACATACGAATATCATCGGATATTTAAATGCCAAAATATAATATCAGAAATATTATTGTTGCAACCTCTGTGCTATTGTCTGTTTTTCAGAGCCTTGCGCAGGTTGAGATTTGTGGGGTTGTAAAAACCGCACAAGGGAAAGGTGTGGATTTTGCAAATGTGATTATCTCTCCTTCCAATTCTCCCAAACAAATCATTTCATCGGCTTTTACTGATGAGAACGGACGGTTCACGATCTCGGCACACAGCGAATGCGACAGCCTGTTGCTGAAAGCATTAAGTATTGAAATTTCGCCTGCGACCATCAAAATACCCAATCGGTCAGGAACACACGCCATCGTCGTAGAGGATAAAACGATTGAACTGAAGGAGGTTGTGGTAAAGTCCAAGAAAATCTATTCACAAGGAGATACCATCACCTATAATGTGGCAAACTTTCTTGGACAGAATGACCAAGCACTTGCCGATGTACTGAAAAAAATGCCGGGAATCTCTGTGTCAGAATCAGGTCAAGTTTCATATCAAGGTAAACCGATCAAGAATTTCTATATCGAGGGCTTGGATCTTATGAAAGGTCATTACGGCATTGCCACTCAAAACATTGACCCTAACAACATTGCCACCGTGCAGGTATTGGATAATCATCAGGACATCAAGGCTCTCAAAGGATTGCGCCCGGAGGAACAGGCTTCAATCAATATCCGGTTGAAGGAAGGTGTTAAAGGTGTATTCAATCTGATAGCAACATTAGGTGGAGGGGATGGCGACGATATGTTATGGAATAATTCTGCGATAGCAACTTATTTCAAACGCAACAGCCAATTTCTTGCCACTTACAAAGGCAACAATACCGGAGAGGATTTGTCGCAGGAGCTTTATTCCTTCGATAATGATTATTCACGCACATCCAACATCTCCAATATATCAATGCCGTCAGCACCCGGCATTGACAAACGGTTTTACTATTATAACCGCTCACATAGTGCGACGTTCAACAACGTATATCGCGTCGGAGATTCCGGAGAGTTTGGTATCAATGCCGCCTATCTCAACGACCGTGATTCCCGTCGGAGTTATTCCTCAACAGCCAATACATTGCCCGATGGTTCGCAAAACATAATTGACGAGCTGATGAGTGGCTTATCAAAGACAAACAAAGCATACGGCGACCTGACATATCTGAATAACGGTGACACCAGGTATCTGAAAGAGCAACTGAAATTAGATTGGTTCTCAACCGATGGCGACAGCCGGATAATGGCCGGGACTGACAATATTTCACAAGCGGCCAAGACTGAATCATTCCGTTTGTTCAATAAATTCCACATAACAAACCGCAGTTCGGAATACCGTGGTTATGAAATCTATTCGGTGATTAATCTTGAAAAGCGACCTCACAGTCTGTCGGTTAATCCGAATCTTTTCCCCGAATTGATTAACGGAGATATGCTCCGGCAGAATGTTGATTACCGCGATTTGTCAACTGAAAAGCGCGTCGGTTTACTTTCTGCATGGAGAATTGGCAATGTGAATATCCATCCCACTTACTTTCTGAACTATACCCACAACAGCCTAACAAGTGCATTGTCAGATACACACAATGATTTGTACCTTGATAATCTGGCGACCGGAATAAGTGCTGAGATTGCATGGCGCTACCGCAAGGTCAACGCCTCGCTATTTATACCTGTCGGTTATAGATTTTTCAATTTGAAAAACAGACTGACTAATGTTAGCACAGGTAAGAACAGAGTGCGTGTTGAACCTCGGTTAGATTTCTCATACAAGATCAGCAGCAACCACGACCTCAGTCTGAAGTCCGCACTGAATTATTCTTCTCCTTCAATTCAGAATCTATATTCAAACTACATCCTCACCTCATATCGTCAGCTTTCGGCATACGAAGTAGCCGGATTATTCGAGGGTCTTGATCTCAGCAACTACCTGTCGTATAATTTCAAGGATCTTTTCTCAAAGAGTTTTGCCGGAGTGGATATCAGTTGGAACAGACAGAAACCGGATGTGTTGTATGGATCATATTATGACTACTTGGTAGAGCGAGTCATCAGCCAACGCACCAACGAGACTTCCGATATGATTTCTGCCATTATACGTGGCAGTAAGGGTTTTGATTGGCGACGCTTGAAGATCGGACTTTCCGCGTCATATAGTTATTACACAAGTCCTCTGCTTGTGCAAAATACGGTTATCCGATATTCGGGCAACGCCATAGGAGTAAACGGAGACCTCAGTCTCACGCCGTTCAAATGGCTGTCAATTTCATACGAGGGCGAGTATTACCAGTCTGCGTCCCGTCAGAAAGGGTTTGATAGTATGCCTTGGATCAAGACACTGACAAACAAAGGCACGTTGGACTTCAATTTGCCGGGAGGAATAAGTATCCGAACTTCCGTTTATCATTACTATAACAACTTCAATGACGGTGATAAATCGTTCATCTTGCTCAATGCTGAGGCGCGATATTCCATAAAACGGTTTTCCTTCACACTCTCATGTGACAATCTCCTCAACCGCAAGGAATATGTGTATTCGAGTCGTTCGGCACTGACCGAATCCAACTCAATATACAATATTCGCCCACGTAGCATTCTCCTCAAAATAAGATTCAGAATATTCTAAAACTCCGAAATATGAAACAATTAATTCTTCTTCTGTTCGCAATACTTAGTGTGGCAACATCCGCACAGGAGACCTGTTCGCGACTTATTGACAAAGCGACCCCTATAGATACAGCCAAATACAAGGTGACATACTCGTTGAAATACAAATTCCATCCCGACCAACAGGAAGGTTACTTCACAGATACACGAATCGTGCAGATTGGTAATAGGAGCATAAAGGATTACAGCGATATAATCAATCATTTCGACTCTCTTGCCACTGAACAAGTCCGTCGCGGTGCGTCGTCATATTCCAATGTCTCGGGTATGCCTTGGCCTGTGGAAATTATCAGACCGCTGCGAGGTGGCAATGCCGATATGAAATATCGCCTTGGCTTCAGCGGGTTCTTTGTCTATACAGATTCAGTACCGTCTATCCAATGGAAATTCTCTCCTGAAGAAAGCACCTCCATCCTCGGTTATGAATGCAACAAGGCGACTGCCGATTTTGCCGGACGGAAATATACCGCATGGTTTACATCTGAGTTGCCACTTCCATTTGGTCCCTACAAATTCGGAGGCCTTCCCGGGCTCATTCTAAAGATTGAGGACTCAGAAAAGCAGTTCGTGTGGGAGGCTGTTGGTTTTGAGAAATCCAACGCGCCCATCATGCAATACACATATCAGGACGGCAACGACAAACGCTGTTCTGCCTCTGATGTTGATAAAACTCTTGTCCGGTATTTCCAATCGCCTGTGGCTTTCATGATTGCGTCGTTAGGTGGAGATAGCCGCAGAGTGCACATCGTTGGCAAAGATGGCAAAGAAGTAGACACAACAGACGCAACCAAACAATCCATCTCTTATAAACCTCTTGAAATAAGATAAATATGCGCGCACCGATATTATCATTGTTTGTGCTGTTGTTGGCAAGTTGCACTGCTAATGCACATGTTACCGCAAATCAGCCGCTTACGCTTATCGGAGATAGGTTGCCGCCGATACGACATATCACAGATATGAAAGCTGTAGCCGATACTCTATGGTTCGTATATGAAACAGAGGACGGCTTCGGGCAGCGTTTTCTCCGTAAGGCAGTCATAGATCAAGATAAGAATACACTTGATGTCGGGCCTGTGCTTGGCAAAAAGTCAGACGGCTACTATATGGCGTATATGCCTTATCCCGTCCATGGTCTTGACGGCAATATGCAGGTAGTGAATCAGGAAGACGGTGAGATATTCGTCTACGAAAACGAAAGTCTTCTCACGCGAAGCAAAAAATTTATTTTAAGCAATAGCAGTACACTTCCTTTTCCATTGTCACAGTATGTTCAAGATGTATCAATGGTAGCTCCCGACAAATTTGTTTTTATCGGGCGTGAACCAAATGGTGGCACACAGTATGCGCTGAAAGCAAATATCACCACAGCGCAGGTGGACACAATCAGAAGAATACAACTATCGCCGGAACTCACATCTTGGATGTCAAATGCCGGAGAACTCGCCTATTCAAGACTACACGATAGATTGGTATTTGCATACAGGCTTCATCCGATGATTGAAATCTTTGGAATGGACGGAAAGCCGGTCAAGCAAGTGCGAATTTGCGAAGACACGTTCAATCCCGCTACTCTTGATGAGGCCGATTTTGAAGAGTTGAATCCACTGCATATAGTTGATATTACGACGACCCCAAATTTCATATATGCCCTCCATTGGAATTTCAAATACGCTGACGCAGAGGATACAGCTCCAACAATTTTCAAAATTGACTGGGAGGGCAAAATAGTTGACAGGTTGTTTAATGTGCCGATGCCTCTCTACAAAATAGCAGTTAGCGATGATAACTACATTATCGGGTGGAGCGGTCAGGATTTTGTTTATCTACCGGGGTTTTAACCGGCTGCAAGCGACAGCTGAATCTGTGAATTTGTATACATAAACGTATTTTCTGTTAAACGAAGTGTGGAATTTTTGACTTAACTTTGCATTATCAAAAGACTTTACCAATTGATAATGCACAGTAAAAATCTGAACGGCAATATTTCACCTCTATCAAGTTCGCAGCGGCATATCTTTCTTGACTCCTTGCGGGGCTTTGCCCTTCTTGGAGTATGCCTCGCCAATTATCCGGAATTCTCACTATTTACTTTTCAGCCGGAATCGGTAGTTGCAGCCATGCCAACGGCTGCAATCGACCGCATAGTCAAGTTCCTTCAATATCTTTTAATTGACGGCAAGTTCTATACTCTCTTCTCATTACTCTTCGGTATAGGATTTTCAATCATAATCTCACATGCAGCGGAGCGTGGAGCCAATGGTTTCAAGATATTCTATCGCCGAATGTTGATTCTTGCTCTTATCGGATGTACTCACCTTATGCTGATTTGGAGCGGCGACATTCTTTTGCTTTACGCCGTGCTCGGTATGTTGTTGCCATTGTTCAGAAATATGTCAGACCGCAAGATTTTGACGATTGCCGGCATATTGCTGTTATTGCCGGTTCTGATTGACGGAATTGCCGAACTTTCCGGAGTCTTTCTTGCACGATATCCATATAATCAATGGTGGCATTATGCAGGATTATATGGAATTACTGAAGATAATTTCGGGACGTGGCTACGCGACGCCGATGACTATCTCGCAGTCCATCAGTTTCTTATTCAGGGAGCTTGGGAGCGGATGTATGAATTTGTCGACGGCAACCGCTATTTCAAAGTCATGGGGTTGTTTCTGATTGGTTTTGCAGTCGGACGTCATAAAATTTATGCAGACCTTAAGGCTCACAAGCCGCTGCTTACCAAGCTCGCGGTATGGGGTTGTGGCGTAGGCCTGCCATTCTCGGTTTTATACGCCCTGAGTGGTGTCAACTCTCATCCGATGGGAAACACCATACATTCGGTGTTATACACTGTGAGCGTCTATCCGCTTGGTTTTGCATACGCTGCCCTGCTCGGTCTTTTCTGTATCAGGCACAAAGATTGGGCTGTATGGCATTGGTTTGCAGCTCCGGGGCGCATGGCTTTGACTAACTACATCAGCCAGTCGATTATAGGCATGTTTCTGTTTTATGGAATCGGTTTGGGCCTTGGAGCAAGTGTCGGACTGGGAGAGACCGAGCTTATCGCAACCGCAGTTTTTATATTCCAGATTTGCTTCAGCATGGTATGGCTGTCGGTGTTCCGCTTCGGCCCCTTGGAATGGATATGGAGAATGCTCACCTACGGCAAATGGCTGAATCCTTTGAAATAGCCGGGACAGGTAAAAATGGTAAGAATTACAAGATTTTTGATAAAACTGTTTTGCTTTTTATCGGTAACTTTGCATTCGAAAAAACAGATAAGCTCAACAACGATATGAAAAAGATAATCAGCGTTCTGGCTATAATTTTAATATCAGCAAATATGGCAAAGGCAGACAATCCCACCCGTCTTACCGACGGACCTTCAGAAATCAAGCAGACAGCCGGGCGAAACGCCCTCGGAGACTTCGCACCCAAATTCGCACAACTCAACGACGACGTACTATTCGGCGAAGTATGGAGCCGCACCGACAAGCTTTCGCTGCGCGACCGCAGCATTGTCACCGTGACAGCTCTTGTGAGCAGCGGCATTATCGACAGTTCTCTTACATATCATCTTCAGGAAGCTAAGAAAAACGGTGTCACACGCAATGAAATCGCCGAAATTCTCACGCAAATCGCATTCTATGCGGGATGGCCGAAAGCATGGGGCGCATTCCGACAAGCAACCGAGGTATGGAAAGACGTCACAGCAGCCGACGACGCCAAAGCCAAATTCGAGCAGGAATGTATCTTCCCCATCGGCGATCCGAATACGGCATACGCCAAATACTTTATCGGCAACAGCTATCTCTACCCCGTTACCAACGTTGGCGTAAATCTCGCTAATGTAACATTTGAGCCCGGTTGCCGCAACAACTGGCACATACATCATGCAAGCAAAGGCGGAGGCCAACTCCTTGTATGCATTGCCGGTGAGGGATGGTATCAAGAAGAAGGCAAACCAGCAGTAAAACTGCACCCCGGCGATGTTGTTAATATTCCGGCCAACGTGAAGCATTGGCATGGCGCCACAAAAGACCATTGGTTTGCACACCTCGCAATGGGAATTCCCGGTGAGAACCTCTCAAACGAGTGGCTTGAACCCGTTGATGACGAACAATACGCCAAACTCCCTGAATAAAGTATCACTATGAGAAAGTTATTTATAGCCGCATTCGCCTGCCTGTCGGTGTTGACTGCCTTGGCACAATCAACGGTATATATGACCCGCGAGATATCTCCTGAGTCACTTGTAAGAATTTACAAAGCCCTCGGTCGGCCTGCCGACGGGCACCGGGTGGCCGTAAAGATAAGCACCGGCGAAGCGGGCAACCCCAACTATCTAAAGCCTACACTAATCCGAGACCTCGTTGACAGCGTGCACGGCACCATAGTAGAGTGCAACACGGCCTACGGGGGCAAGCGCAATACATTCGAAGCACATTGGGAGACAGTGCATGAGCATGGCTTTGATTCGATAGCGCCTGTTGACCTTATGGATGAGGATGGGCAAATGAAAATCCCCGTGCGCGACCGACGCCACATAAAATATGACATCGTCGGCGATCATCTTCCACGCTATACCTATATGATCAACCTCGCCCATTTCAAGGGCCACCCGATGGGAGGTTATGGCGGCGCATTGAAAAATGCAAGTATCGGCGTTGCGTCGGCCGACGGCAAAGCATATATACATTGCGGAGGAAAACATGATAAAGCCGAAGGTATATGGCAGAATATCGCCGAGCAAGATGTATTCCTCGAATCAATGGCTGCGGCCGCCCAAGGCGTCGCCGACTATTTCGGCGACAATATCGTGTATATCAATGTTATGAACAACATGTCGGTCGATTGCGACTGCGTGGCTCATCCGGCCGATGTCGAACTTGCCGATTATGGTATTCTTGCATCTACCGACCCGGTGGCTCTTGATAAAGCCTGCTGCGATATCATTTTCAATATGACAGCGACCGACGGAAACGACAACGCCCCTCTGAAAGAACGTATCAGCAGCCGTCACGGCCTCCATACCATCGACCATGCCGCAGCTATCGGGCTCGGTAATCTCGAATATGAAATTGTGGATCTTGACAAGTAAAGTTTCGTCTTATTAATTTGCTTATGGAAACGCAAGAACTCACATTGACCTCAGAATGGGATAAGGTTTTCCATCTGAGCGACAAAGTAGACCACTCAAAGATAACATTCGTCAACCGCTACGGCATAACCCTCGCCGCCGACCTCTATAAACCGAAGGGTGCTACTGCCAAACTGCCCGCAATTGCCGTGAGCGGTCCTTTCGGAGCGGTCAAGGAACAAAGCTCCGGCCTGTATGCTCAGCAACTCGCCGAGCGCGGTTTCCTTACCATCGCCTTTGACCCTTCATTTACCGGCGAGAGCGGTGGTCAACCGCGTTATGTATCATCACCCGACATCAACACCGAAGATTTCAGTGCCGCAATCGATTATCTACTCAACCGAGAGGACGTAGACACAGCCCGCGTCGGAATTCTCGGTATCTGTGGTTGGGGTGGGATTGCCATTCAAGCTGCCATCAATGACCCTCGTATCAAAGCGACGGTTGCCTCGACAATGTACGACATGACGCGAGTAAACGCCAACGGCTATTTCGACAGCGAAAACACCGCCCGCCAGCGCAATGCCAAACGCGCGGCAATGTGCTGTCAACGCACCGAAGATTATAAGCTCGGCTCATATAAGCTCGGAGGTGGCGTTGTCGACCCTCTGCCGGCCGACGCTCCTCAGTTTGTCAAGGATTATTACGACTATTACAAGACATCGCGTGGCTATCATCCCCGCTCGCTCAACTCCAATGGCGGCTGGAACATGACTGCAAACCTGCCGTGGCTCAACTTCAAATTCTTTGAGTATGCCGCAGAGCTGGAAAACGCAGTGATGATAGTGCATGGCGATAAAGCCCACTCTTATTATTTCGGCAAAGATACTTTCGCGCTACTCAAAGGCGACAACAAACAATTCCTTACCATTAAGGGAGCGAATCATACCGACCTCTACGACCGCCTCGACATCATTCCCTTCGATGAAATAGCGGCTTTCTATACTGAAAATATGAAATAACACTGTCAAATTATGAAAGAAATAATCAAAAGCAAAATCGTGGTGACACCGCTACCGGTATTCATCATCGGCACCTACGACGCCGATGGCAAGCCTGACGCGATGAACGCAGCATGGGCAACACAATGTGGCTACGACGAGCTGACAATGCTGCTCGACGCAAGCCACAAGACAACAGAGAATATAAAGCTCAACAAGCAGTTTACCGTGGCCATGGGCACGGTTGACACTCTTGTCCTGTGCGACTATCTCGGAATGGTGTCGGCAAACAAAGTCCCCGACAAGATAACACGCTCGGGTGCTACCGTTGTAAAAAGCGAGCATATAAATGCTCCTGTCATTGAGGATTTTCCCATGACCATGGAATGTGAAGTCATAGCAATCGACGATTGGAAAGGAGACGCCCGCATAACCGCCCGTGTCATCAACGTGCTTGCCGATCCTGCCATCCTCAACGAACATGGCAAGGTAGATTACTCAAAACTGCGCCCAATATCTTTCGACTCCGAGACAAACACCTACCGCGAACTCGGCACTGTAGTCGGCCGGGCATTCCACGACGGCACAGCATTATGTAACAATTGAACTTAGATTTCAAAATAAGGTTTTGGGTAATTCTTCAAACCTTATTTTTTGGATTACCGGTCTAAAACTTGTATCTTTGTATAAGAACTCATTTAACTGAAAAAAGTTATGAAACCGGATTTAATAGTATTTGATTTTGACGGAACTTTAGCTGATACGACAGCTGCAATCCTCAGCACTTACCGTATGGCAATCGCTGAGTTGGGTGCCGAGCCGCGTAGCGACGACGAATGTCAGGCAACGATAGGGCTTCCGCTAAAGGAGGGCTTCCGAAAGTTGTATCCCGACTTTAGTGAAGAAGAACTTGATAGATGTACGTCGACCTATCGGCGCATTTTCAACGACAATAAAGATTCACTCACCCCCACCCTATTTCCGGGTGTAGCGACAACTCTCGCCCGGCTTGCGGAACTCGGAATCGAGATGTCGGTAGCCTCTTCGCGCTCCCGCGAATCATTGGTTGAATTTTGCGAAAAGTGCGGCATTTCATCATATTTCAGCCTCATACTCGGCGCCAATGATGTGACAAAAGCCAAACCGGCACCCGACGCCGTGCTGGCCACGCTCGAAAAACTGAACCACAGTGCAGCCGAAACATTCGTAGTCGGAGACATGCCTGTAGATATCGCGATGGGACGAGACGCACTTTGCCGAACTGTTGGAGTGACATACGGTAATTCATCGCGTGGGCAGCTTATCGAAGCAGGTGCTGATTATATAATTGATAGCTTTCCTTCACTTTTGGAGATTATCGGCCGGTAAATATGGATATAGAGCAATTGAGGAATTATTGTCTGTCGTTCGAGGGTGTTGACGAAAAGACTCCTTTCGGCAAATTTGCCGCGCGATACGACTCAATTCTTGTCTTTTATGTCTGCGGTCACATGTTTTGCATGTTTGATATGGATAACTTCAGCGGCATAACTGTGAAAGGAAACCCCGAGCGGGTAGCCGAATTGCTTGCGACAAGAACCTCTTGCGGCAGCCATCGCAACATGAGCCGAAAATATTGGATTGAACTGATTGCCGGAGGCGACATCCACGACTCCGAAATCTTCGATATGATAGAACAATCTTATAATATTGTCAGACAGCAGTACTCCCGACGCCAACCCGAGGAATAAACATTTCGCGGTATACGATGTTAAAATAAAAAAGTAAATATCGATTATGAAAGTATTGGTTATAAACGGAAGCCCACACCTGAGCGGCTGCACCGACCGCGCGCTGCGGGAAGTTGAAAAAACACTTGCCGAATGTGGCATTGAGACTGAAAGAGTAAACATCGGCAATAAAGATGTACGCGGTTGTATAGGCTGCAACTTCTGCCGCCAACACGGCCGCTGCGTTTTCAACGACATTGTCAACGAGACTGCGCCATTGTTTGAGGCTTGCGACGGAATGATCGTCGGCAGCCCCGTATATTATGCCGGCTGTAACGGTCAGGCACTCGCATTTCTCGACCGTCTCTTCTACAGCACATCGGGAAGATTCGACAAGACAATGAAAATAGGTGCAGCTGTGGTATCATCGCGCCGCGCAGGCTCGACATCAGCTTTCGACGAAATCAACAAATACTTCACCATCAGCGCCATGCCTATAGTATCGAGCACCTATTGGAACGAAGTACACGGTTTTACAGCCGAGGATGTGGAGGCTGACCTCGAAGGCCTTCAGACTATGCGCAACCTCGGCAGGAACATGGCATTTATGATAAAAGCATTCAAGGCGGCTAAAGAAGAGATTCCGCAGCAGGAACGCTCGTCATTTACCAGTTTCCATACCGAGGGTTAGAAATCACGAACCGGCGACAAGCAACCCGAGACTCACAAGAAGCAGCCCGAGATCGATGAGTTTCTGCCTGATATGTTTTTCGTGAAGCACAGCCACGCCGTAGACAAACGACACAAGAACACTTCCACGGCGAATCATCGACACTACGGAAATCATAGAGTCAGGCAAAGACAGGGAGTAGAAATAGGCCAGATCCGCGCCCGTGAGGAAGATACTGATAAACAATATCGTCCAGCGCCATTTGAAAGGCGTCGCTCCGGCTGCTCCGCTGCCGCTCAACACTTTCACGAGTATCAGCATTATTATTGTCTGGTACAAGGAATACCATGCCTGCACCTCAAGCGGACGGTAGAATTGCAAGAGATATTTGTCGTAGAGCGCACTGACGGCACCGAGCAATGTAGCGCCTATCGACATCCAGAGCCATCGGCTATGCTTGAGCGAGAAGCCTTCTTTGGCACCAATGCGGCTGATGAAAAACAAAGAGGCGAAGCCGAGCAATATGCCGCACCATTGAATATAATTGAGCCTCTCGCCAAAGATAAGCAATGCACCCACAAGAACAATCACCGGACGCGTGGCATTTACAGGTCCTTGGATAGTCAGCGGCAGATGTTTTATGGCGAAATAGCCCAAAATCCACGAGCTCAGCACAATCACTGCCTTAAGCCCGATGAGAAGGTGGCCGTTGACAGTATTGTCAAAACCGTAGTAGCCGTGTGTCAGGCCACTGATGATTACAGGCGACATCAATATCGTGCCGAAAAACGTGTTGAGCAAGAGTACTGTCAGCACATTGTTGTCGCGCACCGACAGCTTCTTCATTATATCATAAAAGCCCAGCCCCACGGCCGAGCAGATGGCAAGTATTAGCCACATGTTTTTATGTAGTTGAATAAGAGCAAGTCAAGGCAACCGGCCTTGACTTGCCTGAGTTGAATCAATATATACCTTGAGCGAGCATTGCCTTTGCCACTTTCATGAAGCCGGCAATGTTTGCACCGCGCACGTAGTTGACATATCCGTCGTCCTCGCGGCCATATTTGCAGCACTGCTCATGAATATCAGCCATGATGGAGCGGAGTTTATTGTCGACCTCCTCGGCAGTCCAGTGCATTTTCTGCGAGTTCTGAGCCATCTCAAGACCGGATACAGACACACCTCCGGCATTTGCGGCTTTGCCGGGTGCATAGAGAATACGGGCATTGACAAATTCGGCCACAGCCTCGGGCGTAGAAGGCATGTTTGCTCCTTCACTTACGGCCACAACACCTTGGGCAAGAAGAGCACGTGCGTCGTCGCCGTCGATTTCATTCTGTGTGGCCGAGGGCATGGCGATATCACATTTCACATGACGCCACGGACGCTCCTTGGCATAATACTCACAGCCGCTCTCTTTGGCAAACTCGCTGATACGTGCGCGATAAGCAAGCTTGAGCTCAAAAATTCGCTCGAGCTGCTCAGCAGTAAGGCCGTCAGGCACATAGATTGAGCCGTCGGAATCGCTCATCGACACAACCTTCGCTCCAAGGCTAAGAAGCTTCTGAGCTGTGAACAAAGCCACATTTCCCGAGCCGGAGATAGCCACGCGCTTGCCTGCGATATCGATACCACGGGTAGCGAGCATATTGAGAAGGAAATATACATTGCCATAGCCGGTAGCCTCGGGGCGTATAAGAGAGCCACCGAACTCCATACATTTACCTGTGAACGTACCGGTAAACTCGCGGGTCATTTTCTTGTACCAGCCATACATATAGCCAACCTCTCTCGCACCTACGCCGATATCGCCGGCAGGTACGTCGGTGTCAGGGCCGAGATTGCGCCACAGTTCGGTGATGAAAGCCTGGCAGAAGCGCATGACTTCGGTGTCGCTCTTGCCTCTTGGCGAGAAGTCACTGCCTCCTTTTGCACCACCCATGGCAAGAGTAGTAAGCGAGTTTTTGAAAGTTTGCTCGAAGGCAAGGAATTTGAGAATAGACAGATTCACCGAGGAGTGAAAGCGGATACCGCCTTTGTATGGGCCTATGGCATTGTTGTGCTGCACGCGATATCCCATATTGTTCTGAACGCGACCCTTGTCGTCGATCCACGAAACGCGGAAAGAGATTATGCGGTCAGGCATACAAAGACGCTCAAGCAGATTGTAGCGCTCAAATGCCGGATACTTGTTATAGGTGTCTTCTATAGAGCTTACCACTTCTTCCACAGCCTGCAGATACTCCGGCTCGTTAGGGAAGCGCCGGCTCAGGTCTGCCATAAAATCTTTTACCTTCATTGGAAAATGTATGTTTTGTAAATCCTAAGCAAAATGAAAGCACTTTTCATTTTTTCGAGTGCAAAGTTACAAAATATTTCCATTACAACAAAACTTTTGCCCGAATTTTTGTATAATCCACAACATACGTCCTACCATATCATATCTCTTCTCAGGCAATGTATAAAACTCATTTATTATCTTTGCAATAAATTAAGCCACAAATCATGATTATCAGACAAATTTCAGGCGATTCTGCCCATCTTATGCCCTTATTGCTTATAGGCGATGAATCAGAGGAAATGATAATGAAATATCTGCCGCATGCAAAAATATTCGCAGCCTCCGAAGGAGAGCTGGACATTGCGGTTTGTGCGATTATTGAAGATAATGATTGGATTGAGATAAAGAATCTTGCAGTTATACCGTCAAGGCGTCGCCAAGGCATAGGTCATAAAATGCTTGCATACGTGGAATCATTATATCCTGCCGGCAAATTCCGCCTCGGTACCGGTGAGACACCTTCTACCCTGCACTTCTATGAGTCATGCGGATATCGCTATTCACACCGAATTCCCGACTTCTTCACCGACAACTACCCTAAGCCAATCATTGAAGAAGGTGTCACGCTTAAAGATATGATTTATCTTGTCAAATAAAAAATCCGTTCAGCCCCAAAAGGCCTGAACGGATTTTTAATATATATTGAAATTGTGCTATTTCACAATCACTTTCTTGCCGCCGGAGATATAGATACCGGGGGCGAGACTGCCGAGAACTTTTCGGCCTTCCAGATCGAATATTTCGGCGTCTGCTCCTGCAGCCTCAACCTCTGTAATACCATCGGTTGCACTGATGATGAATGTCGCGGTCAGTTCAGGGCTCGGTGCGTTTGAACTATAGTCGGTAAAGAGACCTTTGGCAACCCACAACTGATATGTACCGGGCTCAGTAATGCTCTCGAAAGTAAGGACGCCCGACTCGCAATCGCCTGAAAGTGTCACGGCGAGTGGATAATACTCTTTATCGCCACATGAGAGTTTTGCAGCAAGTACTCCCGACAGGTTGTAATTCTGATCAAGACCGTCGGCGAGACCGGAGAAGTGAATCTCAATTTTCCTCAGCGATTCTACAGTAGCTCCATCTTCGGGAGTGAATTCAATTGAAGTATACCAATCATCGCTTTCTTCACCCTTTATAATATATGTGGCACGAAGTTCAGGACTTGGCGATTCCGTTTCATAGTCGATAAACAGACCGGCTGCCACCCAAAGCTGGTATGTACCCGGCTCGGTTATTTCATTGAATGTAAGAACACCTGATTCGCAATCACCTGAGAGGGTAACTGCAACGGGAGTATATTCTTCACTTGTGGTGCTGTTTATGATGAAAGCAGCTGAACGACCCGAAAGATTGTAATTTTGGTCAAGGCCGTCGGCGAGGCCTTCGAAGTGGATTTCTATTTTCTTAAGCGATTCAACAACCTCTCCGTCGGCAGGAGTAAGCACGATGTCGGTATACCAATCCTGAGCAGCTTCATCGGAGATAGTGATTGTAGCTGTAATCTCAGGGCTTTTCATGCCGTCGTCGGTAACAAAGAGACCTTCAACCACATAGAGCTCATACTTGCCGGGCTTCGTCGGAGGAGTATAGAAGCGCAATACGCCGCCTCCGGCAGGAGAAAGGGTCACAACAGGGCTGAAAGTGTCGCCATTACCGGTAAGGGTTGCGGCCGGTTTGCTGCCAAAAGCGAGGTCAAAGTCCTGTGTCACGGCAGTACCGAAATCAAATGTGATATCAGATATTTCAGACACGGTTGAGCCATTGGCCGGTGTCATTTTATATGAAAGGAACTCCGATTCATCTCCGCCTTGATTATCATCTTCCACAAGGGTGAAGGTTGCAGATATTTCCGGACTTGTGTCGCCATTGTCAGCGACAAACAGACCGGCAACAACATGCAGCTCGTAAGTTCCGGGCTCTGTAGGAGGAGTATAGAAGCGCAATACACCGCCCCCGGCAGGAGAAAGAGTCACAACAGGGCTGAAAGTATCGCCATTACCGGTGAGTGTGGCTGCAGGAGTGCTTCCGAAAGCCAAATCAAAATCTTGCGATACAGAGGTTCCGAAGTCAAATGTGATGTCAGTGAATTCAGTGACTTTAGCGCCATCTTCCGGATCCATCTCGTAGTCGAGGACTGCGGCAGAAGCTACCGTCGGCAGCGAAATGAGCGACAGACCTATCAATGCGTGGTAAAATCTGGTCATAGAATAACGATTGTTTATTTATAATTATTTTAACTGTTCTCAATGCAAAATTATACAAATAATGAATAAATAGTCTCCTTTTGATGTTAAAATTACTTATTTTTGAGCAATACAGACAATATTTTGGCCAACATCAACAATTCAAGGGTAAACGCAAAAAATCAGTCGCGCACCAATAAATTAGTGCGCGACTGATTCTATACTTGAGGATATTCTATTTATACAAGAAGCGACGGATCGAGCGCTTTGGAGTCTTTTCGAACTCTTCCGGCATAATCTCTATATCCTGCACTCTCTCGTAGGGAGCTACAAGGCTGTTGAGACTCTGCAGATTAGCCTGCATGGCCTGCCATAGTTGTTCGTCAGATATACCGTCACGGTTTACTTGGTCGGCGTCCGGATGACATAGAGCCACGAGATGACCGTTGCGTTCGATTACAAGACACTCGTTGACATAAGGCATGTTGCTCAACTTGGCCTCGATTTCCTCCGGATAGATATTCTGTCCGTTGGCGGTGAGTATCATAGTCTTATACCTTCCGCGGATATGGATCGTGCGGTTGTTGGGCGCGCTTATCCAGCCCATGTCGCCGGTATGGAGCCAACCGTCTTCATCGAGTGCCGCGGCTGTTGCCTCGGGATTCTTGTAATACCCTTTCATCACATTCATACCGCGCACTATTATCTCTCCTTGAGGATGACCGTCGCGCTCCGGCAATGTAGAGTCAGGCACAATACGCGCTTCCATGATACCCTTGAGAGTACGGCCGGCAGACCCGGGCTCAAATCGGCGCCATGGAGAATAGCTGATAAGAGGGCCACACTCGGTCATGCCGAATCCTACGGTCATCGGGAAGCCCATGCGGACAAGAAACTCCTCGACTTCGCTGTTGAGCGGTGCGCCACCTACAATCACCTCTTCGAAAGCTCCGCCGAAAGCGTCGACAAGTTTGCTGCGTATAATGCTGTAGACCGCTTTCTCGATTCCCGGAAGGGCAAGTACCCAGCGGATCGGCTTCTTGGTAATCATCGGCACCACAACCTTGCGGTAGATTTTCTCAAGGATGAGAGGCACACAGATTATTAGTGATGGACGCACCTGCTTCATGGCGCGGAGCAAAATCATCGGTGTCGGGATTTTGCCAAGCAGAGTTATATGCGATCCCACCGACAGAGGCACAAGCATATCGAATGCGCAACCGTAGGCATGAGCCAAGGGCAGGAACGACAGCACACGCGAATTTTGATAGTGAAGTTTTGAGCGTATGCCGAAAACCACATTACCGCGCAGATTGTCGAGAGTCAGCATTACGCCCTTCGAAAATCCTGTAGTTCCTGAGGTATAATTTATCACACATACCGAATCGCCGTCGAAATGCTTGTAAAGCACATCTTTGGGAGCGAAACCTCCGGGATACCTTTTTCTGAAATTACGCGTCAGATTGGTGACAATCGACTTGTGGGTGGTAGGCACGCGGCGTGTCTCATTGCAACGTGGAGCACGCTCGGCAATGACAGTACGGGTGTCAAGCGAAACGACAGCACGTATTTCCGTCAGGGAGTCGAAATCAAGAGACGGGAAGATTCCGTCGGAGACGAAAAGCATCACCGCGTCGGAGTGATTTATTATATGCTGGGCATCGGCCGGATTGAAGTCATTGAGCACCGGCACAATCACGGCACCGTATGTGATGGTGGCCATGAAAGTAATCACCCAGTTAGGGGTGTTGCGCCCAAGCAATGCGATCTTGTCGCCGGGCACTACTCCGGCTTGTTCGAAAAACAGGTGCAGGCGGGCTATTCTGCGGGCTAAATCTCCGTAGCTGATTGTTTTGCCACTATTGTAGTCGGTCAAAGCCGGCAAGGGGAAATTATCGGCAAAACTATGCTGATAAATCTGCAGCAGGTCGTTGTATGGCGCCACCTGATACTGCGCTTCGAAGTGGTAGCCCATTATTTGTCTTTATGTTGGTCGAGACGTGAAGCGATGTCGTTGGAAATGCGGTCGAGGTCACCGTTACCGTCGATTGCGTGATAGCGGCCTTTCTCAATGTAATAGTCTCGGAGGGGTGCTGTCTGATTGTGATATACAGCCAAGCGCTGACGTATGGTGTCGATGTTGTCGTCGCTTCGGCCACTTGCTTTGCCACGCTCAAGCATACGGCGGATGAGCTCATCTTCGTCAACTTCAAGGCCTACTACGGCATGTACTTCAGTATCGTACTGCTCCAACATCTTCGAAAGGGCCTCGGCTTGAGCGATTGTGCGGGGGAAGCCGTCGAATATCACGCCTTTGGCTGTTGTCTCAGGATTCTGCTTGAAAATATCTGCAAGCACCTCAACCATGAGTTCATCGGGGATGAGCTGACCTTTCGAGATATATGAGTCGGCAATTTTGCCGAGCTCAGTGCCACGTTTTATATGGTCGCGGAGCACTTCGCCGGTAGAGATATGGTGAAGACCATAGCGGTCGATAAGGCGTTCGCTCTGAGTGCCTTTACCGCTGCCCGGAGCTCCAAAAATTACAATATTCATTTTTCAGGGTTAGTTATGTTGTTTTATAAATGCTATCAAGCTTCTTTAAGGATATAGATATCACTCAGGTTTCGGGCCTTTTCATTGATATCAAGACCATAGCCGATTATAAATTTGGTGGGGATATTGAATCCTACATAATCAGGCTTTACGTCGCGCACCAATGCGTCGGGCTTGAACAGGAGTGTCGCAACCTTGATGTCGGCCGGATTCTTGGCTTTGAGATCGTTGATGAGACGATAGATTGTATTACCCGTATCGACAATGTCTTCCACAATAATCACAGTGCGACCCTCGATATCTTCATGAAGCCCCACAACCTCTTTCACTGCGCCCGACGAAGATGTGCCCTCGTAGCTCTTGAGGCGTATGAATGTGATTTCAGCGTCGGCATCTTCCACAGCGCGGAACAGATCGCTGGCAAAAGGAAATGCCCCGTTGAGCACACACACAAACAGGGGCATTTTACCGGCGCAATCGCGCGTTATTTCTTTTCCGAGCACTTCGATACGTGCTTGGATATCTTGTTTTGAGATATAAGGCTCGAATGTCAGGCCTTCATAAGTCACTTGTTTCATCTTTTAGCGGTATATAATTACGCAAAGTTAGTCATTTTATATGACTCCGTAATTGATTGGGATTGCTAAAAATGTGTTAAAAAATACTAATCAACAATGAATGTGTGAAATGAATGAGCAGGCATATCCACATTAAGGAACCTGTCTTTTATCTTAATCGAAAGCGCTTTGGCACTGTCGGTATAATTAGATGTCACGGCAACTATTTTCTTTTCAGGAGTGCGTGCCACCAATACCGATGAGCCTCCGGTCTGATCCGGCGTCCGGAAATCTATTATCTCCGACCCCGACGGGAGATAGTGGGAATAGTGCATGTAGGCATAGTACTCAGGGGTGTAGCGGTATGTACGTTTGCGGCTGTCGACCTGCACGAGGGCATTCTGCCGCCATCCCCAAGCACTCTCACCATTGTCGAGCAAGACGGCATTCCAATTGAAATATTCGGTGCAACCGTTACCGATATATCTGTTTATCAAGTCGAAGGTGTGTTGTGCTGCATTCCAGTCCATATTTCCGTTGCCACATTCGCTTTCGGTAGAGATAAGATCGTAGGCGGGATATTTGGCATGTATGGCCGGGAGAATCTGCAGGCCCTCCCACTGGAAGCCGAGACCTTTCACATTTTCAGCCATACGATTGTCTGACAGAAGTCCGTCGACATGATCGTAGCGGTTTGTATTGAACGTGCCCAGATAGAGATCTACATCAGGATGGTGCTTCTGCAGAGTAGGGGCGAGATATTCGAGATTGAAGCGCAGTATGCCCTCTGAAGTCCATGCACAGCCGGGATAGGGTGTGTAGGAATATGCCTCGTTCTGATACATCACCAAATCAATTGGAATTTCTTCTGCGGCATATTCTTCGATAAAGCGGCAGAAATAGTTGGCGTATGCCTGCAGATAGCGCGGCTCTTGAATGAAGAAGTCGGTAGTGGCGAGCCGGCGGGGAAAGAGATTTTTATCGGGGTTCACCTGTTCGTTGTCGCTGCGGTCACTGTCGCCGAAGAGCAGTCGGTCGCAACGCGGGTCGAGGTCATTGTATTTCGAACTCTGGACAGCGTAGTGATGATTGGCTTTCATCCACGACGGCGGGCTCCATGGCGAAACCCAAAATGTCATATCAGGGTAATATTTCTGTGCCGCACGGATATATGGTATGATATACTGCCTGTCGCGGTCGATACTGAAATGCACAAGGTCGAAGTCGCCCGACACTTCATCACACGACCACCATTCAAGAGCATAGTCGTTGGCGTTCATACCGATACGTCCGCGGGTAAACTGCAGATCGCCATCGGGAGAGAATATACGGCTGAGGATATCATCCTGCTCATCACGGCCAAGCATTTGGAGCGCACGCCAGTTCTGCTCATTGAATGTCGTGCCCCATGCACGGAATACATGGCCTTTCTCATTTCCGTCGAGGCTGATGACCGGTTCAGAAACCGGAGATTTTTCAAGCCGAAGAGATTTCTGAGGCTTCATAAAGGATGAGTCTACAGACTGCACCCATTGCACTTTCTGCGCATTGCCTGCAAGAAAGGCCAAAGCAGTTACAAGAGATAATGACAAGCGATAAATTTTCATGATATAAAATTATTTACACACCAGACTGTGACCTGCATACACAAGGGCAAGCCCGAGAGCAAAACTCAGCGAGGCATAAATCACCATTTCAAAGAAGCGCCCCTGAGACATCGACAGATAATTCTCATTGATAAAGGTTGAGAATGTGGTGAAACCGCCACAGAAGCCCACAGTGAGAAACATGCGCCAATGCTGACCGCCGAAATCATAGCGGTCAAACAGTCCTGAGAACAAGCCGATGAGCAGACATCCGAGCATATTTGCCGCAAAAGTACCCCATATCGTCGGGACTCCGGCAAGAGCCACCACAGCTTTACCCACACCATAGCGTGCAATGCCACCGAGAAAGCTGCCCAAACCTATGCAAGCAAGTATTTTTAGCATTTGACAAATGTGATTATGAATGCAAAATTAGCACAAACACTTCACATTCTCAAACATATAATTTCAAATAATCTTCTTTTTTGTGATACTGGTTGAGAAATTATTAGTAATTTTGCAGCCGGTTTAAACATAAAACGTCCTAAAAATGAAATTACTCGAAGGAAAAACAGCCCTCATCACCGGCGCAGCCCGCGGTATCGGCAAAGCACTTGCCCTCCGTTTCGCCCAAGAGGGTGCGAATATCGCTTTTACCGATCTTGTCATTGACGAAAACGGTAAAGCCACCGAAGCCGAAATCGCAGCATGCGGTGTTCAGTGCAAAGGCTATGCCTCTAACGCTGCCGACTTCGCCCAGACAGAAGAAGTTGTAAAACAGGTTGTAGCCGACTTCGGCCGTATTGACATCCTTGTCAACAACGCCGGTATCACCAAAGACGGCCTGATGATGCGCATGACAGAAAGCCAGTGGGACGCAGTTATTGCCGTTAACCTCAAGAGCGCTTTCAACTTTATCCACGCCGTGCTCCCCGTGATGATGCGTCAGCGCAGCGGTTCAATCATCAATATGGCTTCTGTTGTCGGTGTTCACGGCAATGCAGGCCAGTCGAACTATGCAGCCTCGAAAGCAGGTCTTATCGCACTCGCCAAGAGCATAGCACAGGAAGTAGGCTCACGCGGTATCCGCGCCAATGCCATCGCCCCCGGCTTTATCGAGACTGCCATGACAGCAGCGCTCCCCGAGAGCGTACGCGAAGAGTGGGCAAAGAAAATCCCCCTGCGTCGCGGCGGCAAAGTGGAAGATATCGCAGATGTGGCAACTTTCCTCGCCTCAGATATGTCGAGCTATGTAACCGGTCAGGTTATCCAAGTCGACGGCGGCATGAACATGTAATCTTCACATCGCCAGATACAACTCACCCCGATACCGTGCTGTATCGGGGTGATTATTTTTTCAGAACAGCCTGTGACTCTTGGCGCATTTGCGACCTGTGAGATGACCGCCGACGAAAGCAGCCAAGGTCATGATAGCCAAACCAGCGATGAGGATGTGATGGATACGCTCACGGCGTTCGCGACGCTCGAGATCCTGCTCTACTTTCTTGAGCATTGCAATTTCACGTTCTTCTTGTGTTTTGATAAGTGCCATAACAATTATTTTTGAAGATTATTACTGATAAAATTAACAGATAGAGCCACACATAAGTTCGAATATGCTTGGCTTTACGATAATTTTTTAGTAATTTTGTAGTCAAATTCAACAAAACGAACAATGGGATTTTTCGATTTCTTCAGCAGAGATAAGAAGCAAAACCTCGACCGGGGCCTTCAAAAAACAAAAGAAGGTGTTTTCGGCAAGCTTCGCCGTGCATTTACAGGGCGCCGGTCAATTGATGATGACTTTCTCGACGAGCTCGAGGAAATCTTCATTACCAGCGATGTAGGAGCTGAAACCACGCTCAAGATCATCGACCGTATCCAAGCCCGCGTTGCCCGCGACAAATATGTGGATATGGACGAGCTCAACGACCTGCTCTGCGAGGAAATCAGCGACATGCTTGCAGAAAACGACACCAATACCGTCACCGGCGAATTTATGCCTCCCGCAGGCAAAAAGCCTTACGTGATTATGGTTGTGGGTGTCAACGGTGTAGGTAAAACCACAACAATAGGCAAACTCGCACATCAATATAAACAAGCCGGCAACAAGGTAATGCTCGGAGCCGCCGACACTTTCCGTGCCGCCGCCATCGAGCAACTTGACGAATGGGCCAACCGTGCCGGAGTGCCTGTAGTAAAACAGAATCTCGGCAGCGACGCCGCCGCTGTGGCCTACGACACCCTCTCGTCTGCGGTAGCCAACGATGTTGATGTGGTTATCATCGACACCGCCGGCCGCCTTCACAACAAGAAAGGCCTCATGGACGAGCTTTCAAAAATCAAACGTGTGATGGACAAGGTGGTGCCCGGTGCGCCACATGAAGTACTTCTTGTACTCGACGGCAGCACAGGCCAGAATGCCTTTGAGCAGGCTCGCCAATTCTCCGCAGCCACTCAGGTTACCCACCTCGCCGTGACCAAACTTGACGGCACTGCAAGAGGCGGCGTTGTGATAGGTATCAGCGACCAATTCAAGATACCTGTCAAATACATCGGTATCGGCGAAGGAATAAACGACCTTCAACTATTTGACAAACGTGCTTTTGTAAGCTCGCTCTTCGGCAAACAGGAGTGACAGCCATGAAAAAAGAGCACGTAAACATATTCAGTCTCGGATGTAGTAAAAACCTTGTCGACAGCGAACGTCTTGCACGTCGGTTTGCCGACGCAGGTATCGATGTGTCGTTTGACGAGGAAATACCGCCGACAGGCTCTACCGTCGTGGTAAACACTTGCGGCTTTATCGGCGACGCAAAAGAAGAATCAGTATTTGAACTCCTGCGTTTTCTTGACCTCAAAAAGCACCGCAAGGTAAAGGCGGTGTATGTGATGGGGTGTCTGAGCGAAAGATACCGCGCTGATGTCGCCGAACAAATGCCCGATCTCGACGGCATATACGGCAAATTTGACTGGCCGGCAGTAGTAGGAGATGTGCTCGCGCACGCCGGCGAAGAACCGGCCAAGCCTTGGCAACGCGTGCTGTCGACCGAACCTCATTACACATATATCAAAATATCAGAGGGCTGCAACCGTTTCTGCGCCTTTTGCGCCATACCACTTATCACCGGCCGTCATCATTCGCGACCTGCCGATGAAATACTTGAAGAAGTAGCTGAGCTTGCCTCGAAAGGCACCCGTGAATTCAATATAATAGCACAGGATCTTTCGTCGTACGGACGCGACCTCAACAGCGGTGGAGAACCTTTGGCGGAGTTGATTGACCGTATGGCCGATATCGAAGGCGTGGAGATGATACGCCTGCACTACGCTTACCCGTCGGATTTCCCTTACGGCATTTTGCCTGTGATGGCCCGTCGCAAAGAGGTGTGCAAATACCTTGACATCGCATTACAGCATATCGATGACAAGGTCCTCGACAATATGCGACGCCACATCACTGCAGCCGATACACGCGCGTTGCTTGACCGCATACGGCGCGAAGTTCCCGGTATCCATATCCGCACCACAATGATGGTAGGCTTCCCGGGCGAAGACGAGGCAGCTTTCGGGCGTCTGCTTGATTTTGTGAAAGAGCAACGCTTCGAGCGCTTGGGAGCATTTGCATACTGTGAGGAAGAAGACACTTTCGCGGCCAAAAATCTCGACGATAACATACCGGATGAAGTCAAGCAGCAGCGTTTGCAAAAGCTCATGGATGTGCAGGAAGAGATTGCCGCCGAAGTTGCTTCATCGGAAATCGGCAAGACCCTGCGGGTAATTATCGATGAATATGACCCCGACATGGAGCGATGGATCGGTCGGTCGGAATTCGATTCTCCCGAAGTCGACTGCAATGTATTTGTAGAAAGCGACAACGAACTCGAAATCGGCTGTATCTACGACACCGAAATAACAGATAGCGAAGGATTTGACCTATATGGAAGAGTTCGACTTTAACAAGCCGTTCGTACTCTACCGCCTGCCGGGTGAAGTCGAGATAAATCTCCGCACCAATGTAACTCTCAACAACAGCAGCCTGCAGGCCGGAGACGTGAGTATATGTTCATGGCTCAATCAGCCTATCTGCGCGATGAGTGTAGAGATCGACTCTACAGACTTTGCTACATACAGCGGCATGGTTACAGAAGCAGCCTCACGCTCTCTCCGGCGATCGGGTAAGACCGTGATAGTTCGGGAAATCTGCGGAGAATTCAAGTGTCCTTCCCCCATTGCCATGGCAGATGAGTATTTCGCAAAATTCCCCGATATGTTCTGCTTCCTTTTCTATCACCCTTCAACGGGCTATTGGATGGGAGCAAGCCCTGAATTGCTTGTCACTTTTGACGGCAGCGAAGGCTCTACCCGGGCATTTGCCGGCACACGCCGCCTCTCATCGCATGAAGCATGGAGCGAAAAGAACATCGATGAGCACAATATGGTTGTCGAAGATATCAAAAACAACATATCGCAGCTCGGCACCGACTGGGAATCACACTCTGCACCAACCGGCACGCTGCAGTATGGCGACATCGAACATCTCTGTACTGCCATATCTGTAAAATATAACGGGTCTGACAAGCCTTGTATCTCAACACTTGTTTCAGCCCTTCACCCAACGGCTGCCATCGGCGGTTTTCCTCGTAAAGAGGCCTTGGAAGATATAGCCGAACTCGAAACTCGGCCGCGCAAGTTTTATGCCGGAGTGATATGCACGGCAACTACGGCTTATGTGATACTGCGCTGCGTACATTTCGACCACAACCGATGGTGCGTATACACCGGAAGCGGAATAACCGGATTATCAGAGCCGGAAGACGAATGGCTCGAGACTCAAGCCAAGGCCACTCCCCTAACCTCTCTACTTACCAAATATCAACTCTCCTGAATGTCAGACAACAACGATTCATCTTCACGTCATCTTCTCACAGTTGTCAGCCTGAGTTTCGGGCTTCTGCTGGTGTCGTCAGCTTTGCCATGGAGCAAGCTGACAAACAATGCACTGAAAGATTTCAATCTGTTTGAAGACCTGTTTCCCTCCGACGGTATTGCTGCTGTGACGACCACTTCAAGCATAGTAGACCCTGAACTTGAAGAACTGATGGCTCAAGCTGAAAACAGCCAAACTCCGGCGTCAACAAACGGCACAGAGGCAATCGCAGCAATTGACAGCATAAGCACCGACTCAATAAAAGAAGCCGACATTGTCGAAGTAGTCGAAGCTCCTGTAATTGATGGCTCTGTAGGCATAGAAAACTATAGCGGCACAAGTTCATTGAACCATTTCCGCAATGCTTTGGCTGAGGCCGGCAGTCGCACGGTGCGAATAGCCGTGATTGGTGATTCATATATCGAGGGCGATATTTTCTGCGCCAAATTACGCGAAATATTGCAGCAGAGATATGGCGGCTGCGGAGTTGGATTCATCGCTGCCCATAACGACTTTCCGGGCTTCCGACAGAGTGTGGGACACAAAAGCAGCGGCTGGACAATGCACGACATCCGCACGATGGCCCGACGCGATTCTATCCGAACATTATCAAGCGATTACGGTAAAGCAGCCGGGAAAGCAAGTATCAGCTACAACGGACGCGACAAATACGCCAACACGAAAAGCTGGGAGCGCACGCGCTTCGTGTTTATCGCTCCCGACAGCGGAACAATAAGCGTATGCGGCAGCGACGGAAGCAATGTCGCCGTGCCTGTCAGTGCGTCGGCGCTTCCACAGGCAGTGACGCTAAATGCCCCGGTTACATCCGCAACCATAAGCAGCGATATAGCAGGGCTTACCGCACTGGGGTCCTACCTTGACGGCTCTACGGGCGTTCAGGTCGACGCCATGTCGATCCGCGGCAATTCCGGGCTTGGCACATCGCGAATCAATGCCGGGCTCTGTCACGAAATGGCAAAATGGGCTGACTACGACCTTATCATTGTAGAATTCGGCATGAACGTACTCAGTGCCGAGCAGACCGACTACACACCATATATGACCAATATGGTGAAAGCAGTCAAGCACCTTCAGACATGTTACCCTAATGCCGATATTCTTGTGATGGGTGTCGGCGACCGTGGTGTCAAAATTGGATCTGAAGTACAATCTCTTCCCACAGTCAATGCAATGGTAAAAGCACAGCGCGAGACGGCACGTCGCACCAATACTCATTTCTGGGACACGCGAGCTGCGATGGGAGGCGATCTCGCCGTTGTAGACTGGCGTAAACGCAAACTTCTCAATGCCGACTATATTCATCTCAACCATGCCGGAGGCGACGAGCTCGCCAAGCTCTTCGACATCGCTTTAAAACACTCGATTGATGAATAGGTTGACATTTCTATTATTGCTCTTCACTGTAATCACGGTCACGGCGCAACAAACCGAGAGCACAGATGACAACCAGACCGAACTGCGCCTTAACCCTGAGATTGAGACCTCAACTCAAATCGAAGCGATTGACTACAGCGAATACCCGTTTATCAAGCTAAATAACAACAAGATAAATCTCAACGGAGATGATTGGTCGGAACTTGCAGATAAATTCGAAGCCAGCCGCGAAGGAAAAGGAATCTTCAATGTAATATATCTGGGCGACTCACACATACAGGCTGACTTCGGTGGCAGTGTACTGCGAAGCCGTCTGTCGGCCACTTCGAAAAGCTCAGGCCGCGGCCTTATAATACCATTCAGGCTCGCCGGCACCAACCAACCTAACGATTACAGTATAAACATATCGGGTCTCACAACTACATCCAAACTCATGCGTAAGCCATGGGAAACAGAAATGCCCTTTACCGGTATCGGTATCCGGCCACAGACCCGTGAATTCACAATTGAAATCAAATCGCCTGAGCCTACCCGACGTGTACGTATTCACTCCCGAGGCAGCTTGCCTGAGATTGAATCGGTGCAGGCCGATGGTGCAGATGTCGGTTTTATAAGCACTGTAGACAGTTATGGACTGACAAACATCGACGTAGCGGAAGCTGCAACAGAATTCAGCATTGTGACTAAAGGCGACAAAGACATCGTTTTCGGAGGCTTCGAGCTCATCAACGACAGCATAGGAACAGTAGTACACTCAATCGGCAACAACGGCGCCACTTACTCGGCATACGCTACCACAGACCGGTTCGGCAGCGAGTTGTCGGCTCTTGAGCCCGATCTTGTAATCATAGCTCTCGGGACAAACGAAGCTTTCGGCAACACCACTGCGGCCACCATCCAGAACGATATCGATGTGTTGCTCTCGGCTATCCGCAGCCATTCTCCCGAAACTAAGATACTTTTGGTAGGACCTACCGAGTGTTACCGAAAAATATATCAACGTCGCAACGGACGGCGAAGAGCCGTTACAGTAGTCAATACAAAGACAGCTGACATGGCCCGGGCAATACGGCTTTATGCCGAAAAAGAAGGCGTGGCCTACTATAATCATTATGCCGTGGCCGGAAGTGCGGCCAAGATGAAAAGCGCAGGAATACTTTCTCGCGACGGAGTCCATTTCTCAGCCAAAGGCTACCGGCTCTGGGGCAATCTGCTGAGCGACGCTTTATTAAACCAATTACAGAAATGAATACCAGTTTTTGGATATCCCGACGTCTTAAACCGGGCAATGGAGCCGGACCGGTAATCGCCATTGCCGGTGTAGCCCTGTCTTTGATTATAATGGAGTTTACACTTGCTATAGTCGTGGGCTTCAAAGACGGTATAAGAAGCCGACTCATGGGCTTCGACGCCCAGATTACCGTATGCCCTGCAGACGACAAGTATCTTGAGGCCTCAGAAGCGCTGATAAGCTCGGTAAGACAACGGCTGCCGGAGGCCGACCTACGGCTGTCAATGCGCAAGTCGGCCCTTCTGAAAACGGAAGACAATTTCGAAGGAATAGTTTTTCTGGGGCAATCACCTGAAGGCGACATGAGTTTCGAGAGAGGCAATATCGTTGCCGGCGAATGGCCTGATTATCAAGCCGACAGTTGCGACAACAAGATTGTGATATCCACAGCTACCGCTGAGGCTCTTAAACTTGGTCTCGGCGACAAGGTATTCAGCACGTTTTTTGTCGACGGCAATGTAAAAATGCGCCGCCATACAATCGCAGCCCTCTACCAGTCGAACTTCGGGGAATATGACAAGAACATAGCATACGCCTCGCTCCGCGGCCTTCAGAATGTGTCGGGCACGGACCGTATCTCGGGCAATCGGCTCGACATCCGGGGGCTGTCACTTGAAGATATCGCACCTGCCGCCGAACGTCTGCAAGCCGGTCTGATCAGCGACGCAGCTTCCGGCAAACTCGATGAGTATTATCCCGTAGACACGGTACTGCGGACAGGAGCTTTATATTTCAACTGGCTGTCATTGCTCGATACTAACGTGACGGTAATATTCATCCTCATGCTATGTGTGGCGGGGCTTACACTTGTATCGAGCTTATTCATCCTTATTCTTGAGCGAATAAGGATGATCGGAGTTATCCGCGCTCTTGGCGGCAGCAAACCATTCGTGCGGCAGATATTCATCGATATGGCTATGCGCCTTGTCGGGCGCGGGATGTTGATAGGCAATATTGCCGGTATCGGACTTCTGCTGATTCAGAAATATACTCACACTGTCCCGTTGGATCCGGAAATGTATTATCTCAATTCCGTACCCGTAGAGATAAATCCGTGGGCTTTCATCGCGCTCAATGCCGGAGTGGCGTTTGTGGCATGGCTGATTCTTATTTTACCGGCGCGGTTGGCGTCGGGCATAGATCCTGCCAAAGCAGTAAAATTTGAATAAGCCCCGCACTTTTTGGCACGATAATTGTTAAAGAAATATATATACGAGAAAACAATAGAATAATTCATTACCTTTGCATAAATTTAACAGATAATTAATGACAGCCTCAAAAGACATCAAAGAACTCATCATAGAAGGAATTCAGAACCGTAAGGGTCACAGTATATGCGTTGTAGACCTGAGCGATATCAACTACGCCGCCACCGGTGCATTCATCATAGCCGAAGGCAATTCCACCACACATACCGCCTCGATAGCCGAAAGCGTGGAAGAATATGTGCGCGAGAACGGACACGTGAAGCCCTACGGCGTAGACGGCGAAGAAGGCAGCGACTGGGTAGTAATGGACTATGGCGACGTATGGGTGCATATCTTCATGCCGGAGACACGTATGCGCTATAATCTGGAAGACCTGTGGGGCGACGCCAAAATCACCCGCATAGCTGATCTTGACTGAACCTTTCCTCTTAAATAACAACATCACATAATGGCATTTACCCCCTCTAATAACGGCCAATCGCCGCAACAGAACAAAAACAATCCATTCCGCTTCAGTCTGTGGTGGATGTATGCTATCGTGCTGCTCTTTCTCGGCGGCATTTTCTGGTTTGACAGCAATTCGGTAAGCAAAGAAATTTCATACTCTACATTTGAGCAGTATGTGGAGAAAGACCATGGCATAACGAAAATCATAGTCTTCTCCGATAAAAAACAGGTAGAAGGATTTCTTACCGACTCTCTTGCAAGTGCGATTTTCCGCGGCAACAACTTCGAGCCCGGACAGAACGTGCAGGCAAAAGTCATAGCAAATATATCATCTGCCGACAAACTCAGCGAGAAGATTGATGAATGGCGCAATACCGGAGCCTTCACCGGAGATGTGGAGTTCAAACAGGCAAGCCAGTTCGGCAACATCCTCTGGAACATTATTCCGTTTGTGCTTCTGATCGGTGTATGGTTCTATCTTATGCGCCGTATGTCGGGCGGCGGTGCCGGCGGCTCCGGTGGCGGTGGCGGCATATTCTCCGTCGGCAAATCGAAAGCCATGCTCTTTGACAAGAACAATGCTGACAAGGTGACATTCCGCGATGTAGCCGGACTCAGCGAGGCAAAAACTGAAATCGAAGAGATTGTAGAATTTCTGAAAAACCCGAAACGATATACAAATCTCGGCGGTAAGATACCCAAGGGAGCATTGTTGGTAGGCCCTCCCGGCACCGGTAAGACACTTCTTGCCAAAGCTGTGGCCGGTGAGGCCGATGTGCCTTTCTTCTCAATGTCGGGTTCTGACTTCGTAGAGATGTTCGTAGGCGTGGGTGCCTCGCGTGTGCGCGACCTCTTCCGTCAGGCAAAAGAAAAAGCTCCCTGCATTGTATTTATAGATGAGATCGACGCTGTTGGCCGTGCCCGCGGACGCAATGCCGGCATGGGCGCCAACGACGAACGCGAGAACACTCTCAACCAACTTTTGACTGAGATGGACGGCTTCGGAACAAACAGCGGTGTGATTATCCTTGCTGCGACGAACCGTGCTGATATTCTTGACAAGGCTCTTATGCGTGCCGGACGCTTCGACCGTCAGATTTATGTTGACCTGCCCGACCTGCCCGACCGTGTAGAGATATTCAAAGTACACCTGCGCAAGATCAAGACTGCGCCTGACCTCGACATCGAACTCCTTGCCCGCCAGACTCCCGGATTCTCCGGCGCTGACATTGCAAATGTGTGCAACGAGGCAGCCCTTATCGCCGCCCGACACAATAAGGAAAATGTAAGCAAGGATGATTTCAATGCAGCCGTTGACCGTATAATCGGCGGACTTGAGAAGCGCTCGAAGATTCTTACCGACGCAGAAAAGAATGCCATTGCCATCCACGAAGCCGGCCATGCCACTGTATCATGGCACCTGCAGTATGGCAATCCGCTTGTAAAGGTCACAATCGTACCACGAGGCAAAGCTCTCGGCGCTGCATGGTATTTGCCGGAAGAGCGCCAGATCGTACCCTCTCAGGTGCTGCTCGATGATATCTGCTCTTTGTTGGGCGGACGTGCTGCCGAGGAACTTTTCACCGGTCATATATCTACCGGAGCAGCTAACGACCTCGAGCGCGTGACAAAGCAGGCATACGCCATGGTTGTCTATTATGGTATGAGTGATAAACTGCCCAACCTGTCGTATTACGACTCCACAGGTCAGAGCAGCATGTTCACCAACCCATACAGCGACGACCGTGCCAAGATTATCGACCAAGAAATATCACGAATCATTGCAGAGCAATACCAACGTGCGAAAGATATCCTCAAGGCTCATGCCGACGGACATCATGAACTCGCGCAGACTCTCATTTCACGTGAGGTGATTTTCACCGACGACGTGGAGAGAATCTTCGGCCCGCGACAGTGGACATCGCGCACCGACGAGCTCTTCGGACACAAAGACAGCGGCGAGCCAACTCCTCCGCCAATTGATGATGTAGACGCCACAGAAGTGGAATCCAAATAAAAGATAAACGGGATTGACATGGTAAATGCTCAATCCCGTTTTTTTACATCCGAGAAAAACCATTCACTCATAATCTGCAAACGAATGTTTTTTACCCGTTAAAATATTGGATTCACATTTTTGATTAACTTTGCATGCGATGACCTCTGACTGTCAAGATAATTATTAAAATTTGATTCTTAATAATGAACTCATTTAAACTTATTCAGAAATGTTAATATCCCGCATATTTGAATCCTTTTCTTCTCACTCATCAATCATTTTGGCACCCCAAAACTCATTCTTCGTGCTCAAAAATGATTTCAAATCTTTCGAAATCTTAAAATTCCAATAAGTTTAAATGAGTTCAATATGAAATATTCAATCTTTCCTATTCTTGTTTTGATTAGTCTATTGATTTCTGCATGTGGAAACGATGAACCAACGGATCAAACTAAAGTTATAAGAATGTCTGTTTCAAATGAAACAGGTTTCATTTTCGGCATGATGAGTGAACCGCAAGAGTGCATGCTTGTCATGTCGGAAGACAACCCCGGAATATGGGAGCCACTTGCTTTCGGGGCAATCGAAGGATTTACATACGAAAGAGAGCATGAGTATTATCTTGACGTTAAAAGAACAATTCTTGCTAACCCGCCACAAGATGGTAGCGGCCGAAAGTATACACTTGTGCGTATTCTTGAAGACCGGCATGTTATTGAAGCTGAAAAACCTACCGAAACAGAAATCAAAAAAGAGGAAGACATTGAATACTATGACTTATGCCCGATAGAAAAATATAGAATCAGTGAGGTGTTTGAAGTTGATGATAGCGGCCTTATATTCTATCGAGATTCGCAAACGACAGGAATGACATATAATGCCTGTCGTATATGGTTTGAGGTAATATTAGATAAAGAAGATCCTGACTATCTCCAATTTTCAAGCACATCATATATGGCGATATACTCTTATATTCTATCTCCATTATCTGATGAAATAAAGCGCGTTTACAATGAGTCACACGGTCCGATGTTCAAAAATGTAATACCACCGGAAGAGTTCGACTATATATGCACCGAAATGAAATCAGGTGAAGAACTACATTATAGCCTGATTCTTGCCAATATCCATAAAAAAGGACTTCAGAAATTGGAATTTTCGGTAAAGAAAAAATAAATCGAATCCATTACTGTTTTGTTAATAGCCATGATGTTTTTGATTGTTCCATTTTCTAAACTCAATGAGATATCGCAATCTTACGGCAGAATGAAGATGTAATAAGCAAGTAGAGACCGTCAGGTAATGTTGTCGAGAGTTGGTCAAGGCCGGAAGATATTGTGACTCCGTCAAGCCTGCAGATTTCAATTCTACCCGGGCACGAAACCTCGACGGTAGTACAGCTTATAGATATTGCAGGCTCAACACCCGGAACAATAATCGAAGTTTCAGGCTCGCCAATCCTTAAATCTTTGATAGAAACTGACGCCGGGTTTTCAGCTGAGGCCTCCAGCATTGTGACTATATGCTCACCGACGAATTTGTGGAGCGGTATGGAGATACGCTCCGAAGAATCACCGTCAAGCGGGAAACCAATCGTTTCAAGATTATATATCTCGCCGTCGGAGATTACTCTTACATTAAGATTTGCGCTGCCATTATAGCCGAAGATGTCAAACGACAGCGCGGCTGACTCGCTGTCAACTTTAACTTTCTCGAACATCAGCAATCCTTTGCTCTGCCCTACACTCTCAAAAGTATAACATTTCCCGTCGGAATCTCTTCGCCATGGCCCGTAAGCAATAAATCCATTACGGCCATTATCGAAATACGGCATTGAGGCGCCATCGCCAATATATGTGTAGTAGACTTCACTCATCTCTGACGAGCCGGCGTCGTTGACAGCGATAACTGCATAACCGACGAAACCTCTTTGAAGCGGAACATTATAACTCTCACCTTTTACAGTACTTGCGATGAGATGGAAAGGAGCTCCATCAATGGATGAGTAAATATCAAACAAGAGATATTTCGATGACAAAGCCGAGCCATTGATATCCTGAGCAGGAATATTCCATGATACGGTCACGCCGTCGTTACCGGCAGCTTCCACAGCCTTTACTCCTGCAGGCGGCACAGGAGGCGCCACTCCTATATAACAATCGGCCGAAGCTACCGCGCCTTTGCCGGCTGCGTTCACGGCATAGACGCTATATGAATGGCGCCCAAACGGGACATCAGTATCTATGTATATCATCTTTCTTCCCGGCGGAGGATTATCCACTGAGGTCAAGAGCGAGCCGTCGCGCATTACAACTATGGCATCAAGAATTGTGAGCGGCTCTCCATCTATGGTGAGACCGGGAGTTGTAAAAGCCACATCGACAACACAGAGGCCGTCAGGGTCGACTGATACAGTCAGTTCATCTACAGCCGCAGGTACACCCGCTGCCCAAGCACCGGCATACAGCATTATTATCGGCAAAAGCATGACAAGTCTCTTCATCATAGACAAATAATATGAGGTTTGGGCAAAGGTAGCAATAATATGCGAGAAATCAGTTATCGGGCTGCACTTATTTTCTATTTGCATAAGAGGTGCTGAATTAGTAATTTTGCATAAAAATAAGAAGCGATGAAAGAAAAAGAATCTTTGCACGACTCTTGGGACCGTGAGCACCTTTGGCACCCATATACCTCTACCATCAATCCCTTGCCAACCTATAAGGTTGAGTCGGCTGCCGGCGCTATGTTGCAGCTCGCCGACGGGCGGGAACTTATTGATGGAATGTCGTCGTGGTGGTGTGTCATCCACGGCTACAACAATGCCCGGCTCAATGCAGCCGCAACGCGACAACTCGAAAAGATGAGCCATGTGATGTTTGGAGGCCTTACTCATGATCCGGCCATCGAACTTGGCAAAGCGTTGCTTGAAGTGGCACCCCCGAACATGCACAATATATTCTATGCCGACTCCGGCTCGGTGGCGATTGAAGTTGCCATGAAAATGGCTGTTCAAGCAGCAGTGTCACAGTCGGGCAGCCACGCAAAGACTAACTTTGCCACTATACGCAAGGGCTATCATGGCGATACGTGGAATGCGATGAGCGTCTGCGACCCGGTTACGGGTATGCACAGTGCTTTCGGCTCTGCGCTGCCGATCCGCTTCTTCGCACCTCAACCGACCTCCCGTTATGGCGGCGAATGGAATCAGGAAGATATATCTCCGCTTGAAACAATTTTGGCCGAGCACAGCGACGAACTTGCAGCCGTGATACTTGAACCGATAGTGCAGGGCGCCGGCGGCATGTGGTTTTATCATCCGGAGTATCTGCGTCAGGCACGACAGCTCTGCGACCGCTATGGGGTGCTTCTCATCTTTGACGAGATTGCAACCGGATTCTGGCGGACGGGCAAAATGTTTGCATGGGAGCATGCCGGTGTTATGCCCGACATCATGACTATCGGCAAAGGTCTGACAGGCGGTTATCTGACTATGAGCGCCGTGCTTACCACACGCGACGTAGCCGACACGATATCGCGTGGAGAAGCCGGTGTGATGATGCACGGCCCTACATTCATGGCCAATCCATTGAGCTGTGCCATTGCCGTAGAATCGCTTAAAATGCTCAGGGAGCAAGATATGGGGGCTGTTACAGGTCGGATTGAGCGGATAATGAAAGAGGAGCTGGCAGCAGCCAATGGTATGAAGAATGTTGCCGACGTGCGTGTGCTTGGCACTATTGGCGTCATTGAGACAGGCAGATGTGTCAATGTCGGGAAATTTCAGCGGAAGTGCGTGGATAAAGGCGTATGGATACGTCCGTTCGGCCATAACTGCTATATCATGCCACCTTATATTATCAGCGAAGAGCAGTTGCGTACACTTTGCCATGCACTGATTGAACTTGTAGATGATGATGACAACTATTGATTCTGAACTTAAGGAAATCAAAGCCAACGGAAATCTCCGGCGCATACCTGCCGACTCTACCGAATCGGGACGAGTCGACTTCTCGGGCAACGACTATCTGGGCTTATCTCTCCGCACCGATCTGCGCGATGAGTTTTTAAGCAACACCGACCCTGCGGATATGATAATGTCGGCGTCGGCAAGCCGCCTTTTGGCAAGCCGGCAGAAGGCATTCAGTGCCTTTGAAAATGTTCTTGAGAAAGCCTACGGCCGCAGTGCCCTACTCTTCAACAGCGGCTATCATGCCAATACCGGCATGGTGTCGGCTCTCGCCACAAAAGATTACACCATACTCGCCGATAAACTTGTGCATGCAAGCATAATCGACGGCATACGGCTCTCGGGCGCACCATTCGAGCGCTTCAGGCATAACGACATGCGCCATTTATCGTCGCTTGCAGAGAAAGCCTCCGCCCAAGGGCGAAAACTGCTTATAATAGCCGAAAGTGTCTACAGCATGGACGGCGACAAGGCTCCTATTGGAGAGCTTGCCGAAATAAAGCGGAAATATCCTGACGCTTTGCTTTATATCGATGAGGCTCATGCGGTCGGCGTAGAAGGCCCGGCCGGTCTGGGTGAGTGCATGCGTCCGGGGATATGCGCCGATGATGTAGATGTGGTTGTCGGCACTCTCGGGAAAGCTCTTGCGTCGGCCGGTGCTTATGTCATTGCAAGCGAAAGTGTGAGGTCGTGGGCAATAAACCGTGCGCGTAGTTTCATATTTTCTACAGCTCTTCCGCCTGTCAATGTCCTGTGGAGCAAATTTATATTTGAAAAGGCCATGGATATGGACAGCGAGCGCCGCAAGCTCAAACAGCTCGGCCGCCGCTTGGGCGAAGCACTCGGCACCGGAAGTGAGAGCCACATTCAGCCCTATATGGTAGGAGACCCACATGAGGCTCTCAGAATTTCAAGAATACTCAAAGACGATGGTTTTGATGTATTGCCAATACGCACACCGACCGTACCTCCGGGTACCGACAGGCTTAGGATAAGTCTGTCAGCCGCATTGAATGAAGACGATATAATCTCTTTGGGGAACGCATTAAACAGATTGAAACATGAATAGATCAAAGGTATATAGAGCTCGACGCCGCAAGCGTCCACGCAAATTGTCACATCTCGCTGCAAAGGTGCTGTCTACGGTTTGTGCTGTAGCTATTTTTGCAGGACTTCTTCTTGCATTCAGCAATGCTTTTGGAGAAACTCCTCAGAGACTCAGCGACGGAATAGCTGTCGACTGCCTGACGCGTGTGGAGTTGCCCGACGATGTCAATGAAGAAATAATAGATTATACGGGATTTCGGGTATCATTTAACTCTGCTCACCATTTGCCAAATTATTCTGCTTGGGAACTTACCGGAGAGGAAACCAAGGGAAATGTACCTCGAGAGTCAAACTTCAAGCCGGATAAGAATGTATATGGCTGCGCGACTCTTGACGACTACCGCCGGTCGGGATATGACCGTGGGCACATGGCTCCTGCCGGAGATATGAAATGGAGTGCTGAAGCTATGGCAGACTCTCATTATCTCACCAATATCTGTCCGCAGGATCACAGCATAAATGGCGGACGATGGTCGACTCTTGAGAAAAAATGCCGCCAATGGGCAGAGCGCGACAGTTCGCTGATTATAATATGTGGCCCGATATTAACCGATCAGCTCGATAAAGCAATTGGAGCCCAGCAGGTTTCAGTACCGGAAAGATTCTTCAAGGTGGTTCTCGCGCCCTATACTATCCCTCCGCGTGCGATAGCTTTCATTTTTCCCAACCGTCCTACATCTGATGGCCTTGAAAGTATGGTTACAAGTGTTGATGCTGTAGAAGCGATTACCGGATTCGACTTCTTCCAATGCTTGCCTGACGATATCGAAGAAGAAGTCGAGAAGATGGCAAACTATCGGGTTTGGGAACGTAAAAATCGATGACAATATGCAAGACGCACTAATATATAATTCAGACGATACAATCTGCGCGATTTCAACAGCGCCGGGAACGGGCGGCATTGCTGTGGCCCGAGTGAGCGGCCACAATGCGATTACAATCGTATCAAAGATATGGAAAGGAAAGAACCTGAATGACGTTGCAAGCCATAGCGCACATTTAGGGATAGTGTATGACAGCAATGGTGAGATTTTGGACGAAGCCGTAGCGACAGTTTTCAGAAACCCTAACTCATTCACAGGTGAAGATGTCGTTGAACTCAGCATACACGGGTCGAGATGGATTCAATCACAATTGATACAATCGCTTATAACAGCCGGCTGCCGCATGGCTCTTCCGGGTGAGTTTACCCGCCGTGCATTTGCTGCCGGACGTCTTGACCTTGCGCAGGCTGAAGCTGTGGCAGATGTGATATCGTCGTCATCAAAGGCCGCACACCGCATGGCTATGTCGCAGATGAGAGGCGCTTTCTCAAAAAAAATCGACGCCATGCGCGATGAACTCGTCCAACTTGCCTCCTTGCTCGAACTCGAACTTGACTTCTCGGAAGAAGATGTAGAATTCGCCTCACGCAACCGCCTGCTTGAGATTGCCGACACACTCTCGGCTCAGCTCAAACGAGCCGCTGCAAGCTTCCGCGCCGGCCAAGCCATAAAAGATGGAATACCCGTAGCGATAGTAGGAAACACAAACGCCGGTAAATCATCACTGCTGAATGCGCTCGTTGAAGATGACCGGGCGATTGTTTCAGATATCCATGGCACAACCCGAGATGTCGTGGAAGACACCATTGAAATCGGTGAATATCTGATACGCTTTCAGGACACTGCCGGACTGAGACAGACAGAAGACCCAATCGAACAATTGGGCATAGAGCGCTCCCACTCAGTTGCCTCGGCCGCTAATATTGTGATATACGTCGTGGATTCCTCTATCGCAAGCAATCCGGAAGAAACGGCCCGCGAACTACCTCACATCGATATCATCGTGGCCAATAAAACAGACCTGCCGCAACAGTTTGACTCTGCGACATGGCAGAAAGTATACCCCACCGCGACTATACTCCCCTGCTCTGCCCGCAACGGCAAAGGCATTGACACGCTCAGACAAACAATCTGCGACCTATTACGCGCCGATACAAGCGAGGACGACATAATTGTAGCCAACGCCCGCCATGCACAATCGCTTGCCGAAGCCGCAGCAAATCTCGAAGCACTCTCCGCGGCACTCCGCAACGGCATACCGACAGACCTCGCCGCCCAAGACCTCCGCGCCGCCATCCACCACCTCTCCACCATCACCGGCACCATCACCACCCCCGAAATCCTCCAAAACATCTTCAAAAACTTCTGCATCGGAAAATGACAGAATAGTCACAAACCATCACAAATCATCACAAACCATTAGTAAAGCGTCTCTTACGAGGCGCTTTTCTTTTGCCCGTACTGCTCGTTTCTAACGGTTTCTGACTGCTTTTTGGCTTGTATTTGTATCCTGATTGTATCTCGCCGTGCTATCGGGATTTTTCGTCAGAGAGGTCGCGGACGATTTGCACACGGTTGCACGCCGTTGCACGCGCTTGCACACTTTTGGCGAAATAACTGGCTGAATAAACTAAAAAATGAAGCAATGAGCAGTAACATCGAAATCAAAAAGACATGCCTATGGTGTGGACGCGAATTTATCGCTCGCAAGACATCAACGGAGTATTGCAGTCATAGGTGCTCCGGTCTGGCATACAAAGAGAGGAAGCGACAGGCAAAGCTTGAAGCTTACAAAAAAGAATATGCTTCTCAAACATCCGAAGTAAGGGCTGTTGAAGAAGTGGAGTTTCTGACACCTACCCAGTGTGCAAAACTCTTGGGCGTGAGCAGACGTAGTCTTTACAATTATCTCTCCGCTAATTCTATCCCATGCCTTCAACTGAAAGGCAAGACTCTAATTGGTCGCAACCATCTGGATAAACTATTTGATGGTAGAAACGAGTATAAACACAAGCCACCAATGCAGAGGTCACAGATAACAGAGTTCTACACCTCAAAAGAGGTGCAAGAGAAATATGGCATCTCAAATTCGGCCCTCTATGAGATAGCCAACCGCGAAAAATGGCCTAAAACGCAGAGCCGTGGCAAGACACTCTGGAGCAAAGAACATATTGACCGATACTTTGCGCAAAAGAAACCATCGGAAGACATCACTGAGTGGTACACTGCCGCGGAGATTCAAGAGAAATTCGGGATGACCCTCTCTGCAATCTACAATCTGGTCTCGAAAGAAGGAATTCCAAAGAAAAAGGAGAAAGGCGCGACATTCTACTCCAAAGTTCATTTCGACAAAGCTAAGGGGATTGAGGTTTATGACTCGCCGAAATACTACACCTATGCCGAAGCTATGGAGAAGTATGGACTGACTCGCGACCAGCTTCATCATTATCTGAAGTACCACAATATCACCCGAGTAAAGAAAGGCAAATTCACATACATATCCCGAAAGGAACTGGATGATTTGCTCGCACCGCCGTCGATTTAGTCGAAATCGGCGATTGTGACAGGATGGTGAGCGTTTTCACCATTCAAACACCATCTACCTTTGCAACAGAAAATTAACTCAAACAAAATACAAAAATGGATACCTGCACTAAAGTATTCCTTCGCCGTAAGGAAATCTCAGGTGGACGCCTCTCGCTCTACCTTGACTTCTATCCGCCCATCCGCAACCCTCACACCAACCGTCTCAGCCGTCGTGAGGGACTGGGCATCTATCTGTACGCCAACCCTCAGTCCGCCCGTGAGCGTGAGTTCAACGCCTCAATGGAGGAGAAAGCGGAGGCTATCCGCTGCCGCCGCTTCGAGCAGCTACTCAATGAACAATTCGGGTTTCTCGACAAGGAGAAGATGCGCATGGACTTCTTGGACTACTTCCGCAAAAAATGCTACAAGAAGCATCAGAAGTGGAAAGTGGTCTATGAACACTTCTCAGACTTGTGCCGGGGCAAATGCCTCCTCGGAGAAGTGACCGAGGATTTCTGCAAGAGATTCCAGAAGTACCTCCTTGAAGGTGGAAGACGTGATGACCGTAAGGGCACACTCGCCCACAACTCCATAGCCGGGTACTGGTCAACATTCCGCGCACTTCTTAAAGAAGCCTATCAGGAGAAACTGCTTCGCGAGAACATCAACGACTATCTGACCAAAATCGAATGGAAGGATACCAAGATTGAGTTCCTCTCTCTTGATGAAGTAAAGAAACTGGCGGCAACACCTTGTAAGCATGAGGTACTTAAACGGGCTGCGTTGTTTTCCTGCCTGACCGGACTCCGAATCAGCGACATTCAACAGTTGTCGTGGGATCATATCATAAAGGCCGAGGATGGATATGTGATGCGCCTGCGCACTGAAAAGACCGAGGAGGAAGCCAATCTCCCGATTACGGAGGAGGCATTGGAACTCTGTGGTGAGCGCAGTGAGGGATTGGTATTCAAAGAGCTGAAACGCTCGATGATAAACTATCCGCTGAAAGCGTGGATAGCCGAGGCCGGAATCACACGACGAATCACGTTCCACTGCTTCCGCCACACTTATGCGACCTTGCTCTCGCACAACGGAGTACCCATCTACACAATCTCAAAGATGCTCACACACCGTAGCGTGAAGAATACCCAGAAATATGCTGAGGTGACAGACCCTGACAAGCGTTCCGCTGCTAAAACAATCTCACTGAAATAAATGCAGTAATCATAATGAATAAGACCGCCATCGGACAGAGACATCCGGTGACGGTCTTTCTCATTTTGCCCAATTTCTTGGGCGTGTGCCTTTCCTTAGATTGGCTTCCATATCCTCAAAACTCTGGATTTTGGAAACGCTCTTGTTCCCTTTGACGACATTGACAAGTTCATCTTCGATGAATTTCCATTCCTTGTCGCCGGGATCCTTATAGGCCGGTAACTTACCCTCTCGGGCAAGAGCATAAATGGTTGACTTGGCTTTACCCAGTATTGAGCAAGCACGGTCTATTCCTATAAAATTTACAGACTGTTTGGAATTCTCACTGAGGGCAGCAAGTTGACCTCGCAACTCACAGACCTCTCTTGACAGCTCCTTTACAAGGGCTGTCAGCGACATCACTGCACCTGGCAGCTGGTCGAAAGACAATGAATCCTGAGTCATGGTAAAAACGGTGACTTCAACCTTAGTTGAAATCACCGCAAAGATAGCCGGTGTTTTGATGGTGGAAATGGTCACTATTGTACCACAAACCGACTTTTTAGATAAATGTCATGCGGCATCCTCATCTTCTTCGATATTGTTTCCCAATTCGTATGGCATGGGAACATCATCATCTGCCATATCAGCGAGCGCACACTCTTTTGCAGAAACAGATTCGGTATTGTGTTTTTGGGGAATTGTAGTTTTGACCCCTCTACTATCTTTTCTTTCCACTGACTGCTTATTCCCACATATATCAGGGTTGATTTTTATGGTGCCGCACATTGGATTGTTTCTCAACTTCCGCTCGATGGTCTGCAACTCGGTGTTGCGGAAGGCATCTGCGAATACCTGTTTGAGAAACAATGCTGTGTGTGCTCCGGATTTGCGGAATGGCTTGGCGATGTTCCATCCGAAGTGCATGAGGTCTGCTGTTGTGAGAACACGGGTGGTTTTAACTGCGACTGAAGCATCGAAATTCGGCGCAAAATTCAGGTGAATGAAGTTGATTACATTTTCTATGAGAATTGACAAGTCTTGTTTAGAAAGATAAGGAGACATTATGTCACCTACATAGGTGATAACTTTCTTTTCGATAGCAAGAATACGCTGTTCCTGCTTTTTAAGTGTCTTGTCTCTGGTTGTGGCATAGTCAATGACGAGATTATCGTTATTCTTTGCTTTTGTAGATTCAATCTTCGTCTTTGCCTTGAAGCCCATTCTCTTGAAAGCCCAATCGAGAATAGGTGTCAATATATCAATAATAATTGCGTAAAGTGCGATGAGAATCGAAAACGTTGAAACGAATACCACATTGACATAGAGTGGCTCAAAGCCTTTTTCAACGGCCACTTCTCTGGCGGCAAGAGCCATCATCATGAACACCGATGCCATTAACAGCCATAGTGCCCAATTGTTTTTGGAAATATTTTTCATAGTTGACGTATATTATAATATGATTATGATTTCACAGATCTGCGGTCATCTGAGATGCGAGATTTAATCACGAGTTCTTCATTGAAACTTGTGTACCACCGCTTCATAAACTGGGCGTGATCTCCATTCTGACGACTCTTTATGTTGGCGAAATTATTGTGCATCTGCCTGTCTGTGATGTTTGTGCCAAGGAAATCATTGACCTTTTCACGAACACGGGACTTGCTGAGTCTGGGGAATAATTTGAAAGCACAACCATGAATAAATTCAATGGATTCGATGAGTTCGATTTCTGCACATTCTGCCGATGAGCTTTTGGGAAGCACCGACCCTTGATCCGTATCTGCTTTGTGGCGCATGATACCATAATCTGAGGTAAAGGGAGAATGGAGATTTGAGAAGTAGTCACGAATTTCGTGGATGAAGGTCACTGTCACGCCGATGATGTGGATTACAGCATCTGATACACCTGTATATGTCATCTTATACAGTTCAAGTGTGCTTTTGAGCTTTATGAGTTCAGCACTGTTTACGGTCCAGTCTTCAGGTGCAGAGCATACGGACGTAACCTTATCGGCAAATTCACCGAAACGCACCGGGAAGTTTTCTTGGTTTCCTGAGATGATTACGGAAACCAGTTGGTCTCTGAGTATAGCGTCAATCATTGGCGCCTCCTCTCTTATTTTTCGGTTTACCTCCACACTCAATGTAGAAGTTTTTCAACCCCGGCATCATGTCCGGGGCATTTGTCTCGGGTGGTGTCATTTCATCAGACATAGTGAAATCATTTTTAAGGGTTGAACATTGTTTATGGGCATTGTTGCCCGGCATGAAATAAAATGTTTAATCACATCATTTTGTTTACGGTATGTAACTGACACACTCCGATTTAGACCTCAAAAAGTGTTACATTTCGCCAAATTTATGTTACCCAAAATGTTACCTTATTAAAGAAAAAGTGTTACCTTTGCAGTCGGTAAAAATTTGTGAAATCATTGATTACAGCGTAAATAAGCGCCCTTTAATGGTTTGAGCAAATTTCTCATTTTGGAAAATTTTAATTTTTTGAAAAAATGTCTGAAAAAATCAGTGTTCAGCCCGCCGAAAAACGTGTGTCAAGAGCCTTGATATACGGACCAACTACCGAGGAAGTTGAAAAGATGAGGCTGTCATTGCCCCTCATAGATGATTGCGTTGATGAGTTCACCGACCTCAAAACTGCAAAACAGGCAATATTGACAGGAAGATATTCAATCGTGCTCGCCTGTTACACCAGCCTTAATCCAGAGGTGAAATCGCTACTTGATCTCGCACGGAATACTCCCGGATGTGTTCAGTCAATCTGTGCCGCTCAAAATCCGAGTTCTGTTGTGATGGCGCATGTCTGGGATGTAGGCAAAAATCATCTGTTCACCAAATCAAAGTCAGAGGTTGATGACCTGACCATACCATTACATGCTATGTTCTCAGACCGCTCTCCTGCCAAGTGGTTCAGCAATCTTCAAAGTGAATTTCAGCGAGTGCGCCGGTATCGGGAGGAATCCGGAAATAATATCGTACTGATAATAGGTGCACAAGGTACTGCAAAATATACGGTAGCACAAATCGGGCATTTACATAGCGACCGCAATATGGCTCCATTTGTGTTTGTCAATTGCAAGCTGCCTGAACGCCATCATCAACTGTTGTGGGATGAGAAAGACAAAGGATTTTTCACCAACAATATCAATGCGATTATGGAAAATGCCGACCACGGCACGCTATATTTCCATGAGATTGACCATCTTGATATTGAGGCACAGGAGGTTTTAGCCGATATTTTCAAGAGTGGCAAATACACGATGTCTGACGGCAAAGGCAGGGCTGTTTTTACTGGAGTGATAGTTTGTTCAATGCGTCAGTCATTTGAAGAGGGTGTGGAAAATGAGACAATATCACGGAATCTCATACAAGTCATAAGCAGGAACACACTGACAATGCCCTCCTTGCATGAGTTTCATGATGATATACCAACATTGGCAAGAGAGTTGACCGAACATTACTGTATGTCTCAGGGTAAGGAAGTAAAATCCCTTTCTAATAAGGCAATACAAGCCATAATGAATCATGTCTGGACAAGAAATATCCGTGAGCTGTTCAAAACAATAAAGGATGCGATAAATATCACTCCGGGGAAAAGAATACCGGAGGAGGCAATCAGAATCCTTCCTCATTTCGATTTGACCGATAACGAGAGAGAACAGAAAAGCAACGTAAGACTTGCCCTTAAACAGACAAATGGCAATGTTGCCAAAGCCGCCAATATGCTGGAGGTATCACGCAAAACGCTATACGTCTGGATGAGTAAGCATGGTATTGAAAAAGGCTTCGGCAAAAAGAAAAAGAGCAAGCAATGACGAATCACTACTTGCTCTAAATCTACAATTTCGGTCCGGCGGCGCGGAAGCCTCCGGGTGGAGTCACGCCACAACCACCAATTATGATGCGGGAACTTAACGGTTCCCGTTCTTTGTATATGGTTGTCGGCTCTGCCACCATTGACTTCTTGGAGTCCTGACTTTGAGACGGTGCCGGTTCATCGAGTGGCTCTCCGTTGCCTTTTGTCGGCGTGACTACTTTGGCATGGGCGGCTTCCTCAGCGTCGCTGGGTTTCAGCTCTGCAGTTATCTTGCGGTCGAGGGCGGCGAGTTCGGATTTGAGTTGTTTCAACTCCTCCTCTTTGCCCCATTGCTTGGCGACAATGCCTTCCAAGACTGGGACATCGGCTTTGAGTTTGGCAGTTCGTTCCTCGTATTGCTCAACTATACTGGGAATTTTCTCTAAGGCATTGACGAAGTTCATACAGGCGGCGTGAGTGTCGCTCATGGCAATGAATCCGTTATTGTACTTGTATTTGTATGAGCCTTCGACAACGAATCGGTTCTGCACTCCCTCCCTGCCATCAATCAGGGTGTGCTCTGATATTATGGAGATTGGGAAGCCATAGACTTCGCCCACACGCTGATACTGACCGTGGGTGTCGGTACGTTGTGCCAGTCCTTGCAGGTGAACTCCCATATTCTGCTCGTCCTTGAACTTACAACTATCAACAGTGAGATTATTGACGGGATTGCCGTCTTTATCTCTCTGAACTACGGCAGAATATTTTTCATAGTCCGCCTTCATCCGCTCCATAGCCGCCTCGTTGTTCTGAATATCATGGGTAATGGTACTCAGACGGAACTCAGCATCAGCACGGCCCTTTCCAAAGGATTTACGCTCACTTTCCAGTGACGCGATGCGTTTCTCCAACTTGGCTTTATCCAACAGGTCTGTATTGCCGGAGAGGATAGCCATATACTCGGAGAAATTCATGCCTGATTTCTCATCCATAGCACCTTCGTCAATAGTTCTCGCTCCGAGCGCTCCGGATTTCAACTGCGCAATGAAAGTGGCCTTACAATGAAGAAGGTTGAACTTGTAGGAGTCCAGCGATTTCTCTACTGCATAGATGATTACATCCACTTTGTTGTCAGCATATAGTTTGGCAATCTCGTTGCCTGCACGGACTCCTCGACCGTTGCGCTGTTCCAGATCACTTGGGCGCCAAGGTGTGTCGGTATGATGAATTGCGACACACCTTTTCTGGGCGTTGACTCCGGTGCCAAGCATTGAGGTAGAGCCGAACAGGACACGAACATCACCGTCGTTGGTTGCCTGAATCACAGCCTTTCTTGACCGCTCAGTCTTGCACTCCTGAATGAAGCGGATTTCATGCGGCGGTATGCCATAGTCCTCAATGAGTTTGCGCTTGACCTCCGAATAGAAGTTCCATTCGCCGGGCTTGTATGTCCCAAGGTCGGAAAATACAAACTGAGTCCCGCGCTGCTCATCATATTTATGGTAATACTGAGCAATCATCTTGGCGCAATGGCTGGCCTTGTTGTTCGGATCATCGGAATAACTGGGGTCAATCATTCTCATGTCAAGAGCCATCTTTCGGGCATAGTCCGTGGCTATGAGCATCTTCGCCTTCTCCTCAGTGTCAGACAATGGCGCACGACCTAAGATTGTGGCATCGCCACTTTTGGCAAACTCCATAAGTTTCTGAATGAAAACCTCCTGCTCCTTTGTCGGAGGGATATTATGGAGAATCTCATTCTTCATCGGTCGGTCAACACCCACATCTTCTGCGGTTCTATAGTCCGTGATCTCGTTATAAAAGGCTGCCAACTCCGGCACCTTGATGAAGTAGCGGAAACGCTCCTTCTGTACCAGATTGTTGGTGACATTGAACTCGAAGTCGGTAGTCTTCTTAGCGAATATTGCCGCCCAAGCGTCGAAACACCTTATCTCCTGCCTTTCAAGTTCTTTCGGACGCAGATACTTGAACAACAGATACAACTCTGTCAATGAGTTGGAGATTGTCGTACCACTGAGGAAAGTAGCACCGAGGTCTTTGCCACTCCTCTCTTGGATGGTACGGATTGCATACAACAGGTTGAGTGCCCTCTGGCTTCCCTCACTATTGCCGAGTCCTGCCACTCTATCATGGCGAGTGTTGAACATCAGGTTCTTGAAGTTCTGCGACTCATCAACGAAAATGTGGTCGATGCCCATCTGCTTGAAATCCACGACACTATCCTTATTCTGCTCCATCTGATATTGGATGGTGGCTATCTTGGCGGTCAGATTTTCCTTTCGCTTGATAAGACCTTTGAGCATACCACGGGAAATATCGTGTCCCTGCTGCTTGATGACTTCGAGATTCTCCTCAACCGTATCAAGTTCAGCTTGCAGGATTTGCTGCTGCATCTCCGGCGACTGCGGTATCTTGCCGAACTGGTCGTGCGAC
>CAJTWH010000001.1:18883-308325 GCA_910579995.1 uncultured Muribaculaceae bacterium | reverse complement strand
AGCAGTGGTAGCTCGTTGGGCTCATAACCCAAAGGTCGTAGGTTCGAGTCCTGCCTCCGCAACAAAGAGACCGTCGTGATGTTTTCGCGACGGTTTTTTCATTTGTAATTATACAGATTATGTCCGTACAAGAGAGTCAACAAAGCACGCCTACCGACATATTAGGTAAGCGCACCATCGGTCAGCTATTGTGGCAATATTCACTTCCGGCCATTATCGCCAGCCTTGCCACTTCGCTCTACAATATCGTCGACAGTATATTCATCGGCCGCGGAGTAGGCGCCATGGCAATCACAGGCTTGGCAATCACCTTCCCGCTGATGAACCTTGTCGTAGCATTCTGCGTTCTCGTGGCAGTCGGCGGCGCCACCATATCTTCAATCTTTTTGGGACAGCGCAATCAGGCCAAGGCCTCGATGGTGGTTGGCAATGTGACGATACTCTGTATAATCCATGCCATCATCATTATGACCTTGGGAATAAGCTTCCTCGACCCTATCCTCTACTTCTTCGGAGCAACGGCCGAGACAGTTGAGTATGCGCGCGAGTTTATGTATATCATACTTGCCGGCACTCCGATCACCTACGTTTTCCTCGGACTCAACAACCTCATGCGCGCCACAGGATACCCACGCAAGGCGATGGTGTCGGCACTGCTGTCGGTGGCTGTCAATGTTGTGGCGGCCCCGCTCTTTATATTCGTATTCAAATGGGGCATAGCCGGTGCGGCCTCGGCAACCATTTTAGGACAGGTAGCCGCTTTTATATGGGTGCTGGCGCACTTCATATCGCACAAGAGCGACATCCACTTCACGCGCCGCTCATGGCATATCGACTGGTCGATAATCCGCAAGGTGTATGCCATCGGCCTGTCGCCCTTCCTGATGAACTGCTGCGCCTGCCTCGTGGTGGTGTTTATCAACAAGGCACTTCTCGACAGCGCCGGAGCCGACGGCAACCTCGCTGTGGGTGCCTACGGTATCATCAACCGCACGTCGATGTTCTTTGTAATGATAATCTTCGGTATCACGCAGGGCATGCAGCCCATACTTGGCTATAACTACGGCGCAGCAAGCTGGCCCAGAATAAAAGAGACACTCACCAAAGGTATCGTCATAGCCTCGATAGTATCGCTTGCAGGATGGCTTATCACTGAGATATTCCCCGACCTCGTGAGCAAGATGTTCACCACAGACGCCTCCATGATAGCCATCGCCCGCGACGGCTTCAGGATTTTCTTCCTTTTCTACCCCGTGGTAGGTGCGCAGATTGTGATACAGAACTACTTCCAGTCGATAGGCAAGCCTAAGCTGTCGATTTTTCTGTCGCTTACGCGTCAGCTCATCTTCCTTCTTCCGCTGCTGTGGCTTCTGCCGCCGCACTATGGTGTTGACGGCGTGTGGATTGCCATGTGTTCGAGCGACTTTATCGCCTTTGCTGTGGCTGTAGGCACCGCAATAGTGATGAACCGCCGCATTGCCCGAAAACTAAACTCTCTCAGACCCCATGATTGAAAAACTCACCTTGCGGACAGACCCGGCCACTGCCGCCCTGCCCGACCGGCTGAGCGCCGAATGTGCGCGTCAGCTCCGCATAAAGAACGAACGTATAAAGCGGGTAGACATCACCCGACGCTCAATCGACGCCCGTCAGCGGCGCGTGGCTGTAAACCTCTCCGTTACCGTGCATATCGACCAAATCGATGAAGCGGCCGTAGCCATCACCCCAATAGAATATGGCAATGTGGCCGACGCACCACAGGTGATTATTGTCGGAGCCGGTCCGGCAGGCCTGTTCGCGGCTCTTGAACTTATCGAGCTCGGTCTCAAGCCTATAGTACTCGAACGCGGCAAGGATGTAGACAGTCGCCGACGCGACATGACAGCTATCAACCGCGAGGGAATCGTAGACCCCGACTCCAACTATTGCTTCGGCGAGGGCGGTGCCGGCGCTTACTCCGACGGCAAACTCTATACCCGCAGCAAAAAGCGCGGGCCGGTAGAGAAAGTGCTTCAGATATTCCATCAGCATGGCGCGCAGAAAGATATACTCGTCGACGCCCACCCGCATATCGGCACCGACAAGCTTCCCTCGGTGATAAAAGCCATGCGCGAGACCATCATCGCCTCGGGCGGCGAGGTGCATTTCGGCACTCGTGTCGAGGGGCTGATTTTCAACGGCGACAAGTCTGCAGTCACAGGTGTACGCACACACGACGGCAAAGAATGGCACGGCCCGGTATTGCTTGCCACCGGCCACTCGGCGCGCGATGTGTATCACTTCCTTAAAGATCAGGGGGTCGAGATTGAGGCCAAGGGCATAGCCGTAGGCGTGCGACTCGAACATCCGCAGCAGCTCATAGACCAACTGCAATATCATTCACCGCAAGGACGCGGCAAATATCTTCCGGCGGCCGAATACTCCATGCTCACCCGCATTGACGACCGCGCGGTATACTCATTCTGCATGTGCCCGGGCGGCTACATCATCCCTGCGGCGAGCGCACCGGGACAACTCGTAGTCAATGGCATGTCGCCGGCAAACCGCGGCACCCGCTGGGCAAACTCGGGCATGGTGGTGGAAGTATTGCCCGAAGATATCGCCGACCCGGAAGACGCTTCGGAAGCGCCGCTGAAGATGATGCGCTTCCAAGAGGAAATAGAGAGCCGCTTTTTCGAGGCCGCAGACCGCACACAAAAGGCGCCGGCACAGCGCATGACCGACTTCGTGGCCGGGCGCGACTCCAAAGACCTGCCGCGCTCGTCGTATCCTCCGGGCCTGCTCTGCCGCCGTATCGACCAACTCTTGCCCGAGCCTATAGCCCGCCGTCTGCGCGAAGGTTTCAAGGTTTTCGACAGCAAGCAGCGGGGTTTCCTTTGCCCCGACGCCGTACTTATCGGCGACGAGACGCGCACATCATCGCCCGTGCGTATACCGCGCGACCGCGAGAGCCTCGCCCATATCGGCCTCGCCGGCCTCTACCCCTGCGGCGAAGGCGCCGGATATGCCGGAGGAATAGTATCGGCGGCCATCGACGGTATCATGTCGGCAAGGGCGATTGCCACTGCTCTTAGATAAAAACACCGCACGGGCTGCGCCCGCGCCATCGACGAAAAAAAAGACGCGCACAAATACAACGCGCACTGCAAAATTAATTTTGCAGTGCGCGTGCTTATTCGTATCTTTGAGCTGCGCTCTTAGATACTTCCGATACTTCCGCTCGGCAATGCTCAAATAAATTTGGCATTGCGCTCGCTTATTCGTATCTTTGTGTCTTGAATACTGAAATACCATGAATCTACGATTTCTTGCTTTTATATCTCTGACAGCGATTGCTTTTGGCCTCCAAGCCGCGAAGCCTCATCTGTCGCGGATTGGCGAAGGCTATAGCGCCACATCTGTGAATACGGCAGTTTTCAGAGCCAACTCGGTTGTGACACACGGCAATACGCAGTATGCCTCATACTACGACCCCGATGGCTATCTCACGCTTGCCAAGCGCAGCCTCGGCAGCGACAAGTGGACTGTAAACCGCACACAATACAAGGGCAAGGTTACAGACGGCCACAACGTCATCTCCATCGCCATTGACGGCGACGGCATACTTCACGCCTCATTTGACCACCACGGCCACCCGCTGCGCTATGCACGCGGCACCGCTCCCGGAGCTCTCACCCTCGGCGAGATGGAGACCATGACCGGTGAGGGCGAGGAGGATGTCACCTACCCTGAATTTCACACCCTGCCGTCGGGCGACCTGCTCTTCGTATACCGCTCGGGCGCTTCGGGGCGCGGCAATATGGTGATGAACCGCTACGACGTCGCCACCAAGCGCTGGAGCCGCGTTCACGATGTGCTTATCGACGGCGAAGGCAAGCGCAACGCCTACTGGCAGATGTGCACCGACAGCAAGGGCACCATACACCTCTCATGGGTATGGCGCGAGACATGGCTTGTGGAAACCAACCATGACCTATGCTATGCCAAATCTACCGACGGCGGCAAAACTTGGCAGCGCAGCGACGGGACAGCATACACTCTGCCTATCACCGAGGCGACCGCCGAGATAGCATGGCGCATACCGCAGAAGTCGGAGCTTATAAACCAGACTTCGATGACTGCCGACCCTGCCGGTAATCCGCTGATAGCCACATATTGGCGCGACGCAAATGACTCTATACCGCAATACCGCCTCGTGAGCCACGACGGCAGCCGATGGTCAATGGAGACTGTAGGCGAGCGTCGCACTCCTTTCACCCTCGCCGGTGGCGGCACAAAGATGATACCTATTGCACGCCCGCGCGTGGTGAGCGACGGAAAACAGCTAATCTATATTTTCCGCGATGTAGAGCGCGGCAGCAAGGTGTCGGCGGCAACACGCAGCTACGGCAAGAGCAAATGGAAAGTGCGCGACCTCACCGACTTCAGTGTCGACGCATGGGAGCCGTCGCTCGACAATGACCTCTGGCGCAATAAAAAAGAACTCAATATATACGTTCAGACCACATCGCAGGGCGATGGCGAACGTGTGACCACTACTCCACCCCAACCTGTCTATATACTCGAATGGAAATGAAAAAGATACTTGCAGCGATAATAGCCGGCGCCGTAGCCTTGGGCGCCACAGCCGAAACTTCTTATCCGGGATATCCCATCACACCGGTGCCGTTCACTTCGGTGCATGTGTCGGGGCCTTTCTGGGGTGCGCGCCTTGAGGCGAGCCGAAATGTCACCATACCCTTGGCTTTCGCCAAGTGCGAGGAAAACGAGCGCTATGCCAACTTCGTGCGTGCCGCACACCCGAGCGAGGAATACAAGGTAGAGGGATTCTCTTTCGACGACACCGACGTCTACAAGACTATCGAGGGCGCGGCCTACCGCCTCCACAACTATCCCGACAAGAAACTCGAAGCCTATATCGACAGCATTGTCGATATCATGGCAGCCGCACAGGAGCCTGACGGCTATCTCTATACGGCCCGCACACAGAATCCGACGCACCCCCATGCTTGGGCCGGCAAGGAGCGCTGGACATCGGTGGAGAATCTCAGCCATGAGTTCTACAACCTCGGCCACATGATAGAAGGCGCCGTGGCTTATTATCAGGCAACGGGCAAGCGCAAATTCCTCGACATCGCATGCCGCTATGCCGACTGCGTTGACCGCAATATCGGCGAGGGCGAGGGCAAACTGCGCCTTGTGCCCGGCCATCAGATAGCCGAGATGGCGCTCGTGAGGCTTTATAACGTAACCGGCGAGAAACGTTATTTCGACCTCGCCAAGTTTTTCCTCGACGCGCGCGGCACTACTCCGAGAAAGAAAGAATATTCGCAGTCGCACAAGCCGGTGCTTGAGCAGGACGAGGCCGTAGGGCACGCCGTGCGGGCAACATACATGTACGCCGGCATGGCCGATGTTGCTGCAGTGTCGGGCGATACTTCCTATACCCGCGCCATCGACAAGATATGGGATAATATCGTAAACAAGAAGCTCTATATCACCGGCGGCATTGGCGCACGACATCAGGGGGAGGCATTCGGCAACAACTATGAGCTGCCCAACGCCACGGCATATAACGAGACTTGCGCTGCGATAGGCAACGTGTATACAAACTACAGGCTCTTCCTGCTTCATGGCGACTCGAAATACTACGATGTTCTCGAACGCACACTCTACAACGGCCTTATCTCCGGCGTGTCGATTGACGGCGGCAGCTTCTTCTATCCCAACCCCTTGGCCTCGACGGGCGACTACAGCCGCAAGCCTTGGTTTGGCTGCGCATGCTGCCCGAGCAACATCAGCCGCTTCATCCCGTCTTTGCCGGGCTATATCTATGCTGTAAAAGATAAATCACTCTATGTGAACCTCTTTATGCCAAATACGGCCGAGGTAAATGTAGGCGGCCGCAAGTTTACGCTCTCGCAGGCTACTTCTTATCCTTGGGACGGTAATATCACCGTGACTGTAGACAAAGGCAGCGGCGACATGGCGATGAAAATACGCATACCGGGCTGGGTGAGAAATGAGGTTGTGCCGGGCGATCTATACAGCTATATCGACGGCGAGGCACCGACCTACAGCGTGGCTGTAAACGGCGAGGCTGTAAGCGGCGAGCTCGACAACGGATATGTGACCATCAACCGCAAATGGCGCAAGGGCGACAAGGTGGATATCGCTTTTGACATGCCCGTGCGCACCGTAAAAGCCAACGACAAGGTAGCCGCCGACCGCGGATGTGTGGCCGTAGAGCGCGGGCCGATAGTATATTGCGCCGAGTGGCCCGACAATGAGGCTGATATCCATACAGTGCTTCTCAACCAAAGGCCTCAGTTCAAGCTCGGTGAGCACGTAAGCGAGCTCGGCGGTATCAACAAGATAAGCACCGACGCGCAGGCCTTGAGCTACGACGCCAACGGCCGACTGAGCGTCAACAACACCACCCTGACACTTATCCCCTACTACGCATGGGCACACCGCGGCGAGGGCAATATGGCCGTATGGCTGCCTATCGACGTATCAGCCGCCTCTGCCTCAGCACCCAAAGCTGCCGAGAAGGAGGATAACGGATTTTTTAAGTGATACTTATAGATGGAATTTACGGAGATCATCGGGGTTATCATCTTTGTCGTTGTCGGAATTTCGGCTTTAGGAATAGACAAACGGATATCCCAAAAACGGAAGCCAGCAGAAGAACCGCTTGACAAACAGGGTGCAAGCGACAAGGCCCTGCAGGAAGCTATATCCCGCAGGGCTGAGCAGGATTTCGATTGGCCGATTTTAGGTGGAATAACGCTCCCGATGGATGTCAACAGCTTCCTTGAGGCTTACCGCAAATTCGCACGTCAGACCGGTTTACGGCTTTCTTTCGTCAACGAGCGGGGTTCGGTGGAAGATTATCAGGTGAACGAATATCATCAGACATATAATGGAAAGGTCTATAAACTTCAAGTTATTATGCCAAACGGGCGGTTTGCCGTAGTACAGAGTATGTTTATCAACAAATACGGACCGGCACGAAATAATTTTTGGATGTTTAAAAACACTTCAATCGAAGTCAGGTATGATAGAGAGAGGGGCGTAGCCATCATATATACCGACCTTGTATCTGAAAACAGCATAAAAGAAGAACAAGAACGTCAGCGCCGCGAGCGCGAAGCTCAGCGACAGGCGGAGGAGCGGCGAAGACGTGAAGCAGAAGCCGCCCGGATAAAAGAGCGCTACCGCCGCGCCGACGAAACCGAGAAACTGCTTTAGCGAGCGTCAGGACGCGGATTATATATCCCGGCAAACGCTCACTAACCCATTGCCCCTCGGTAGGGCCGCGGCGCGGCCCTACCGAGGGGCCAACTATTAGACGTAAACCTGCGTATGACATTGCCGCGGTAACGGCACAAGACAGCGTAGCTGTCGTAACTCTGCTTAGCCTTTGGCAAGAACCGCGTAGCTGTTCGCAGCCATAGGTCACATAAAGAGCAGATGAATAATGCGCTGCGTAGCTGCGCGACACGCCTCTCATGGAATATAGTCGCACAGCTACGCAGCGCCATTTATCGAGGAGATTACTGCAACCTGTGGTTGCGCATAGCTACGCCGTCGTTTGCCGCCATGCGGCTGCCACCGCGTTATCAATACAGCACAAGGAAAATGACATGTCCGGAGGCAGCCGATTTACGGTTAATCAGCAGTAAATCGGCGGTCTGCGAACGCCTTGTTTTCGTGGGTGTCTATCCGCACCGCATATACCTACGCTGCGCTGCGGTATATGCGGCTACTAATAATCGGCCTCCTTACGGAAGCCTTTTCTGCTGACTATTCGCGAGCGTTCGGCAGAACGGCATTTCGTCTGACTCTTGGGTAAAAAAACATCATACCCGTCAACACGACTGATATGATGCGGGCAGAAAAGAAATTATCTATACTATTATTTCGCGAATTTGAGGCTTTTGTTGGCGGCTTTGGCGATGTAGACACCGGCGGGAAGAGATGAGAGATCGAAGCTCGATGACTCGCCGGAGATTACCATGCGGCCGAGAGCGTCGGTCACCATTGCAAAGTCGGTGCCGGCTACGCTGAGTGTAGACGTGGCGCGGTCGTAAGAAAGAGCTACATTTGCATAAGCGCTGTCGATACCGGTAGAGATGTCCTCGGCTTCTTTTACAGAAAGTTTGTCGAGGCAGAAGTAGCCGGGAGTGTTCATACCCCAAGCGCCTTTGTCGGTACTGTCCATGGTGAAATAAATCTCGTTTACAGCGCCAAGCGAAGAGAGGTCGACATATTTCCAACCGCGCGAGAGGGTGAGGTCGCCGTTGGTGTAAGAGCCGAGAACAACATCGATAGTCTTCTCTGACTCATCATCCGCAATGCCATGAACTGTAAGAGTGAAGCTGTCGCCGTTGGTAAACGGGCGGGTGTAGGCGTCGCCGTCCTGAATGCTGTAGTAGGCGTAGCTGTTGAGGCATACGTACATACCTACGGGCTCATGGGCCAGGCCATCATTGAAAATCATATCTACCGGACGGGCCGACATGTAGGCGTTGTAATATCCTACCAAATAGGGCACTTTGTCGCTGACTACGGGTGCGCCGAAGTCGTCGAGCTTGACATCGCCGTTCTCGTCGAGCTCAATGCCGCCTTTGGCCATTGCGCTCCACTGCTGAGTGAGGGTATTTTCGGGGCGCGAGTTGTCGGCATGGTTTGAGGCAGAGAAGCCCCACCATGTGTCGTAGTCGCCCATGGAATTGTGAATGAAGATGAAGCTCTGGCTTTCGATTACTTCCTCTTCATCGTTGTATGTGCCGGTCCAAGAGCCGTTGTCGGCGTTGAATTCGAGCTCGGTGACGGCTTTGGTGAGGTCGAGAGTGATAACACCGTCCGCTGCGGCAGCAATGCCGAAACCGGCGAGAAGGGTAAAGACTGTTGCGTAAACTTTTCTCATGTGCTTGAATATGATTTGTTTGGTTAATTACAAAGCATAAAAAATCCCGAATGTGACATCAGCCACACGGGAACAGCACACTCCGACCACCGCACCGGCCGTCGCCGGGGCAGCGCCGCAAGTATCACCCAACTCCCGGGGCGAAATCGCGATAAGGGCAGATAGCAGGTCTTCTGACTAATTCCAATCTTTCACGCCTTCCCGGCCAAGAGGCCAGTGACATTTTGTGAAAGACACCCGAGGCACGAAGTCTCGGCAGGAAATCACAGCAGCGGGTACTGTCGGGGATTCTCACCCCATTCCCTGCGGAATATTATTATTCCGCTCACTATCCGGGTGCGAAATTATAAAAAATTTATCAGCCGTGCAAAAAAGCACTAAGGAATTTTGATAGAGCGCTGCGAAACGCCGTATGCGGCCCAATAGCCCAGTCCTCCTTGGATATTCGATGGGCAGTTGCCGGCAAAAGTGAAGAAGATATTCTGAGAGAGCGATATATTGGCATCGTATACACTCCAGAAATCGTAGAGCTCGGGGGCAAGCGAGCAGGCCTTGACTGTTATGCGGCTGCCGGAGGGGTAATAATGGCTGTAGTCATCGCTGTCGTATGATGTGTGTACGCCGGCAGTCACCGTCCAACCCTCGTCAGGCTTGTATTCATAGCCCCGGAATGTGCCGAGGAAAGAGCCGAAGAAGCGCGATTCATTGTCGACATCGCGGGCAAAAAACTTGTAGCAGCCCTCGGGAGTGATATCCGACAGAAACGCTCGGATTGAATAGAGCGAGTCCACGGCATTTTCAAGCACTGCCTTGAGTGATGTGAGGTCAGGCGGCGGAAGAAGTGTGGCTGTGGCTTCAACGGTGTCGGTTTCGGTCTCTACAAGTAGACGGTAGGTATGTCCCTGACGTCCGCGCAGGCGTGTGGATGTGAAGACAAAGGGCGGCATATAGTCCTTGTTGACCCTGCCGGTGAGAATATACTGCACACCATCGTCGAAAACCGACACGCGCGCCCATTTCTCCACGAATCCGTCGAACGAGGCGGTGTCAGCGGTGAGATCGACGGCGCGGGTGACCATCACTATCGGCGCGGCACCCTCCTCTATCCATCCTTCCACTACGAGGGGCATGGGGCCTGACTGCCCGGGCTCATCGCTGTCGCAGGCGGCGAGGGTAAGGGCGGAGATTATTATAGCGAGGATATATCGGTTCATAATCAGAATGTTATGGTATAGGCTACCGAGGGAATCACAGCTTTCATCACCGACTCGCGCTGCTGTATGCCCTTGTCAAGAGTATATGAGGTGTAGCGGAAAAGCACGTTGTGAGAGGCCAAGGCATTGTAGACCGAGATGTTCACTGTGTGCGAGCAAGCGCGCGACCTGAACACCCACGAGGCAGAAAGGTCAAGACGGCGGTAGGCCGGCAGACGCGAGGAGTTGTGCGGGAAATACTCGCAGATAAGGTTCTCGCCTATCATGTAGCCATACTTGGCGCGGGTGTAGGGTGTGCCGGAGGCGTAGGTAAAAGAAGCCGAGACGGTAAAGGGCGGAAGCACCGACCAGTTGAGCGAAAGGTTGAAGTCGTGAGGGCGGTCGTGTGCCGACGGCATGTAATCATCGCCGAAGCGGTCGAAACGCGCCCGCGCCATGCCGAGATTATAGCCCAAGCGTCCGCGCACTTTGCCTACCTGACGCATGAGGGCAAGCGAAATGCCGGCGGCATAGCCCCGGCCATCGAGGTAATCTGCAAGCGGATTATAGTCGGGCGAGGCGAGGTCGACTATCGAACCGGCAAACTCGCCTTCATGGCGGATGAGTTTATAATATGCCTCGGCGGAGAAAGTGATACCGGTGTGAGGAAGAGCTCCCGAGAAGCCCAATTCGGCACTCCATACGTCGTGTGGGCGTGCTGCGGCGTCGGCACAGATATAAAAATCTGTCGGCAGGCCGGAAGTCGACTCTTCTACGGTCTTGTCGAAGCGCACACGCCTGCCTGCAGCGAGCCATGCTGCATATCCACGGCCGAGGTCGAAATCGAAGCACAGACGCGGTTGCGGACGCCATGCGGTGAACGAGCCGTTGACGTAGGCCGCCATCCTCAGACCGGCTGTAAGCGAGAGTCGGCTAGAGAGAGGCTGCTCCCAGTCGGCGGCGATGTTGAACTCCCACGACGCCGCACGACCGAAACCGTTCTGCCCCGACACCCGGCGGTGTGCGATGTCGGCGCCGGCGGTAAGGCGTCCCAAGGGGATGAGGGTGCGAGCAGCGAACTGGCGCAGATATGAGGGTTGGTCGATCTGAGCGCCGCCTTCTTCAAGTTGGAAAGTGTTGGACAGGCCGGTGTATGACACTATAGTCTCAATGTCGCTATGACGCCATGTGGCGGCCGTAGCGACATTGCTCCAGCCCAAGGTGCCCTCTTTGTAGCCGTTGTGATGATTCTCCAATCCGAGGCGGTCGCGGTTGCCGAAAAACGACAGTCGCAAAATATCCTTATCGCTGACGCGGGCATTGACAGCGGCATTGAGGTCGGTAAACTGATATTTGAGAGTTGATTTGCCGAGCGAGAGAAGTGTCGGAAAGACGGCGTCGAGATATGAGCGGCGAAAGCCTACAGAGAGCGAGAGACGATTTTTAACAATCGGGGCACGCAGAGCACCGTGGCTCTCGATGAGCCCCGCCGTAGCACTGCCTGAGAAACAGGTGTCAGGCTCAAGTCCGCTGTCGGCAGAAAAAAGCGCCGAAGTGAGCGACGGCACGGTAGAAGGCATGCGCCCGGGGCGGAATGTATAGCTGCGGTAATATGACGGATTGAAAGCGCTGAAGAGGCCGAGCATGTGGATAGGGCTTACCACGCGCGCACCGTCGGCTTCGAAAAGATTGTCGGCTGTAGCACCCCCGCGCACAGGGAATGAAGCCTGCAGGTCGTTGCCCGTAGCCACCGAAGGTAATGTGCGCACAAGAGCGAGAGGATCGTTCGCCCCCATGAATGAGGCCTGCTCAGAGAGATGGCGCGAGTCAACAAGTATGGCGCCCGACGAAGATGTCCGTAGCACCTTGCGCGGCGCTGTGGCTGTCACAGATACGCCTTTAAGCTCTCTTACAGATAAAGAATCAACCGTATGCGCGCCCGCTGAGAGCGCGCATACGGCTGAAAGTATTGTTATGGATAAGCGGTTAAGCAAATCAATAATTGTCCTCGTCGTCGCGCTCCTGACCGGTAATGCTCAGGTAAGTGTCGACGATATCGTTATAGTCGTCGATAATCTTGGAGAAAGAGTCTTCGTCGAAGAAATCTTCCATCGAGAAGCTTGTCTGGTCGGGGAACATCAGAATGGGTGAAACCTCATAGTCGCGAATCATGATTGCAGAGGGGAACTGCACGTCGGCCTCCTTGACCTCAACATCTGTATATTCCCACTCATTGGTATCTTCGTTGAAGCGGGAACCGCTATAATGCCACGGACCAACAACCTGCTCACTATCGTTTATTGTCTCGTTGTATACCCAGTCGACATTGCGATATACATTGACAACAAAGCCGTCAACGATTACAAAACCATTTGTACGGATGCTTTCACCATCATACCAATCAGTATAGCGATCCCATTCATCTTCCACGACATCCCAACCGAGATAGCCTTGCTGCTTGGTAGTACCGTCGTAGAAGAAACCGGCATCGATGTAAGAGTTGAGGCTCTCAGCGTATGCCTCGACAACAGAACGGTCTTGCTCGGTGGTATACCACACATTGCCTACTTTATCGAGCAACTTGCCGTATGAGTAGAATTCCATTCCGTCTTTGGTGAAGTTCTCGTAAGAATAAGAATCAGCCGAAAGTTTCTCGTAGATTTTCGAGGGGTTTGAGGCAAGACCTTTGATCTGCATTTTGCCGAGAATATCTACATTGGCCTCGGCACGGGTGAAGAGTGCCATCAGGTCGGTGGCGTCTTCATCTACCCACGAGTTCCAGTCGTCCTCATCGGCATAGTAGCCGTTGGCAGCCTTGACAGCGTCGTAGATCACATCGTAGTTTACGAAATTGCGGCCTTGAACGGTAGAAGTGGCGTTGACAAGCTCTTTGCCGTTGATTTTTACTGTTACGTTGTCGGTGATGAGATTGTCTACAACCTTAAGTACGTTGTTTGCCACATAGCCGTTGGCATCGAAATCAAGAGTCATGTCAATGCTCTTGCGTGACTCTATGATAGTGTTGAGAGTAGCAGAGAAGAGCTTGGCAGAACCATTGGAAAATGTGATGTCAATCTTCGCGGGCACTTCTACACTGTTTTCGTTTGTTTCCCAAGTAGCCGATTCGCTGCCTTTGGTAAGCTTGAGGATGAAATTCTCACCCTTGCGGCCGTTGAAGCGGAATTCGATATGGTCGGCCTCGGTTTTGTCCCAATGATAGGTTTGGTCGTTGGCTGTATAAATACCGTTGTAATCAGCGAATTTATAGACATTTACAATCCCGGCTTTTGCAGCACGCATAGCGGCGGCATTACCTTTTGCAACCAGCATGAGCGCCTTGGCCAAAGTTTTTGTATGGTTGTAAGCCTCTTTTTCTTCAGAATCGAAATCATATTCCGACGGCGAGGGAATCCAATTATAGTTTTCATCTTCATAGCCGTCGAAGAAGGCATGCCAAGCGTTGAGAATATCGGCATTGGCCTGGAGGTCTACCATATCGAAAGCCTCAGAGCCGATTGCCACGAGTTTCTCTTTCTGCGCAGCGGGAGTAAGGGCTGTGCCTAAGGGAGCGGAGAAACTGATATAGTCGATTTCATCGAGGTTGATAGCCTCGCCATAGCCGAGCACGGTGAGAGTGCGGCCGTTGTCGGAGAACTTGAGGTTGTCGGCTACACCGAAATTATATTTTGTGATTTCGTCGCCTTTCTTGACGTAGAATGCTTTGGGAAGAGCCGAAGCTGAAGAGATGGCCAGCACAGCAGCCATTGAGAGAATGAACTTTTTCATTTTACGATGGCTTTAAGAGTGTATTTACCTGATTTAAGAATAACCACGCCGGGGTTGATGGCTTCGAGGCAGATGTATTCGCCCGATTTTGCGGGAACCGACACGAGGCACGCACCATCGGCGGCGTAGATTTCAAAGTTGCCGTCGGCGAGCATGAGCGCGGTCTTGGCAGAGGTATTGTAGGTGAAGGTGGCTTTGGCCTCCTGTGCTTCTACAGAAGTCACACCTGTGGTCTCGTCAACATAGATTTGCTCAAGTGCAGTCTGATTGAATGTGGCTACGGTAGCACCCTGTTCGTCGGAAGCTGTCATTTTACCACCGGAGAATGTCAAGCGGTCAACGCGGTCGAGATCGAGAACTTCCCAACCTTTATCAGTCTTGACATGCAGATAATTAGCAGCGGCCCCGCACATAGCGACAGCGGAGCATGCAAGCATAAGTAAAATTTTCTTCATGCGATAATGATTAATAATTCAGGCTGCAAAGATAGTAATCTTTTAGCCTGTATACAAATATTTTTGACGAAAAGCAAGCTCAAAAAAGCACTAATATTATTAAAAGTTCTCTTTACTCTGTAATGTGTTGGCTCGACCACCTTTAAGCAAAATTCCCGGCCTTTTTCTTAAATGTACCGAATTCGGTACATTTGCGCGACTATATTGAAGTAGAAACAAGCGGGATAATCAAGAAAATTATTAACTTTGCATTTAATCTTTTCATACCAAACCATGGCATACTTCAGTAAAATCATAATCCCTGCTTTAATACTATGTGCCAATGCTTTATATGGCGCAACGATTGTAAACGGCGTGCCTTGGCATGACGACCGCGACAGCATAGTGTCGGCTCACGGCGCAAATATAATCAAGGACAACGGAAGATATTATATGTTCGGCGAGTTCAAGACCGACTCGGCAAATGTGTTCACCGGCTTCAGCTGCTATTCGTCGGCCGACCTTGAGAATTGGAGATACGAGGGTATAGCCCTCGGCCAACAAACCGACGGGCGTCTCGGGCCGGGCCGCGTGGGTGAGCGTCCAAAGGTGTTGCGCTGCCCTGCCACGGGTGAATATGTGATGATAATGCACAGCGACAATCTCAGATATAAAGACCCTTGCACGGCCTACGCAACGGCCAAGAGCATAACAGGTCCATATACATTCCAAGGCCCTCTGCTCTACAAGGGCAAACCGGTAAAGAAGTGGGATATAGGGTCGTTTGTCGACGTTGACGGCACAGCCTATCTTCTCGCTCACCACGGCGACATATACCGCTTCGCGCCCGATTATCACTCGCTTGACTCGTGCATGAGCAAAAATGTGGCCGGTGTGGGCGAGTCGCCGGCCATGCTCAGGCACAAGGGCAAATACTATTGGTTTTCGAGCCATACGACCTCTTGGGAGCGCAACGACAATATGTATGTGTCGTCAGAGTCGCTGTCCGGGCCTTGGGAGAAGCACGAACTGTTCGCTCCGCAGGGCACGAACACATGGAACAGCCAGACGACATTTATCTTGCCTCTCGACTCGACATTCGTCTTCATGGGCGACCGCTGGTCATTTCCGCGTCAGCGCAGCGCCGCCACCTACGTATGGCTGCCGATACAGTGGATTAACGGGGAGCCTTTCCTGCCGGAATATTTCGAGGCATGGGACACCTCGACATTGACTGCGGCAAAGCTCAACACAAAACCATTGTCCAAATCGGCATGGCAAGGTTCGAAGCCCGGCGTCACCAAATCTTATAAAATCAACTTGGACGGCAACGGGAAAATATACATCAAAGGCTCAACCGACAGCGCCAGCAGCTACGCAGAAGTCGAAATCACCGACAGCAAGGGCGAAAAAATCGTTGAGACCACTGTAGATTTTTACTCGCTCGCACCGGCCGACGGTCTGCGTTATATTTCTCCCCGGCTCGATAAAGGAAAATATACGTTAAAAATAAAAGTATCAGAGATGAAACCGAACTGGAGCGACAAGAAGCGCAATCAATTCGGCAGCACCGGCTACAAGGTAAACATCAGCGAAATTGGCCGGATTGAGTGAAACAGCCCCATAGCCGGGGTAATCCACCATAGGAAAACTTCTGTTTTTGAGGAGCTGACGCGCCTCGGCGCGTCCCGGCTGAGGATCAACAGATTACAGCGGTCATTTTCTTGATTTTAATAATAAATCAGAGGACTGTGTCTCGCGACAAAGCCCTCTAATAATCTACAATCTATAAAAATATTATCTGCTCCGCCATAAAGGCGGTTAATCTTAACTGCGATGCAAAATTACAAAATATTCTTTAGCTCTCCAAATTAAAGTGAAAATTCAAGTTTCGCTTGCGAACCTTATTTCGTGCGGCGCAAGCGGATGGATGTGCCCAGAAGGGGGAAATTGAGGCGTAGCACTTGGCCGTCGAGCAGCAGGTCTGCGCTCACGTCGCGGCGGTGGAGAGTGCCGCCTTGGTCAATCCACTCAAGGTCGAAATGGCCGGCAAAGGGCGTTGGGCGCAGATATCCCTTTATGTCACCGGCTCGCCACCCATCGGAGCTTTTGCCTTGATAGACTATGACATACGCGTCTTCAGACTGCACTATAGCTATATCATAGTCAATGGCACCGGCCACACGGTCGGGATCTGAATTGCGGTCGAGATATGTCCAACGGCCGGTTAGAGAGTCAGCAGAGTCGAAAACCAATTCGCCGTCGAAACGCTCGCGTTTTGCCCCTGCCCGGCTGACAAGTATATGATTTACAAGCTCGATATCGCGCGACGAGCGGAAAGCAAGTCTAGCGATATTGTCACGGTCAAGCGGCACATTGAATCCGGCCTGCTCTTGACGGTCGCCGAATCGCAACTGCGCACCTGCGGCGTCGGCGCGGAGCACGGCAGAGAAAGCGGCATCGCGGCCGCGGCTGACGGTAATCGCCTCCTGATATGCGCCGACGGCGGTTTCTCCGGCCGGCGTAATCTTAAATATATTGCAATCTACCATCGCCTTGTCGGTATTGTCGAGCGACATCAGCGAGGGTATGATAAATTCGGCGCGGAAGCACGAGTCAGAGTCAATATAATTCCAATAGAGCGATATCTTGGCGTCGTTATTTTTATCGGGGCGGAAGCGGAGGTGGTAGATCATCTCCTGCAGAGGTGTGTCGATTGTAAGCGAATAAAGGCTGTCGGCCACAACGGTCTCGCCGTGCGCCACCAAGGCAAGCGCGGTCAGCGACAAGCTTGTAAGCCAATATCTCAGCATAGCTCTTTCACACGGTCAGAAAATTCATCGTCGGGCATATCGTAGGGCAACCATTCGATTTTGAACCCGCGCCGCTCCATGCCTCTGAACCATGTCATCTGGCGCTTTGCAAACTGATGTATTGCCGTCTCAAGCCCCTGCTCCATCTCCGCCCGGGTGATATTGCCCGTCAGGTATAGGGTAAGGAATTTGTATTCGAGGCCGTAATATATCAGATTTTCCGGCGATACCCCGCTATCTATCAATCCCTTTACCTCATCGAGCATACCCTCTTGGTCGAAGCGACGGCGCAGGCGTGCGGTAATCATGCGCCGGCGATCGTCGCGCGGTATGTCAAGCCCGATAATGGCGGCGTCGAGCGGACGGGGAGTGCGGGCAAGCTCGGCGGCCTCGGGATGGGCGAGATAATATTCTTCAATCTCTATGGCCCTTATCGCACGTTGGGCGGTGTCGATATCGGTGACATTGTGCAGCGTTTTCATACCTGCGAGTATCGCCGCCAGCTCATCGAGCGACTTTCCGGCGAGGCTTTCTCTCAGGGGCTTGTTTTCAGGCACTTCCGGCAGGATAATCCCTTTGAGCAAAGACTCCACGTATAAGCCGGTGCCCCCGACAATCACCACACGTTTGCCGCGCGATGTGATATCATCAACAGCTCGGCGGGCGTCGCGGAGGTACTCATAGAGGTTATAGCGATACCCGGCCGGGGCGACGTCGATAAGGTGATAGCGCATACCGGCGGGATAGTCGGCGAGGTCTTTGCCTGTGCCAACGTCCATACCGCGGTAAACCTGCCTTGAGTCAGCGCTTACAATCTCGCCGTCGAGCTCGAGGGCAATGGCGACGCCGCGCTTAGTCTTGCCGCAGGCCGTAGGCCCCACTACTGCTATGGCCTTCATTGACCTGCGCGCGCTTTATGGCTCAGAAAGCCGGTGATGTTGTTCCAGAAATTGCGAAGACGGAAGAAACGGCGGTCTTCATTGTTCTGTGCTATGTCGAACCATGACTGGTCGTCGTAGTCAACAGTCCATTCGCGCAGGTCGCGCAGGCGGAAAGTGGGCCGGTAGTGGCGGATGGGATAAAGACGGCGCCCATTGCGGTCGTAGGTTTTCCACGCCATGGTTATAGTGTGGATACGGTAGAGCTCGTTGGCCAGCGTAGAAGAAAGCGAATTTGTAGCCAATGCCGTATCGAGGGCGTAGGGGTTGAACCATACGTCATCGTTGGTGAAAAGGTCTTTCTTGTCATGGTCTACAAACACGGCATAGTGTATCATGTTCGAGCCCGTGGCAAATCCGGGATTGGTGAAGCAATATCGCATTGCCGGAGCTGCCATCCCGGTTATCTCTTCAAAGAGAAGCTCGGCCTGCGGCATACCCATCGACGTGGTGCGCGACACTGTCACCTCGGCCGGTGTATCCCACAATGATTCCGAGTTGCGGTGAAGCAGGAGTTCGTCGGCACAGAATATGAGGAAACGCACTACAGTGCGGTTGCGATGACCTTCATGCTGATCCTCGATGGTGTTGTAAAGCTCGCGCATGCTCGTATAGCGTCCACCGATAAAAAGGAGCGAGAGTACGTACATGGCCAAGGGGATGTAGTTGAAGAAGAAGCGGTCAGGGTTGTTGAGGTTGCTGTTGATATAGCGTGCGAAGTAATACCAATACTCAACCGCTCCTATCACCAGCGACAGCACCAGAAGAATTGTCAACTGATAGCGGGTCTCACGATAGTAGAGAGTAGCCACAATGCTGTCGCCGGCATAATTGCCGTTGCGGCGCTGACATGCGCGGCAGAAGTTGTTGGCAAAACCGCCGTAGAGCCACACGAGGCACAATATCGTGGTGAGCGGAAAGATAACCAGCGAGGTGATGAAAGGAATCTCACTGTTATACAGCTGCAGATGTATAACAGTGGGCACCAACCAGTCGGTACACAGAATCACGATGGCAAACATCACAATGGTTGAAAGCAGCAACACCCTCGACACCACCCTCATCAACAGCGAGCAAGCGTTGAGAGGAGTCGATGTGGAAGCCTTGCCCAAAGAGATAAGCGCCCATGCTACAAACAGGCATATAAAGGGCAACCATATACGGGGCACTAACAATGCGGCGAGCAAGGGCACATTGAGCGCGCCGAAAGCATACGCCCAGTTGCGCCACAGTGTGCCGAGCACCTGTCCGGTCGCTTTATTTTCATCTTCTTGGCCACTCATTTCATTTGAGATTTTGATTGAAGTAATCAAGCATGCGCGCCCATACCACCTGACGGGCATTGCAGCCGTTGATGGAGTGGTTCATGTTGGGGAAGACAAACATGTCGCACATTATGCCGAGGCTCTGGAGGGTGGAGACGAACTGGAGGCTGTTGACAGGATGGACGTTGTCGTCGGCGGTGCCATACATAACCAGCGTCGGGCAGCCCAGATGAAGGGCGCGCATGAGCACAGATGAGTTGTTATATCCGGTCTCGTTCTGCTGCGGTGTGAGCATATAGCGCTCGGTATAGACGGTGTCGTAATAGCGCCAGTCGGTCACCGGAGCGATGGCCACGGCGGCAGCGTAGGGGCAGTCGGAAGCAGTGGCGCACATAAGGCTTTGGTAGCCGCCGAAGCTCCAGCCATAGATACCGATACGCGAAGAATCAGCGTAGGGCAACGCGGCGGCATAGCGGGCGGCGGCAAGCTGGTCGGCGGTCTCAAGCTCGCCAAGGCGGCGGTAGACAGAGGTCATGAAGTCATAGCCACGTCCGCCGGTTCCACGACCGTCCACACATACTATCACATAGCCTTTCGAGGCGAAATACGACTCCCAGTCGAGGCTCCAGCGGTTGAGCACCTGCTGCGAGCCCGGGCCACTGTATTGGCTCATTATCACGGGATAACGTTTCGAGGCATTGAAATCGGCCGGCTTCACGATATATCCGCTCAGCTCAGAGCCGTCGTCGGCGCGCATGGTGAAAAATTCCTTGGGTGCGAGGCGGCCAAGGGCGCGGGCAGCGTAGGCTTTGTTATCTTCAAGCATGCGGATTTCCTTGCCGTCGGCGCGGCAGAGAGTGCTCACAGGCGGTGTGGTGATGTTGCTGTAGGTCATCACCATCGCTCCGCAGCCGGGGGCGAATGTGGCGTTGGTGGTGCCCTCGGTCTTGCCGATAGTCTCTACCGTGCCTTTGCGGGTGAGGCGGTAGAGTGTGCGGTCTTTCGGTGTGGGCGCGGCGGCCTGATAGTAGTGGTTGCCGAGGGCGTCGCTGCCGTAATAGGCTGTCACATCTGCCTTGTCAATGCCTATCGAGGTCATTTTGGCACCTGTATACGAATATTCATAATAGCGGGTATAACCCTCTGAAGCAGAGGCCACGACAAACGATTTATCGCCATAGTGGATCTGCTCGTATGTCTCGGGGAGTACCCATGCCTTGGTCTCTTCGGTATATACCGAGCGGGCTACGGTAGACTTGGGGTTGACCGAGAAGAGCTCGAAGCGGTTTTGGTCGCGGTTGAGAGTCGCCACCATCAGGCGCGACGCGTCGGGGCCATACTGTATGCGAGGGATATAATAGGGTGCACCTCCGGGAAATTCGAGCTGCTTGGTCTTGCGTGTCTCAACATCGTAGCTGTGCACGGTAACTGAAGAATTGACCTCGCCGGCAACGGGATATTTGTAGCTCAACGCGCCGGGGTAGAGGCGATATTGGTCCATCGGCTGGCAGGTGCCCTGATAGAGCGGCAGGCTATACATCGGCACAGCAGACTCATCGAAGCGCACATAGCAGAGGGTAAGGTTGTCGGGAGCCCATGACATCAGCGAGGTCACGCCGAACTCTTCTTCGTAGGTCCAGTCGGTGGCGCCGTTGATGATGTTGTCTTTGAGGCCGTCGGTGGTCACGGCCACTTCGGTCTGATAGTCGAGCTTGGCGGCATAGATATTGTTGTCGGCCACGAAAGCCACCATACGCGAGTCGGGCGAGAACATCGGCACCTGCTGGCGCTTATGCTCTTTTGAAAGCGGACGCAACAGGCGCGAACGCACCTCATAGACATAATACTCAGCCGTGGTAGAGCGGCGGTAGACGGGGCGTGAGTCGCGCCACACTATCACTTTGCTCGCGTCCGGGCTGATGATGAAGCCCTCGAAATCGGGCAACTCGGTTTCGCGTGTATATGTCACATCAAAGAGCGTCGACAGCTCTTTGCCTGAATTGATATCCTTTACAATGAGTTTCTTGCCATCCTCGGAGCGCTCCACGTATGATTGGCCGTCGGGCATAAACTCGATGGTTGCAGAGGCCGGCGTAGCTGCCGGAGCACAATAGGCCGCGAGCTCACCGACATCGGCACTGCGGCGGTTGAGAGCACCCTGAGCACTTACTGTCAGTAATGCGACAGAGGCAAACAGTATATATCTTAGTTTCATTATCTACTGAATACTTAAGGTTTCAATTTGCAAAAGTAATCAAAAAATCCAAAACCCTTTGCATAAAACAAAAATATCCTCGCGAAAGTTGCAGTCCACGCATTCTGAACTTTAATCAAATGACAGTACGGTCTATGATCTGCAGTTTGGCTTGCGCCGGGTCTTCGTATGCGTTGCAGGCTGCGAGGTAGTCTTTAAGCTCGGTAAAGTCTGTGCCGTAGAGGTTGTCGCTGAACTGGTGGAGTTTGATCATTACGTTGACGTATGCCAAGGGGTCTTTGTGACGGGTGAGCTTTCGCAGAGCCAAGATGTAATCCTCGCGGAATACAGTCGGGACAATGATTCGGGATTGGTCGGCGCGCACAAGCTCGGCGTTCATCATCACGCGGGCGATACGCCCGTTACCGTCGTTGAACGGGTGGACTTCGCTAATCATAAACATCATGAAGATTGCCCGTGCAAAGGGGTCGGTCAGGGCTGCATAATACTTGAAACCTTGCGAAAGCGTACCTTTCACAAGTTGATGGTCCACAAACTCTGTCTGACCGGCACGGTTGTTTTTCATTTTGAAAACACCGGGATTAACATGCGGTCTGCCCTCAAGCAAAATTGTATGGCGATGGCTGAGTATCGCAAACAACTCTTTAGGAGATGTAGGCGTACGCATCATCTCGGCTCGGTTTGAAAGGACTTTGAATGTTCCGAGGATGTCGTGCGAGTCCTCATCACGGCGCGGCAATGGAATACCAGAATCCACTATGGCTTTGGCTTCCTCAATCTCAAACTCTGTTCCTTCTATATAGTTTGAGAAATAGCTCTCGAAGAAAGAGAAAAGGCGGAATGACTCCTCATCAGTATTGCGGTTATTGCGGATAACGAAGTATCTGTCTTTGATTGCGTCAAACAGGATTTCAAACAATTCAACCCTCTCCGGGTCGAATGGATTGCCTGCGGCAAGAGCTTTAGCTGAGTCTGTTGACAATACTTTTGCGTCGTGCGTTGATAATAACGCGGAGATAATGCTGTTGATTTTCGCGAACTCTGTCTGCATTTCCAATTCTTCCGCCACTTTCCGCAGTTCATCACGGTACCGGTTCAGTCGTTCCTCTCCACCTGTCAGCAACAGTTGTTCAAGTTTATTTTCAATGACACAGGCAGGCAAAACTCGTGATTCATCTCCTGACTTACGCGACACCTGCATATTTTCAAGCATATACCTGTACTCGCCGGATATGTGCATACCCATGAAAGGAATGTCATGCGCTGTGGCTTTCGGCCCCTTTACGAAGTTAAGCGTAATACCCGGCAAGTCAGTCACACGTCTTGTCGTTGAATTTGTGAGGAAAAAATCACCTGTGGCTGTCGGACGCATTTCCTTTGCGCTTCGATGGCTGATCAAAGCATCCGGATAGCGGTACACCAGAATATCCATAAGGTTACGTCGGACAATATTTTCGGGTCTATCCACAAGATTAGTCGTATAGATACGTGGGGCAAGTTTGCGCAATTCGCCATCTTTTTCTTTCTTGGAAAGCACACGCGATATGTTCGGATCTGACGAGCCGAAAATAATCTCTTTTTGGGTATCAACTTTCACTGCCATACAAAAAATCACGATTAAGAGAATACAAAGGTACAAATTTTTGCGATTATAAGTACCGTTTTTACAAAAAACTGAGTTTAGCAGGTTAAGGTAATAGCAAAAGTACTGTCAGGGCAGACGGCGAAAGCGTGCTGATTCAAGATTTATTTTTACCACTAAATACTTAATTTTTGTCAATATCATTAACTACCCCTCCCGATTGTGAAATAATTTTTCACACTTTTACTTTTGATATTTACACACTATTGTCTAATTTTGCAATGCAAATTGCGGTTGAGGTCGCGATTGGGGAGTTTACTCCACCTTAGGCAATCCGGATGTGAAAACAGCTGGAAGTGGTGCAACGGGCTCTTCTCCCCATCAATCTGCAAGGCGGATTGAAAACAACCAAAATAGATTGCATCCCCGTTTGCAATATTTGTCTTGAACTCAAGGCACGAGTCAGAACTATGTCATCATTGTATCCTGACCCGACGGCCTATAGTATTACGATGAATATGCATACAGATACAAAAAAGGATGTAATCTCAAATGAAAACGAGCCTACATGCATTGGTAAAATTATTGAAGAAGAACTGCGCCGCCAAGAGCGGACAGTGACGTGGCTAAGTCGCAAGATTCATTGCGACCGACGCAACATCTACGATATTTTCTCCCGCTCGTTTATCGACACGGGGCTGCTTTGGCGTATCAGCAAGGCCCTAAACACCAACTTTTTCGAATATTACACCGCCGCTTTCAACACCCAAAGCGACGGCAACCGGGCGTCGCTTCAGGCAGTACTGAACTTCGTAGACAAGCATGGGCAAGCGGATCTGTGATAAATCATTTCACACATTCGCGAAATCATACTACATGCTTCTATCCTATTTCACCTCATTAATATCTTTAACTTTGTAAGTGCATGAATATCGCGGCATGCAATCTATTTAAGCATTAACCTATAATTAATAAATAATCTAAAGCTATGGCCAAAAAATCAGCAATTTCAGGCGAATACATCATCACCGTTGAAGACAGCGGCACTGTGCGCGTGTGCAAAATCTACGACAACGTCATCGGCTCTCTGCGCGAGATTGCCGAGGCTCAGAACTTCACCATCGACCCCAAGTGGAACACTCAGGAAACCGGCCGCCGTATCTGCAAGGAGTTCGGCGACGGCAACATGGCCGAAATCGGTGAGTACGTGGTAACCCGCCGCGCCTCAGGCAAAATCGAGACCTACCGCACCTACGCCAATACCCTCGGCGCTCTCCGTGAGATTGCCGCAAACGTAGGCTTCGAAATCAACGAGAAATCAAACACCCGTCAGAACGGTTCTAAACTCGTCGACTTCATCAACGACAACAAGTAATGGCGAAAAAATCAGCGACATATCTCGATTATGAAGTGGTAGTTGAAGACAACGGCGCTATCACTGTCAGAAAGGGAGGTGAGCAAATATCCAATGTCATGGGCGCAATCCGCGAGATTGCGTCTTTGACAGGATATGAAATCAACGAAAAGCACAATACCCGCCAGTCGGGCTCGAAGCTCGTTGACTTCCTCAAAACCCTCCCCGCAGGCGCTGCGGCACCGGCAAAACCGGCAGAGCCAACACCCAAACTGGAGCCGCCACAGGCTCCCGCACCTGCTCCTGCGCCTAAAGAAGAGCCGGCACCCAACCCGACACCAAGCGCTCCAAAAGCAGCTCCGGCAACGGAGCCTGCGAAAGAGCAAGTAAAAACAACTCAAACAGAAGAACTGACTGAAGAAGAAATGAAACAACTCGACGACCTCCTCAAACGTCTCGAAGCCCTCGAAGCCCGTATCGCAAAGCTCGAATCGGGAGCCCCGGCCGCACCCAAAGCAAAATCCGGCAAACTGACGGTGGTGGAAAAATATCAACCTGCCAGTCAGGATGGTTATAAGTTCACAGATACCGGGACTTTGAGTTTTGACTTTTGGTTTGCCACTTATGAAACTCTAAATAGTGAGTATAACACTAAACGTCTACAGTCGTATGCTTGCGTACGAGAAGAACTTCTCAACAAGGACTATAGCAGCCATACACTAGCGAAGAGCCAACTCGATGGAGAAGAAATCACAGAAGTTTCCGATGGGAACTTCTATAGAATGTGGAGCATTGGTAGTACATTGAGAGAAATCAAGGCCTTTGCCACCCTTATCGGCCATCCGATTCCTGAGAAGGCCAAGGCCGATGTCTTGGCAGCAGAAATCGCGCGTGAACATGGAGCTGATGGTTGGTGCTTCTACAATGGCCAGGCTCTCAACAGCCGTGGCTACGTTTGTGGCTATGCGAAACTTTCCAAGCAGGAGTTGATAAAGTATATCAATGACGCCTATAGCAAGTATCACAACTCGTTTATCATGCAGAGGCCCGAGACGAGCGGAAAATCGGAGCGTGAGCTTGTTGAGGGATATATGGATATGATGAATAACGCCACACCACGCGAGCTGCCGGCCAATGAAGAGATTATTCGTCAATTCGATGAGGCTCTGCGCATTGAAAAAATGAAATGCAAGCAATCATGAGCATGCCTTCGATGGACTTGATATCGACTCTGAAAACCGACATCGTCGCTTTTATCGAACAGCAGGAGGAACTGATGTTCAATGAGCGCGATTTTCAGATGCAGCTCGCCGTATATCTGAGGCAGAGCGGCCGCTACGACGACGTTGATGTGGAGTATTATATCCCCAACAGCGCAGCCGTAGAGGCCGGCTACGAATGGAGCAGCGAGTTGCGACTCGATATCGTAGTGCGCCGAGGGAATGTCTATGCCATTGTTGAGCTCAAATACCCTACCCGTCGTATCACTACCGATATCAAGCGCTTCGGCAGCATATTGCCCGATGTGGAAATCGTCAAGAACCATGGGGCACAAGATATTGTGAGCTACAATATCTGGAAAGACGTGCGCCGTATCGAAGTCATCCGTCATCTCTTCCCCGAAGCCGTGGCAGGCGGCGTTGCCGTAGTTCTCACCAACGAGCCCTACTACACCCGCGGCCCGCGCGCCGGCACTATCTGCGACGCCTTCTCTACCGCCGACGGACGCCGCAATATCCACGGGCGTCTTGACTGGAGCCGCGCCACCGGCACGAGCAAAGGTCTCCCCGGCTTCAACCTCGACGGCAGCTACAGCGTAGAGTGGCACGACACCATGATCGACAATCACAAATTCTATTATTCATTAATTCAAGTTTAAAGCGCTTTTAGCGCAGTTTATCAAGTTTAGGGAGTTTACTTTACCAAAGTTTATATAAACTCCTTAAACCTGTTAAACTCAGAATAAACAAGTTTTGCATGCAAAACTTAAATTCATTAATCGAAATAAATTAATCACAAAATGGCAGTAAAGACCACAGCCGCAGGCAAGATGGACAAGCGCACCAAGGAGTACAAAGAACTCAAGGAGCGCCTCGCCAAGGCCCGTGCCGCAAAAGCAAAATCGAGCACACCGAAAAAACAGTCCACCCTCAAGAAAACAGCCAAGGGCAAAATCGACAAACGCACCAAAGAGGGCAAAGCTATGTGCGAGCGTATGGCCAAAGCCCGCAAGGCTAAAAACTCACTTGCAAACCGACTTAAACGACTTTTCAAATAATGAAGACAGCAACAAACACTATAGCCTCGCTGCTTGCAGCATGTATATGGGCCGACGGCGAATTTGAAGAAGTAGAACGCGTCACCGCCGACGAAATCGCCGAAGCTTTCGAAATCCCGACAAAAGACTTCAAGAAATACATGACAGCCGCCATAGTAGAGGTGCAGCACCTCACCCCCGAGGCTGCCACAACCTACGCCGTAAAACATGCCGAGAAAGTCGATCCGGAAGAGGCCGGTGAGGTATATCAGGCTCTTATGCAGATGATGCTCTGCGACGGCGTGCTCACCGCAGGCGAAGTCTACAACCTCCTCGCTTTCGCCGAGGCTCTCGACATCGACCGCGAGAGCGCCGTGCTCATGCTCTGTGACTTGGTAAAGAACGAGCCCGAGCTTGAGGTATCTTTCGAAAACGACGACAACGAATAATAATGGCAAATAAAGTACGTGTATTCGGCAAAGCCCAGAACCGCACAGCCCTCGGTATCGTGCATGCATACTTGGAGATGTATCCCCACGCCACACTCGAGGATCTGCGTCAGGCTTTCCCAAATTCGATATGCCCCGACAAAGGTGTGCCCGAAAACTTTCTGCCGCTGGCCGAAGCACTCCAATACAACGAGAAGATGAGCCTCTACTTCGCCAAAGACGACGAGGTGCTCAATCTCGCCGACGGCAGCAAGGTGGCTCTCTCGCAGGTGTGGAGCAAGCCCTCGTTTGACCGCATTGTGGCTCAGGGCGGTGTCTACGACATCGAGGTGGCTGAGTTCGAGAAGACAATGAAGGGAGAGCGCGGTGGCTATCGCCTCGAATACCTCAACGGCTATGTTCCGCCGGTGCCCGCACCGAAGAAAAATCTCACTTGGCTGTGGATTTTGCTCGCGCTGCTTATCCTCGGTGCATTGGCTTACTTCATCTTCGCGCCCGCCCGCACACAGACTGTAACCGAGACCGTGGTGGTTGAGAAAGAGGTCATTGTCCGCGACACTGTCTACATGCAGCAGATCGAAGACATCGAGACCAACTTCAACGCCGCACAATTCGAGAAAGGCAAGGCCGACCTCAACGACGACGCCAAGCTCGCCCTTCACGACCTTTCCAAGGTTCTCAAGGCTAACCCCGACCTCAAGCTCCGTATCTCGGGCCACACTTCGGCCGAGGGCGACGCTGAGGTCAACCGCACACTCTCGGAAGCGCGCGCCAAAGCAGCCGTAGACTTCCTCGTGAATAAAGAAGGAATCGACGCCTCACGTCTCGAAGCCGCCGGCCTCGGCAGCTCTCAGCTCAAAGACGCCGAAAAACCGACCTCCGAAGCAAACCGCCGTACCGAATTTGAAATTCTCTGACAATGGGATTCTTCGATAAAATCACACCTTTTGCAGTATCTGCCGCTGAATCAGCGGCAAATACGGCAAAAGGTGTGGCGGAGACGGCAAAGATCCTACTACTGAAGGAAATTTTAAATAAACCCTAATACTTAAATTTACACTAAAAATGGCAGAACTCAGAATCGACAGCCGCATGAAGGTGAAAACCCTCAAGGCAAACTTCAAAAAAGCATTCGGCGCCACACTGCGCGTCTACACCACAGCGGCCTGCAAGGCAAAAGCCGACGACGAAGCTACTCTCGGCTCGCTCATGGGCGGTGCCAAAGGCGGCGAGGCTACATTCGGAAGCAACCTCCGAGTAGGCAACTTTGAAAAGAAAATCACCGATATGTATGGCATTGGCGTGCAGGTGGCAAACCCCGCCGACACCAAACTCAGCGACAACGATATCACCCTCGCCGCCGCAGGCAAGGAATGATAATAAAGGAAAACATAGGCAAGATAAGGCAATTATAGGCAAGAAGATTGTATCAATCAACCTTTATAGCACTTATCTTGCCTGCCGCAGGCAATTTGCCTTGTTACCTTTTTTCCTAAAATTTGCCTCTTATCCTATAAATATAATTGCCTATAAATAAAATCATCATGAGCAAAGCAAGTACAAAAGCTGAAATCGACAGAAAAAAAGCATACGTAACGGCCAAGCGCGCCGAAGCAGCCCTCTGGCGCTCGCGCAAGACCGGATCTAAAGATAAATCATATAAGGCGCATTGCGACGAAAATATCCGCAGGATTCAGGCAGATATCGCCAACCGCACCAAAGAAATCGCCTCGCTCCGCGAAAGAATGAAATACGAGAAGTAGCGATGAGCAACAAGTCGAAAGGCTGTGGCTGTGGCGGTTGTCTGACCGTTATAGTTCTCGGCCTTTGTTATGTTTTATATCTATTTGGAGCCTTATGAAGATTCCCGGACTATCGTTTTCATGGAAACGCGCCTTGGGCGTGACAGCCGTAAAGCAGAAAGTGGCACGCGCCACCGGAATCCCAACCACCCGCGGAGGCCTTGAGCGAAAAGTAGGCTCGATGGTGCTCGGTGCTATCTTCGGTAAAAAGAAAAGAAAAAAGAGACGTTGACCCGTAAACCTCTTAAACTCATAATAAACAAGTTTCGCATGCGAAACTTTTGACTGTAATGGCATATAAAATATCACAATTTAAAAACGAGCTGGCAAGGGCGCTCGACGACAACCTCCACACCCGGCAGTGGCACAACATAGTAGACTGGCTCATCATAGCAATGATACTTGTGAGCACTACCGAAATATTTCTGTCCACCTTCGACCTCGACCCGACATTGAGGCGCGTACTCTTTTGGGTAGATATCCTCACACTGGTATTTTTCACTGTTGAGGTAAGTCTGCGTATATGGGTGGCACCGCTTATCAATCCGCGTTGGGCCGGTTGGCGCGGACGATTGCGATATTGTACGTCATTCTACGGTTTTATCGACATTATCTCTACTTTCCCATTCTACCTTCAATGGCTCTTCCCTCTGCCGGTGATGGCTTTCAAGGCATTGCGTACCGCCCGCGTGGTGCGTACGCTGCGTATCGGACGATATACCAAATCGTTCAATCTGCTCACCGACGCCATCCGCGAGAAGCGCCATGAGCTTATCGTGGCCATGCAGTTTCTTGTGGTCATCACCTTTATTCTCAGCCTTGTGCTCTTCTTCGCCGAGCACGACGCCCAGCCCGATGTCTACGACAACGGCGCAGTATCCGTACTCTGGGCTTTTGCCCAATATATCGGCGACCCGGGGCAGTTTGCCGACACTCCGCCGGTGACTGTTGTAGGCCGTATCATTGCCTGTATCGTAGGTCTGTTGGGTATCGCCATCGTGGCAGTGCCTACGGGTATCATCGGTGCCGGTTTCACCGACGCTATCGAAAACCGCCATCACCAAGAAGAGGTCGAAGCCGACGCAAAAGCGCTGCGCAATGGCTTCGAACGCAAGCTCGACCGCCCGACGGGTATTCAGGCTGTGCCGCCATTCAGAAGTGTCGACGACCTGAAGGCTCGCCTGAATATGAAATCCGACAACCTGCAGGAGGCCGTAGACCACGGTCCCGGTTTCAGAATAGTCAATCTGGCCTCATCTATTCCGTCGGACGACGGCGGATATGTCAACGACCGCATAGCCGTGGAGCACTATCCACAGAACACCATCTACGGCTGCTGTATCGACCGCGGCTCGCGGATAACGATAGTCTCGCCATCGAATCTGATTGATGTCGGGCTCTCGCACTTCTGCTTTTATCTTGCATATTTCGGCGGGTTCAACTACATCTGCCGCGAAATCGGTGAGCAAGCACCCTACAAATCTTTCTATACTATAACCGGAGATGTAGACGGACTTAAAGAATATACAGCCGACCTGCAGGCGCTCATGGCTCGCCCGGGCGCATGGTCGTTGACAATACTTGCTTGCAGCGGAGCCTTGGATCCACCCTACCCCACACACGTACACATGAACATCGGAGGACGCAAAGGCGACGAGCGAACATCGGGCGACGACCTCTTCGTGAAAGACGGCAAGACCTATGAGCTATTCTACAAGACCCTCGAAGACACCCTCGGAAAGAACCTCGGCCTCACCCTCGATCATCAGAAATATCAAAACACACATTCGGCCAATCATTTCTTGCGGAAAATTGAGTTTTCGCACGACGCCAACCATATCGTCATGCGCATAGAGTGGAAGCAACTGCTATGGTCGCAGAAGCGCCTCGTGCTTGCCCGCGACATCGCCGAGAGCGTATGCAAAGCTATCCTCAACACCGACCTTCCCCCACTCGCCCCCGAGCTCGAAGTGAAAGCAATCGGCTTCGACGGCTACGACCTCACCCCGCCAAAAGCCTCCCAAGGCTAAGTTTCGTCCAAGGTGCGAGTGTAGCTCGCATAGTCATATCAGCACCACCGAGCGTTTGAGGTCTTCCATCACGAAGACGCTTTGCACCGAGTCGACCATCGGAAGGAGGCCGAGGCGGTCGGTGACAAAGTGGCGGTAAGATTTCATGTCGGGCACCTGCACCTTGAGCATATAGTCGAACTCGCCCGATACATTATAGCACTCCGACACCTCCGGCATTGCCTCTACCTCGCGGGCGAAGTCGATGTGTATCTGCGTGTTGATATGGCTCAGGCGCACGTTGCAGAACACCGTGAACCCCCGTCCTATCTTATCCATATCTATCTGCGCCGAATATGATTTTATCACGCCGTCGGCCTCAAGGCGGCGCAGGCGCTCGAATACGGGAGTTGTCGAGCGGTGTACCTTGGCTGCAAGCTCACGCACCGACAGGCGCGCGTCGGCCTGAAGGGCTCGGATTATATCAATATCTGTCTGGTCAAGTTCTTTCATATCATCTGTTCGGTTTGAGTGGCAAATTTACATATTTATAGAACATTCTACAAATATAAAACAACATAAACATAACAAGCGTTCTATAATTATTCATTTATTAGAATATATCACACATATCAGCTAATTTTGCAGATGTAAAATCAAAAGATATGGCAAACGATTGTTTACACTTCGAAACCCTCCAGCTCCATGCCGGTCAGGAAGGCAACGCAGCCCCTACCGGAGCACGGGCTGTACCTATATATCAGACAGCGGCTTACCTCTTCGACAATTGCAGTCAGGCCGCCGACCGCTTCGCCCTTAAAGAAGACGGCAATATCTACGGACGCCTCACCAACCCTACGCAAGAAGTGCTTGAGCGGCGTATCGCAGCCCTCGAAGGCGGCACAGGTGCTCTCGCCCTTGCCTCCGGAGCGGCGGCGGTGACCTACGCTCTTGAGAATGTGCTTCAGCCCGGCGACCATATAGTGGCGGCCGACAATCTCTATGGTGGCTCTTATAATCTTATTGTCCACACCCTTGCCTCGCGCGGTATCGCCTACACAATTGTCAATCTCAACGATACCGACGCTCTCGCCAAGGCCATACGCCCCAACACCAAGGTAATCTATGGCGAGACCTTCGGCAACCCCAACAGCGACGTCACCGACCTCGACGCCATCGCCGCCACAGCCCACAGCCACGGAGCACTCTTCATCGTAGACAACACTTTCGCCACCCCCTACCTCTGCCGCCCTATCGAGCACGGCGCCGACATCGTGGTACATTCGGCCACAAAATTCCTCGGCGGCCACGGCACGACCCTCGGCGGCGTGATTGTAGACGGTGGCCGTTTCGACTTCAAGGCTCATGCCGACCGCTACCCCACCATAGCGCAGCCCGACCCGAGCTATCACGGCGCCGTCTTCGCCGACGCAGCCCCGCAAGCACCGTTTGTCACCCGCGTGCGTGCCGTGGTGCTCCGCGACGAGGGCGCGTGCATATCGCCTTTCAATGCTTTCCTGCTCCTGCAAGGTATCGAGACACTGTCGCTGCGAGTGGAGCGCCATGTGGAGAACGCCCTCAAGGTTGTAGATTTCCTCAACACCCACCCCAAGGTAAAAGCCGTGAGCCATCCCTCGCTTTCCTCGCACCGCGACAACGCCCTCTACCGCAGATATTACCCCCACGGCGCCGCAAGCATTTTCACATTCGAGATTGCAGGAGGACAGGAGGAGGCATGGCGCTTCATCGACTCGCTAAAGGTTTTCTCGCTCCTCGCCAACGTAGCCGACGCCAAGAGCCTCGCCATACACCCGGCCTCTACCACCCACTCCCAAATGTCGCCCGAAGAACTCCGGCAGGCACACATTTCACCGTCAACAATCCGCCTGAGCATAGGCATAGAGCATATCGACGACATCATCGCCGACCTCGCGCAGGCGCTCGAAAAGGTATAGACTATGGAAAGTGTGGCATCATTTTTGGCGTCCGACCACCCTACGGCTTTCTCTTTTGAGATATTGCCTCCTCTGCGCGGCAACAACATAGAGAAAACCCTCGGAGGCATAGAGCCCTTGCTTGAATTCAAGCCGGCATACGTGAATATCACCACCCACCGCACCGAGGTGTCATACATCCACGTCGGCGGGGGCTCCTACCGCGCCTCTACAGCACAGAAACGCCCCGGCACGGTAGCCATAGCCGCCGTATTGCGCGAGCGCTTCGGAATACGTCCGGTGCCACACATTATCTGCGGCGACTACAGCCGCCGCGAGATAGAAGACCAGCTCATCGACCTGTCATATCTGGGCATTAACGACATCCTCGCCCTGCGCGGCGACCGCGAGAGAAATGCCTCATCATTCTCCACCTGCCCCGAAGGACATCTTCACGCCGCCGCACTCGCCGACCAGATAGTGGATTTCAACAATGGCCGCATGGCCGACGGCACAAGCGTAGAGCCGCCGGCGCGCCCGATGACTTTCGGCGTAGCCGGATATCCGGAGAAACACGAGGAGGCGATGAACCTCGACACCGACCTGCAACATCTCAAGGCGAAAGTAGACCGCGGCGCCTCGTATATCGTCACGCAGATGTTTTTCGACAACGAAAAATTCTTTAACTTTGTGGCGCGCTGCCGTCAGGCCGGTATCACCGTGCCCATCCTGCCGGGCATAAAGCCGCTTACGTCGCTGCGCCAGATGTCGTTGCTGCCGAGGATTTTCCATATAGACTTTCCCACCGACCTCGCCACCGAGCTCATGCGCTGCCATACCGACGACGATGTGCGCACCCTCGGCATTGAATGGGCCACAGCGCAGGCCCGCGAGCTCAAGCATGCCGGAGTGCCAAGCATACATTTCTACGCCATGCACGCCACATCGAGCGTCGCCGCTGTAGCTAAAAACATTTATTGATTCAACTTTCGCAAGCTACACTTCAGTTTTTGAAAACCGTATGACAGAGAGACATAGCATATTATCCGACTTAACGAAAGAGCGCGTGCTCGTACTCGACGGCTCGATGGGTGTGATGATTCAGCGCCTGTCGCTTAGCGAGGACGATTTCCGCGGCAGCCGCTTCGCCGACCATCCGCAAGCGCTCCGCGGCAATAACGATATACTATGTCTCAGCCGCCCCGAAGCCGTGGCCGACATACACCGCCAATATCTCGAGGCCGGAGCCGACATCATAGAGACCAACACTTTCAACTCCACCACTCTATCGCAGCGTGAATACGGCACAGAGTCACTTGTACGCGAGCTAAACCTCGCCGGCGCCCGCATAGCACGCACCGAGGCCGACCGCTACTCTACCCCCTCGCGCCCGCGCTTTGTGGCCGGCTCCATAGGCCCCACCGGCTTCGCAGCCTCCCTCCCCACCGACATCAACGACCCCGCTGCCCGCGCCGTAAGTTTCGCCGACCTCTCCGACGCCTTTGAAGAACAGGCGGGTGCGCTCATCGACGGCGGCGTCGATATCTTACTCATAGAGACTGTCTTTGACTCCCTCAACGCCAAGGCCGCCATCGCAGGTGTGCGCCGCGCCTTGGAGCAGAGGAATGTCGACATACCGCTTATTGTGTCTATTACCATTTCCGATGTCTCGGGGCGCCTCCTGTCGGGGCACACCCCCGAGGCTTTTTTGTCTACCGTGGCCTACGCCCGACCTTTCGCCGTGGGCTTCAACTGCTCGGCGGGGCCGGCCTCGCTCGCGCCATTTATCAGACGCTTGGCTGCCATATCGCCTTTCGCCACGATATTCTATCCCAATGCCGGCTTGCCCGACACGCTCGGGGAATATGCTGAGACTCCCGAAAAATTCGCTGCCACGCTACGCCCGCTCCTGCGCGACGGCGTGATAAACATCGCCGGCGGCTGCTGCGGCACCACGCCTGCCCACATCGCCGCACTGCGCGGCACCGTTGACCTGTTCTCCACCCCACGCGCCGTTGCCAACCCACACGTATCGTGGCTCGCCGGCCTCGACGACTTCGCCGACGACCGCGGCTTCATCAACATCGGCGAGCGCTGCAACGTTGCCGGCAGCCGCAAATTCCTGCGGCTTATCAAAGAAAAAGCCTACACCGACGCCGTAGCCATAGCACGCAAGCAGGTGGCCGACGGCGCTATGATACTCGACATCAACCTTGACGACGGAATGCTCGACACTAAAGCCGAAATGACACATTTCTTGCGTCTTCTCGCCGCCGACCCCGAGGTTGCCGCCGTGCCGTGGATGATAGACTCGTCGGATTTCGAGGTAATAAAAGCCGCCCTTGAGAATGTAGCCGGCCGCGTGATCGTAAACTCCATATCGCTTAAAGAAGGCGAGGAGCAATTTTTAGCCCATGCCCGCGAGATACGCCGCTACGGTGCGGCTGTGGTCGTAATGGCTTTCGACGAAGAGGGGCAGGCTACAACATTCGGGCGCAAGACAGCCATCTGCAGCCGTGCATACCGGCTGCTTACCGAAAAAGCCGGCTTCGAGCCGCGCGACATAATCTTCGACCCCAATGTGCTCACCATAGCCACCGGTATGCCAGAGCACGACAGCTATGCCCTCGACTTCATCCGCGCCGTAGAATGGATCCACACCAATCTGCCCGGCGCCAAGACAAGCGGCGGCATAAGCAATCTGTCGTTCGCTTTCCGCGGCAACAACTATCTGCGGCAGGCCATGCACGCCGTATTCCTCTATCATGCCATCGCGGCAGGCCTCTCGATGGCCATAATGGATCCGGGAGCGAAAGTGACTTATTCCGACATCCCCGCCGACCTCCTCGAAATGCTTGAGGATGTGATACTCTGCCGCCGCCCCGACGCGGCAGAACGCCTCATAGCCCATGCGGCAGACTTCATCTCCGGCACGTCGGAGGCAGCAGTTTCTGAAAAGCACTTTGAGACAGACGTCGACAAGCGCCTGCAGGCCGCCCTTGTCAGCGGCGATGATTCACGTCTTGCCGAAGACCTCGACGAGGCTGTGGAGCGCCACGGCTCGGCAAACGCCGTTGTCGAAGGGCCGCTCATGGCCGGCATGGAGACCGTAGGCAGGCGATTCGAATCAGGCAAGATGTTTCTGCCTCAGGTTGTAAAGAGCGCCCGCACCATGCACAGCGCAGTGGAAATACTGCGTCCGCGCCTCGAAGCCGGCAGAAAAGCCGGAGCCTCGAAGGGTATATTCCTCTTGGCTACGGTCAAGGGCGACGTACACGACATCGGCAAGAACATAGCCGCTGTAATATTGAGGTGCAACAACTACGAAGTCATAGACCTTGGAGTGCAGGTCGACGCCGGCGCGATAGTCAATGCCGTCAGACTCCACAAACCCCAATTCATAGGTCTGAGCGGCCTCATCTCACCATCGCTCGGCGAGATGGTGACCGTAGCCGAGGCACTGCGCGAGGCCGGAATCAGCATACCGCTCTTCGTAGGAGGGGCTGCAACATCCGAGGCACACACGGCTCTCCGCATAGCCCCGGCTTACGGCGAGGGCGTGGTGGTTCGCGTCGCCGACGCCTCGCAGAATCCCGTAATTGCCTCGCGCCTCACAGCAAACTATGCAGAGGAAACGGAAAGAATCAAGGCTGCGCAAGAAGCTATGCGCAACAAATTGTCAGACCGACAGCAAGTTGCCTGCAATCTTGTGCCCCCGGCTTTCGACTGGAGCGACGAAGTAGTCATTGCCCCCACTTTTACCGGAGCGCGCACCCTCGACGAAGTCGGTATATCCACCATCCGCCCACTCATCAACTGGATATATTTCTACAATTGCTGGAAGGTGACTGCCGACAGCGACGCCTCCCACTCTTTACGCCTTGAAGCCGAGACCCTGCTCGATGAGCTCGAAGCCGCCGGAGCGACAATGCGCTGCCGCGTAGCATTTTACCCGGCGCACCCCGAAGGCGACGCCATCGATATTGCCGGCACAATACTTCCAACACCCCGCCAGCGACCGTCGGCACTTCGCTCGCAGCACCTTGCTCTCGCCGACTTCATCGCTCCCCGCGGCATGAACGACCATATCGGCTGCTTCGCCGTAACTATAGGCGAAACCCTGCGCCAAGCTGCTTCTTCTTGCAACGGCGACAGCTACCGGAGCCTCCTGCTTGCCTCGCTGTGCGACCGTCTTGCCGAGGCAACAGCAGAATGGCTTCACTACCAAGTGCGTACATCGCTATGGGGCTATGCACCCGACGAGCCACTCGACCTCGACGCCATAAAGCGCGGCAAATACCAAGGTATACGCCCTGCCGTGGGATATCCGTCGCTCCCTGACCAAAGCCTAATGCACACCCTCGCCGGCCTCGTCCGGCCCGAAGAAATCGGCATAGAAGTCACCGAAAACGGAGCTATGTCGCCGGCTTCATCAATCGCCGGCTTCATGATACGCTCACCACATGCCAGATATTTCAGCGTTTGAAATATCATAGCAGCTTCCTTATAGTCCAAAAAGAACTTTAAAAGTTAATTTTTTGGCAAAAAAGGAAAAAATTTAATGAAATTTAGTAATCAAATGAAAAAAAAGTAGTAACTTAGCACCCAAATTCTGTATAGGAAAAATAACATTCATCAATAACTAGCTAAAACTCTATGAAAAAAGCTACTCTACTTGCATGTGCGTGCGCACTCTTTATGGGTGTTGCAGCTAATGCCCAAGAGGCTACACAGGAGCTGCAATACCAGCCCGATCCCTCACAGGGCGTTCTGCTTAACCGCATGAAAGACAACTGGTTCATCACTGCAGAAGCCGGTGCAAGCTTCTACATTGCTCCCTACGGTGTTCACCGTGCTGTTGCCGACCGCTTCATGCCCGCTGCATCTATCTACGGTGGCAAATGGTTCTCTCCCGTATTCGGTGGTCGCTTCGGTGTAAACTATCTCGGTCTCAAGGGTCTCGCTCCCAGCCAGAGATATATCGGCGCAATGCCCGAAATGGTAAACGGCTACTACAAAACTAAATATGCTGAAATCGGTCCGGTTTTTGACCTTATGGTCAACCTCACCAACTGGTGGTGCGGCTACAAACCCAACCGCGTTTACAACGCTACCGTTTACGCAGGTGCCGGCGCATACTTCACCCTTACCCGTCACTACGACGCTCAAGGCAATAGCGAAGGCTTCAAAAACGCCGACAACGACATTATCAACCTCCGCGCAGGTCTTATCAACTCGTTCCGTATCAGCGAGCAGATGCAGATTTCTCTTGACCTCCGCGCTACCGGTCTTTCTGACCTCGCAGGTGTTGACGGCAACCGCAAGGCTCTCGCCCTTCAGGCTTACCTCGGCTTCACCTACAACTTCAAGAAACGCGACTGGACCGCTCCTGTTGTGCCCATCATCCCTGAACCCGAAAACTGCGACGCACTCCGTGCCCGTCTCGCTGCAGCCGACGCCCGTATCGCCGACCTCGAGCAGCAGCTCAAAGACTGCCTCAACCGTCCTGTTGAGACTGTCGTAGAGAACAACGGTCCCCTCGCAACTGTATACTATCCCATCGGTGTTTCTCGCCTCAGCCGCGAGAACCAGCGCGTTGTTAAAGCCATCGCTCACGTGATGACACAGAACAGCGACAAGAAATACACCGTTACCGGTTGGGCCGACAACTACACCGGCACCGACAACATCAACATGCGTCTGCGCAAAAACCGTGCTGAGGGTGTTGCCAAACTCCTCAAGAGCAACGGTGTTCCCGCAAGCCAGATCAACGTTACCACCAACAACGGTAACCTCAGCGACCTCGGCGAGAAATGCGTAGCTCTCGACCGCGCCGTAACTATCGAAGAGGCTAAATAATCACTCCAAGATATACAGCACAAGAGGCGAGCCAACCGGCCCGCCTCTTTTTTTGGCCGATTGAGATTTTTTATGTATTTTTGCACGTTAAATTCTACAAAGTTATAACGCAGTGGAAACAAAGTACATTTTCGTCACCGGCGGCGTTGTCTCGTCACTCGGTAAGGGTATTATTTCATCGTCGCTGGCATGTCTGCTCAAGGCAAGAGGGTTTCGCGTGACGATACAGAAATTTGACCCGTATATCAACATCGACCCGGGTACGCTCAATCCTTACGAGCACGGTGAATGTTACGTCACCGAAGACGGACACGAGGCCGACCTCGATCTGGGCCATTACGAGCGTTTCACCAACGTCCGCACTTCTCGCGCCAACAATGTCACTACAGGCCGAATATATCAGGCCGTCATCGACAAGGAGCGCCGCGGCGACTATCTGGGCAAGACCGTACAGATAGTGCCTCACATCACCGACGAAATCAAGCGCAACGTCAAATTCCTTGGCAACACAGGCAACTACGATTTCATCATCACAGAAATCGGCGGTACCGTAGGCGACATCGAGTCGCTGCCATATCTCGAGGCTGTGCGCCAATTGCGCTGGGAGCTCGGCAACAACAGCCTCTGCGTACATCTCACCTACGTGCCTTTCATCGCCGCTGCAAAAGAACTCAAGACAAAGCCGACCCAACACTCTGTAAAAGCCCTGCAGGAGCTCGGTATTCAGCCCGACATTCTCGTGCTCCGCGCCGAAAAAGAAATACCGGCTGACATGCGCCGCAAGATTGCTCTTTTCTGCAACGTCGCTCCCGACGCTGTGGTGCAGTCTACCGACGTAAACTCAATCTACAAAGTGCCCTTAATGCTCCACCGCCAGCATGTCGACGAAATCGTTCTCCGCAAGACCGGAGTCGCCGTCGAGGGTGAGCCCCACATGAAGCCGTGGCTCGACTTCATCGACAAGATGGACAATGCCTCAGCGACTGTGGCAATAGGTCTCGTGGGCAAATACGTAGAGTTGCAGGACGCCTACAAATCAATCAGCGAGGCTCTTTTCCACGCCGCCACATACGCAGGCTACAAGCTTAAGCTCAACTATATACACTCCGAGAAACTCACCGAAGCCAACGTAGACGAGCGCCTTGCCGGTCTCGACGGCGTGATTATCGCCCCCGGCTTCGGCCAGCGCGGTATCGAGGGCAAGTTTGTGGCTCTCAGATGGTGCCGCGAGCACGATGTGCCCACTTTCGGTATATGCCTCGGCATGCAGTGCATGGTGATAGAGTTTGCCCGCAACGTCCTCGGCCTCGCCGACGCCAACAGCACAGAGATGGACCACGCCACGCCCCACAACGTGATTGACCTTATGGAAGAGCAGAAAAACATCTCCAATCTCGGCGGCACAATGCGCCTCGGCGCCTACGACTGCACCCTGCGCGACGGTTCTCTCGCCGCCAAGGCATACGGCACACAGCACATCCGCGAGCGTCACCGACACCGCTACGAGTTCAACAACGCCTACCGCGAACGCTTCGAGCAGGCAGGCATGGAATGTGTGGGTGAAAACCCCGCCGCTCACCTTGTTGAGGTTGTCGAAATGCCCTCCAAGCGCTGGTATCTCGGCACGCAGTATCACCCCGAATACTCAAGCACCGTGCTAAGCCCCAGCCCCATATTCCGCTCTTTTATTGACGCCGCTATCGCTTATCACAAAGAAATACATTTACCCGATAAATAATGGATAAAAACACGATCACAGGCCTTGTACTGATGGCTGCGGTGATGTTCGGTTTCCTTTGGCTCAGCAAGCCGAGCGAGGCCGACATCGCCGCCGAAAATGCCCGACGCGAACAGGCGCAGGCCGCAAAGACTACGACCGACACTCCCGACATTGTGCTCACTCCCGCCGACAGCGCCGCTCTTGTGGCCGGCGTGAGATCGATGGGAACAAAAGCTGAAGACGGCAGAGTCGTCTTCACCAACTCTAACTTCAATCTCAACATCGACAGCCTCGGCACTCTCGCCGGTACTTATACCGACGGCACAAATACTGTCGATATCAACGACCTCACCGGTGGCCGCGCGCATCTCGACGCCGCAGCGCTCGCCACTGCCTACCGCCATGTAAGGGAGCTTTCGGCAAACGCCGCCAAATATGCCGGCTTCGCCAAATACCTTGGAGGCGAGGCTCAGGACGTTGTGCTTGAGAATGAGCTTGTGAAAGTCACCCTCACAAGCCGCGGAGCAATGGTTGACCAAGTTGAGCTCAAGAAGTTCAACACAGAGGTCGGAGGCGACACTGCCAAAGTAAACCTCTTCCGCGACGCCACCGACGGCTACGGATTCCGCTTCCTCACCACCGACCAGCGCCTCGACACCCGCGACTTCAACTTCACAACGACACTTGAGGGCGACAGCGCCGTATACTTCGCCATGGCTCCCGCCGCCGGCGCCGAGTGGGGCATACGCTACACTCTCGCTAAAGACGGTTACACCGTGCGCATGGATATCATCCAGAACGGTATTCAGGCTGTCATTCCGGCCAGCACAGCCACCATGGACTTCTACTGGCACCAGAAGATGGGCCGCAACGAGCTCGGACGCACCTTCGAAGAGCGCAACAGCGCAATCTACTATGACTATATAGGCGGCGATGTTGATGACCTCAACGCCAACGACGACGACAGCGAGAGCGTGACAGGACGCCTCCGCTGGGTAGCTTTCAAAAACCAGTTCTTCTCGAGCGTGATCATCGCCCGCGACAGCTTCGGCAACGCCGAGCTCTCATCGCTCAACATCAAGACTGCCGACTATCTCAAGGACATGTCGATGACCGCCACCATCCCCTACACCATCAACAATGGCACAGCGGCAAGCTTCGATTGGTATTTCGGCCCCAACGACTACCCCATCCTCTCCGATCTCGACGACACCCTCGGCTACGATGAAGACCTCGAGCTCACCCGCCTCATCCCCCTCGGCTGGGGTCTCTTCCGCTGGATTAACGTCCTTGTAGTAATCCCCGTATTCACTTTCCTCGGCAAGTTTATCAGCAGCTATGGCCTCATCATCTTCCTGCTCACACTCTTCATCAAGCTCATCATCTTCCCCTTCACATTCAAGAGCTACAAGAGTCAGGCCAAAATGCGTGTTCTTGCGCCGGAAATCAAGGAAATCAACGAGAAATATCCTGATCAGGCCGACGCTCTCAAACGTCAGCAAGAGACTATGGCTCTCTATAGCCGTGCCGGCGCAAGCCCCTTCTCGGGCTGTCTGCCCATGCTCTTCCAAATGCCTGTGCTCATCGCCATGTTCTCTTTCTTCCCATCGGCAATTGAGCTTCGCGGACAGTCGTTCCTCTGGGCTCACGACCTCTCGGCTCCCGACACTATCTTCACCCTCCCCTTCACCATACCTTTCTATGGCAACCATGTGAGCCTCTTCTGCTTGCTCATGACCATTGTCAACATCGTATACATGAAGGTAAGCATGCAGAGCCAGCCCACAAGCCAAGGTATGCCGGGCATGAAAGCAATGATGTATATCATGCCTGTGATGTTCCTCTTCATTTTCAACGACTACGCCTCAGGCTTGAGCTACTACTACTTCCTGTCGTTGCTCATCACCATCATCCAGACATGGATTTTCCGCCGTGTAATCGACGAGAAGAAAGTGCGTGAACAACTTCTTGCCAACGCCCGCAAACCCCGCAAAAAGAGCGGCTGGATGGCTCGCCTCGAAGAAGCAAGCCGCCAGGCACAGCAGGCCCAGCGCCAGCAACAGAACGCCGGCAAACGCCGCCGCTGATTCTTTAACCAATAAAAAACCTGCCATTCGCCTTAGAGCGAATGGCAGGTTTTTTATTAGAGGCAAGGGAGGCTTAAAGGCAAGAGAGGCAAGGGAAAAGCGAGAGAGGATTATCATAGCTACTTTAGCTATAGTAGCTATAATAGCTAAAAGCCTAAAGTAGCTAAAAGAGCTCACCACTCCCCGGCTGCCCACAAAAAAAAGCCCGCTTTCGCGGGCTCTTTTCATTTATAGGCTATAAAATTATTTCTTTTCCCAAGTAATAGTGGGAGCGCCGGGCTGCAGTGTGAGGGTGATGGTGAAAGTACCGGCCTCGCCGAGCTTGATATTGCTGCCGGGGAAGATGGTGTGAGTATTGTCTTCGCCGTCAGCACCGAAGCTGTATAACCAACCATGATTAATGCGGACTTTCCATTCATCGCCTTCTGCAAGGGTAATCTCGCCGGTCCATACGGTGAGATCTTCATTAGCTGTCATTTCTACGTCAGCGCTCCAGCCTGAGGCTGCGAACGAACCGATAAGGCTCACATACTCTACCTTGATAAGCTCGTAGGTAGTAAATTCGCCTCTATCATCGTCGTAGTTAGCATTCATCCAGTAGAGGCCTGCTTCGGGCACGATGATGTTCTTACCATACTGACCGAGTACAAAGTTGCCGGTGAGGGCGGGAGCGTCGGTTTCTGCGCCATAGTCGGTGGAGTTGTCCCACTTGGTGTCGAGGCAAACCTTGAAGCCGTTGGTGTCGAGCGGCATCATGGTGTAGTACAGCGAACGAGCCTTACCATCAATCTCACCGCTGAAATACTGCATCCACGACGAGTTGAGCTGGCTCCAGCCATTGCAGTTACCGGGAGTGTAGGCGTATGTCGGGCGAAGAAGTTTCTCTATGTTATATGTCATCGCCTCCATGTTGATTGTCATCTTATAGCTGCCGGGCTGGTCAATCACACCTGCCTGAGCGTTGGTGTCGACGAGGTGACCGCTAAGAGCTGTATCGCCGTTGGTCTCCGGACCTACGAGAGCATCCCAATCTACGGCTGCGGCGCTCGATTCGGGAGCGACTTTCCACCACCAACCGCTGTTGGCGTCGATATCAGCTTGATCAACCTTGAAAGCGATTGTAAAGACAGGATCATCATATACATCAGCGTCGGAGTGCTCGAAAGCAGGCGCTGAAGTGTTGAGACCCCAGCCGTTGATAGTGCCTACGAGATAATACTTATTCTCAATCACGAAGCCGAGATCCATGCAAGTCTCTTCAAGAGAGCCTTCGGCAGCATAGTAAGAAGTCGACTCGTAGCGGTAGTCGGTGCCGTCGAGGGCGACGTAGACCGGCACGCGGTAGTACACTGTCTTCACCTTGGGGCTTTTGCCGAAAAGGGCAACGTGAGCGTCATTCCAAGCCTCGGCGTCGACGGTGTAGACGCCGTTTTCACCTGCTTCAGTGTCGAGAGTCAGCACCTTGCCTGCGAAATCTTCGTCAGAGGCGAGCTGCACCTTGTATTCAACGGCAGCGCCTTCGGGCAGATATTTAGCCTCGGCAAGTTTCATTACCGGAATTCCGGCTGACTCGCGATAGTCCTCAAGATTGAGCTGTGCGTCGGCGGCGAGTACTCCATCGGTGGCCGATGTGATGTCACCTACAGCAAAGATGGGCTCCTGTGCATTTTCCTGTGGCTTGGGAGCTTCGGGAGCCTCGTCGCACGAAGCGGCGAACATTCCGAGCACTCCAAGCATCATTATGCTTATTTTTTTCATTGTCGTCGTTTAGATTTGAGTTTTAAGGAGGGTCGGGAGCGGGGTGCTCCCGACCTTTAGAAATTAATGCTCGGGGTCGAAAATGATGAAATATTGACCAGCTTCGAGACGCAGCTGCACATCACCGGTGAAATTCTCTGTCAGGCGGAGATGACCGGGGTAAGATCCACCGGTAAGCTGAATTTCCTCACCGGCATTCACCATCTGCGATTCGGCATCCTCGCCGGCATTACCGCCGAGGTTGGGAGTGCCCCAGTTGGTGGTACCGATCTTGAATGATGTTTCTTTAGGTATGGTGACATTCTTCACCACCCAAGTATTCTCAACCTCGCCTGTGGCGAACTGCCACGGACCGGGAAGATCGGGATTTGAATTGGTCTCGGCACCCCAATCGTTCATACCTCCGCGGAGGAAGAGGTCAATGGGCACATCGGCCACCCAGATTGCAAGGTAATCAGAGGATACCTCGTTGAAATAAACCACGTTCGACAGGTAAGTGGTATTATCCACACTCTGGGGAATATACGCGCGAAGACGCATATATACCTTCATATAAGGCATGGGCAGGTCTTCCTGTTTCTTTATGCCATAGAGAGTCTGGATGGCAGAGGCCACGTCGCCGTTGACGGGGTTGATCTGCGAGCAATCGAAATACTGCTGGGCGATTTCCCTATATTCGGCGAAATCTTCGGTGAGCGACACCTGCACATTGTAGGCAGCGGCAGCGGCATAGCCGAAGTCGGGCTGTGAGCATGTGAGGTGGAAAGTGCCTTCGCGGTTCTCCTGAGAGATCATCACAGGCATATCCTGCATTACGGGAGTGTTGAGAAACGCAACCGTTTCCACACCGTCGTGGCCGTTGAGCTTGGGATTGTCATCCCATGTCTCGTTGCATGCGCTGAAGCCAAGAGCGGCGGCAGCCATGGCAAATATGATTGATATCTTTTTCATTTCAGAAAGCTTGAACATTAATATCCGGGGTTCTGCTTGAAGTCGGGCTGCGAGTTAAGCACAGCGTTGGGGATAGGATAGAGGTTGAATTTCTCGCTGATACGTGTACCCTGCGGAGCGTCGGCAGAGCCTTTGAACTGCCATACTGTCTGCGACGGGCCTGCAAACATGCCGTTGCGCACGAGGTCGGTGCGGCGGAGACCTTCGAGGTAGAGCTCACGCGAGCGCTCGTCCATGATTCCCTGCTTGGTAAGGTCGGTATAGCCGAGGGCGGGAGATTTGGCACGTGCACGGACAAGGTTCATATATTTCAGAGCTTTGTCGCGGTCGCCTACACCACCGTTGATATGGCACTCGGTATACATCAGGTAGATGTCGGCGAGGCGGATGATAGGCCAGTCGGTCGACGAGAATGTGGTGGCGGGGAAGTTGGGAGTCCAGCGGCCGTCAGAGCCTTTAACGAAATCCCAGCCACGGTATTCCTCGGGGATACTGAGGTCGTTGAGAGTCGAAGCCTTGGGCTGACGGTCGGTAACCTTGATTATAGCGTTGCCACCGGTAGTAGCCCATTCGCCTGTGAAGCCGTGGAATTCATCGCCATAGTCTTCCTGTGCGTATGCCACACCGTTTTCCTCGCCGGCTGGCATTACACCGCGGAGCCAGAGGTCGTCGCGGGTGTCATCGTCGTGGCCATAGAAGCGCTCGGCCATCTGCTGGATACCGCGGATACACTGCCAAGGTGCGCTTGAGCCATAGTTCTGGCGGGGGCAATAGTGAGTGTCGGTGATTGTTGCTGCGAGCACGAAAGTAGAGCCGCCGTAGCTCTGTACCATATCGGCGTCGTAGGCGATACCGAAGAGAATCTCATTCTCAGCCTTGTTTGCGCCGCCGGGCATATACTGCTCATTGCCGCGGGAGAAGAGGTAGAGATAATTCTCGGCAAGACCGGAGCCTTGGAAGCCGCCGCCCTGATGACGTGCGATGATATTCTCGCAGCGTTTGCGGCAGTCATCCCAGCGTGCTTCGCCTGAGAATACCTCGGCATTGAGATAGAGGCGGGCGAGAAGACCCTCGGCGCCGTCAAGACCTACGCGGCCGTAGACAGGGTTGTTGGAGATAAGATTGCCGTCGACAATCTCGGTGAGTTCTTTCTCAATCCAATCGAAGAGGTCCTTGCGAGAGATCTGCACGGGATCCTCACCGATAGTCTCTTCTGTCACAAATGATGACTGACCGAAAAGGTCGAGCATGTTGTAGTAAGAGTATGCACGGAGCACACGTGCCTCTGAGCGGGCTTCAATGCTCTGCTGATCGGTAGCACCGGCAGTATTGGCGAGATACTGGTTGCAGATGGCGATATGGCCCAGAAGTCGGTAGTATGCACCGGCCACGAGGGTGTTTGACTGCGACCATGTGTTGGTGACGATATCCTGAACACCGGCGTCGGCCCAGATCCAGATAAGTTCGTCGGTGCATAACTCGCTCAGGGTGAACATCAGGCGAAGATAAGCCGAAGTACCGGCGTCGAGACCCTCGATATTGATATAGGAGTTACCCGGTCCGTCAGTGCCCGACACCGCTATGCCGGTATAGCACATTGCCAGCGAGTTGGCGGCGAAATTGGGGTCGGAAGGATTTACAAGGTTCGGGTCGTTGGGAGCAAGGTCAAGGTCGCCCACACAGGAGCTCAGACCCATACCCATGGCTACGGCGCCAAACAATATATATTTCTTTAAATTCATGTTGTTTTCTGATTAGGGATTTATACCTTGACTTGCTTAGAAGTTGGCTACAAGGCCGATTGACCATGTGGTAGCGCGGGGGTAGATATTGTTGTCAACACCGTTGAACACCTCGGGGTCGAGACCTGCGTATTTGGTGATCACGAAGGGGTTCTGTACGGCGGCGAAGAGACGCAGGCGGAGTTTCTCACGCAGAAGCTTGTCGAATGTATAGCCGAGGGTGATGTTGTCGCAGCGTACAAACGAGGCATTGCGCAGCCAGTAGTCTGATTCGTCTTGGTTGTTGTTGAAGTAAACGTCGGTCTTGAACACGTTGCCGAGGGCGTTGTTGCGGTAGAGGCCGTCGAGAGCAGAGCCGGCACGCAGAGAAGCTGCGTATACATAGTTACCGAAGCTGCCGCGGAGAGAGAAGCCGAAGTCCCAGTTCTTGTAGCGGAAGTTAGAGCCGAGGGTCATAGTCACCTTGGGGTCTTTGCTGTGGTTTACAACCTTATCGTGGCTGTCGATCACGCCGTCGCCGTTCTGGTCAACGTAAGCACCCTCGATGGGGTTGCCGGCGGCGTCATATACCTGCTGATAGAGGTTGAACGAGTTGGCGGGATAGCCCTCTTTCTGAATCTGGCAGTTACCGCCGGTAGAGCCGAAGCCGCCCTCTACCTCGTAGGTGAGGCCGTTGAGGTTGGTGATCTCATTGTGGTTCCAGCCGATGTTGTAGCTTAGGTTCCATGTGAAGTTTTCGGTAACAACGGGCTTGGCGTTGATGGCGAACTCGATACCGTAGTTTTCCATATCGCCGATGTTCTGATAGAGCATAGCCACAGTAGAAGAGCCGGCAGCCACAGGCACACGCGAGAGGAGGTCGCGGGTCTTGCGCAGATAGTATTCAATGCTACCGCTGATTCGGTTGTTGAGGAAGCCGTAGTCGATACCTACGTTCCAAGTCTCGGTGGTCTCCCACTTGAGGTCGGGATTGATACCGGCGGGGAAAGCGGGGATAAGCCAGCCGCCGTTGCCGTTGGGATAGAACGAGCCGGGCTGCGAGGGTGTGTAGGTCGGGGTGTAGGCGTTATAGAAATTATCTACCGACTGCTGACCTGTCTCGCCCCAGCCTGCACGGAGCTTGAGGTCGTTCCACCAGCTGCGGGTGCCTTCCATGAAGCTTTCCTCGCTGATACGCCAACCAAGAGCCACAGCAGGGAAGATACCCCAGCGGTTATCCTTGCTGAAGCGCGATGTCGCGTCGCCGCGGACGGTGGCGGTCAAGAGATAGCGGTCTTTGAAGGTGTAGTTCACACGACCGAAGAACGAGAGGAGCTGCAGGTGGTTTTTCCAATGGTAGTTGCCATCGGCGCTGTTTTCATCTTTCTTGAAGGGCTGGCCTACCTGATCTTGGGTGTCGGTCCAGTTCATGTTGAATGTACCGTCGCTGTTGATTGTGGGCCATGCAAGGCCGGGGGTGAGGGCGATACCTGACTCAGAGTTGGCACCGGTCTTCCATCCTTTGTTGCGGTCGCGGCTCCATGTGTAGCCGGCAGTCACGTCGAGATTTGAGTGGATAGCCTCGAACATCTTCTTATAGTTGAGGTAGAACTCGAGGAGCATGTTCTGGCGCAGGGCATATTCATGGTTGCGCGAGCCGCCGCCATAGTTGGTGTGGTCTTTCCATGCCATGTGTGAGTTGGCCTCGATTTCCTTATAGTCGTCTGACTTGGTGATGTCGTAGCCGAGGTTGAGGTTGGCGTGGAGTTCGGGGAGGAAAGGAAGCGCGTAGTCAAACTGGATATTGCCGTTTGAGCGGAATACGTCTGACCAGTTGCGAGTCTGGTCGATGGTAGCCACAGGATTGTAGGTGGCGTCGTTGGCGAGGTTGGCCTGACCGCCCGATACGGTGTAGGGTTCGGTATAGCCGTTCCAGAGGTAGCCGAAAGAGCCGGCAGCGGTGCCGCCGGTGATGGCGTTGTAGGTATGCACGGGTGCTGTGGGGTTGAACGACACGGCCTGGCCGATGGCGTCGGTCTGTGCCCAGTTATTGTGCACGTAGTAGCCTTTGACTTTGGCGTTAATCTTAAGTGTGCCGAATGTAGGAGTGAGCGAGATACCTACTGTCGCACGGTCCATGTCGGATTTCTTGATGATACCGTTGTTGCGGGTATAAGAGGCGTCGACACGGTAGGGAAGCACCTTGCCTGCAGTGCCGGCTACGGCGAGTGAGTAGTCTTGGCTGATTACTGTGCGGTAGATCTCGTCCTGCCAGTTTGTATTGGCATTGCCGAGAGCGCCGACGGCAGCCGAGCCTTCGCCGAATTTATTGCTTATGAGCGAGCGGAATTCGTCGCCGTTGAGCACCTGCTGGGTCTTGCGCGCGTAATCCACATACATGTTTGCGGTGAAAGTGACCTGCGGACGGCCGGCAACGCCTTTCTTGGTGTTGATGATGATCACACCGTTAGAAGCGCGTGTACCGTAGATGGCTGTCGCTGAGGCGTCTTTGAGGATGGTCATCGACTCGATAGACTCGGGGTTGATCATCGACAGGGGCGAGCCCATACCGAGGGGAGTGTCGGTAGACAGAGGCACACCGTCGAGCACGATAAGAGGGTCGTTGGTGGCAGAGAGCGAGGCACCGCCGCGGATACGGATGTTGGCAGCGCCTTGGGGGCCGCCGGCAGTGGTTACTACCACACCGGGAGTCTGGCCTACGAGCATGTCCTGAACCGAGGTAGCGAGGCCGGCGTCGATTTCATCGGGCTTCACGATAGCCACAGAGCCGGTAGCGTCTTCTTTCTTGACAGTACCGTAGCCGATAGCCACAACCTCATTGAGCATGGTAGAGTTGGTGGTGAGCTTTACGTTGATGGTTGTGCGGTTTTCAACGGGAATTTCCTGAGTATCGCAGCCGACGTATGAAAATTCGAGGATAGCGTCGGGAGCGACCTGAATCGAATAGTTGCCGTCGAAATCGGTGGCCACGCCAAAACCTGACATGCCCTTTACCGTAACGCTGGCGCCGATGGCGGGTTCGCCTTCAGGCTCTGTCACAGTACCGGTGACTGTGATTTTTTGCGCTAATGCCGGGAACGACATACACAGCACCATAACCAGTGCGAGCCATGCCTTCCGCGTCATTGGGGAACAAATGTTCTTCATGCAATGGGATTTTTAGTTAATTTGTTTTTATATAATCTCTATGTTAGTTGATAAAGGCAGCAGGTGAGCCACCGTGTGTTTTCATCTTCAGATATAGCGCAACGACAACGCTTCGATAGTTTTCGCCGCTCAGTTTTTCAAAAGTATTATGTCGATTTTTAATAGTAAGTATGATTCGCCGGAATCCTGCATGGGATTTCCGGGTACAAAGAAAGGTAAAATTTCTTTATCAAGATTGCCATTCGGGCACTTTTTTCACCCGAATGGCAAACTTTAACTATTTTAACTTAACTTGGAATGTATTTTAACATTTTTCCAATGCGCCGAGTGCTTTCTTTATGCGGCTGAAAGCCTCGGTGAGATTTTCGTCGGAGGTGGCGTAGCTCAGGCGGATATAGCCGGGAGCGCAGAAGGCGGCGCCGGCAACGGTGGCTACATGAGCCTCTTCGAGGAGATACATGGCAAGGTCGGAGTCGGTGGTGATGGCGCGGCCGTCGGGGGCTTTGGTGCCAAGATATGCGCTCACTTCGGGGAAGAGGTAGAAGGCACCCTGAGGCTCGTTGACGCCAAGGCCGGGAATCTCGCGGGCGAGGCGCACCACGAGGTCGCGGCGGCGCTCGAAGGCGCGGCGCATTTCCTCTACGCACTCCTGCGGGCCGGTGTAGGCGGCCTCGGCGGCTTTTTGGGCTATTGATGAAGCGCCTGAGGTCATCTGGCCCTGAAGCTTGCTGATTGCCTTGGCGAGCTTGGCGGGAGCGGCGCAGTAGCCGATTCGCCAGCCGGTCATGGCGTAGGCTTTCGACACTCCGTTGATGACTACCGTGCGGTCGGCGATAGCCTCAAAAGAGGCCAGCGACACGAAGTCACCGCCGGTATAGAGGATATGCTCATAGATTTCGTCGGCGATCACGAGCACCTGTTCATGACGTGCGAGCACATCTACGAGAGCCTGCAGCTCGCTGCGGGTATATACGCTGCCTGTAGGGTTCGAAGGCGAGCATAGAATGATAGCACGTGTCTTGGGTGTGATGGCCTTCTCAAGCTGTGCGGGTGTGATCTTAAAGTCGCTCGCGAGGTCGGTGGCGACGGTGACTGGTGTACCCTCGGCAAGCTTCACGAGCTCCAAGTAGCTCACCCATGCCGGAGTGGGGATGATAACCTCGTCGCCGGCATTGACAGTAGCCATTATCACATTGGCGAGAGCATGCTTGGCACCGTTGCCAACCACAATCTGCGAGGGTTCGAAAGCGAGGCCGTTCTCGCGCGAGAGTTTGTCGGCGATGGCCTTTCGCAGACTCATATAGCCCGGCACGGGGCTGTAGAAGCTGAAATTGTCTTCGATAGCCTTGATGGCAGCAGCCTTGATGTGGGCAGGTGTGTTGAAATCGGGTTCTCCGACGCTGAGATTTATCACGTCGACTCCCTGAGCCTTGAGCTCTGCGCTCTTCTGCGACATTGCGAGCGTCTGCGACACCGCAAGGCTCTCTACTCGATTCGATATTTGCATAGTAAGGGGTGTGTTGAAATCTTACCTGCAAATATAGATATTATTTAACAAACCAAAAAATTTTTGGCTGTTAAAACACTTCTCACTCCTCTTCTATCGAATAGTTGAGGAAGTCGTTCATGGGGCGCAGGAGCGACAGCAGGCGCGCTACCTCGGCAGGCCACTCGGGATTATCGAAAAATTCGAGCGACAAGGAGTGGCAGCGTCCATATTCGGTGAGGCGGAGCAGGTCGATGTCGGGATGATTGCGGTCATAGCCCTTGGGGGCGGTCTTAAGCTGCGGGCCCCACCAATCCGGAAATGCCTCGAGAATCTCTGGAGTCTCCACTATGGAGCGGAATTCCTCTACATTGTCGATAATGGCCTTGCGCACTTTCTTGAGCACCTTTGATTCGGGCGACCACAGACCGCTATACAATGCCATCTCGTCGACACCAAAATGGAAGTAATGGCAGGCGCCGTCGAAATGACGTCCACGAGGTGATATAAGAGCCGAAAAATAGCGTTTGTAAGGCGTCTTGTCGAGCGAGAAGCGAGTGTCGCGATATATGCGGTAGGCACAATCTTTGGCCTCGAGATGTCGCAGCGCAGGCTCTTCTACAACGAGGGCGTCGATGAGGCGCTGAACCTGCGAGAGCCAGTATGCGCGGACCTCTTCATAGCGTCCTTTATGCTCGGCAAACCAAGCGCGGTCGTTGTTAGCGGCCAATTGCGAGATAAAATCATATACGTCGCGCATTGTCATGGCAGGTCCTCCCATTCTATATCGCTTATCTGGCTCTCCACCTTCACATTGGCCGGAGCGGCGGCAGTGGCGGTAGAGCCTTTCACTTCTGTAAATTCTATATATTCACCCACTGAGGGGTCGATTTTCTTGCGGCGTGAGCGGCGGGGTTGCTGTTGTTGCTGACGATTACCGGCCGACGAGGCGCCGTCGGCTCCGGGCATGCCGCCGGGGAAGGCACCGTTCATGAAGCGGCGGGTCTGGCGACGTATAAACCACCTCAGGAGCGAAGGCATAATCTGCCTCAGCACCCACGGCAAAATAAAAAATATGATTATGAGAATGAGGAGTAGTTCCATATAAATGAAGTTTAGGCCTCAACAAAGGCCTTTTATACGTATAAACGAATTGGAATCATAATCTGTTGCGACGCATGAGCGAAAGCAGCAGATAGAGAAGGATGGTCCACATAAGGCCTGCAAGACCGTAGATGGCCACAAAGAGAATGGCGGCTACCATGATTATATAGCGGCAGAAGTTTTCGGCCAAGTCGAAATTCTTGAATTTGAGCGAGAACATCTTGAATTGTGCCGTCATGGCAAGCGACACCGCGATAATCAACAATGTAATAACGGGCCAACCGGGATAATAGTATGTGGAGATCCAGCCGTAGGCGCCGATCCAGAAAATAGCGTTGGCAGGGATGGGGAGACCGCGGAATACGGTGGCCTGCTCGGTGTCGTTGTTGAATTTGGCAAGGCGTATGGCGCCACACACCGGAATCATCAGTGTAAAGAAACAAGCCCATATCGGAGAGCCATAGTCGGCCATTGTGTTGAGCATGAGCATAGCCGGAGCCACGCCGAAGCTCACCATATCGCTGAGCGAGTCGAGGTCCTTGCCAAGATCGGAGTAGGCATGGAGTGCGCGGGCCATGGCGCCGTCGAAGAAGTCGAAAACGGCGGCGGCGGCGATAGCTATCATGCACCATTGCGCCCCCTCGAGCGGGCCGAAGACTGTGCGCAGGTTGAAAGCCATAAAGATAGCGACGCAACCGCTGACGAGATTCATGGCGGTGATGGCGTCAGGTATGTAACGTTTTAAATCAGGCATTTTTCTGTGGTTTCAGGCGAGCCACCTCGGTGATACCGCCGGTTGTCTTATCGCCTATTTTCACGTAGATTTCCGTTCCGAGAGGGAGGAAGAGATCAACCCTCGAGCCGAATTTGATGAAGCCCATGTGGTCTTCTATCGAAGCTTCTTCGCCAACCTGCGCGTATGTGACAATGCGGCGCGCCATCGCTCCGGCAATCTGGCGCATAACGATAGTCTGCCCGTGAGGAGTCTCTATCGCTACAGTCGAGCGCTCATTCTCGGTGCTCGACTTGGGCAGGTAGGCGGCAAGGAAGCGGCCGTTGTGGTGCTTGACGTAGGTCACACGGCCATCGACCGGAAACCAGTTGGCATGGACATTGAGGACGCTCATAAACACCGACAGCTGTATGCACGGGCCTTTGATCACCTCATTCTCTACAGTTTCTTCGAGAGCGACAACAGTGCCGTCGGCCGAAGATACCACCACATCTTTGGGGTCTCCCTTGAAAATACGTCGGGGCGAACGGAAGAAATTCACGACAAGCAGATAGAACACAGCGCATATCACAGTGACGCCGACAGCCCAAGCCAAGGGGCGCACCCATATCCACAGAGGTGCACAGATGATGAGCAATACCGCCAAGAGCGATATCAACAGTCCGGTGCCTTCATGATGGATTTTTACGCGCATGTTCATTACTTGTGTTTTCAATGTTGCGCAAAATTAGTAAATATTTTTAATACTGACCAATAAAGGAGCGAAAAAAATGTCTAAAAGGGAAAAAGGCAGCGCAAAAATGTATCGCCAAGAAAAATTCATGCCCGAGATATTTTCAAGATTGCATAAAAATTTGTAATTTTGCGTGCAATTTACAACAATCGCTAAAATCTATGTCGTTTATTGCTGATCGAGTGAAGATGGACGGACTGACGTTCGACGATGTACTCTTAATACCCGCTTTTTCAGACGTACTTCCACGCGAAGTCAACCTCACTACGCGCTTCTCGCGCAACATAACGCTCAACGTACCCATCGTATCGGCGGCTATGGACACAGTGACCGAGAGTCAACTTGCCATAGCGATCGCACGCGAGGGCGGCTTGGGCGTTATTCACAAAAACATGTCGATAGAAGAGCAGGCCCGTCAGGTGCATGCTGTAAAGCGTGCCGAAAACGGCATGATTTACGACCCTGTCACCATCCTTGAAGGCTCTACCGTGGCCGACGCTCTCCGCATGATGAGCGAATACCACATCGGCGGCATTCCCGTGGTAGACAAGGGCGGCAAGCTCGTAGGTATCGTCACTAACCGCGACCTCCGCTTCGAGCGCGACAAGAGCCGCCGTATCGACGAGGTGATGACTCGCGAGCACCTCGTGACAGCCTCGTTCGGCACAACCCTCGAGCAAGCTGCCGACATCCTCCAGAACCACAAGATCGAGAAGCTGCCCGTTGTCGACGCCGACAGCAAGCTCATCGGCCTTATTACATATAAGGATATCACCAAAGCCAAAGACAAACCTGCAGCGTGCAAAGACTCGCGCGGCCGTCTGCGCGTGGCTGCCGGTATCGGTGTCACCGCCGACTCCATGCAGCGCGCCGAGGCTCTCGTGAGCGCCGGTGTCGACGCAATCGTGATCGACACTGCCCACGGCCATTCAAAAGGCGTTATCGGCGTTCTCCGCGATGTGAAGAAAGCCTTCCCCTCGATTGATGTAGTGGTAGGCAACATCGCCACCGGCGACGCCGCCCGCTATCTTGCCGACAACGGCGCCGACGGCGTGAAAGTAGGTATCGGCCCGGGCTCTATCTGCACCACACGTATCATCGCCGGCGTTGGTGTGCCCCAGCTCTCAGCTGTATACGACGTTGCCAAGGCTCTCGAAAGCTACGACATTCCTCTGATTGCCGACGGCGGTATCCGCTACTCGGGCGACATCGTCAAGGCTCTCGCTGCCGGCGGACACTCTGTAATGCTCGGCGGTATGCTTGCCGGCGTAGAGGAGTCGCCCGGCGACACCATCATCTTCAACGGCCGTAAATACAAGACATACCGCGGCATGGGTTCGCTCGAGGCCATGGAGCGCGGATCGAAAGACCGCTACTTCCAAGGCAACGAGACCGACGTCAAGAAACTCGTGCCCGAAGGTATCGCCGCCCGCGTACCCTACAAAGGCACTCTCTATGAAGTGGTATACCAGATGTTGGGCGGTCTGCGCTCAGGTATGGGCTACTGCGGCGCCCACAACATCGAGGAGCTCCACAAGGCCAAATTCACCCGTATCACCAATGCCGGTGTGGCCGAGAGCCATCCCCACGATGTGGCTATCACTGCCGAGGCTCCCAACTACAGCCAGTCGATGTAATCTATGGTTGGTCGGCTGTAGGTTGTGGGCAGCAATGTCGTTGGTGGGCTGTAGGTTGAGGGCAGCGAGTTAGCTTTTACTAATCTACCACCCACAAACCACAAACCACATAACGGCGTAGCCTTCTCCGGGCTGCGCCGTTTTTAATGTGATATTTTTTCAAGCTCAATACAATAAAAGCGAAAGAGGCGCGTTACTTAATAAGTAATTCATGCGCTTTCAGCGCAGTTTATGTAGTTTAAGTAGCTTAGTTTCAAAGTATTCCTAAACTGCTTAAACCATTTAACCCCCAAATAAACAAGTTTCGCTTACGAAACTTAAAAAGTGTAAATTATCAAAATATACTGATATACCGAGATGAAAAAACATCTGATAGCCATGGCGCTTGTCGCCTCAGTGCTTCCTCTTTCTGCCGCAGTAAAGCCCGACGCCGTGCTTATGACGGTAGACGGCCGTCCGGTCACCGTTGGAGAATTTGAATACCTCTACAACAAGAACAAGACTCAGCAGGCTACCCCGCAGAGCCTCGAAGACTACCTTGTAATGTTTGAGAACTACAAGCTCAAGGTTGCCGACGCAGAGCACGCTGGCATTGACAAAACCCCGGCTTTCGAAAACGAGTACATCAAATTCCGCGACGACCTCGCCGCCCCTTATCTCCGCGACCAAGCCACCGAAGACGCCCTTGTAGAAGAAGCATACAATCACCGCAAGAACGACTATCATGTAAGCCACATCATGCTGCCAAACACCCCCGACAGCGAGGCGCGTCTCGACTCAATCCGCAACGAAATAGTAAAAGGCAACATCACTTTTGAAGACGCAGCCCGTCAATTTTCTGTCGACCGCCCATCAGCCGAGCGCGGCGGAAGAATGGGCTATGTCACCCCCGACCGCTATCCGTGGGCTTTCGAAAAAGCAAGCTACGACACCAAACTCGGCGAAATCTCGCCGGTGACCGACTCGGGCGTAGCATTCCACCTCATTCGGGTAGAGAGCATTACACCTGCCAAAGGTGATGTTGAGGCAAGCCACATACTGCTTCTCACCCAAGGCATGGACGACAAAGGCAAAGCCGCAGTGAAAGAGCGCATTGACTCTATCTACAATGCACTCGTAGCCGGAGCCGACTTCGCCGAACTTGCCACACGCCTCTCGCAAGACCCCGGCTCTGCCCGTCGCGGCGGCTCGCTCGGCCGTTTCAGCCACGGCATGATGGTGGCCGAATTCGACAGCATGTCGTATGCCACTCCCGTCGGTCAGATTTCCAAGCCTTTCGCCACAAGCTATGGCTATCACATAGTGAAACCTACCGAGCGCTTCGACATCGCTCCGCTCGACGATGAAATGCGACAGAACATCATAGCACGTATGCAGCGCGACAACCGCGCCAACATGCCGGCTGAGGCCAAACTCGACCAACTCATGAGCGAATATCATGCAAAAGTTGACGAGGGCGAAATCAAACGCCTCAAGGATATGGCTGCCGCAAACGGCTGCGACTCAACTTTCTATGCCAATATCATGGGCATGAGCACTGCCGTAGCCACATTCGACGGCGGTAAGGTAAGCGTTCACGACGCCATGGCATACCTGCCCATGACTCTCGGCACCGACGCCGACGCTTTCGCCTCCAACTTCACCGAGGCTGCGCGCAACGCCCTCCGCAATGCCGTGCGCGAGCATGCAATAGAGCGCCTTGCAGAGACCAATACCGACTACCGCAACCTCATCAACGAGTACCGCGACGGCATTCTTCTCTACGAAATCTCTAATCAGAAAGTATGGGACAAAGCCGCCAAAGACCAGCAGGGACTCAAGGAATTCTTCGAGGCCAACCGTTCCAAATATAATTGGGAGTCGCCCAAGTTCAAGAGCTATGTGTTCTTTGCCAAGAGCGACTCGGTGCTTCAGAAAGCATTGGTGTATGCCGACTCTCTCGACACCACCGACCCGGCACAGTTTGCCAAAGACCTGCGCAAGCGCTATGGCCGCGACCTCAAGGTAGAGCGCGTGATTGCCGCCAAGGGCGAGAACGCCATCACCGACTATCTCGGCTTCAATGGCGACAAAGAGGCTGCCGACAAGCAGTCGAAATGGCCTTTCTACGCCGCATGGCACGGACGCCTCGTAGCCCAGCCGGAAGACGCTTCCGACGTGCGCGGAGCCGCAGTCACCGACTATCAGGCATATCTCGAAGAGCAATGGCTCAAAGACCTTCGCAAGAAATACAAAATCAAACTCAACAAGAAAGTATTCAAGCAAATAGAAGAATAAAGAAAATAGGGAGCCGCGCGGCTCCCTATTTTCTTTTTAAGCACTACCGACACATGTTGGAGAGCTTGGTCTTATTAGTCATTTCACGCATTAAAGAAACATTTGTCCTTGGTAGGGACGTGCCGCGTCCCTACATCCTCGTTTATATGCTTTACATATCCATGCACATGCGGTACTGTTTATGTGGTATTCATGTCCGCAGGACATAGATTAATTCAGTAACCGGACACACCGCAGCTTTGCGCAGGTGTGCCCGGCCAAGAAGATAAGACAGAGATGGCGTCCGTGAGGACGCCGGTTAACTGCGATTAGCCGAAAAATCGGCCTCCCGCGGACGCCATCTTCCTTTGCCATACCATTGACCGCATACACCTCCGCTGCGCTGCGGTGTAAGCGGCTACTGAAAAATCAGCGTTCTGCCGAACGCCAGTTTACGGTCTCCGGGCTGCTCGCTGACCGGCATTAGAGGAACGGACGCGCCGCGGCGCGTCCCTACTGATTTTCAACGCTTTACAAAGCCTATACCCTATTGCCGTGTTTGTCGATTTTAAACGTCTCATCGCCGATGGCGACTTCGGCAACGCCACCGGTGAAATTTTCGGCGTAGTCATACTGATAGGGGATTACCAATCGTCCCTCGAGGTCGATGAAACCGTATTTATTATCTTCTGTCATCACCAGCGCCATGCCTTCGGCAAAATCGTAGGCGAAATAGAATCGACATGGTATCACTATTTTTCCGGTGCGGTCGCGATATCCCCATAGTCCCTCCTCATCGTCTACCATAGCACGGCCACAATGGAAATCGCCCGAGTTGGAACCGGTGCAATCAAAAACTTTTTTGCCGGTGCGGTCGATGTAATAAGCTGTTCCGTCGAACTCTTCAACCCAAGCCAAGCCATCGCCGAATTGGCGTGTATACTCAAATTTACACGGAATGACCTCCCGTCCACGCTTGTCTACGTATCCCCATGCAGTAAATTTCATGCCGTCAGGGCCATCTTCTTTCTCTACCTCTGCGAGCCCGTCGTGAAAATCGCAGGCGTATTCATAGATACAGGGGATGACTACGCGCCCTGCAGAGTCTTTGAAGCCATACTTGCCTTCTTCATTTTCAAAAGGAGTCAGTTCAACCAGCTCCGGATCGACTTCGTCTTTTATAGTGAGCTCTATAAAATCGCAATAGTCATTATCGGGCACAGCATACTTAAGTTTACGTGAGATATAGGGTACTTGGGCGCTTACGAAGTCGAGCAAATAATTCCCTTTTTTGAGTTTAAGCTTGCAAGGAACGCCGGCTTGCGCTGTGCCGAGTTTTTTGTCAAAAAAGAAAATAGCGCAGTCGGCGTCGGCAATGACGGTAATCTCGGCCCCGACATCTTGCGTTGCGTCAGAATCATACATCGACACAACCGGGACTATGCGCTCGCGTATCATCTTGTCGAGCGACACGTCGAGCAGCGATTCGCTGTCGATTTTCGAGAACTGATGTTGGCCAAGGGCCGTGCGGATTTCCTCGGGAACGGCGAGAGGGAAGCCGGTGAAGAGGCCATCGAAGTTTACAGGTATGATATGTTTCTCATGCTCAAGGGCATAGAGAATCTCCTGCCTCACCCAGTCGTCGGCATTGCAGCAACGGTCGAGCGAGCCGGGCGACAAGATAAAGATAAACACCCGTGCGCTGTCGATGGCGGCCATAATGCGGCTGTCGAACTTGCCGTCTCTTAGCTCATCATAGTCAAGAAACACACGCCCGCGATAGCCGCGCTTCTCCAACTCGGCTTTCAATATCCGTGCATACTGCGCCCCGCCCTCGCGCCGGTAACTGATAAATATGTCGTAATCCATGGGTGAGGTATAATGTTAATCTTCGCAAAGATAAGCAAATTTCCCACCGCCACAAAATATTACGTCAAATCAATTTCACAAGTGAAACCTTAAATAAATCGATTTAACTACAAAAACACTATTTCGCAAATTTTAAATGCCGATTTCTGCATAAAACAGCAGAAATCGGCATTTAAAAATGACGGTTTGCGTTTTTTAAAGCTAATCCGCCGCAATTACCCGCGGCTTAGTCGAGGGTCTGGACGCCGCCTCCGTTGACCATCAGGGTCTGGCCCGATATCCATGACGACATAGGCGAGGCGAAGAAGAGCACGGCCTTGGCGATGTCGGATACCTCTCCGAGACGCTTGATGGGAGTGTGGGCAAGCATGCGCTGCTCAATCTCGGGGGTGAGGACTGTAGAGAGGGCGTGAGTGCGCGTCGCCCCCGGGCCTACACAGTTGATACGCACGCCGAGAGGCCCGAAATCGTAGGCAAGATTTGCCGCGAGATGATTGAGAGCCGCTTTCGACGAGCCGTAGATCGCCATGTTCGGGTCGGCGTTGACACTGCTCATCGATGTGATGTTGACTATGCTTCCGTAGCCCGACTCGTGCATATAGGGCACACACAGGCGGCACATCTGCCAGGGAGCAAAGACATTGATATCGTAGATACGCCTCACATAGTCGAGGTCGATCTTGAACGGATTTTCGCGTCCGCCACCGCCGAGGCCCGCATTATTGACAAGGATATTCACTGTGCCGAAAGTCTTTACGGCCACATCGACGGTCTTCTGCAGGTCGTCGTCAATCTGCACATCGCATTGCACGGCAACAGCCTCGCCACCGTCGGCCAGAATCTCATCTACAACGGCTTGAGCCTTCGCAAGCGTGCGGTTGCTCACCACCACTTTTGCCCCGGCTGCCGCCAATATCTCGGCGCAGCCACGCCCAATACCGTCGCCGCCACCGGTGACTATCGCCACCTTTCCTTTTAAATCGAGTAAATCTGTCATAATATTATTATTTATTCAACTTTCGCAAGCTTAAGTTGAATAGGCAAAGAAGGTTAAAAAGGCAATTCCCGGTGACAGGCAAGATAATACCATTCGAATATTACCCAACTACAAGCCTACTATCTTGCCTTTTACCCTTTATTTCCTTTTTGCCTGACTGAAGTGTAGCTTGCGAAACTTCAGTTATTTAATATCTAAACATCATAAAAACGGGTAAGGTTGCACACCTTACGGCAAAAATTTTGTACTTTTGCAGCATGAAGCTGTATTTACATTTCATATTTCTATTACTGACAATGCTTGCGGGCTGCCGCGGCAAAGAGACAGCCATGCCGGCCGACGCACTCGCCCAAGTAGGCAACGAGGCTCTCACCGCCAACGAGTTGCGCGCCGCCATGCCCGCCGGACTCAATCTTGACGACAGCACCACATTTGCCAAAGCCTACATCCGCAACTGGATCGACACACGCCTGATAGAGCGCATAGCGGCCACGGAAGTGGATATGGAAGAAATAGAGCGTCTCACCCGCGAATATCGCGACGAACTTATCATGAGCCAATACCGCCGAGCCATGGCACGTCAGGCGCAGGAGGGTGAATTTTCAGAAGACTCACTGCGCGCCTACTACGCCACCCACACGGCCGACTTCAAACTTGAGCGCCCTATGGTAAAAGGAGTTTACCTCAAAGTGCCTGAAGACGCCCCCAAGCTCGCACAGATACGCCGGCTCTACCGCTCGGAAAAAGCCGCCGACATTGACAAGCTCGAAAAGGCAGCCGTAAGTTCGGCCATACATTACGACTATTTCCGCGACACATGGATTGACTGGGAACAGATCGAAAACCGCATACCAATGGAATTCGGACGCAATACCGCCGCCGAAACAGCGTCGAAACACTATCTCGAAACCGAATCCCAAGGATTCATCTACCTTCTCAGCGTCAGCGACTATTTACCCGCCGGCAGCGTAATGCCCTACGAGGCAGCCCGGCCACTGGTGCGCGACCGTCTGCTCAACATTCGCCGCCGCGCCTACGACACACGCCTTCTCAACGACCTCTACCAGCGCGCTCTCGACGACGAAACTCTCACAATTAAAACAACACTGCAATGATACCGGTAAATCTGCCTTACACACCGAGTCTGAAACTTCGCGACCTCATAGCCGACAACAGTCTGCTGCTGATGGCCATAAGCCGTTTCGGTCTCCCGCTTCGACTCGCCAACCAATCAGTAGATGAAGTATGCAGTTCTTCCGGAGTTGACACCGCCACCTTTCTTGCCGTGGCCAATATGGTGAGCGGCCGACCGTTCGACGCCGACAGCGTCAAGCTCGACAGCCTCGTGATCTACCTGCGGCGCGCCCACAGCTATTTTCTCGACTTCTTCCTGCCCTCGATACGCCGCAAGTTTATCCTCGCCGTAGACTTCTCGATATCAAATGAAGTGGCCCAGACGATTCTCAGGTTCTTCGACGAATATGTAGGCGAGGTACGCCGCCACATGGACTATGAGAACGACACACTCTTCGAATATATCGACTGCATACAGAACGGACGTCCCGTATCGGCCGACTACAGCATAGAGGTGTTCGCCTCGCACCATGACGCCATCTCCGAGCGACTCAACCGACTCAAGGATGTGCTTATCAACTATTGCCCCGATGGCAACGGCGATATCATCAACTCAGTGCTTTTCGACATCATCAACTGCGAGGCCGACCTCGTGAGCCATTGTCAGGTTGAAGACCGCCTGCTCGTGCCCGCTGTAGCCCGTGCCGAGATTTCTGCCATACGCACTGCCACAGCCAAGGATGACCATCAGAACTCCCGCGAGACAAGCACCATTCTCGGCAAGCGCGAGAAAGAAATTGTGGCCTGCATAGCCCGCGGCATGAGCAACAAGGAAATTGCCGAGCAATTGTGTATTTCAGTCCATACCGTGACCACACACCGCCGCAATATCTGTCAGAAACTGGAGATACACTCCCCCGCCGGCCTGACGGTCTACGCCATCCTCAACAATATCATCGACCCCTCCGAAGTACTGCTCTGACAGCCGCAGGCGCTATAAAAAAAGCGGCGAACGCACCGGCAGCGTCGGCTATGAAATCGTAGATATCGGCGCCGCGCCCAAGTTGCATGGCGTCCTGAAGCAACTCTATGCCACCACCGGCTAAAGTTGAAGCAAGGGCAAACAAGGCCGCTATGCCGCGCGACGGCAAGGTGCGGTCATGCGAGCGCGCATAGTCGAATATCAGCGCACCGGTCAGGCCACCGAACATTATGGCGTGGATTAGTTTGTCTATTCCCGGAATAACCGGCAACTCATCGGCCCCGACGGGATGTGGAAAAAGAGTGGCATATATAATCACTGCCACAACTATAGCCGTAGGCCAATAGCAGAAGAGGGTTTTCATCTCAGAGATTGATATAATCTTCGGGATTGAGCGGCGAGCCGCTGTGCCAGAGTTCGAATGTGGCAGGGCGCTGGCCTACATGCCCCAAGCGCTGGCCGGCCTCCACCCGTGCTCCACGCTCGGCAAAGACCTCACCTAAACCCGAATACACACTTACAAAATCATTAGGGTGCTGCACCATCACGGCAGAAGTGCCGTCGGGCGACGCCACCACAGCCACTACCGTACCTCGGTAGATTGCCGACATAGCCGCCCCCTTGGGGCCGCTCACCTCTATGCCTTTAGCCGGCAGCGGAGCCGTAGTTGCCGTAGAGCCCACAGGCGAAGAGAAAATCATACCCTCGGCGGCGATAGGCGAAAGCACACTGAGATTGAAACGCTCCTGCGCCTCATAGCTGCGCACAAACTGCCGCTCGGCCTCTCCGGCGGCAAGAAGCGAATCCTCGATAGCCACCATTTGGGCGACTGTAGAGTCAGCGGCGGCGATATCGCCATTGATGATGGCGGCTATATTGGCTATATATGCGGCATTGAGCGAGGCCGCCTGCTCAAGCGAGTCGAGCTTCACCGCGGCCGCTATATAATCAGCCCTGAGGTCGCCCTTGAGCGCTCCCGGCAAGAGCTGTCTGACAGGGGTATATGCTATTATTACCCACAGCAAAGCCGCTCCACCGGCTATTATGGCGGCGGTAACGGCAAACACCCTTGCGCGGGTCATGCGCAAGGTCCAAATGCGGTTGAAGGTGTTTTCCTTTATAAAATCGAGGCGATAACGTGGCGGGTTCTTATATTCCGGCTCATGTCGCCTTACAGCGTCTTTGAGTTTCACGGCACAAAGTTACAAAAATGATATGAGGATTCGCCGACCCGATAAAAATAAATTGTCTTAAAAATTGATGAAACGGAAATTTCTCGCTAATTTTGCAGTCGTAAAGAAGTTCAGACTAAATAATGTCTTTAATAAACCCCACATTACGGAGTGATTCCGAAACAGTTAAGGAGCGGCCCTATCAATTGGGCATAGCCCTTGGCGGCGGCGGTGCCCGCGGTTTTGCCCATGCCGGTGCGCTGATGGCCATCGAGGAAGCGGGGCTTAAGCCCGACGCCATTGCCGGTGTCAGCGCCGGCTCGGTGATAGCCGTGCTATATGCCGCCGGAATACGTCCGCTCGATATGGCCGACATATTCGCCGGGCAGACTTTCCGCGACTTTGTAGAACTCACATGGGGAAAAGGCGGAATATTCAAGATAGAGAAATTCATGAACTTCATCCTCTCCAATATAGGCGACAAACGCAATATCGAGGACCTCAACATTCCCACTTTCATAGGAGCGTCGGACCTTGACAACGCCTGTCCGCACATCTTCAGCAGCGGCGAGATCGGCCCGAGGATGATAGCCTCGTGCTCGATACCTATCATCTTCCCGCCTGTGGAAATAGACGGCACACATTATGTCGATGGCGGCGTCCTGCGCAACATGCCCGCTTGGGCCTTGCGCGACAAATGCCGCACTCTGATAGGCATAAACGTAAGCCCGCTGCGCAAGAAACAGAAATACAGCTCGATAATCGACGTTGCATACCGCACATACAACCTGATGGCAAAAGCCAACCAAGCAGAAGATATGGCGCTGTGCGACCTCTCCATACAGACTCCCGAGATAGCCGACTACGCAGTCTTTGACCTCAGCAAGATCAAAGAACTCGTAGTGAGCGGATACATGCACACCCGCAAGGCTCTCAAGACAGCCGGGATGTGGAAAACAACCCCAAGGAAAGAATAAACCGACATGACCCACGTAAAGCCAATCATCTACCAACTGTTGCCGCGCTTGTTTGCAAATTATTGCGAGGCCCCCGTTGTAAACGGTACCATCGATATCAACGGTTCGGGCAAACTCAACGACATCACAGCCACCGTACTTGACTCTATCCGAGGTCTCGGAGCCACACACGTGTGGTATACCGGTGTGCTTGAGCACGCCCACGACGCCGACTACACCGCCTACGGCATAGCGCGCCACAACCCGCACGTAATCAAAGGCCATGCCGGCAGCCCCTACGCCATCACCGACTACTACGACATCGACCCCGACCTCGCCGTAGACGTACCGCGCCGCATTGACGAGTTCGAGGCTCTTGTAAAGCGTACACACGACGCCGGCATGCGCGTGATCATCGACTTCGTGCCCAACCACGTCGGCCGCCAATATCACTCTGATGTCAAGCCTGCCGGAATAGAAGACTTCGGCAACGGCGACAACCATGAGATGTTTTTCGCCCCCGACAACAACTTCTACTATATCACATGGCAACAGTTCGCTCCCCATATCGACCTCGGCAGCGGCAGCGACAACTATGTGGAATTTCCCGCCAAGGCCTCGGGCAACGACTGCTTCACCGCCTTTCCGGGCGTAAACGACTGGTACGACACCGTAAAACTCAACTATGGTGTAGACTACGGCAACGGCAGCCGTCACTTCGACCCCGTGCCTGACACTTGGCTCAAAATGCTGCATATCCTGCGCTATTGGGCTGCCAAAGGGATAGACGGCTTCCGCTGCGATATGGTACACATGGTGCCTCTCGAATTCTGGCACTGGGCGATACCGCAGGTAAAACAGCATTACCCCGACATCATCTTCATAGCCGAAATCTACGACATCGGGCTCTACCGCCCCTTTATCGACTACGGCGGTTTCGATTACCTTTACGACAAGGTGAATCTCTACGACACCCTCCGCGCCATAGAGACCCAGAACTGCTCGGCGGCCAAAATCACCGGTTGCTGGCAGGCTGTGGAAGGCATTGGCGAGCACATGCTCAACTTCCTCGAAAACCACGACGAGCAGCGCTTCGCCTCTCCTTTCTATGCCGGTGACGCCCGCAAGGCCATTCCCTCGCTGGTGGTGTCGACATACATCAACCGCGGCCCGATGATGATATACTTCGGACAGGAGCTCGGCGAACCGGGCACCGACGCCGAAGGCTACAGCGGCCACGACGGACGCACTACCATCTTCGACTACTGGAGCGTGGCCTCAGTACGCCGCTGGCTCGACAATGGCACTTGCAAGGGAGTGCTCACACCGGAGGAATCAGCCCTTCGCCGACGCTACAGCGAGATTCTGTCGCTTGCCAACAGTGAGCCTGCTATCGCCGACGGCGATTTCTTCGACCTGATGTATGTCAACCTCGACAATCCCGGGCTCAACCCTCACCGCCACTACGCTTTCCTGCGCCACAAAGGCGACGACCTGCTTGTGATAGTCGCTAACTTCGGCGACACCGACAGCGACATCAGCGTCAACATACCCACACATGCCTTCCTCACCCTCGACTTCCCTCAGGGAGTGGATGAAGAGGCCCGCGAGCTTCTCGGAGGAGCCACCGAGGCCAAGACCCTCAGCGCCACCGAACCGCTGCGTGTGCATGTAGGAGCCCACGACGCCGTGGTATGGAAACTCTCGCGCCGACACATCGAGCCTCTGCGCGCCGCCACTCCCAAGCCGACTCCCAAGGCTGCCAAGCACGACAAGGCTCCCAAAGCCAAGAAAGAGACAAAGGCTCCGGCTCCCGAAAAGAGCTACAAGAAGAATAAAAAACAGTCCTGAAATCAACTTATATACTTTTCTAATGTATTCAAGCCTTCACCCCTTTAAGATTTTCTCCGGCACAAAATCGCAATACATGGCCGAAGAAATCTGCAAAGAACTCGGCGTAGAGCTGGGCAAGATGAAAATCGAACATTTCGCCGACGGCGAGTTCGAAGTGTCTTACGAAGAAACCGTCCGCGGCTGCGACGTCTACATCGTTCAGAGCACCTTCCCCAACTGCGACAACCTGATGGAACTGCTCCTGATGATCGACGCTGCCAAGCGTGCCTCGGCACATGCGGTCATCGCCGTTCTGCCCTACTTCGGTTGGGCCCGTCAGGACCGCAAGGATAAACCCCGCGTGTCGATTGCCGCCAAACTTGTGTCGGACCTTCTGGTGACCGCCGGAGCAGACCGCGTTATCACCATGGACCTCCACGCCGACCAGATCCAAGGCTTCTTCAACATTCCTCTCGACCACCTCTATGCTTCGTCGGTGTTTATCCCCTATATCCAGAGCCTCAACCTCGAGGACCTCGTGATAGCCACACCCGACGTAGGCGGTGCCAAGCGTGCCAACAGCTACGCCAAATATCTTGATGTGCCTCTGGTACTTTGCCACAAACAGCGCGCCAAAGCCAACGTTGTAGCCAAGATGACAGTGATCGGCGACGTGAAAGACAAGAACGTGATTCTCATCGACGATATGGTGGATACCGCCGGCACCATTACCAAGGCTGCCGACCTGATGATGGAAAACGGCGCCAAGAGCGTACGCGCACTGGCCTCGCACGCCATCATGAGCGACCCGGCTTCGCAGCGCGTGATGGACTCGGCTCTTACCGAGATGATCTTCACCAACTCGATTCCCTTTACCAAAGATTGCCCCAAGTGCACCATCATCTCTGTGGCACATCTCTTCGCCGACACAATCCGTCGAGTACACTGCAATGAATCTATTTCATCGCAGTATCTTATCAAATAAACAAGATTAAAATCTTGATGTTTGGGGGCAGCAAGTATCATTTTTGCTGACCACCAACAACAAACCACCGACATTTAGTTTCGCATAAGAAACTTAATATTAACAAAGGAGCGCGGATCGGCTGCGGTTCGTGCTCCTTTAATTTTTACACAACTATATGAAACATGATATTGTAATACTCGACGCCGCCACCGTATATGGAGCCGACGACCAGCGATGGCAAGCCTTCGGCAACGTAGCCGTATATGACCGCACTCCGGCCGGTAAGATAGTTGAGCGCTGCCAAGGGGCACGCATGGTGCTCACCAACAAAGTGCCTTTCGACGCCGCCACCATCGCCGCATTGCCCGGACTTGAATATATCGGAGTATTGGCAACAGGATATAATATCATCGACACCGAAGCAGCCACCAATGCCGGTATCACAGTAACGAATATCCCTGCCTACAGCACCATGTCGGTAGCTCAGCAGGCCATATCATTGCTTCTTGCCATCACAAACCGCGTGGCCGACTACGCCCGCGACAATGCCGACGGAGCTTGGAGCCGTTGCCCCGACTTCTCATACCGACTGACCGACTGGCACGAGCTTGCAGGCAAGACTTTTGGCGTGATAGGTTTCGGGCACACGGGCAGCGCCACCGCGGCAATAGCCGCAGCTCTCGGCATGAAGATTCTTGTCTTCACATCGAAAGAGCAATCAGCTCTGCCCCAAGGATATGTAAAAGCAGCTGACATAGATGAGATTTTCCGCACGAGCGATGTCGTGAGCCTCCACTGCCCTCTTACCCCTCAGACCCGCAATCTTGTCGACGCCCGCACCTTGGGCATGATGAAACCGTCGGCGATACTCATCAACACATCCCGCGGACCTGTTGTCGACGAGGCCGCTCTCGCCGAGGCTCTCAACGAAGGGCGCATTGCTGCCGCCGGGCTTGACGTGCTCTGCAACGAGCCGCCGAAGTCCGACTGCCCTCTCATCGGCGCGCGGAACTGCTTTATCACACCCCACATCGCATGGGCCTCGACAGAAGCCCGCGAACGACTCTATAATATTGCCCTTGAAAATGCGCGAGCATTTCTCAACGGACATACAATCAATAAGGTAAACAAATGAAAGTAAAAAGTTTTGCAACAGGCTGTCTGATTGCAGCCACAGTCTTTGGCGCCTCTGCCGAAGGCTATCAGATCAACACCCTCAGCGCACGCCAGAACGGTATGGGCCACACCGGCACAGCTCTCAAGCTCGGAGCCGAGAGCATGATTTTCAACCCTGCCGGCCTTGCTTTTGAAGAGAAGACCATCGACTTCCAAGGCAGCGTGACAGGGATATTCGCCCACGCCACTGCCAAAGTCAACGGCACTGACTACAAGACCACCAACCCGGCCTCTACCCCCATGGCATTCAACCTCGGCATGAAAGTCTACGACAATCTTGCCGCAGGTGTGAGCTTCTATACACCCTACGGCAGCGGTATCACATGGGGTGACAACTGGCCCGGCGCCGTGCTCAACCAGAGCGTCAGCCTCAAGGCTTTCACCCTGCAGCCCACAATCGCATGGGAGATTATCCCGGGACTATCAATCGGTGCAGGCGCCATGATCACATGGGGCAACGTTGACCTCAACAAAGGCCTCGTAACTCCCGGCTCGCTCAATCTCCTGCTGGCAAGCATGAGTCAGGACTACCGCTTTACCGACACTCCCGCCTCTGTAAACCTCACCGGCCGTGCCGCCACCACCGTGGGCTTCAACGTAGGTGCCATGTGGGATATCAGCAGCAAGGTGACCGTAGGTGCCTCTTTCCGCTCAAAAATGACGCTGAAGGTAAAATCGGGCGACGCCTCGCTTCGCTATGCCAACGAATTAGCCCAACAGTTGCTCCAAGGCAAGCTCAATGTGCTCGACCAAGCCAACTTCGCCGCCGAAATGCCCGCTCCGGCAATACTCAACATCGGCGTGGCTTACAAACCTATCGAGAAGTTGCAGCTCGCTGCCGACGCCCAGCTCACATTCTGGAACGTATACAAGACTCTCGACATCGAATTCCTCAGCGAGACACTTGCAGCCTACAATCAGCACCTCACCAAGGACTACCACAACTCATGGACCTTCCGCGTGGGCACTCAGTACTCGCTTACACACCGCTTCGACATCCGCGCCGGTGTGATGATTGACACTACACCCGTCAACGACGCCCATTACAACCCCGAAACCCCGGGTATGACAAAAATAGAGCCCTCGGTAGGCTTCTCGTTCTCGCCTATCAAGAATTTCAGCATAGACGCCTCGTTGCTCTACGTTGCCGGTCTGGGCAAAGACAACGCCTCTTGCACCTACGACGACCTGCTCCTGCAGCAGAAAGCCACTTTCACAGCCGACTACAATGTTCATTCATGGTGTCCGGCCATAGGATTCCGAGTCAGCTTCTGACCACTACCGTGACCTGCATAAATCAGGGGCGTCCCACATCTGTGAGGCGCCCCTTAAATTTTACAAAATTGACACAATTTTTACAAACCTGCTACTATTTATACAAACTTGCTACAATTTAATTAAATTACTATTACCTATAATAAAATGGTTGCATATTATTCAGTTAATGAATAATTTTGCACCATGATGTTAAGAAAAGGAATAATATATTTAGCAGCCATAGCCGCCTTGATATGCGCGGTTGACTCTTGCAGCACCCCTGCAGAGACGAGCCTACCCGACTGCGAGATTACCGCTCAGGTAGATTCTCTCTTCTCAACAATCTTCACCTCCCCGGCCGAGCCCGGAGGCGTGGTGATGATCTACCGCAACGATACCCTTGTCTATAACCGCTCTTTCGGCTCTGCCGACCTTCAACGTAACATCCCTATCAGCGACAGCACTGTTTTCAATATCAGCGCGGCTACGAAGACTTTCTCTGCCGTAGCCATCATGAAACTTCAGGAGAAAGGTCTTCTGAGCCTCGATGACAGTCTGAGCAAATTTTTTCCCGATTTTCCCTCCAAAATTTTCGACAAGATAACCATACGCCATATCCTCACACATAACACCGGTCTGCCCGACAAGCGCCCGCGCACGGCCGACCAATGGAATGAGTATGTCAAAGAGCACCCGTCGTCGTTCGGCTACGGCCCCGATTTCATGCTCTACGGACGAGAGGAAGAGCTGATATCTTTTTTCCGCACACTCGACAACGTAAACAGCGAACCGGGCACCAAATTTGAATTCCAGAGCGCGCCGTTCATGCTCATACCCTCAATCGTAGAGGCTACCACAGGCACTGAATATGAAAAATGGATGAAAGCCAACATTTTCAAACCGCTCGGGCTCAAAGAGACACACTTCTACGACCCCGGTCACGAACATCCGAGAATGGCCCATGCCTACTGTCCTGCCGAGGGAGCGGTCGAGCCCGGCCACTACCGCAGCGGCGACAACAAATGGGACGAGCTCGACTATGGTGAAACCGAATTTTTCCTTACCCGTGGTGACCATGGCGTATGCTCTACCCCGCGCGAGTTCGGAAAATGGATCCACAGCCTCTATAATGGCGAGGTAATCTCGATGGAATCTCTCAAAGAAATCACATCACCACAGACTCAGACTGCAGATCCCAACTATCAATATGCACTCGGCTCGTATGTGCGCGATATACCCGAAAAGCCATACAAGGTGTTCCACTCCCGCAACAACGGCGGTTTCTCTATATTCGACGCGGTTTTTCCACATGACAACATCAGATATGTGATCATGTCGAACCGCTCGGACTGGGTAAGGAGGAATGCCGCAAGGCAACTTGACAGGATTTTGACCCAACACGAATGGCTGAGGCTACCGGAGAGCGCCAATAAATGAAAATCTTATTACGAATAGTATTTTACTTGTGGGTCTGCACCTTGACGGGTGCAGTCCTTTCTTGTAAAGACAAGCCGGCAGAGGTATACGACAATGAAATGTGTACCCCTCTCGACTCTCTTTTCTCAACAATCTTCACCGACCCGTCAGAACCCGGGGCTGTGGTGATGATATGCCACGGCGATACTATATTATACAACCGCAGCTTCGGAATGGCAGATCTGGGGCGCGACACAGAGCTTACCGACTCTACGGTTTTCAACATAGCCTCCGCCTCTAAAACCTTTGCCACTGCAGCTATAATAAAACTCCGCGACAGCGGCAGGCTTAGCCTCGATGATAATCTGAGTAAATTTTTCCCTGAGTTTCCGGAGCATGTTTTCAGCCGTGTCACCCTGCGACATGTACTTTCGCACACATCCGGGCTTCCCGACAAGCGCCCGCGCACGGCCGACCAATGGAACGAGTATATCAAGACCAACCAATCACCTTTCGGCTATGGCCCTGACTATCTTCTCTATGGACGAGAAGAAGAGCTGACAAGCTTTTTCAAAACCGTCGACAGCCTCATCTCCGAGCCCGGCTCCAGATACGAATACCAGAATGCGCCTTACCTTCTTATCCCAACGATAGTGGAGCGTGTCACCGGCAAGAGCTATGAAGCATGGATGAAGCAAAACATCTTCAAGCCTGCCGGACTGCAGGAGACCGACTATTACGACCCCGCCAAGCCTCACCGGCTTATGGCTCATGCCTACGCCCCGGCAAACAGAGACAACACCGACGGCCGATTCCGAAGCAAAGACGGCCGTTGGGTAGAGCAAGACTATGGGGAAACCGAGTTTTTCCTCACCCGTGCCGACCAAGGTGTATGCACATCGCCCAAGGAATTCAGCAAGTGGATTCAAGCGCTCTACAAAGGTCAGATAATCAGCCGCAAGTCGCTCGATGAAGTCAACCGACCGGTAGTCGACACCGATGTAGACAGCATTCAGTATGGACTCGGACTTTTTGTGCAAGACATCACGTCGAAGCCCTATAAAGTATTTCACAACCGCAACAACGGAGGTTTCTCGATATTTGAAGCTGTCTTTCCGAGCCAGCACCTCTATTACCTAATATTTTCCAACCGCTCCGACTGGGACCGCTACCATACTGCCAAAGCCATGGACAGTATCCTTATGTCGCACAAGTGGTTGACCAACAATCATCACATCACCAAATGAATATCCTCACCCGCCTGCCACTGCTCATGCTCGCCGGCCTGAGCCTGATCTCATGTATATCGTGCGGCCGTCAGCAAAGCGGCCAAGAAGGTATCGCACAACCTCTCGACTCCTTATTCACCGTGCTATTCCCTGACCCGGAAGATCCCGGAGCAATAGTTCTCGTAGCAAAAGGCGACAGCATAATCTACGACAAAGGCTTCGGTATGGCCGACCTGAAAAATAACATAGCCATCTCTGATACCACACTTTTCAATATCTGCTCGATATCAAAGCAATTCGCGGCAGTTGCCCTACTTAAACTTGAGGAAGAGGGTGTGCTCGAGCTCGACGATGTCGTGACCAAATATGTGCCCACTCTCAGCTCGCCGCAATACCGCAAGATCACACTCCACCACCTGCTCTCGCATACATCCGGCATACCCGACACGCGCCCCCGCACCGAAGCTGAGTGGAAGGAATACCTCACCCGTCATAAAACAAAATTCGGCTCCAACCGTGACTACAAACTCTACTCGCTAACAAACGAATCGACAAAATATCTCAACGACCTTGATACTTTTGCATTCGAGCCGGGCACTGCCTACGAATATCAGAACCCGACATATCAGCTTGTGCTGAAGATTGTTGAAGACGCCACCCGTGAGCGTTTCTCTCCATGGATGGACGCTCATATATTCAAGGCTGCCGGTCTTGAGCATACGCGCTACTTCGACCCGGCGGAAGACTACAGCGACTTCTCGCATGCCTACATCCCGGCTCCTGCCGACAACAAATACCAACTCTGGCGCAGCGACGACGGCAAATGGGAAGAATGTGACTATGGTGAGGCCTATTTCTTTCCCACCAAGGCCGACGGCGGTATCTACACTTCGGCTCTCGACTTCATGAAATGGAACAAGGCTCTATTCTCCGGCAAGGTGATAGGCGATTCGGCTCTCCACAAGGCGATTACTCCGGTGATAGGCACAGATATAAACCTCACCTCGTATGGTCTGGGATTCTTCATTGAAGAGGTGCCCGGAAAAGCACGCAAGATATTCCATACCGGCGACAACGGCGGCTACCTCACCGTTGAGGCATATTTCCCCGAGGCCGACATTTTCTATCTCATATTCGCCAACCGCCCCGACTGGCCCCGCGAAAAGACTTACGAGCAAGTAGACAGCATACTTCATGCAAACCGACTCATCTAAGCACGGAAAAATAAAGCTTCAGATACTCATCTCAACTTTCGGCAGCCGCATTGAAAGAATCAATACCGACGGCATGCCTCAGGTCGAGGGGGTAGAATATGTCATATCATGCCAGAACCCCGACGGCATGCAGCTCAATACCTCGCACCTCGACGGGCGCGAAGATATCAGGATCAGCATTTTCAACGACCGCGGCATATCACGCAACCGCAACCACGGACTCGACCTCGCCACTGCTGACTATGTGCTTATTTCCGACGACGATATATCATATAATGCCGAAGGACTTCTCAAACTAATCGAGACTTTCGACGCTGACGATGAGACAGATATAGTGACCACCCGGGCCATAACGCCAGAACACCATGTTTATCCTCTTGATTTCCATAACCTTGAAAAGCCGTGGAGGTTTTATTCACCCATAGCTTTCGAGATAGCACTACGGCGAAATGCGCTTATAAAAAGCAATGTGCGTTTTGCCGAGAGCATAAGTCTGGGGACTGACTACATCACATGCGGCGAGGAGAATTTTTTCTTCCGCCGCTGCCTCAATGCCGGGCTTGCCGGCGTATTCCGCAACATTACGGTGAGCGAGCACCATGGCCCGACCACATGCACACACAGTGCCTCTGAGCCGGGCGTGATACGCGCCAAAGGCGCTTTCATGCCTTGCGAGCGAGGCTATATGGCCGCATTGGTGCGTCTGCCGGTAGAGGCTTGGCGCTCGCCGGTCAACTTTTTCAAAGCCTTGGCATATCTCACCGAGGGATATTGCTACTATATCCGTCATCATAAGGAGCTATGAAAGTGTTGCTTATGGGCGACGGCAGCGCCTATCATGCCAATCTTGCCACTGCACTGCGGGCCATGGGGCACAGCGTCACCGTGGCTTCCGATGGCACGCGCTGGATGAACACCGCTCGCGACATCGACCTCGCACGCCGCCCCGGCAAACTTAGCGGCGCCTTGCTTTGGCTTAGGCTCTCGCAGCTCGACGCCAAACGGCTGCGCGGTTACGACGTGGTGCAACTGTCATCGCCGGGCTTCGCACCGCTGCGTCCGAGCCGCTTGCGTAAGCTCCTCCACCGACTCAAAGCCGAAAATGGCGCCGTATGCCTCTCGGCCTTGGGCACAGATACCAACTATGTGCTCGCCAACCTCGCGTCACCTCCCGCGCTTGGCTATTCGGAATGGCAAGTTGCCGGAGAGCGCACTCCGTGGAGCTTCACCGAGGCGTCGGAGTCTCGCCTGTGGCTCAGCGACGAGCTTAGAGCCTACACTGAGGAATTTTACAGCAAGATCGACGGCGCGGTATCCGCGCTCTACGAATATCACAAGGTAATCGAAGCCACACATCCCGCCCTTCCGCTCGCATACGGAGGCATACCGATTGTCACACAAGGACTTCCCCAACACCGCCGCAATGACGGGCCGGTAAAGATACTTCATGCCGTACACCGCGGCCGCGAGGCCGAAAAGGGTGCCGACAAGCTCCTTGAGATGCTCCGCTGCCTCGAGCACGACATGCCCGGGCAGGTGATAGTTGACACCCCCGACAATGTGCCCTACTCCGAGTTCCTTCCGCGCCTTGCCGGCTACGACATGGTATCCGACCAACTTTATTCATACACCCCGGCGACAACCGCACTGCTCGCCATGGCGATGGGGGTGGTGCCCATAAGCGGCGGAGAGGAAGAGTTCTATGAGTTTATAGGCGAGAGGCAGCTCCGCCCCATCTTCAACGCCGACCCGCTCGACCTCGACAGAACTTTTGAACGGCTTAAAAGTCTCGTGGCTGACCGCCGGCGGCTTTCCGCAATGGCCGGTCAAGGCGCCGAATTCGTGAGCCGTCACAACGAGGCAGGAATCGTGGCTAAGAGATTTGTCGACTTCTGGACCTCGATTTTGTAATTTTTAACAATTAGAATGTAAGGAAATAAGATGTTTCCACGTCTAAATATCAGAAACAAACATTACAACATATTCATCCCTATGAAGAAGATTCTGATGCGCTGCATGGCAGTGCTGGCAGCCTACGCCGGCATAAGCATGACACTGAGCGCGCAAATGACTCCCCAGCCCCTCCCGCTCGACAGCGCCGTGGTTTACGGTGTACTCGACAATGGGCTTACTTACTACATCCGTCACAACGAAAAACCCAAAGGACAGGCCGACTTCTATATAGCACAGAAAGTTGGCTCGATTCTCGAAGATGACTCCCAGCGCGGTCTGGCTCACTTCCTTGAGCACATGTGCTTCAACGGCACCACCAACTTCCCCGACAAAGGTATCATCAACTGGCTTGAGAGCAAAGGCGTTAAATTCGGCGTCAACCTCAATGCCTACACCTCTATCGACGAGACAGTCTACAATATCTCAAACGTTCCTGTAAGCTCTAAAGCTGTGCAGGACTCATGCCTTCTCATACTCCATGACTGGGCATGCGACCTCACCCTCGCCCCCGAGGAAATCGACGCAGAGCGCGCCGTTATCCACAATGAATGGTCGCAGTCGATGGTAGGCGAAATGCGCCTCTATGAGAAACTGCTGCCCACCATCTACCCCGACAACAAATATGGCGAGCGCCTGCCTATCGGCACTATGGACGTTGTGCTCAACTTCCCTCATCAGGCTCTTATCGACTACTATCACAAATGGTATCGTCCTGACCAGCAGGGTATCATCGTAGTAGGCGACATCGACCCGCAGTATATCGAGAGCAAGATCAAAGAGATGTTCGGCGGTATCAAAATGCCCGAGAATCCCGCACCCCGCGAGTATGTGAGCGTCGAAGACACCCCCGGCACTATCTATGCCATGGGCTCAGACCCCGAAGTTAAGGCTCCCAATGTAGCTCTGATGTTCAAATCGCCCGGCCTCGACCTGCCCCGCGAGCAGCGCAACACCAACTTCTACTTCTTCCTCAACTACCCCAAGGTTATGATCACCATGATGATGAACAACCGTCTGTCTGACATTGCCGCCACCCCTGAGGCCGAATTTGCCAACGCCCGCGTTTACTTCGGCAACTTCTTCCTCTCGAAGACCATGCCGGCCATGACCCTCGACGTTGACCCCAAGGGCAACGACATGCTTCCCGCCTTCACCCAAGCTTACCGCGAACTTCTCCGCGCTTCCAAGGGGGGCTTCACCATCGGTGAGTATGAGCGTGCCAAATCAGAGTTCCTCTCCCGCATAGAGCGCGCCTACGAGGGCCGCAACGACGTGCAGAACGAATCTTACGTCAAAGAATACGTAGAGCTCTTCCTCAACAACAATCCCGCCCCCGGCATTGAGATCGAGAAACAATTCTACGACCAGCTCGCTGCAGCATTCCCTGTTGAGCAGATCAACATGGTATTGCCTCAGGTAATCACCGACGACAACCGCGTGCTCCTCGCCATTGTACCCGAAAAAGAGGGCTATACACTGCCTACTGAAGAGCAGTTCGCAGCAGCAGTTGAGAGCGTCGACGCCGAAGAGCTCGAGCCTTACAAAGATGAAATGCGTGAGGATCCCCTCATCGCCAAACTCCCCAAAGCCGGCAAAATCAAATCGGTGAAAGAACTCAAGGAGTGGGGCGCAAAGGAATATACCCTCTCCAACGGTGTGAAAGTAGTGGTGAAACCCACCGACTTCAAAGCCAACGAAATCATCTTCGAGGCCATGGCAACCGGCAACGCCGGCAGCACTCTTGACCAGAGCAAAGCAGCCTCTATCAAATATGCGCCCTATGCTGCCATGAATGTCGCTCTCAACGACTACAGCAACAGCGACCTGCGCAAATATCTGCAGGGCAAGCAGGCAAGCGTGGCTTTCAGCTTCGACGACTACACACGTCAGTTCGAGGGCAACGCTACTCCCAAAGATCTTTCTACCCTCATGGAGATGATCTACAGCTACTTCACCGGCTTCGGTCTGCGCGAGGATGAATTCAACGCCGGCCGCGACGGTCTCATCGCCCAGCTCGCCAACCAAGAGAATGTGCCCAACTTCATCTTCTCAAAAGACCTCATGGCAAGCCTCTACAGCGCACCGTCGAAACAGATGATCAGCGTTGACGACCTCAAGGCCGCCGACCGTCAGGCTATCGTGGATATGGTTCGCAACATGACCGTAAATGCAGCCGACTACACCTTCTACTTCGTTGGCAACATCGACGAGGCTACTTTCGAGCCCCTCATGCTCCAATACCTCGCCACGCTGCCCGCCAACGCCAAGAAGGCTTCGAAAGGCTTCACCCACAACCCTGCATTTGAAGTGGCAGCCGGCAGCAAGACCGACACCTACAACGCAGCAATGCAGACTCCGCAGACATTCGTATTCATCGGTATGTTTGCCAAAATGCCTTACACCCAGAAGAATAAACTTCTCGCAAGCATCGCCGCACAGGTTGCCTCTAAACGCCTTCTCAACAAGGTGCGCGAGGAAATGGGCGCCGTATACTCTATCAGCGCTAACGGCGACATGAGCCGCACCGACGAGCTCAACGTAATCTTCCAGAGCGCTTTCCCCACCAACAAAGTAGAGATGAAAGACGAGACCCTCAAGGCCATCAAAGACATCTTCACTGCAGTAGGTGAGAAAGTTGAGGAAGACGAACTCAAACCCGTAATCGAATACATGCTCAAGAACGACGCTGAAGACCTCAAGAGCAACAGCGCTTGGGCCGGTTCGATGTCGGCTACCGGTCTCAACGGTGTGAACATTTTCCTTGGCAAAGAGGAAGTGCTCAAGAGCATTACCACCAAAGACGTTGAAGACTTCATGCGCGCCGTTATCGCTCAAGACAACTACCGTGTGATTGTCCTCGACCCCGAAGGCGTTGCTGAAGAAGCAAGCAAATAATCACAACCCGATATAGACTTAAATAAAAACACCAAGTTGCCCCGACAACTTGGTGTTTTTTATATAAAACTCTTGCGTAGACCCGCTGCTGACGATAACTTAAATCGAGAAATATTTTGTTGTGTGAGAATAAATTGCTAACTTTGCAGCCGGATTTCGTAATCTCTGGCAGGACATGCAGCCTGCGTATATTGCGACTAATGTTAACATTCTAATTCACACTACAATGGATTTGATTAAGATTGCCGAAGAGGCATTTGCCACCGGCAAGCAGCACCCCGAATTCGGTCCCGGCGACACTATCACCGTGGCTTACCGCATTAAAGAAGGTAACAAAGAGCGTATCCAGCAGTATCGCGGCGTTGTTATCCGTATCTCTGGCGAGGGCAACAAGAAACGTTTCACCGTTCGCAAGATGAGCGACAACATCGGTGTTGAGCGTATCTTCCCCATCGAGTCACCCTTCATTGATTCGATCACTGTCAACAAGTATGGCAAAGTGCGCCGTGCCAAACTTTATTATCTCCGCAACCTCACCGGTAAGAAAGCTCGTATCAAAGAGCGCCGCGTGGTTAAGAAATAAGTTTTGCGGTAGTTCCGAAAAAGGGAAATCCTACTCCAAGGGTTTCCTTTTTTAGTTTTGTCTTTGAACTTGTCGGGTCGATTGGCGGTTATATTGAAGTATGTTATGGCTTATTCTATCCGACAAATAAAAATCACTATGAAATATATCAATATTTTTCTCCTCTTTTTGATACTCGCCGCCGGCTCGGCGTCGGCTCAAGGAATTCTTGGCATAGATGGCGAAGAATCTACCTCGGTGGGTATATATATCAAGGATCTTTCTACCGGCAAGGTAATCATAGACCATAACGGGCAGATGGCCCTCACGCCGGCCTCGGTGATGAAAGCGTTGACAACAGCAACGGTGCTTTCCGTATCAGGCACGAAGGCTCGCTTCTCTACTCCGGTGATGCTTAACGGCAGCCGCGACGGTAAGACATGGCATGGCAATATCGTTGTGAAATCTTCGGCCGACCCTACTCTCGAAAGTGAGAATTTCAAGTCGCGCCGCGGATTCTGCGATTCAATAGTGGCTCATCTCCGCTCAATGGGTATAGACCGTATTGACGGTGACATCGTGGTGGAGCAGACGCTTCTTGACGCGGGCCCGATACTTCAATGGGAGATTGAAGACGTGGCTTGGCCTTACGGTGCCGGACTGTTCGGTTTCAATTGGCGCGATAATACAGTAGCCATCACTCCGGCTACAGGTGAAGTCGTGCCGGAAGCTCCCGGTCTTGAAATCTGTGTTGAAAAAGCAAAAGGCAACGACCTCGTGCGCGGCATAAATTCCAACCGTCTTACCGTATACACCCGAGATCCCTCCGACCGCAAATGGACGGTTAATACCACCGTACCCGACCCCGCCGCAGTATTTCGCGCCCAACTGCGCCGAGCACTCTCTCGAGCCGAGATAGCCCTTGGAGATGAAGCTCTTGCTGCAACTTCTGAAAATACCCCTCTTTATACTCATAAATCGGCTGATTACGGCGATATCATGCGTAGCCTGATGGTGCGCAGTGACAATCTGTTTGCGGAAGGCATGCTCCGTACCCTCGCTCCATCATCGGGCCGAAAGGCTGCAATCAACCGCGAGCGCGAGCTGTGGGCTACGCGCGGAGTCAATACCCGCTATACCATCATCAACGACGGCAGTGGTCTTACCAGAGCCAACCGTCTGTCGGCACACTTCCTTGGCGATGTGCTTGAATGGATGGCTAAATCGGAAATGTCGAAAACGTACACCTCATTTTTTCCGCGAGCAGGCAAAGACGGCACAATGCGAGGATTCCTTGCCAAGTCGCCTTTGAAAGGCCAGATTGCTCTAAAGACCGGCTCTGTCAGCTCTGTGCAATGCTATGCCGGCTATAAGCTTAATGCCAAAGGCGAACCTACACATGTAGTGGTGATGATGATCAACGGCTTCTTCTGTCCCCGCAAAGAAGTGCGCGAAGCCTGCGAGAATCTCCTCACAAAAACATTTCTGAAATAACAGGACTGATTAGCAGAACAATATAGCGAGTGCAATGCTCAAATAAATTTGGCATTGCACTCGCTTTTCGTATCGTTGGCCTGCGGTCTTAGATACTCCCGCTCGGCAATGCAAATAAATTTGGCATTGCACTCGCTTATTCGTATCGTTGGCCTGCGGCCTTAGATACTCTTGCTCGGCAATGTCAAAATTTATTTTGCATTGCACTCGCTTATTCGTATCTTTGCAGGTAAATAGTTGTTTATGGCTCAGATATTATATCCCATCGGTATTCAGTCTTTCCCGGAAATAAGGGAAAAAGATTGGTTGTATGTTGATAAGACAGAATATATCTATCAACTTGTAACCCAAGCTAAATATGTATTCCTGAGCCGGCCGAGAAGGTTTGGCAAGTCGCTGCTGATCTCTACCATCGAGGAATATTTCAAAGGACGGCGCGAGCTCTTCGAGGGGCTCGCAATCAGCAAGCACGAGTGCGACTGGACCGAGCACCCCGTGCTTCATCTCGACCTGTCGGGGTGTAAGGGCGAAACAGATGAGAGTCTAAATGCTGTGCTGCTTAATTATCTTTCGATATGGGAAGAATGGTTCAGTATACCTACCAATTTATCAGTGCAGACTGATATCAGGTTTAAAAATCTGATACGTATCGCACATGAGAAGACCGGCAAACGCGTGGTGATTCTTGTGGATGAATACGATAAACCATTGTTGGAGACAGTATCAGATGAGGAACGGCAGAAAAAATTCAGGAATGACCTGCGGGCTTTCTACAGCAATCTCAAGAGTCAGGACGAGCATATACGCTTTGCCATGCTCACGGGTGTGACCAAGTTCGGGCACCTGAGTATTTTCAGCGACCTCAACAATCTCAAAGACATTTCTATGGATAGTGCCTACAGCGCTATCTGCGGAATATCAGAGGACGAGCTGCACCAATATTTTCATGAAAGTGTCACCGAGTTTGCCGAGGCAACAGGCGATACTGTCGAAAACATATACGCCAAGCTGAAAGTCAACTACGACGGCTACCATTTCGCCCCGTTGAAGAGCGAGGAGGTCTACAATCCGTTCAGTGTGCTCAATTGCCTGAGCTCTAAATGGTTCCGCGACTATTGGTTCAGCACCGGCACCCCCGACTTCCTCATCAAAATGCTGCGCGCGGGCGACCTGTCGCTGCAGGACCTCAATGAATACAATATCAGCCTCTCCCGGCTCACCAATGTGTCGTACGACCTGAGCAATCCTATACCGGTGCTGTATCAGACCGGCTATCTCACCATAAAGAGCTACGACCGCGAGTTTGACGACGTGGTGCTCGGCTATCCCAACGCGGAGGTCAAGAAAGGCTTCTACGACCAGCTCCTGCCCATCTACGCCAATATCGACAGCAAGAGCAGCCGCTTCGACATCCGCTATTTCGTGACCGACATCCGCCAAGGCCGTGCCGAGGAATTCATGCTGCGTCTGCAGAGCCTCTTCTCGGGCTTCCCCTACGACAGTTTTGACCTCAAGGCCCTCGAACGCCACTATCAGGACATCATCTTCATAATCATGACGCTTATGGGCTTCTACACCCGTGTCGAATACAAGACCGCCGCCGGGCGTATCGACATGGTGATAGAGACAGCGGACTACATCTACGTGTTCGAGTTCAAGATGGACCGCACCGCCCGCGAGGCCCTCGACCAGATCAACACCAAAGACTACCTGCTGCCCTTCAAGTCCGACGGCCGCCAAGTCATAAAAATCGGCGCAAACTTCTCCTCCAAGCTCCGCTCAATCGAAGACTGGCTGATCGAATAGCCGCAACCGGTAGCGTGTAATAATATTATTTTTATTATATTTTCAAATATAGTTTGTATCTTTGTCGCATAATATAAAAGATTCGAACATGACCGACATAGAACAGATTTTACGTATGAGCTTGGAAATCGAAGGGCTGCTCAAAGTACTCCGCGACCGCGACAGTATTGAGGCCCGCGACATGCTCCGTGAAAAAGTCAACCGATACACCTCAGCTATAACCGATTACCTCAACGCGTCACCAGCCGAAGCCCATGAAGTTGCATTGGCGGTTGAGGCTAAGGGTGAAGATCTGTTGCGTGAGGCAAATGCCATAGAAGTAAAAGACCAAGAGGCTCAGGAAACTGAAGTAGAGCCCGAAGCCGACGCGGCCGAAGAAGCAGTGAGAAAAGAGCTTGAAAAGGACAATACAGCACACGTAGAGCCCATAGCAGCGGGAGAACCGAACGCCAAACTCCTCAAGGCTTTCACACTAAACGATCGCTTCCGTTTCCGCCGCGAACTGTTCGGTGGCGATGACGCCGACTTTACCGAGACCCTCAAACTTCTCGCCGACATGGACAGTTATGCCGACGCCTGCGACTATCTCTATAACGATATGATGTGGGACAGCAGCGACCCTAACGTAGCTGATTTCATGGCTATTGTGGCTGCAAACATGCCTCAGTGATGGCCGGTAAGCTCTATATAGTCCCGACCCCGGTCGGTAATCTCGGCGACATGACTCCGCGCGCGGTAGAGGTGCTCAAGGCTGCCGATCTTATCCTTGCCGAAGACACCCGTACTTCGGCGACATTGATGAGGCATTTCGATATCACCACTCCGATGTCAAGCCATCATAAGTTCAATGAGCACAAAGACCTCAGCCCCATCCTTGACCGCATAGCTGCCGGAGAATCTATTGCTTTGGTCTCCGACGCCGGTACGCCGGGTATCAGCGATCCCGGGTTCATGCTTTCGCGTGAATGTCGCCGCCGCGGGCTACCTGTAGAGACTCTCCCCGGCGCGACAGCTTTTGTGCCTGCGCTTGTCAATTCAGGTTTACCTTGCGACAGATTTTTCTTCGAAGGCTTCCTTCCTCCCAAGAAGGGTCGTTCTACAAGGCTTGCTTTTCTGGCAGCCCTGCCATGTACGTTTATCATCTATGAATCACCCCTAAGGCTTGCGCGCACTCTCGACGAACTGGCTTCGGTTTGCGGAGAAGGGCGGGAGGCTTCGGTGAGCCGCGAGATATCTAAAATTTATGATACCACAGAGCGTGGAACTCTCGCTGAGCTAAGAGATTATTATAAATTGAACCAAGCACGCGGAGAAATTGTTATTATCGTAGCTCCCGAGGCCAAAGAAGCCGGGGAGCGGCGTCACAAAAACAAATACCGTCCCGACCCTGACGGTGTTTCTGATTAGAAAACACTAACATTCAACTACTTATTATGAAAAAGATTTTAACATTATGCCTTGCGGCCGCGCTCCTTTTCACCGGTTGCAACAATAAAGAGAAAGAAGAGCAGCTGCGTCAGGCTCAGGCTGTTGCCGAAGCCTCACGCGAAGAACTCGCCGACGCCGTCTCCGACCGCGACCAACTCCTCGGGCTCGTCAATGAAATATCATCGAGCATGGAGCAAATCAAACAACTCGAAAATATACTTTCTGTAAGCGGAGGCAATGAAACTCCCGGACAGCGCGATCAGATCCGTGCTGATATAGCAGCAATACAGGAGACATTGGTACAGCGCCGCCATCAGCTTGAAGACCTTGAGAAAAAACTTTCGAAATCAAACCTCAACAACAGCAAGCTACAGCAGACAATCACCTCACTTCGCTCGCAGATTGACAGCCAAGCCGGTGAAATAACAGCTCTCCGCGCAAGCCTCGACGAAGCCCGCACTAAAATCGGCACCCTCGACGCTCAGGTCGATTCGCTCAGCACTACCGTGACCACCGTTACCGCCGAGCGCGACTCAACCGACAAGCAAAACACCGAACTCACAAACGAGCTCAACACCTGCTACTATGCTATCGGCAATAAGAACGAGCTCAAGCAGAACAACATCATCGAGACCGGCTTCCTCCGCAAGACCAAAATCATGGAAGGCGACTTCGACCGCGCGTTCTTCACCAAGGCCGATAAACGCACACTCACAGCCATTGACCTTAACAGCAACAAGGCTGAAGTGCTCACCAAACAGCCCGAATCGAGCTACCGTATCGTAGATGTAAACGGACATAAGGTACTTCAGATCACCAATCCGGCACTCTTCTGGAGCCTCTCGAACTATCTCGTTATAAAAATCGACTAAGAAAGAAGATATCTGCAAGCCGGCCATTGACATACAAGCCAATGGCCGGCTTTTTCGTCATTTTCCCCTTAGCTCCGCAATGCGCGATTTTGCATTGTCATATTTTTTTTGTAATTTAGCAGATTGATAAAACACACCCCAGAATGGAAGAGATGAAACACCGTTATTGCGTGATCATGTGCGGCGGTATCGGCAGTCGTTTCTGGCCCTACAGCAGGGCGCGTCTGCCAAAGCAGTTCATAGATTTCTTAGGCACCGGACGTACCTTGCTGCAGATGAGCTATGACAGGATACTGAGCCTTGTACCCGCAACCAATATATTGATAATGACCAACGAGCGCTATGCCGACCTCGTTGCCGAACAGCTCCCGGAAATCTCGCGCGAGCAGATTCTTTTCGAGCCGGCCCGCCGTAATACAGCCCCATGTATCGCTTGGGCGGCATGGCATATAGCAGCCATCGATCCCGAAGCGTCGATGATAGTGACTCCGGCCGACCATGTCATCACCCGCGAGGCTCTTTTCGAAGCCAGTGTCCGCGCCGGATTCGACTTTGTAGAGCGCAACAATGCTCTCCTGACCTTCGGCATAACCCCTACACGCCCCGAGACCGGCTATGGCTATATCCAGATCGGCGATCATATCGAGGGCGATATCAGCAAGGTGAAGACATTCACTGAAAAACCCGACCTCGAGCTGGCCAAGGTATTTGTAGCATCGGGTGAATTTTTCTGGAATTCAGGAATCTTCCTGTGGCGCGCCAAGGCGATACGCGAGGCCATGCACCGCTATGTGCCCGATATAGCCACTGTTTTTGACGGTGCCGACAGCAGTGTCTATCTCGATCACGACGCAGAGACTGATTTTATAGCCACTGCATTCCCCTCGTGCATGAGCATATCGATAGACTACTCTGTGATGGAGAAAGCCGACAATGTATATGTGGAGACTGTGACTTTCGGATGGAACGACCTCGGCACATGGAGCGCCCTCTTTGACCTGTCGCCAAAAAACAGCGCTGCCAACGTGACTCAAAACTGCAATGTGCTTGCCTACAACAGCCGAGGCAACATCTTTGCAGTAAGGGGAGAGAAGCTTGTTGTGGTAGACGGCCTTGAAGATTATATCGTCAGCGATGCGGAAGGCGTACTTCTTATATGCCCGAAAGCCCGCGAGCAGGAGATAAAACGCATGGTCACCGACGCAAAAGTCAAATTCGGCGACCGCTACGAATAGAAAAAAAATAAAAGATTAACGTATTATAGTAAAAAATCATAATATGTCGATTGACAATGTAATATCATCAGCCGTAAGCAAGGCTGTGAAAGAACTCTACGGTATCGACACACCGGCAGAGAGCATTGTACCTCAGGCTACACGCAAAGAGTTTGAGGGCAACCTTACCGTGATGGTTTTTCCATGGGTCAAAGCAGCCCGCAAGGCTCCCGAGGCGGTTGGTACTGAGATTGGCGAATGGCTTGTGGCAAACGAAGCTGCCGTGGCAGCTTTCAATGTTGTCAAGGGATTCCTCAACATCGTCATAACGCCGACCTACTGGAACGGTGTTCTCAAACACATCGCCGCTGACGACGCGTGGGGCACAGTGGCTGTTACCGACGCAAGTCCGCTTGTGATGGTTGAATATTCATCACCCAACACCAACAAGCCCCTCCATCTCGGCCACCTGCGTAATATCCTCCTTGGCAGCTCGCTTTCGAAAATACTCGAGGCCTGCGGCAATAAAGTGGTGAAAACCAATATCGTCAACGACCGTGGTATACATATCTGCAAATCAATGCTTGCTTGGCAGCGTTGGTTCGACGGTGCCACTCCCGAGAGTGCCTCGATAAAGGGCGATCATCTCGTAGGCGACTGCTATGTCGCTTTCGACAAGCACTATAAAGCCGAACTCAAAGCCCTCAAAGAGCAAGGCATGACCGACGAAGAGGCCGAAGCTGCCTCTACAGTAATGGCCGACGCCCGCGCTATGCTCCGCAAATGGGAAGACGGCGACAAAGACGTGCGCGCCCTTTGGTCGAAGATGAATGAATGGGTATATGCCGGCTTTGACGAGACTTACAAACGTATGGGTGTAGGTTTCGACAAGATTTACTACGAATCACAGACTTATCTCGACGGCAAAGCCAAAGTACTCGAAGGGCTCGATAAAGGCGTTCTCTATCGCCGCGAGGATGGCTCGGTATGGGCAGACTTGCGTGAGAACGGCCTTGATGAGAAACTGCTTCTCCGTAGCGACGGCACTTCGGTATACATGACTCAGGATATCGGTACAGCCAAACAGCGCTTCGACGATTACCCCATCGACAAGATGATATATGTCGTAGGCAACGAGCAGAACTATCACTTCCAAGTGCTCGCCATCATTCTTGACCGCCTCGGCTTCAAGTGGGGCAAAGACCTCGTGCACTTCAGCTATGGCATGGTTGAGCTTCCGGAAGGCAAGATGAAGAGCCGCGAGGGAACAGTGGTAGACGCCGACGACCTCATGGCCGAAATGGTAGCCACCGCCAAAGATGTAGCCACCCAGCTTGGCAAGACCGACGGTATGACAGAAGCCGAGATTGACAATATAGCCGAGACTGTAGGCATGGGAGCGCTCAAATACTTCCTGCTAAAAGTCGACCCCCGCAAGAACATGACTTTCAACCCCAAGGAGTCGATTGATTTCAATGGCAACACCGGACCTTTCATCCAATATACCTACGCCCGTATCCGCTCAGTGCTCCGCAAGGCTGCCGAGGCAGGATTCGAACCTGTAGACTACAGCAATGTAGAGCCTAACGAGCGAGAGATTGCCCTCATCCAGCGACTGGGAGACTTCCCCTCTGTGGTTGCCGAGGCCGGCCGCAGCTACTCGCCTGCCCTTATCGCCAATTATGCCTACGACCTGACAAAAGAATTCAATCAGTTCTACCACGACTGCTCGATACTCAAAGACTCGGCAGAGATATGCTCGCTGCGAACCAGCCTCTCGGCTGCCACCGCACGCACTATCAAGACTGCCCTCGGCCTGCTCGGTATCAATGTGGTGGAGCGCATGTAATACTCACTCTTCAAAAAAATAAGAATTATGTTTAACAATCAGTATCAGGGTAACGACCGCTACGGTTTCACACCCCTCGACAACGGTCGCAGTCTGGTAAGCACTGTGAGCTCTACCATGAAGCGCGTCTATCTCAAGATGACGCTTGCACTTGTCGTCACTGCCTTTACAGCTCTCTTCTGCAGCGGCAACGGTTTTCTTGAGTATATGATGTATCACTCATGGCTCATGTGGGTGCTCATCATAGCAGAGTTCGGTCTTGTAATCGGTATCTCATCCGGTATCAACAAGATGAGCACCGCAGTCGCTTCAGGTCTCTTCTATCTCTTTGCCATCATCAATGGCTTAATGCTCAGCTCTATATTTGTAGTATACAGCCCGACAGCCATTGTGAAGACCTTCTTCATCACGGCCGGCACTTTCGGCGCCATGAGCGTATATGGCTATTTCACAAGTCAAGACCTCTCTAAGATAGGGTCATATCTTATCATGGCCCTGATCGGACTTATCATAGCTTCGCTTGTAAACATGTTCTTGCACAGCTCCGGCCTTGACTGGGCAATCTCTATCGTAGGTGTGCTGATTTTCATCGGCCTCACCGCATGGGACACTCAGCAGATCAAAACCATGGCACAGGCAGCTCCGCAGGATTCAGTAGGCCGCCTTGCCACACTTGGAGCCCTCTCGCTCTATCTTGACTTCATCAATCTCTTCCTCTACCTGCTCCGTATCTTCGGAAACAGAGACTGATAATTACAGTAACGAAATACTTTACGGAATGGGAAATTGAATGATTTCCCATTCCTTGTTTTGCCACCGCGCCATCTCTACATGTACTACAAGTCAATCCTCAAGCTCGCTTTTCCCCTGTTGCTCGGCCAATTGGGAAATATCGCTGTCAGTTTTGCCGACAATATAATGGTGGGGCATTATTCTACCGACGCCCTCGCTTCGGCCTCTTTTGTCAACAATACATTCAATGTGGCCATCATGGCTGTGTTGGGCTTCACCTACGGCCTCACGCCTCTGATCGGCGCGATGTATGTGCGCTCCGACAATGAGCGAATCGGGCGCACGGTACGCTTGGGTCTTATAGTAAACACTGTCTTCACCATTCTTGTGATGGCGCTTATGGTGGCTCTTTATTTCAATATCGACCGACTGGGGCAGCCCGAGCACCTGCTGCCTCTCATCCGTCCCTATTATCTCACAGTACTGTCGGGGATGCTTTTCGTGTCTGCGTTCAATGTGCTGTCGCAATGGAGCTTCGCAATAGGCCGCACAGGTCTGCCAACATGGATAGTACTCTCGGCCAACGGCTTGAACATAATCGGCAACTATGCTTTTATCTACGGACATTGGGGTGCTCCCGAACTCGGTCTTCTTGGAGCCGGTTTCAGTACGCTCGGTTCGCGAATAATCTGTGCAATAGTGCTTGCCCTATTCTTTTTCAAGGCTCCGTTTGCCAAGGACTATCTTCCGGGATTCTTCAAAGGCCGCGCGCGGGAGGGCGAGACCGGCACTATCATAACAACCGGTTTTCCAGTGTCTATGCAGATGACCTTTGAGACCGCGGCATTTTCCGGCGCAGCGATTTTTGCAGGATGGCTTGGAGCTATCTCCCTTGCAGCCTTCCAGATTGTTGTGATAAGCGGCATGTTCGGGTTCTGCATTTACTATAGTCTCGGGGCAGCGATGGCTATTGATATAAGCCATGCCGCCGGCAAAGGCGATAACGCGGCGATGAGACGCTGTGCATGGTGCGGATATCATATCATGCTCGTCACCATGGCGCTGGTGTGCTGTCTTTTCCTCTTCGGGGGCGATGTGATAATGGGAGTGTTTACCAACGATGAGGCTGTGATATCGCTTGCAGTGACCCTACTTGTCCCTATGGCCTTGTATCAGGCCGGCGACGCCACGCAGATAACCTTTGCCAATGCTCTGCGCGGCACCTCGCATGTCATGCCAATGCTCTATATTGCCTTCGTGAGCTATGTGGTGGTGGGTTTGCCGGTTACGTGGTTGATGGCATTCCCCTGTGGGATGGGGCTTTACGGCATTGTGCTGAGTTTCTCGGTGTGCCTTATGTTGGCGGCCGTGCTGTATCTCATCTTTTTCCTGCGTGCCACTCAGCGGCGGTTGCGCGGGTGATGACATAAAATCTCCTCGCGCAGCAAAGTTGTGTCGAGGTGGAGGTAAATTTCGGTTGTGGCAATGCTTTCATGTCCGAGCATTTGCTGTATGGCACGCAGATTCGCGCCTCCCTCGAGCAGGTGTGTTGCAAATGAATGCCTGAGAGTGTGAGGCGAGATAGTCTTGCGTATGCCGGCTTTCTCGGCAAGGTCGCGCACGATATAGAATATCATCACGCGTGTGAGATGTGCGCCGCGTCGGTTATGGAACAGGTAGTCTTCCTCTCCCGGTTTTATCGGTGCTCCTATCTCGTCCTGATGTTTCAGATACAGGCGTATCTGCTCTATGGCAGTATCGCTCATAGGTACCATGCGCTCTTTGCTGCCCTTGCCGGTAACAGTGAGGAATCCATCGTCAAGAAATACGCGGCGACGCTCGAGAGTGCATAGTTCACTCACGCGTAAGCCGGAGCCGTAGAGAGTCTCTATTATGGCGCGGTTGCGCCGCCCCAAAGGTTCGAGTAGATCGATAGCTTCGACCATCGCATCAATTTCCTCTACAGTCAGCACCTCGGGCAAATGTCGGCCTATCGACGGAGCCTCTATGAGTGCCATAGGATCGTCCGGGCGAATGTTGTCTACAGTAAGATAACGGAAAAATGATTTCAAGCCCGAAATTATACGGGCCTGTGAGCGCGGTGCAATGCCGGCTTCATGGAGTTGGTAGATGAAATTCTCGAGATGTTCGCGTGTGACATCTACAGGAGCTACCTCGGGCGAAAGCCATGCCGCAAAACGTTCTACATCCATACAGTAGGCTGTTCGGGTATTCTCGCTCAGACCGCGTTCGAGCAGCAGATAGGCCAAATAATGCTTTAGCGTAGATTCAAAAGCAGGATTCATAGCGTCCCTTGTTCTACACAGCGGGCAATGCGGTCGAGAGTCGCATCTTCTTTATTGTCCCGCGGATTGAAGCTGCTCTTGAGGCTCACTCCGAAGAGTTTGCCGAAACCTTGCCAGAAAGTGGCTCGGAACGAGCCTAAAAAGGCTTTTACAATATCATAGCTTGATTGGTGGGTCTCTCGTTGGATAAGTTTTATGAGCACTTTGGCCTGCCGTTTTGAAAAGCGCTTGAGCACCGGTTTATATTGCTCGAAAAGAGCTTTCTCCATACTCTTGAGGTATGCTTCGCGTTCTTTCTGAGTATCGAATGTCTCAAGATATTCGTAGGTTTCCACTAAAGTTTCTGCTATGAGCTTAGCGTAGGGCAAGGTCAATTTGACATCTCTCACCGTACGCCAGAAATATTCCTCCTGCTTTTTGTTCTTGAACTTCATCGGCGGATACACCGTGAGTTCGCGAAGAAATACCACCAGCACGGTATCACCTTCCTCGTCTACACGCCAAGAATATCCCCGATAGGGATTTCTCTGCACGCTTGGGGTCGATTCCGCCAATGCGCGCATGGCTGCAGGGTCGGCGGCTTCGGCTATGGCTGAGGCAAATATCAATAATATGAGGGAGATTATTATGCGCATATACAATAAACGTAAATAATTGCCATATATTGCAACAAAAAGAGCATCGAGGCCGTTAAACCGAGATGCTCTTTTGTGACGCATACAGGATTCAAACCTGTAACCTTCTGATCCGTAGTCAGATGCTCTATTCAGTTGAGCTAATGCGCCTTCAATAAACTACTACTAATTATGAAATGAAACCAAAAATTTCGTGACGCATACAGGATTCAAACCTGTAACCTTCTGATCCGTAGTCAGATGCTCTATTCAGTTGAGCTAATGCGCCAAACCTTTGTTGTTTGCGAGTGCAAAGTTACGACCTTTTTTCGAATCTGCAAAATTTTTCGTGAACTTTTTTCAATTTTTTTTGTTGCTGAGTTCTTTTTGGGCTATTCGATCAGCCAGTCTTCGATTGAGCGGAGCTTGGAGGAGAAGTTTGCGCCGATTTTTATGACTTGGCGGCCGTCGGACTTGAAGGGCAGCAGGTAGTCTTTGGTGTTGATCTGGTCGAGGGCCTCGCGGGCGGTGCGGTCCATCTTGAACTCGAACACGTAGATGTAGTCCGCTGTCTCTATCACCATGTCGATACGCCCGGCGGCGGTCTTGTATTCGACACGGGTGTAGAAGCCCATAAGCGTCATGATTATGAAGATGATGTCCTGATAGTGGCGTTCGAGGGCCTTGAGGTCAAAACTGTCGTAGGGGAAGCCCGAGAAGAGGCTCTGCAGACGCAGCATGAATTCCTCGGCACGGCCTTGGCGGATGTCGGTCACGAAATAGCGGATGTCGAAGCGGCTGCTCTTGCTGTCGATATTGGCGTAGATGGGCAGGAGCTGGTCGTAGAAGCCTTTCTTGACCTCCGCGTTGGGATAGCCGAGCACCACGTCGTCAAACTCGCGGTCGTAGCTCTTTATGGTGAGATAGCCGGTCTGATACAGCACCGGTATAGGATTGCTCAGGTCGTACGACACATTGGTGAGCCGGGAGAGGCTGATATTGTATTCATTGAGGTCCTGCAGCGACAGGTCGCCCGCGCGCAGCATTTTGATGAGGAAGTCGGGGGTGCCGGTGCTGAACCAATAGTCGCGGAACCATTTAGAGCTCAGGCAATTGAGCACACTGAACGGATTGTAGACCTCCTCGCTCTTCAACGGGGCGAAATGGTAGCCGTCGTAGTTGACTTTCAGCTTGGCGTATATGTTTTCGACAGTATCGCCTGTTGCCTCGGCAAACTCGGTGACACTTTCATGAAAATATTGGTGCAGCTCGTCCTCTGATATTCCGCAGATAGCGCTGTAGGCACTATCCATAGAAATGTCTTTGAGATTGTTGAGGTCGCTGAAAATACTCAGGTGCCCGAACTTGGTCACACCCGTGAGCATGGCAAAGCGTATATGCTCGTCCTGACTCTTGAGATTGCTGTAGAAAGACTTCAGTGTGTCGCGGTATTTCTCCTGAAGATCAGGTTTGTCAACTGTCTGTAAGAGCGGTTTGTCGTACTCATCTACAAGAATCGCCACGCGTTTGCCGGTCTGCCGGTGTGCCTTAAGTATGATTCCTTTAAACCGTAGTCCTGCTGAGATGGATTTATCTGTCGCTATCGCATATTGAGTTTCCCAGCGGGTCAGGAAATCATCCAAAATCTCATACAAACCCGTAGGACTCTCTGACGGGCACCCCGACAGGTCGAGATGAAGCACGGGGTGCTCGGTCCAGTCGCACTCGTGCTTGCTGATTGCGAGCCCCTCGAAGAGCTCGCGCCGTCCTTTGAAATATTCCTCGATGGTAGAGATCAGCAGCGACTTGCCAAACCTTCTCGGCCGGCTCAGGAATACATATTTAGCTTGGGTTACAAGTTGATAGATATATTCTGTCTTATCAACATACAACCAATCTTTTTCCCTTATTTCCGGGAAAGACTGAATACCGATGGGATATAATATCTGAGCCATAAACAACTATTTACCTGCAAAGATACGAATAAGCGAGTGCAATGCCAAATTTATTTGCATTGCCGAGCGGGAGTATCTAAGGCCGCAGGCCAACGATACGAAAAGCAGAGGGCTATGCCAAATTCCTAAATAAAGACAATTCACAAAAACGGTCGGCCCGACAGAGACTTGCTCTGCCGGGCCGACACTTCAGAAGTATATAACATTCAACCATAAAAGGCCTTGCAAATCAATTTCCTTGCGGAAATTGTATGGGGGTATGAATCTTTATTCGACCTCAACACGAGCCGAAGCAAACACGTTGAGTCCGAGCTTATTGGCGATATAAGCCACTGCGGAGGCCGCTTTGACGCTCACGCCACGCTCATCAACCTCCGGAGCGTATGCTGCTATTGCACCGAAACCCGGAAGGATAGCAACTATACCGCCGGTATAGCTCTTCTTGGCGGGCAGACCGGTCTCCATAAGCCAACGCTTTGTAAAGTGCTTGCCGTGAGTAGCCATAAGAGCTACCACAAAAGCGGCAATCTTGCCATCAAAAGCATATTCTCCCGAATAAGGGTTGCGGCCGTCGGCAGCTACGGTAGCACCGATTGTGGCGAGCTGTCGCGATGACAGTTCGAGAGAGAGCAGACGTGTGTAGATGTCAATCGTCTGGGCAACGTCATCGTAGAGTCGGAAGCCACTGTCTTTATATGTGTCGACGATATTATTATCGGCTACCTGCGACTGATAATATTTATATAGGTTGTCGCTGAAAGCGGGCTCAGAGTTGGCAAGGGCGACAATAGCGTCGGAAATAACGCCGAATTTTCCTTCGGGATCGCCCTGCGGCACAACCGCGCTCACAGCACGCACACCATGACGGCCAAGCGGCAGATGTTCTTTTTTCTCTTTGCCATGATGGCAGCAGCACGGTTTGTCGTCGGCTGCACACCCTTCTTTCTTGTTGGCAAGCTGATTGGGTGTATTCTGAGTCAAGAGTACCACCGAAAGAGGCAGTTTTGCAATCGGGCCGAGGGGGAAGAGGGCGTCAGCGTCGCCTTTATCGACACTCCGTCCGTCGGTAAGCACGACGCTTATGCCGAAAGTTCCTGCTTTGGCATCGGAAGCCACGCGAGGATCGACAGCACCGTCTTTGACTGATTTATACTTTTCATAAGCTTCCACGACTGCGTCGTGGACATCGGATAGTGAGATTTTACGTTCCATATCTTAGTGTAGTTTTTCTGTTTTCTATTGGAAATAACGCGTCGGGCGGCCGCAAGGTTTTTGTAAAAAATCTTAATTTTGTCCACTTTGCACATAAAGATTTCCAAAAATATATTACTTTTGTGGCGGAGTGAACAAATGCTCTGCAAAATCACATTTCTCATGTCAACTTTCCTCAAATATCTGTGGGGACTTGTCCTTTTGGTTCTGATACTTTTAGTATAGTTTACTATGCTCCGTTATATCCGAATTTTTCTTGCTGTAGTGGTTTTCATTGCCGTTACAGCCGTTTTTGTTGATTTTACAGGTATTGCGGCCGGCTACTTCGGCTTCCTGCCAAAATATCAGCTTATACCGGCATTGCTTGCGCTCAATACCGTAGCCATCATCATTTTGGCCGTTCTGACATTGATTTTCGGCCGGGTTTACTGCTCTGTGCTCTGCCCTCTCGGCATTTTTCAGGATATCGTCAACCGCCTGCGCCATGCATTTAGCCCCAAGCGCAAACGCCGCCCCGGCTTGTTCAGATATAGCCCTGAGCATAAAGGTCTGCGCTATGGTTTCCTCATTGGCTTCATCGTGCTTTTCGGTGCCGGCCTCTTCGCACTACTCCCCCAGTCGGCAGCCGGCCTTCTCGACCCATACAGTATCTACGGACGCGCTGTAGGCCAATTTGCAGTTCCCTTGTGGCGCACAGGCGCCGACGCTGTAGCCTCAGTAGCGGCTGACCATGGCACATACCTGCTTGACCGTACGCCGGCGCAGGCTGCTTTTGTATGGATTATAGCCCTGATAGCAGCTCTCGAGCTTATCGCAGTAATCATTTTCGCATGGCGCAGCGGCCGCGGATATTGCAATACTATTTGCCCGGTAGGGACCTTTCTCGGTCTTATATCTCGCTTCTCTCTGTTCAAGCCTGTTATAAACCTTGAGAAATGCAACTCCTGCGGCTCATGTGGACGCCATTGCAAGGCCTCATGTATAAATACCAAAGCCCACGAGATTGACTACTCCCGCTGCGTTGTGTGCATGGATTGTATCAACAATTGCAGTCAAGGCGCCATTAGCTACAGTCTGCGCAGGCGCAGCAAAACTATTCCTGCCACCGACGCCGGACGCCGCAACTTCATGGTAGGCGCAGCTATGGCCGCCGGAGCCGGCGTGGCACTGGCAGCCGACAAGACTACCGACGGTGGCCTCGCTCCTCTGAAAGAAAAGAAACGTCACAAGTCGATAGAGGGCACCGTTCCCGCCGGAGCAATCAGCCTGCGCCATCTGCGCTCTCACTGCACGGCATGCCAGCTGTGTATAAGTGCCTGCCCGTCGGGTGTGTTGAAGCCGAGCCTCAGCCTGTCGACATTCATGCAGCCCGAGATGACCTTTACCGATGGCTTCTGTCGCCCCGAATGTACGGCCTGCGCCGACATCTGCCCGGCCGGCGCAATACTGCCCATCGACAAGGCTGAAAAATCTTCCACAAAGATAGGCACGGCGAAAGTCGACGCCTCGCTATGTATATCGGCGGCATACGGGCAAACCTGCGGTAACTGCGCGCGCCACTGCCCGGTACACGCCATACGCCTTGTAAAGAACGAACAGGGACACATGCGACCGACTGTAGATGAAAGCCGCTGCATAGGCTGCGGTGCATGCGAGTATCATTGCCCCGTAGGCACTGCCGGCATGATATCATCGTGCGAAGCCGCCATATATGTAGAAGGAATAGAAACACACCGCACAATCTGATTATGAACCGAAATATCGATCCGTCGCGCCGACGTTTCCTGCGCAATCTCGGTTTTGCCGCCATAGGGCTAAGCGTGGCAGGCTGTTCAGGCAAGGAGCAAGAAGAATCGGCAGCCATTAAAGGCAGCATGACCTACCGCACCAATCCCAACACTGGCGACAAGGTGAGCATACTCGGCTACGGCTGTATGCGTTTCCCCACTTTGGGCATGGCCAACGGCAGCGAAGACCGCACCATAGACCAAGAGGCCGTCAACCGGTTGATTGACCGCGCCATCGAAGGCGGAGTCAATTACTTCGACACATCGCCCGCCTACTGCCAAGGCCACAGCGAGGAAGCCACAGGCATAGCCCTCGCACGCCATCCGCGCGAGAGTTACTACATTGCCACAAAACTCTCAAACTTCGCTCCGCAGACATGGCCGCGTGAGAAATCGATAGAGATGTTCGAAAACTCGCTGCGCTATCTACAGACCGACTATATCGACTATCTGCTTCTGCACGCCATAGGCGGAGGCGGCATACCAAACTTCAACAGCCGCTATATTGACAACGGCATACTCGACTACCTCAAAGAGCTGCGTGCCAAGGGCACCATACGCAACCTCGGATTCTCATTCCACGGCGATATCGAAGTTTTCGAGCACGCTCTCGACATGCACGACCGCGGCGAGGTGCACTGGGATTTCGTGCAGATACAGCTCAACTACCTCGACTGGAACGAATCTAAAGACGAGAGCAAGCGAAATGTCAACGCCGAGTATCTCTACGGCGAACTTCACCGCCGCGGCATACCTGCCATCATCATGGAGCCTCTGCTCGGCGGACGCCTTGCCAATGTGCCGGTAGCTGTTGTAGACCAGATGAAAGAGCGGCGCCCCGACGACAGCGTCGCTTCATGGGCTTTCCGCTTCGCCGGTACTCCCGAGGGAATACTCACGGTGCTCAGCGGCATGACCTACATGGACCATCTCACCGACAACCTCGCCACATATTCGCCTCTCGAGCCAATCAGCGATGAAGAAAACGCTTTCCTCACCCGTGCCGCCAACGAGATACGAAGCAACAACACCATACCCTGCAATTACTGCAACTACTGCATGCCCTGCCCCTACGGCATTGACATACCGGCGATTCTCACGCACTACAACCGCTGCATTATCGACGGCAACAAGCCCGACGACGCCACCGATCCCGACTATGCCCGCCAGCGCCGGGCATTCCTCTACGGATATGACCGCACTGTTCCACGCCTGCGTCAGGCCGACCGTTGTGTAGCCTGCGGAACTTGTGTGAGCCACTGTCCGCAGGAAATCAAGATACCGGCCGAGCTGCACAAAATCGACAGATTTGTAGAGAACCTGCGACAGGATTCATGATGACACCTGCACAGAAACTGCATTTCATGCTCCATAGCGGCAAGAACTCCAAATGGAAGTATTACCTTGCCTCATATTGCCGCACCGCCGTGCCGGCATGCTTTCTGCACAGCCGTCTGCCTCATCTTCTTGAAAAAGCGGCCCGGCGCCCGGACTATGATTATATGCTCGCCCGGCGCGACTATTACAACAGGCTCTCCGAAGATACTCCACTCGGCCCAGACTGTCCTTCGATAGCCGAAATCGAGCGCGGACGGCAAAAGGTGTACTGGTTCGACACCATGCGCTATGCCCGCTATTTCGACCCCGACCTGCGGCTGCGGCTACTTCCGGGCGATGTAGTGGAGGCGGCGCCGTATCCCGCGATCACGAAGACGCGCCCGGTCGATGGCGACAACGCCAACTCTGTGCTGCTGAAACTCAACCATGTGCGGCACTTTATTTTTGTCGACGACAAGCAGCCCTTCGCCACCAAGGCCGACACAGCGCTCTTCCGCGGACGCCTCGCCAACAAAGACACGCGCCTGCGGTTCCTAGAGATGTACTACGGACATCCGATGGTCGACGCCGGCGATGTAGGGCGCCGTAATGACGCCCACCCCGAATGGTTGCGGCCAAAGCTGACTTTGGCCGAGCAAATGCGCCATAAATTCATCCTCACACTTGAGGGCAACGACATCGCCAGCAACCTGAAATGGGTGATGTCGTCGAATTCCATTGCCATAATGCCGCGCCCCACCACCGAATCATGGTTTATGGAAGGATCACTCATCCCCGGGAAGCATTATATAGAGATAGCCCCAGACCTGAGTGACCTGCCGGAGAAACTCTCCCATTATCTCTCGCACCCGGATGAGTGCGAAAAGATTCTCTCCAACGCCCACGCCTACATCGACCAATTCCGCGACACCACCCGCGAAAGCCTCATCTCACTGCTCGTGCTCGAAAAATACTTCCGTGCCACCGGGCAGATGTAACTCATTTTAAACAATTAAATCCGACGTATGATACTGACCCTTTTAATAATGTTCATTGCCGGCATAGCTGCATTGTGGAAAATCAAGGCAAGAGCAGATGGCGACGGCAACGCATTTGACCTTCCTACTACACATATTATCAAAGGTCTATGTGCAATAGTGGTAGTAATGGTGCACATTCCGTTATTTTACAGCAATCCCCTGCAAGACGCTATAGGCAGTTTTGCATACGTAGCTGTGACTTTTTTCTTTTTTGTGTCGGCCTACGGCATGGAATACTCCTATTACCGCCGCCCGGGGTATCTGAGAAAATTCTGGATCAACCGCCTTGCAGCACTGCTTATTCCTATGATAATGGTAAATATGGCGGCCTCGGCATATTGTATAGCAGATCCTGATTACGGGTCGGCTTGGTACGCATTGATAAGACTCAACGGATATGTGAAAATATTATTGGAATATTGCATCGCATTCTACTTACTTCATTTAGCGTCCGAAAAATTCAGACTGTCCCGGACATTTGTCGAATCCACACTTATTGTACTTGTAGTGATATCAAGTGTGTGGATTTACTTTTTCACCGACAAAACCGATGACTGGCCCATCGAACGTATAGGCCTGATATGGGGTCTTTTGACATATAGATTCAGAGAGCCTCTGCTCAGGATGTTGAAGGATAGAAATACATTGAAGATTGCATGCCTGACAGCAATCTCTGTGGCAGCCGGTATAACTTACGTGACCGGCAAAGCCCAGAATCTCACAGTAGACTATTTCCTCAAGATTTTCTTAGGTATATCGCTTATATCATTGCTTTTCGCCATCTCTACACGTCTTAAGCCAAACAATGCCATAGGGCGCTTCTTCGGCGACATTTCATACGAAATTTACCTGTCTCACACTGTGGTAATGCGTTTTATAGCTTACTACATTCCTAACCTTGACTCAGGCTGTTTCATCTTTCTCACCTTTGCATTTACAATCACATTTGCGTGGATTGTAAAGTACATATCCGAACGACTGGTACCATTAGTCAAAGGCTTGGCGAGGTAATTTTGATATGTTGAGGAAAATGCGTAATTTTGTGGCCGAAAATCACAATAACACAAGACAATGAAACCCACATTATACGTTCTTGCAGCCGGCATGGGCAGCCGCTATGGCGGTCTCAAACAGCTCGACGGCGTAGGTCCTCAGGGCCAGACCATCATGGACTACAGTATCTACGACGCTCTTCAGGCCGGATTCGGCAAGGTAGTGTTCGTTATCCGCCATGATTTCGAGGCAGACTTCCGCGAGAAAATATTGAGCAAATATCAAGGTCATGTACCTACAGAAGTTGTATTCCAGTCAGTAGACGCTCTTCCCGAGGGCTTTACGGTGCCCGAAGGCCGCACAAAACCTTGGGGTACCAACCATGCCATCATGATGGGCGCCAAGGCTATCAGCGAGCCTTTCGCTGTAATCAATGCCGACGACTTCTACGGCCGCGACGCCTTTGAAGTGATGGCCCGTCAGCTCACATCGCTTGCAGATGACTCAAAAGGCCGCTATTGCATGGTAGCATTCCAGCTCGGCAACACTATGACCGAGAACGGCTCTGTAAGCCGCGGCGTATGCACCGTAGACGCTAACGGCAAGCTCGCCGACGTTGTAGAGCGCACAGCCATCAGCTTCGACGCCGACCACAACATAACCTATACCGACGCTGAAGGCAAACCCGCACATCTCGAGGCAACTACACCCGTATCGATGAACCTCTGGGGCTTCACACCCGACTACTTCGACTACAGCGCCCGTGAATTCAACAAATTCCTTGCAAAATACGGCGACCAACCCAAGAGCGAATTTTTCATTCCCTCGGTCGTAGACAAACTCATCAAGGGCGGAGAAGCAAGCGTAGACGTTCTCACCACAACATCGCGCTGGTTTGGCGTGACATATCCGGAAGACCGCCCCACCGTGGTAGCCAACCTCAAGGCACTCCACGAGGCCGGAGTATATCCTAACAAGCTCTTTTGATGAAATTTACCCTTGAAGCCACGAGCAGCGACTGCTCGGCGCGCGCCGGCCTGATTGAAACCGACCACGGCACTATCGAGACACCCATTTTCATGCCCGTAGGCACTGCGGGTACGGTAAAGGGCGTACATCTCCACGAATTGCGCGACGACGTCAAAGCTCAGATTATTCTCGGCAATACATATCACCTCTACCTCCGCCCCGGCATGGAAATCATCCGCCGGGCCGGAGGACTTCACAAATTCAACGGTTGGGAGCGCCCTATCCTCACCGACAGTGGCGGCTTCCAAGTGTTCTCGCTCAGCGGCAACCGCAAGCTCACCGAAGAAGGCGCTCACTTCCGCAGCCATATCGACGGCTCCAAGCACCTATTCACGCCCGAGAATGTCGTTGACATCCAGCGCACTATCGGCTCCGACATAATGATGGCGCTCGACGAATGCGCCCCCGGCACATCCGACCGCGCCTATACACGCCGCTCACTCGACCTCACCAAGCGCTGGCTCGAGCGTGGATGGCGTCACTACAAAGACACCGAGCCGCTCTACGGCCACTATCAATCATATTTCCCTATCGTGCAGGGCTGCACATACGCCGACATGCGCATTGAGGCTGCCAAGCATGTGAAAGGGCTCGACGCCGACGGCTATGCCATCGGAGGTCTTGCCGTAGGTGAGCCGGCAGAAGTGATGTACGACATGATAGAGGTGGTAAACAGCGAGTTACCTACCGACAAGCCACGCTATCTCATGGGTGTCGGCACGCCGATAAATATACTCGAGGCAATAGACCGCGGCGTGGATATGATGGACTGCGTAATGCCAACGCGCAACGGGCGCAACGGCATGCTCTTCACTCCCGAAGGCACAATGAACATGCGCAATGCCAAGTGGGCCGACGACTTCTCGCCGCTCCAACCCGACGGCCCGTCGTATGTCGACCGCGTATATACCAAAGCTTACGTACGCCATCTTTTCATAGCCAACGAGCTACTGGCCATGCAGATAGCCTCAATCCACAATCTCGCCTTCTACCTTTGGCTCGTAGGCGAGGCCCGCAAGCATATCTTGGCGGGCGACTTCCACGACTGGAAAACCGAAATGGTGGCTAAGCTCGGCCGCCGACTCTAAGCGTATGTTCAAGATTCTCGACCGCTACATCATCCGTAAGTTCCTCGGAACCTATATCTTCGCCATCATATTGCTGCTGGCGATTGTGGTGATGTTCGACATCAACGAGAAATTCGACTCCTTTATCAAGGCTCCGCTTAAAGCCACCATTTTCGACTATTTCCTCAACTTCCTGCCCTACTTCGCCAACCAATTTTCACCACTATTCACTTTTATAGCGGTGATATTCTTCACATCCAAACTCGCGCAGGACAGCGAAATCATCGCAATGCTCTCCACCGGCATGAGTTTCAGGCGGCTGCTGCGCCCATATCTTGTGGGCGCAACGGTAATCGCTGCCGCCACATTCCTGCTCAGTGCCTACGTGATACCTCCAGCAAATGTGAAGCGTATCGACTATACCAACACATACGTCAAAAACAAGCGCGTAGACTATGGCGCCAATATCATGCTCATGGTATCGCCGGGGCAGATAGCCTACATGAACCGCTACGACAACCTGAGCAAGACCGGCTATAAATTCTCTCTCGAGTCATTCGACGAGAACAAGCGCCTCGTATCGCGCCTGACATCGCAGAGCATACGCTGGGACACCCTCTACCGTTGGACCGTACGCGACTATATCAAGCGCGACTTCCGCGACAACCGCGAGTATATCGACAAAGGTCGCAGTCTCGACACCACCATAGCCTTCGAGCCCCGCGACTTCCTCATCTCAGCCCTCGACCATGAGAAAATGACCTCGCCAGAGCTCGCTGAATACATCAAGCGGCAAAAAGGGCGCGGAGTGGCCAACATTCAGAGCTTCGAGGTTGAGCAAGAGCGGCGCTATGCCATGACTGCGGCCGCCTTTATCCTCACGATAATCGGCATGTCGCTGTCGGTCAAGAAAGTAAAAGGCGGCATGGGACTCAACATAGGCATTGGTCTTGTGCTGAGTTTCAGCTACATCCTCTTCATGACCATCACGCAGACCTTTGCCCTCTCCGGCCTCACATCGGCGTTCGTGGCCATGTGGATACCAAACATCATCTACGCCGTAATTGCCATAATCCTCTACCGCCGCGCGTCGATATAATGTGACAACCTACCGGCAATTTCTTTTGAGAAAACTGTCGCGCCCGTAGAATTTAGATGGGAGGCATCGTCGAAGTATTCCGGACGTGTATTGCGGACTCACTTATACAACAGAGAATACAAAAAGCGACATCCCTATGCAAGGTGTTTCCATTTTTAGCTATCAGAAATAAGCATGTGATTTTTTTTTGTACCTTTGCAATATATTTATTTATCACACGTTAATATAACGACACAAACACACTCACCAAACCGAACCGCATGAAAATATACACTCCGCTGTTGATCGCACTGAGCCTGCTGTTGGCCTCATGCTCCTCTTCAAAAACAGTGCTACCATATTTCACCGATCTGCAAGAAGAAAAGGCCGGCGAACTTCCGGTACTCGAATACATGCCGACAATACAGCCTGATGATGAGCTCTTTATCAGCGTAAGCTCCACAAATCCGGCGGCTACAGCAGACTTTAACCTGCCCATGACCAACGCAGCCAAGAGTGATATCATCACCCAGTCCTCGTCTCCCCGAGTGCAGACTTATCGTGTGGATTCTAAAGGAGATATAGTATTTCCAGTATTAGGCACTCTTCATGTCGCCGGTATGACAGTCGAAGGTCTTAGAAACTTCCTGACAGGCCGTATCTCCGCGACAGTCAAAGATCCTCTTGTAACCGTGACATTGGAAAGTTTCAAAGTAATTGTAGCCGGGGAAGTGCAGGCTCCTACATCAGTATCGGTAAAAGGTCAGCGCCTCACAATTCTTGAAGCACTTGCCCAAGCGGGAGATCTCACCCCTTACGGTGAGCGCTCCAACATATTGATAATTCGTGAGAAAGATGGCAAGCGTGAATATGGCAGAATCAACCTTAACAGTTCAGAGGCACTTACTTCACCCTACTACTATCTTCAGCCTAAAGATTATGTGTATGTGACACCTAACAAAGTGCGCCAATCGAACGCAAAATACAATCAGGACAACGCATTCAAACTCTCGGTAATATCCACCATCGTAAGCGCGACATCAGTGGTAGCATCTCTGATTATCGCCCTTGCAGTCAAGTAAACAGATTAAAATGGCAAAGACAAACAACTCAGACTTCATCGATTTGGGCGCATTGGTACGCCAATATATGAAGAAATGGTATTTATTTGTGATTTCGGTGGTGGTATGCCTTGCTTTAGCAGCCCTCTTCATCTATATCCGACAGCCTAAATATGCTGTGCGAGCCAACCTTATGGTGGCACAAGACAACAGCAACCCCATGGAAGCGACCCTGGGCGATCTCGGCTCTCTCTTCGGCGCTGACGGCAAGGTAGATGATGAAATTTTTATTGTTTCATCACACTCGCTCTACCGTGATGTAGTGCGCGACCTTGGTCTTAATATAAAGCACTATTATCGCCGAAAACCTCTGGTAACGACTTTCGAATACCCCACATGGCCAATAGAGGTAACACCTCAAGAAGGCATAACCGATACACTGAGGCGAACAATCACTTTCAAGATTGACCTGTCGAAAAACGGTAAAGCTGATATTTCGGCAAAAATTCGCCGTAAAAAAGTCGTTGATGTAGAAAATGTTGAACTTCCGTATGTTGCCACCACTCCAATCGGACAATTCACAATTTCCAAGACTGAACATTGCCCCGCCGGTGAAGATGTGGTATCTCGCGTGCAGGTAAGCGGTTACGACGCAGCTGCTGAAGACCTCTCACTCGATGTCGCCGCGGAGATCGCCAACAAGAAGAGCAACGTGATACAATTGAGTATCAACACACCCAATACTGACTTCGGCGAGGCTGTGCTTAACGATATCATTGCCCAGTATAACATGCGCGGCTTCCGCGAGAAAAACGCCCAAGGAGAACTGACCTCGAAATTTGTCGATGACCGTCTTGCCCTAATAAGCCGCGAACTCAACAACACCGAGGCTGAGATTCAGAAATACAAGCAGGACAAGGGAATTGTAGACCTCACCGTAGAAGTGCAGTATCAGACTGAGAAAAAGGCCGCGATAGAAACTGAGCTTCTCAAGGCTCAGACCCAAAAGGAAATCATGAAAATGGCGGTAGAATTTCTTTCGAAACCATCCAATGCTTATGAGATGATTCCTATAGCCGTAGAAAATCCCGGCCTGCAGAATGCAATAGCTGAATATAACAATACTATCATCCTCCGCAATGACCTTCTTCGGAGCGCGAAAGGAGACAACACTGCTCTTCTCTCACTCAATGAACAAATCGCGCTCTCACGCGCCAATATTATATCGGCACTCAACAATGCTGCAGGCCAACAGCAGATCGCTGTAAACGACCTACAGCGCGAATACAACGACGCCGGTGGCGCGCTCTCGAAAGTGCCCGGCAGTGAACGCGAATATGCCGACATGCTCCGTCAGCAGATGGTGCAATCAGAGCTATATCTCTACTTGCTCAAATATCGTGAGCAAAACTCCATGATGATGGCCAACACCACACCTAAAGGCCAGATTATCGACGAGGCTTTCACATTCAGCGAGCCACTTGGCTTGGGAAACAAAATAATAGCCATTCTTGCTCTGTTCTTCGGCCTGCTGATACCGCCGGTATGGCTCTATCTGCGCAAGATATATCACAACCGTTTCGAAACCCGTCAGGATGTAGAGAAAGTAACCGATGTGCCTATCCTCGGCGAAATGTGCATAGACCGCAGCGGACGTCAGCTTGTAGTTGCATCGGAAGATACAACGGCCACAGCCGAGCTCTTCAGATTAATGCGCTCCAATCTGCTCTTTGTGCTCAATGACCCGCGCGACAAAGTGGTGCTGATGACATCTTCGACCTCAGGCGAAGGAAAATCGTTTATCTCCATCAATCTTGCGGCCTCGCTTGCGCTCTTGGGCAAGAAAGTGCTTCTTATCGGCATGGATATCCGCAACCCGCGTCTTGCCGACTATCTCGATATGTCGCCCCGCTTCGGCTTGACTCAATATCTGTCAAGCGACAGTATAACTATAGACTCGATGATATCACAAGTAAACGATGTGAAAGGTCTCGACGTTATTGTCGCCGGCCCCGTTCCGCCCAACCCTGCAGAACTCCTGCTGTCGAACAAAGTAGACGACCTCTTTGCACAGCTGCGCAATCTCTACGACTATATCATCGTGGACACCGCACCTATCGGACTTGTGAGCGACACATTCACACTCGACCGTATAGCCGACGCCGCCATCTATGTATGCCGCGCCAACTATACATCGCTAAGCGACCTTGCCGAAGTAAACGATATCTACGACCGCAAGCGACTTAAGAAATTGTCGCTTGTTATCAACGGCTCAGCCGCCAACAAGACCTACGGCTACGGCCGCAAAAAATCGCACCGCTGATGACAGCTACGGCAGCACAAGCAGAAACCACACAAACGGCGAAGCCCTACCTCCCCCTTGAGCGGGGATGGTGGCGCACGCCGCTGCTGTTCATGCTGTCGCTTGATCTTGTGGGGCTTGAGCTATGGCCTGCCTTGGCCATATCAATTCTATTCCTTGCGCATGCATGGCGTCATGACCGCTATGACTTCATGATAATGCTAACATATTTTTTCGGTGGCTTCGGGCTCTACGTTGTGAGTTTTCTGCCAGTTTGGATTGCAGACATAGTGTTGCTCGCTTCTTTCCTGTTGTGGTTTGTCTACCGCAAACCACCCATACTTAAAAAGACGCTTGTAGCCTTGTGCGCTATGGCCATATTCACACTCGTTATATCATTTCTATCTGTTGAAAGCCTGTCGATACAGATATTAACGATGCACAGATATTGGTATATATTCTGTATAATAGTTCCTTTTGCTATATTTTCCGGTATAGAATTCAACTTTGACACATTCATCCGCAGGCTATTTCCATATATGCTTCTTACAGCCATATTCTATATATTGGATAGTTTTGTGATATGTGGCCACATCCTTATAGCAAAAGATTCGCTAAACAACAACTCAACATTTTATGACCCGGCATTTCATCCGTTTTCTGGCAATTTTTACCGTATCTATCCCGCCGGGATTTTTCTTTATATACTTGTCTTTATCCCGATTATCCGTAATTATAGACTGCATTGGTGGCAGTGGGCACTTTTTGCAGGTTCTTTTGCTGCCTCCCAGACATTTACGGTACTTATAGCTTTTGTTGCCGTATTCATCTTTTTACAAGGTTCGCTACGCAAAATCCTTACATGGGGTGTAATGGTTTTAGTGTTACTGCCAATAATGTATTTTATAGACGGTTTGTTACCTACGCAGATTAAAGGAGATGCCATACAATCAGGCCTGCGCATAAAATCGAGCATCGACCAGTTTCTACTTATTTATAATGCTGTAGATGCAGAGGATATCGCAGAATTCGGCTCCGGACGAATGGCGCAGGTAATACCTAAGGTTGAGATTGTAGAGCGTGAGCACCGAGAGCTTATCGGGCTTGGTTTTTTGCATCCAAACAGGACAACTCTAAATCAGTATATCATTGACAATGAATACTATACTGACATCGAAAAAGCAGAAGAAGTGACCGCTTTTACAGAAATATCACAAGTTAATATATATCTACACATGGGCATCTTGGGCTTGGTAGTAATAACCGGTATATATTTATATCTATATTATCTGATCAGAAAATTGAAATATGCATATCTCTATTTCTCAAACCTTGTGTTCAGCTTTTTCTGCGGATTTGGAGGTTACTCTCTGCTCAATATGCCCGATGGAGCGATATTGCTTGCCATATCCTTCGCCATTCCCATACTTGCCGAGCGCGACAAGTTGGGCTTTAACTGCCCGTGGCTGAAGCGACGAGGAAGGCGCGCAGAGCTTTGTCAGAGTCTACCACATACCGACGGAGCATACGGCCGTAGCGCTCAAGCTCTTCGATAGGACGCTTGCTCACACCGCTTTCCATAGCAGCCTTGACAATTGCCGGCGGCACTGTAGAAAGCAATCTCCGGTCGAAGGGTTTTGGCAAGATATACTCAGGGCCGAAAGTCAGATTTTCATCAGGATACAGGTCTTTCACCTGCTTCGATGCAGGCTCGCGGGCCAGGGCGGCGATGGCGTGCGCTGCAGCGAGTTTCATTGCCTCATTGATTTCGGTGGCACGGCAGTCGAGGGCGGCACGGAAAATATAGGGGAATCCGAGCACATTATTGATCTGATTAGGATAGTCCGACCGGCCTGTGGCATATACGAGATCCTTGCGCGTAGCAAGGGCTTTGTCGCGCGAAATCTCCGGGTCGGGATTGGCAAGGGCAAATACAACCGGTTTATCAGCCATAGTAGCCAACATCTCAGGAGAGAGGACATCCGCCACCGAAAGGCCGACAAATACATCTGCGCCTTTTACGGCGTCGCCAAGCGTTACGACATCAGTCCTGTCGCTTGCAAACTCCTGTTTCTGAGGATTCAAACCGCTACGGGCAGTAGTGATAGCGCCTTTACTGTCGCACATGACAAGATTCTCGCGGCGCACACCCAACGCACACATCAGGCGCGTGCAGGCAATTGCAGCCGCTCCTGCGCCATTCACCACAAGACGGATATCTTCGATTTTCTTACTCTGCACTTCGAGAGCATTTATAAGCGCCGCTCCTACGATTACGGCCGTGCCATGTTGATCGTCGTGCATGACGGGGATTCCACATTGCCCCACAAGACCTTTCTCAATCTCAAAGCACTCCGGAGCCTTGATATCTTCAAGATTAATGCCGCCGAATGTCGGAGCGAGAGACTTTACAATATCTATAAATTTCTTAGGATCGCTCTCATCAATCTCGACATCAAAAGCGTCAAGACCCGCAAAGATTTTGAAGAGCAAAGCCTTGCCCTCCATAACCGGCTTAGCTGCCAGAGCACCGATATTGCCGAGGCCAAGCACAGCTGTGCCGTTTGATATCACGGCCACGGTATTTCCTCGACCTGTATACCGATATACATTATCGGAATCATCGGCGATTTCAAGACAAGGGTAAGCTACGCCGGGCGAATAAGCCAGCGAAAGATCGTGAGGTGTATAGAACGGTTTGGTAGGGACTATCTCTATCTTGCCGGGGCGGGGGTAGCGATGGTATGCCAAAGCCTGTGCCCGCATATTTTGTGTTATCTTCGTTTTCATACAAAGATAACACACGAAGCTCCAACTTAGTTTAACAAGTCAGCTTTCTGCGTCCGAAAAAACGGTCGACAATCTGAGCTATAGCCCCGTCGCCGGTGATGTTGCATGCTGTGCCGAAGCTGTCCATAGCAATATAAAGTGCTATCATAAGAGCATTGTCAGCCTCTGAGAATCCCAACATACCGCTGAGCAAACCGAGGGAGGCCATGATGGCACCTCCGGGCACACCGGGAGCGGCCACAATCGTCACACCGAGCATGGCTATGAATCCGGCGAACATCATGGCGTCGAAAGGCAAATCACGCACAATCATCAAGGCCACCGCACAAGATACAATCTTTAGCGTAGACCCCGACATGTGGATTGTAGCACACAGAGGTATCACAAAACCGGCCACGTCGCGGCTCACACCCATCTTTATGGTTCTTTCGAGAGTTACCGGTATGGTGGCGGCAGACGATTGCGTGCCGAGAGCGGTCATATATGCCGGCAGCATAGTCCACAAAGCTTTGAAAGGATTGTAGCCGCTGAACATGGCTGCTATGAGATATTGAATCACAAGCACAGCCACATGGAGAGCAAATATCACAGCAATTATCTTGACAAATGTCATCAGCACCGGAGCCACAGCCCCCTCCATGGTCATAGACAGGAAGATTCCGAAAATATACAGCGGCAGCAACGGCACAATGATACGGCCGATAATCAGATTTATCACATTGCGGAAGTCATTTATCACCTCCTTGAGTTTTTCGGCAGAACTGCCGAGAACAGCACAACCGAAGCCGAGCACGAACGCGAGCACAAGCGAGGATGTCACCGTCATAAGCGGCTCGATAGCCAACGTAAAAAATGGCTTCGGAGCCATGCCCGATATAGTCTCAGGCGCAGCAGTGGTTTCTCCTATCAGCGATGGGAAAGTCAGCTCGGCCGTGAAATAAGCCAACATACCCGAGCCGAAAGTCATGGCGTAGGCGATAGCGACAGTCACCCCAAGCATAGCACCGGCGCGCCGGCCTATATCGGCTATGGCTGGAGCGATGAAAGCGACTATCAGCAATGGTATCACAAAATTGAGAAAACTGCTGAATATCGAATTGAAAGTAGCGAAAAGGCGTGCAGCCCACTCAGGAAGCACAAAACCGGCAGCAATGCCGAGCGCGATTGCGATTAGGATACGGATGAGTAGTTTCATGATTCACTGTCGGCCGGTACGAGGCGTGCGCTGCCCTCCCAGAGGGCATAGATAGGGATAAATACGAGGAAGAGTGTAAAAGGATCGCCGGTAGGAGTTATCAAAGCTGCCACAATCAGAAGGACGACTATGGCATGGCGACGGTAAGTTTTGAAAAAGCCGCGTGTAAGCAGGCCCATCTTTCCGAGCAGCCAAGCCACAAGGGGCAATTCGAACACCGCCCCCATCATCAGCAGCAGGGTAAAGAAATTATCCATGTACGAGCTCAACGATACTATCGGCTCTATCACATCGCTTAATCTATAAGTGGCCAAAAATCTGAGAGCCAGAGGAAAGACGAGATAATAACCTGTCACCACACCGAGATAAAACATCAGATTTCCGAAAAGAAAAGCCGAGCGTATCCCCCTGCGTTCGTGAGGATAAAGAGCGGGCGACACAAAACCCCACAGCAGATATATCACAATAGGGAAAGCAGCAATAAGGGCTACCCAGCAAGCGGATGAGAAATGAATCATCAGCTGCGAGGCAAGCTCTATGCTCACTATATTCACATCAAAAGCGCCGGCCCCATCTTCTCCCATCAATTCGGAAATGCGATTGAAAAGGGCGTAAGTAGGGAAATCAGCCGAGCACGGTGCCATTATCACGTTATCGAAAATCCACGGCATGGCGATGAAAGCGCCCACGCCGAGCACGGCCATCACAGCAAGAATCCTCAGCAGCACTCCGCGGAGCACATCGAGGTGATCCCAGAAAGAGGCACTGTCGTCGGATGTCACTTGGCGTCCTTGTCTTGAGTGTTTTCGGTAGAATTATCGTCGAGAGGCTTGTTCATCTCATCCCGCGCTTCCTGCATACCCTTGCGGAAAGAATGTACGCCCTTGCCGAGGCCACGCATGAGCTCAGGTATCTTCTTACCCCCGAAGAGGAGCAAGACAACGAGGAGAATCACTATCCACTCCCAGCCACGCATATTGCCTAAGAAAAGAGGTAAAATTACGGTATTGCACATAAATAGAGGCTATAATTCGTTTTCAAATCGTAAAATTACAAATTATTGGGCGAAAATCACTAACTTTGCCGTAATTTTTAAGACTTATTATAAACCAATCGCATAATGAAAGCGTATGTATTCCCCGGGCAGGGTGCACAATTCGTAGGTATGGGCAAAGACCTCTACGAAAACTGCGCAGAAGCCCGCGAACTCTTTGAGAAAGCCAACGAAATCTTAGGCTTCCGCATTACTGACCTTATGTTTGACGGCACAGATGAAGACCTTCGCAAGACTGCCGTCACCCAGCCGGCCATATTCATCCACTCGGTTCTTCTGGCCAAATCTCTTGGCGCAGACTTCAAGCCCGACATGGTAGCCGGCCACTCTTTGGGCGAATTCTCAGCCCTCACCGCCGCCGGTGCTCTCTCATTTGAAGACGGCCTGCGCCTCGTGGCAGCCCGTGCCAACGCAATGCAGAAAGCTTGCGAGATGAAAGAATCCACCATGGCAGCCGTAATAGCTCTCCCCGATGAAAAAGTTGAGGAGATCTGCGCCGGTATCGACGGTGTAGTATGCGCAAACTACAACTGCCCCGGCCAGATTGTAATCTCAGGCGAGGTTGAAGGTATAGACAAAGCCTGCGAAGAACTCAAGGCTGCCGGAGCTAAGCGAGCCCTTAAGCTCAAAGTAGGCGGTGCATTCCACTCGCCCTGCATGGAGCCCGCCCGCGCAGAGCTCGCAGCAGCTATCGAGGCTACCGAAATCCACACTCCGATCTGCCCTGTATTCCAGAACGTTGACGCGCTGCCCCACACCGATCCGGCAGAAATCAAAGCCAACCTCGTGGCTCAGCTCACAGCTCCCGTACGCTGGACACAGACCGTACGCAACATGGTTGCCGACGGCGCCACCGAATTTGTAGAACTCGGCCCGGGCAAAGTGCTCCAAGGCCTCGTAAGCAAAATCGCTCCCGGCGTTGCCGTAAGCGGCATGCAATAATCCACATAATTTACAGGAAAGGCCGGCGGCCTTTCCTGTAAATATTCACCGCTAACCACTATGCCTGCACTCACCCCCGGAACAATTATCAATGTCAGCAACGGCTGGTTGCTGCGCGTCATCGCGTATATCGCCTCCGGTGGTCAGGGTGAAGTATATAGGGTCAAACGCCTGTCGGACAATGCCGAAATGGCTTTAAAATGGTATACCGACGATAAGATTAAAGATAACGTGCAATTCCGCAGCACACTGCAGCACAATTGCCTCCACAATCCTCCCTCCGACACATTTCTTTGGCCCCTTGCCATAACCGAAACCTATCAAGGCAGCTATGGCTATGTAATGCGCCTGAGGCCTGAAGGATATATCGACCTCGGCAAATACTTCTGTATTGACGAGAACCCCAACGCTTATTTCCACTCCGAACTTGCCAAACTCACGGCCAGCCTGCAGATCTGCGACTCTTTCAGCCGCCTGCATACCGCGGGCTACAGCTATCAGGACATCAATGACGGCAGTTTCATCATTGACCCCAAACGCGGATATGTGGTTATTTGCGACAACGACAATATCGTATACAACGGATACAACAACGGTATTTCCGGCAAGCCACATTACATGGCTCCGGAGGTAGCCGAGGGCAGCCGTCCTAACACAGCTTCCGACCGTTTCAGCCTCGCCATCATACTCTACCGACTTTTCATGGTAGACCACCCATTCGAGGGAGAGCGCACAGCCGGAGTGAGGGCAGCATGCATGCGCCCCGCCGATGAGCGCAAACTTTTCGGACAGAAAGCCGTATTCTGCCATGACAGCAATGACACGAGCAATCGCCCCGTTGAGGGACTGCACGACAATTCGATACGTTTCTGGGATGCCTTACCCCCGACGCTGCAACGGGCTTTCCGCGCCGCTCTGAGCAACAAAGCCATCAACAATCCACTCTACCGCATAAGGGCGTCGTCATGGAAAGAAATGCTGCTATGTCAGCGCGCTTCTTTGGCAACATGCCACGCCGATCCCGAAGATCCCATCCACGACTATCTCTGCGAGGGCGCTTTACCGTCACATTGCCCACTGTGCGGACATAAAACCGGCGCACAGGCATGGCTCAAATTCGACGGAGCCTTGCCACCTTACCGACTCACAGAGCATAAGCTTCTCTTTCTTGGTGACTCTTTCACCCCCGAAGGAGTATGCCGCAAGAGCTCTGCCTCAAACCACAATACTCTCTTTCTCGAGAATCTGTCGCACACCCGTTGGATAGCAGTGACACCATCCGGAAAGCAATTTACAATAGCTCCCGGCTGCGGATGTCAGCTTGCCGATGGTATCCGACTTATAATCGGCAACTACCGCTGTCTCATCACGTCCTCACTATAGATCTAATATAAACCAGCAAACTCCTCATACCATGGCATTGAAAGACTTTAGGCCATCGCCCAGCTCCCGCAGGCGCATGAACATGTTCTATCTCCTCGACACATCCGGCTCAATGCAATATAAAGACTGCATAGGCAGCGTCAACCGCGCTATGCCCGAAATAGTGTCTATTCTGAGGGAGATAAGCGAGTCGAACCACGACCAGAGCGATATCTATATGTCGTGTATCACCTTCGACAACGACGCCCGTGAGCTCTACGACACACCCGTAAATGTCAAGGATTTCCGCTGGGCAAATGTCCGGGCAGAAGGCCTCACCAATCTCAAAGCCGCCCTTACACTTCTCGAAAAACAGATTTGCGGGCAGCAGCGCAGCATACCGCCGGGCTTAATGCTGCGTCCGGCGATACTTTTGCTGAGCGATGGTGATCCCGATGACGGTTGGGAAGAGACACTTGACCGGCTTCAGCTAAACCCACTCTTCCGCGAAGCATACAAGATAGCCATTGCCATCGGCTGCAAGCCAGCCAACCGCGAGATGAGACGAGCGCTCACACGCTTCGCACAACCTCTCGATGCCGGAGGCGAACCGATAATCATCTCAATAGATCAACTCGACAAACTTTATCAGGTTATCAAACTTGTATCATCTACGGTAAGCCGCATAGGATCGCGCAGCACCGGAGGGTCGGCTGATCCTGCTCAGGAAATATACGAGAGTATTCTTGACGAGACCGGAAATATGGTCGGGGTATACGTTCCGCCCATGAAAAACGACAAAGACGGATGGTACTGACCCACGCCTCATATTATGCCGGAGCGTCACATCTGACAAGCGGCAAACCGGTGCAAGACCGCGCTGCCGCCTTGGATATAGTCTACGGCGAGGACGCCAAGGCCACCGTCCTGCTCCTTTCCGACGGACACGGCAGCGAACAGCATTTCCGCAGCGACATCGGTGCGGCTTTCGCCATCGAGGCTGCTGCCGAGGCTTTGCCGTATATACTTGAAGTTCTTCCCGGACGCATGGGAGAAGTACCGGTAAGCCGAGGGCCGGCAGAAAGCTCTTGTATGACCGAAGCCGACCGCACTGCACCCGACCCGTCGTGCGAGTCGGCAATGCGCATGTTTTTCACGCGTATCAATATCCTTTGGGCTCGTAAAGTTCTTGATCATTGGAAACAATGCCCTCCTCCTGAAGGCTCTTCCACGCTTGCCGGCGCAGCCCGGGCCTACGGTTGTACCCTTGTAGGTGCCGTGCGGACCGAGGATTTCTGGATGGCTTTCCAACTCGGCGACGGTGCCTGCGTGGCACTAAGAGATGACTGCACCGAAGATGATCCGATACCGGGAGACAGCAGATGTCGCATGTCGCGGACAACATCCATGTGCATACATGAAGCCCGAGATTTCAGATATTCCTACGGCCGCGATATTCCTCCGGTCCTAATGCTCTGCAGTGACGGGTTGGCCGATTGCTATGAGAATCACAACGAACTCGCACGCCGCTTCCTCGCCCAGATAGCCATCGATTATGCCTCGGAAGGCTTGAAATATGTGGAAGACGAAATCGCCGAAGTACTGCCGGAGATGTCGGAGACTATCACCGGCGACGACATGTCGCTTGCTTTCTGGATCGATACCGAGGCTGTCGCAGCAATGGCCGGGCGGCTGAAGGAACTTAACGAAACACTTCAACAGCAAGAACTTGCACAAGCCTACGTGCAACTCGAGTCTTACGACAAATCGATAGCCGAAATCGAAGGCCGCATAACAAGCCTGAGCACATCACAGCCTGAAGAACAAGAAGAAATGCAACGCAAACTGTCGGTACTCTCAACACTCAAGCGTAGGCAGAGCGAATTGCTCGAGCAGATAGATTCAATAAAACTTAACCTTTGCAACAGATCATGAATGAGCCTCTCTCCACAGTACAACCGGGACAATTGGTAGAACTCCCTGCTACCGTGCGCAATTTTCTCCGCCTTGACATCCACCGCAAGGGCACTTTGACCTGCGCGATATGCGAGCAACCGATCAGAACTGATTACTATGTAGATCCTTACGGCAGCTGTGTATGCAGAAAGCACCCGTTCAGCTACTGCTGTATCTGCGGCCGCATAATCACAGGCTCTCGTGTGGTAGTGCCGGGCTATGGACACAGTTGCACCGGTTGCGGCATGCCTGTAAAATATGATGAGCTTCAGAAAATCTGCACTAAAATAATAAAATTTTTCGAGAGGCTCCGAATCCATATTCCGGGATTCCGACTAAGCCTCCGCCATGCCGAGGAAATGTCGCGCGCCTACGAGGGACAGTTCACACAGCCTCCGCTCGGCGCAGCTTGGCAAGACGACGGTACAGACCCCTACGGTTACCGTATCGACATCATGAGCCAGCAATCGAAAGTGGCTATAGGCAATACTCTGGCCCATGAAATGCTCCACCTGTGGCAATATCACCGCCGTATAAAAGCGCCGATAGAATATGCCGAGGGCTTCTGCAACCTCGGAGCATTCCTCTACACAGCCTCGGTAGACCGCGACGAGGCTCTCGTGCACTTATCGCGCATGATGGAAAACCGCGACAAAAATTATGGTGTGGCATTCCGTCAACTGAAAGTTCTCTACGACGTCTATGGCCTTCCCGCCGTAATATCTGCCATGTATTCTTACCGACAGAGCTGACGTCCCCCCCGGCAAACCTGAAAAACGTAGCGTTTTTTACAATTCCTTTGCATAATAGATTGGCAGATAAGAGAAAAATTTGCTAATTTTGTAATATAAACGAGACGTATGCATAAGTATATCCTCAGGTTCTTGGCCATATATGTTGTATTTGTTCTCGCCGGCGTTTTACAGAAACCTGTATTCTTGTTTCTCCACGGCGGTGAGGGCTTGAGTGCTACAGACTTTTTTGAGGTCATATTTCACGGATTGCCAATGGATTGCAGTGTGGCGGGCTATCTCACCGTCATACCGGGTTTGCTGATGATCGCCCGGATATGGAAGTCTTTCACTTGGATAGATACAGTAGAACAAGTCTACAATGCCATTGCAGCGGTGCTGATTTCGATGACAGCCATCGCCAACCTCGGGCTCTACGGCTACTGGGGCTTTCCTCTCGACATGACGCCGGTATTCTACTTCACATCGTCTCCATCGGCGGCTGCCGCCAGTGCCGGCACCGGTGAAATCATTGCCGGAGTGATTGGATTCCTTGTTTTTGCCGATTTGATTTTCATGAGTCTGTATCTTATCGGCAAACATATCAGGCCGGATGTTTCAGACCGCCGTGTTATCGCAACCTGTGCAGGACTTATCCTCACGGGATTACTTTTCATACCCATCCGTGGCGGCTTTACCGTATCGACAATGAATCCCGGGCGAGCCTACTACAGCTCCCGGGCCGAACTCAACCATGCCGCAGTCAACCCCGCCTTCAGCCTGCTCTACTCTGCCATGCACCAAGCCGATTTCGGCCGCCAATTCCGATATCTCTCGCCGGAAGAGGCCGACAGGCTCTTTGCCACTATGACCGACAAGGAATCCGCCCGACGCGACACCCTCTTTGAAGGGCGCCCCGACATATATCTTATCATTGCCGAGAGCTTCTCCTCGCACCTGCTGCCGTCGCAAGGAGGCGAGGCAATTGCTGTCAAACTTGATTCGCTTGCGCGCAACGGAGTGCTTTTCGACAATTTCTATGCGTCGAGCTTCCGCACCGACCGTGCTTTGCCGGCCATTTTGGGTGCTGTTCCCGGACAGCCCACAACAAGTCTGATGAAATATATCAACAAGACCGAAGGGCTGCCGTCGCTTCCCGCGGCTCTACGCGAGGCCGGCTATGAATTATGCTACTATTATGGCGGTGATATAAATTTCACCAACATGAAATCATATCTTGTGAACTGCGGCTTTGAGAAAATGGTGAGCGACACTGATTTTCCGATGTCCGAACGCACAGGTAAATGGGGGGCACACGACCATCTTGTCTTCAATCGCGCTCTTGCCGACGCCCGGAGCAACGCAAGCACAGCACCACAGCTACGCGTGATACAGACCTCAAGCAGCCACGAGCCTTTTGAGGTGCCATATCAAAGCGGGCTTACCCCGGCAGCCGCCAATGCTTTCGCCTACACCGACAGCTGCATTGGAGCTTTTGCCGACAGCATAGCACTTTTGCCACGCAAATCGCTCATAGTGATAGTTCCTGACCATTACGGCTGCTATCCCGCGCCGCTCTCCGACCCTGAGGCACGCCATCATATACCTTTGATTTTCAGCGGCAATGCACTCCGTTCTACCGGACGCCGTATTTCCACTTACGGTGCTCAGCCTGACATCGCCGCCACCTTGCTCGGTCAACTTGGCATAGAATCTAAAGACTTCCTCTTCAGCCGCGACCTGCTTGCCGACATCAACGAGCCATACGCCTTCTACTCATCTCCCAATGACTTTGCCATCAGCGACAGCACCGGGACAACTGTCGTTGACATCGCCACGGGTGCTGTCAAGGGCAATGAAGCGCAGGCGACCAAAGCCAAGGCTTATCTTCAGAATCTCTACAATTATCTTGACTCAATATAATCTCGACTCTCATGGAACAATTAATAAATATCGACACCGGCATATTCCTCTTCTTCAACAGCATGTACTGCGACTTCGCCGACAGATTCATGCAGTTGTTCTCGGAGCGCTTCATCTGGGTGCCCATGTATGCGACGCTGCTGTTTGTGATCATACGCAACTACGGCTGGCGCAAGGCACTCTTCATCATTGCGGGCTCCGCGCTTGCCATTGCCATGACCGACCAATTGTGCGCAAGCTTAATACGCCCGGTTGTCCAGCGGCTCAGACCCGCCAACCCGGCCAATCCGCTGAGCGATCTCGTGCATATCGTCAACGGCTACCGCGGCGGCAACTATGGATTTCCCTCCTGCCACGCAGCCAATACATTCGCGCTCGTAGGACTTATGGTGCCTCTTATCCGCAACCGACGGTTTACCGCCACAGTGGTTACTTGGGCGCTTGTCAACTGCTACTCACGCATACATCTTGGCGTACACTATCCCGGCGACCTGCTCGCGGGAGGGCTTATCGGGTTCATGATCGGATATCTATGCTACTATCTTGTGCGTCTGACAGCTTTTTTGGGCAAGACTCCCCAAGCTGTCAACAGCGAGACAAGCTACATATATTTCGCCTCGCCAATCTTCACCTACATACCAATGCTGCGCTTGAGTTCATTCCAATTCCGACACACCGATTTTGTGACCATCGCAGCCTCAACAACAGTAGCGGCGATTGCATTGGCGGCAATATAACTTAAACGAAATGCGAAAAGTAATAACATACGGCACATACGATCTGCTTCACCAAGGTCATATCAACCTGTTGCGGCGAGCCAAGGCTCTGGGCGACTACCTGATTGTAGGCGTTACGAGCGACAGTTTCGACCGTAACCGAGGCAAACTCAACGTGCGCAACAACGTTCTTGAGCGCGTGGAGGCCATAAAGCAAACAGGCCTTGCCGACCTGATAGTCATAGAAGACTATGTAGGTCAGAAAATCGATGACATACAGCACTATGATGTTGACGTCTTCGCCATAGGCTCTGACTGGGAGGGAAAGTTTGATTACCTGCGCGAATATTGCGATGTGGTATACCTGCCTCGCACCGAGGGCATATCATCGACAGCGCTCCGCAAAGAGTCGCAGCAGATTGTTCGCCTCGGCATTTGTGGAGGCGGTCGTATCGCCCGACGCTTTGTGCCGGAAGCAGGCTTTGTGAGCGGCGTAGAGATAAGCGGAGTCTATATCCCCGACATGGAGGAGAGCCGCAGTTTCGCAGCAAGTTTCGGGCTCAATGCAGTATTTGAGACCTACGAAGCACTTCTCGACTCCTGCGATGCCGTATACATCGCCTCGCCCCATATCTATCACTACGGGCAGATAAAGGCCGCCCTCGAACACGGACGTCATGTACTCTGCGAGATACCGATGGTGCTCAGCGGCGAGGAAGCACGTGAGCTCTACGCTCTTGCCGCCGACAAAGGGCTTGTTCTTCTCGAGGCGAGCAAGACAGCACATTGCCCGGCCTTCAACCACTTGGTGTCGCTCGTAAAAAGCGGCGTGATAGGCAAGGTGGTTGAGGTGCAATCATCGCTCTCAAAACTCATACCCGACAAGACCTTGCGCGAATTCGATGCAAGGCAAGCCGGCGGATGTATCACCGAACTGGGGCATTTCCCGCTTATGTCGGTCGTAAAACTGCTCGGATGTGATTATAAAGACCTTACGTTCTATTCGATGATAGAAAACGATGTCGATATTTTCACCAAGGGTATCATCCATTACGACAACGCGATCGCTACCGTCACCCTCGGTCTTGGAGTAAAGACGGAAGGTAATCTCGTGTTATCCGGAACCAACGGATATGTGTATGTGCCGGCCCCATGGTGGCGTACCGACTTTTTTGAAGTCCGCTATGAGAACCAGACTCTCAACCGCAAGTATTTCTATCCGTTCGACGGCGAGGGGCTGCGCTATGAACTTCAGGAATTCATAGCAATGATCATCAATGGCCGCCTGAGTTCATACCGTCTGCGCAGACATCACAGCGTAGCCATAGCCGATATCATCGGATACTACCGTGAGGGCAACTACATAAAGCTATAAGCGCTTGATAGCATGAAAAAATCATACACGACATATTTGAGCTATCCGACACTAATGCTGCTATTGTTGGGGCTGCTTGCTGTGTCGTGTTCAGGCAGCGGCGAAGAACCTGCGGGAATACGCCTTACCTCTTCGGCCAATTCAATACCCCCGCGACTGATAGCCCACAGGGGGTATTGGTCAAAGGGAGGAGCGTCGCAGAACTCGGCAAGCTCACTTCGCTCGGCCTTTGAAGAGCCAAGATATTTGGGAGCAGAAATAGACATCCGCAAGACCGCCGACGGCGTACTTGTACTCGCACATGACAGCGACATAAATGGCGTCAGCGTGGAAGACAATACATTCTCAGCCATATCGCTCCAGCGCCTCTCAAATGGAGAATCGGCTCCTACGCTTGACCAAGCCCTTGATATATTATCGTCATATCCGGGCAAAATCCTTGCTCTCGACATAAAGACAAGCGACAGCGAGTCAATAATAGAAGCCGTCCGCGACTACGCTCATCTCGACCGCCTTGTGTTCATGTCGTTCAGCGCCAAGGTTTGCAGGGAATTGCGTGAGGCCGGCTTCGAGCCGGTGTATCTGCTTGCATGGGACATTGCCGAACTCGACATAGACGATTGCCTGAACCGTTCGCTCACCGGCATTTCCATCTATGCCAATTCCCTATTTGACAATCCTCTTCTCCTTAGCGAATTTATAAACTGCGGGCTTAATGTGTACGCATGGGAAGCCACTAAAGCCGCTGATGTCGAAAAGCTATTTAATATGGGTGTAGACAGGGTAATCACCGACCTGCACCCGGTAAACAGAAGATAAACAACTCGTTAATGATGAAATACGCCATAGTTACCGGAGGAACCTCGGGCATAGGCCTGGGTGTAGCCAAAATGCTTATAAGCAAAGGGTATCATGTGTTTGCGACTTTCGTAGGCTCTGAGCCTGAATTCTCCGACCCTAACTACGAAGCTATCCATACCGACCAAAGCAAACGTGCTGATGTATATGACTTCATTGAGTATGTGAAAAGCCGTGCCGGACATATCGACTGCCTTGTGTGCAACGCAGGCATGACAATCAGAAAAGGTTTTACAGAGACAGCCGACAGCGATTGGGATAAAATGATGGAGGTATCTGTCAATTCGCATTATATCATGGTTCGCGAACTTTACCCGATTATTCCAGCCGGTAGCCGCATAATATTCACAGGTTCACAGATGGGTCTGCAACCACATGCCACAGTGCTCGCCTACGGAGTGACAAAGGCCGCAATACATGCCCTGACGAAGAATCTTGTAAAGGAATTCGAAGGTACAGGCACTACTGTAAATGCCATCGTGCCGGGCTTTGTAGAGACTCCATGGCAGAAAGAAAAGCCGGAAGAGATTAAAAACAACATATACCGCAAGACTGCCATACACCGCTTCGCTACAGTAGATGAAGTGGTGGACGCGTACAGATTCTGTATCGACAATCCTTTTGTCAACGGCAGCCTTATAGAAATCAACGGCGGATATAGCTTCAGATAATGGGAGAATCACTCAAACATAAGACCGTACGCGGTGTGATTTGGAGTGGCATTGAGCGCTTTTCGACGCAGGCAGTGCAACTTGTCGTCAACATCCTGCTCATGCGTCTTCTTGTGCCGGGAGATTTCGGTCTTATTGCCGAGATTTTCATATTCATTCAGCTCGCCCAGCTGCTTATCGACAGTGGTTTCAGTACGGCACTCATCCAACGCAAGGACCGCAATGACCTTGATTTCAGCACTATATTCTATTTCAACCTTGCGGTGTCGCTGATATGTTATGGAATTCTGTTTATCGGCGCGCCGCTGATCTCACGTTTTTACAACGAACCCGTGCTGACGCCTCTTGTGCGTGTACTGGGTCTTAACTTTGTGATAGGTGCCCTTGTGGCTGTGCCACGCACAATGCTTACTATAGAAATCCGCTTTAAAGAGCAGTCGATCATCTCACTTGCCGCCGCATTGGTATCAGGTGCAATCGCTGTATGGCTCGCATTCATGGGTATGGGTGTATGGAGTCTTGTAGTGCAGACCTTGCTGAGCGTCTGCGTGCAGGCTATACTGACATGGATGATAGTGCGATGGCTGCCGAAATCGGGTTTTTCATGGGAGCGTCTGAAATCAATGCTTGGCTATAGCTCCAAACTGCTCATCTCGTCATTGATCAACATGACATACGTCAATCTCTACCCCATGCTTATCGGTAAGTTCTATAACAAGACTGAACTTGGCTATTATAACCGCGGCGATTACTTCGCCATGGTGCCGGCGCAGTCGATAGGCCAAATAATATCGAGGGTGGCGTTTCCTGTATTCAGCAGTATTCAAGACGACAACGCGCGTCTGCGAACGGCATATTCAAAATACATCCGCTATGCTTCGACTATAGTTTTCCCTCTTATGCTCGGCATAGCCATGGTTGCCAAACCTCTTGTACTCACCATATTGCCGGCAGACTGGCTGCCGGCAGTGCCCATTCTTCAGATACTGTGCATTGCTTGGATGTTTGACCATATATCCCAGATCAACCTCAATATTCTCTACGTAAAAGGCCGCAGCGATCTCGCCCTACGGCTTGAAATAATAAAAAAGACAATAGCATTCACAATATTATTCGCTACAGTTCCGTTTGGTATTATAGCCATCTGCTATGGACGCGTGGCCTACAGCATAATAGCGCTGATACTCAATACCCACTATACAAGCGGGCTTATATCATTGTCGCGCAAACAGCAACTTCTCGACTTTCTGCCTCCATTATTTACCTCGGTAGCGATGGGGTTGGCGGTTTGGTTGCTGACATTACTTCCGCTGGAGCCATGGCTACAGCTTACCATAGCAATAACAGGTGGCATAGTATCATACATGGCACTGACATTTTTCACCCAGCGCCGCTTTTTCTATGAATTTATCTCATTGATACATAAGAATGGATAAAGAACAACATGAAAGGCTAAGAAAACGATTCAATCCTGAGGGGTCGGACTTGCGCCGGCTGCAACTCCGACAGGTGGAAATGCTGAAATATATTGATGATGTATGCCGTCGCAACGACATAAAGTATTGGCTCGCCGCAGGCAATCTTTTGGGCTATGTCCGTCATTTCGGAGAATTCATACCTTGGGATGACGACGTCGACATTGAGCTCGAGACAAGCGAATACAAGCGGCTCATAGCAGCCTTGAAAGCCGAATCTCACCCCGACTTTGAGGTTCAGGACGGATATAATGACAGATATTTTGATGTTCATTTCGCCAAGTTGCGCGACAAACATTCTATAGTATCCGAAGCAGAAACAGATCTTTACCGTTTTCGCGGTTGCTATCTTGATATCTTTCCTTTACGGCGAGCACTTCCTCCTGTCATAGTGTTTACAACTGAGCTGCGTAAACGGTATTTCGGATATGTGGCTCGCAATATCAAAAATACTTATCTGCGAAAAGCTCTTACTCTCGCAGGTAAATATGCATTTTTAAGATGTCTCTTTCCAGCCTTGAGCTTTATTACCCGCCCGTTTACCAAGAAAGATATCATCTACCATAGCCCTTCAAGTGTTGCGGTGGATTTTGCGCCAAGGCGTCTTGAGAATATTTATCCGCTTCAGCGCGTTGTTTTTGAAGGAGTGGAGGTTTATGCTCCGGGCAACACCGACGGTTTCCTTCGCGACATGTACGGTGATTACATGACCGTTCCGGATCCTGACAAAATCCATTTTCACTTTGACCGCGACAAGATAGTCTGGAAAGATTGATTCCGAATCTGACATATAATGATAAAAAAAGCCCGGCGCAATGCGTCGGGCTTTTCATATCTGATTTGGGGAAATTACTTCGAGAGTTTTTCCTTGAGGGCAGCGAGGGCGTCGATGTCACCGAGAGTGGTGCGCTCGAGAGGAGTTGTAGCTGCAGCTGCGGGCTCCTCAGCCTTGCGTGTGCTCTGACGTTTAGCTTTGCGCTCAGCCTGTTTCTCAGCACGTGCTTCGTCTTCGAAGATACGGCTGTGTGAGAGGATGATACGTTTGCTGTCTTTGTTGAACTCGATAACCTTGAAGTTGAGTTTCTCATCAACCTTAGCCTGAGAACCGTCTTCCTTAACAAGGTGTTTGGGAGTTGCGAATCCTTCTACGCCGTAGGGGAGAGCAACGACTGCGCCTTTCTCGAGCATTTCGATGATGGTGCCTTCGTGAACAGAACCAACGGTGAAGATAGTCTCGAATACATCCCAAGGATTCTCTTCGAGCTGTTTGTGGCCGAGGCTGAGACGACGGTTGTCTTTGTCGATCTGAAGTACTTCAACTTCGATATCAGCACCCACCTGAGTGAACTCGCTGGGGTGTTTGATTTTCTTGGTCCAGCTGAGGTCGCTGATGTGGATAAGGCCGTCAACGCCTTCTTCAATCTCAACGAATACGCCGAAGTTGGTGAAGTTGCGGACTTTTGCAGTGTGGCGGCTGCCGATGGGATAGCGTACTTCGATATCTTCCCAAGGATCTTTCTTGAGCTGTTTGATACCGAGGCTCATCTTGCGCTCGTTGCGGTCGAGGGTAAGGATGACAGCTTCAACTTCGTCACCGATCTTGAGGAATTCCTGAGCGCTGCGGAGGTGCTGGCTCCACGACATTTCGCTTACGTGGATAAGACCTTCTACGCCGGGAGCAACCTCGAGGAATGCACCGTAGTCAGCCATAACGACAACTTTGCCTTTAACCTTGTCGCCAACCTTAAGGTCTGCGTCAAGTGCATCCCATGGATGGGGATGGAGCTGTTTGAGGCCGAGGGCGATACGTTTTTTGTCGTTGTCGAAGTCGAGGATAACGACGTTGAGCTTCTGGTCGAGAGCCACAACCTCGCTGGGGTGGTTTACGCGGCCCCAAGAGAGGTCGGTGATGTGGATAAGACCATCTACGCCACCGAGGTCGATGAATACGCCGTAAGAAGTGATGTTCTTGACGGTGCCTTCGAGTACCTGACCTTTTTCGAGTTTAGAGATGATTTCGCGTTTCTGCTGCTCGAGCTCGGCTTCGATAAGAGCCTTGTGCGATACAACAACGTTGCGGAACTCTTCGTTGATTTTAACGACACGGAATTCCATTGTCTTGCCAACGAAGATATCGTAGTCACGGATGGGCTTAACGTCGATCTGCGAACCGGGGAGGAATGCCTCGATGCCGAAGACGTCAACGATCATGCCACCTTTTGTGCGGCATTTGATGTAACCCTTGATGATTTCGTTGTTTTCGAGGGCGGCGTTGATACGCTCCCAAGAGCGGCTTGCGCGTGCTTTCTTGTGAGAAAGGATGAGCTGACCTTTGCGGTCTTCCTGATTCTCGATGAAAACTTCCACTTTGTCGCCGACCTTGATGTCGGGGTTGTAGCGGAACTCGCTCATGGGGATAATGCCGTCCGATTTGTAGTCGATGTTAACCACAGCCTCACGTTTGTTGAGGGCGATGATGGTACCTTCGATTACTTCTTTGTCTTTTACGGAATTGAGAGATTCCTCATAGGCGTGCTCGAGCTCTTCGTGCGAACGCTCACCTTTGGTGTCGCCATGCTCGTATGCTTCCCAATCGAAATCTGCGATAGGCGAATTTTGTAATTCGTTCATTTAATTAGTTAATAATGAGGTTAATTGCTTATGCATTGGCTCAACGTGCGCGGGCGCACGCTCCCTTTGCGCCGCAAAGTTACGAATTTTCGGCCGATTAGCAAAATTTTCTCTTCTTTTTTTCAAAATTTTCACCAAGCATGCAAGAGGCCGCACTCCTGAGTGGGAGCGCGGCCTCCGGAATTAATAGAAATATTCTATATCAGAGTTTTACGAATTGGATGGCGAAGCCGCCGCCGCGGGCCATGCGCAGCTTCACGACGTCTTTGCTTGTCACTTTGCGTTTGGAGATCTTGTAGTCGTGAGGATTGGTGATAGCGTCGGCTTTCTTACCGTCGGCATAGATGACAGCCTGATATTTCGCACCGGGTTCGAGGAAACTCAGGTCGAGGTTGATATCGCGGGGTTCTTCGGCATTTACACCACCGGCATACCAGTTCTCGCTGTTCTTATCTTTGCGCGCAACGATGATGAATTCGCCCGGCTCGGCGTCGATATATTGGCTCTTGGCCCAGTCGAGAGGCACATCCTTGATAAATTGGAATGCGTCCATGCGCTTGTAATAATTCTCGGGAGTGTCGGCTGCCATCTGAAGGGGAGAATACATGGTCATGTAGAGTCCGAGCTGATTGGCGATTGTAGCTTGCTTGTCGGTAGTGTTGCCGGGCGCTGTCTTGTCGAGATCCATCTCGAAGATACCGGGGGTGAAGTCCATCGGGCCGCCGAGCAGACGGGTGAAGGGCAAGATAGTGCAGTGGCGCACCGACATATTCTGATATTCCTGACCCAGAGCGGCCTCGTTTGCCATGAGGTTGGGATATGTGCGGGCCCAGCCGGTAGGGCGGACTGCCTCGTGGGCGTCAACCATGATATGGTGGTCGGCGGCGCGCTTGACAGCGTCGAGATAGTGGCGCACGGCGCGCTGGTCGTAGTGATAGCTGCCTTTGGGCAGGATATTGCCTACATAGCCGCTCTTGACTGCGTCGTAGCCATATTGGTTCATAAGCTCGTAGGCCGCGTCGATATGGCGTTCGTAGTTATTGATGGCGCCGGATGTCTCATGGTGCATCATAAGCTTAATGCCTTTGCTGTGGGCATAGTCGTTGAGCGCTTTGATGTCGAAGTCGGGATATGGAGTTGTGAAGTCGAACACATATTCCTTTTCTTTTCCGAACCAGTCTTCCCATCCTATGTTCCAGCCCTCTACAAGCAGCTGATCCATACCATTGTCAGCGGCGAAATTGATATATTCGCGCACGGTCTCGTTGTTGGCGAGATGACGTCCGTTGGGTTTGGCCTTAGAGTAATCAAAGGTTGCAAGATCGAAATTTTCGGCGTCGGTGTACGACCAAGAGGCGCCGCCTGTGATCATTTTCCACCAGACACCCATAAATTTGGTGGGATGAATCCATGATGTGTCTTCGATGGCGCAGGGATCGTTGAGGTTATATATAATATTGGTGGCGAGGATACCGGTGGCCTTGTCGGCCGCCATCACCACGCGCCAAGGAGTGCTGAAAGGAGTCTTAACGGTAGCCTTATAGCCGTCGATTCCCGGAGTGAGGGCTGACGTGAATGTAAGATTTGCCTCGTCAACCGACAGGTGCATGGCCGGAAAGTCGATAAGCGCAGCCTCATGGATATTGAGGTATTTGCCCGAAGGGGTTTTGAGCATAAGCGAGGTCTGCACCGAATTTGGCAAAATTGTTGTAGAGGCATTGCCACCAAACTCTGTAATGGTATTTATCTCACTGATTTTTGTCTTTTCATATTCGCGCTCCTGAGTATCGTAGTCGCCGGGCTGCCACCATGCCGTGCAGTCCTGAGCCATGGCAAATTGGCTCACCTCATCGTCGATAACAATGTATTCGCGTGTCTGCGCCGGAAAGATATATCTGAACGCCATGCCGTCGTCGAACACACGGAATTCTATATTCATCTTCATGCCGTGTCCGGGCTTGGCCATATCTATGGTAAGGCTGTTGTAATGGTTGCGGATTGTGGCATTCTCACCCCACACGGGAGTCCATGTCTCATCCTGACTGTCGCGGGTAACGCCTACCACAGAGAAATCCCGGTCAAGACGTGTGGCGTCGGCAAGGACAAAGCCCATTTTAGAAGGTTTTACAATCTGCTCACCTGCAAAACTTACGGAGTATGTCGGCACGCCTCCATTGGCCATGTCGAAGTCTACGACAAGCCGACCGTCGGGAGAGCTTACTCGTTCGGCAGCCACAGCTCCAAAAGCCAAGGCCATAGCCGAAAACAGTATGGTAGTTCTCATATTTAAGGTAAAATAAAAGTTATGTATTAAATAAGTATGATAATCCGAAACTTGGCACTTTTTTCATGCCTCAAAAAATAATGATGCAAAAATAGCAATTAAAAGGCAAAAAACAAGTATCTTTGCAGTAAAAAATGTGCAGTACGCAAAATCAGCCCTAACAGTGCGTGCAATACGAATAAATATAGTTTTTACTCATTTTTATATCCACCTTATAGCCCACCACTTACAACTCAATGATTATCAGTTATTTAACTACCTTAAGATTTATATATCGTTGATATCTGCTTTATATTATCGGTGATATATTTGCAAATATGTTGTAATTTTGTGCACGAAAGAAAGATACACGATTATTTTCAGTTTTAGGGTTAGTATAGATTGTTAGTACTTAATGTAAACTTTCAAATTTTTTCGGTGAAGCTTTCTTAGCCGGCAACAGTCCGGCTCGGGAGCTTTGTCTTTAAAACAGTAAGGAAAATGTGTTTTATGTTAGTTATGTAATTGTTTTAAGTCAATTAAAACGCAGCAGAGTGTCCTCGTGAGATGACACTCTGTCTTGTTTATAAGCATATAATTGTGTAACTTTGCACAATATTTATCATCATGCGCTTATGATACTCACACTTGTGACACTCTTACTTACCGCGATATTTTTCGTATGGGGGAAACTGCGCTCCGACATGGTTGCTCTGATAGCATTGCTTGTACTTGCATTGGCCGGTATACTCAATACTTCGGAAGCCTTATCGGGCTTCTCCAATCCGATAGTAATCATGATGATAGGTCTGTTTGTGGTCGGAGGAGCGATTTTCAACACCGGTCTTGCCAAAATCATCGGAGCAAAATTGCTGACACTCGGAGGCGACAGTCCACTCAAACTATTTTTATTGGTAATGGGCGCGACGGCCTTTATAGGTGCATTTGTAAGCAATACCGGCACTGTGGCACTCATGCTGCCTATCGTAGTAAGCATGGCATCCGGCAGCAACACCCCGGCGTCGCGCTTGCTCATGCCTCTTGCCTTCGCCTCAAGCATGGGAGGCATGATGACCCTTATCGGCACTCCGCCCAACCTTGTCATAGCCGAGCTGTGGGAAGAAGCCGGCAACGAGCCCCTGTCGTTTTTCACTTTCTTACCCGGTGGTGCGATATGCGTTGTAGCGGGCACTTTGCTGCTTATACCTCTGAGCAAGTGGTTTTTGACAAAAAGAGGCGCCACCGGAGAGAGCGGCAGCAGAAACAAGAGTCTTTCGGAGTTAGTTGAGGAATACGGGCTCAAGACCGACTTGTACCGGCTGTCGGTACCGGAGGAGTCTTCGATATGCGGCCACACCATCGCCGAACTCGACCTTCACCGCCATTTCAACATTGATGTACTCGAAGTGCGCAGCGGCGACACCAACCGACGCATAATTAAGCAGATAAAGCAATTTGCCGCCACACCGGAAACTGAGATAAACGGAGGCGACATCGTATATCTTCGCGGGCATTTGACTGATGTGGAGCGTTTTGCGAAGCATTTCAATCTTGATATAGAAATAGGCGATAAGATGGATTTCTACGATATCGGCCTTGCGGAGATAGTACTTATCCCCAATTCACCTATAATCAACAAGACAATCGCCGACATCAATATCCGCAAGCGTTTCGGGGTCAACGTCATCGCCATACGCCGCAAGAACACCTATATATCTACAGACCTTGCTTCCCGACAGATTAAGTCGGGCGATGTGCTCCTTGTGCAAGGCTCATGGAACGCCATCGACAGCCTTGGGAGCGAGCCTCAGGCATCGGTAGTGCTCGGGCAGCCTCTTGCCGAAGCCGCCAAGGTGACACTCGACTATAAAGCCCCTGTAGCCGCCGCGATTATGCTCGCCATGATCGTGATGTTGATTTTCGACTTTATTCCGCCGGTATTCAGTGTACTGGCTGCAGCAGTATTGATGATATTGACCGGTTGCTTCCGCAATGTAGAAGACGCTTACCGAAAGATCAATTGGGAAAGCGTGGTGCTTATCGGCGCCATGATGCCGATGTCGTTTGCGCTTGAAAAAACGGGAATTTCCACAATGGTCGCCGACGGGCTTGTTTCGAGTCTCGGCAGCCTTGGCCCTATGTGGGTGCTCGCCGGCGTCTACTTCACCACCTCGTTGATGACATTATTTATCAGCAACACGGCCACTGCCGTGCTCATAGCACCGATTGCCATGCAGAGCGCCATGTCATTGAACGTAAATCCCCTGCCATTCCTCTTTGCGGTGACATTCGGAGCCAGTCTGTGCTTCGCCTCACCCTTTTCAACCCCACCCAACGCACTCGTCATGCCAGCCGGACAGTATGTTTTTTCCGACTACATCAAGGTTGGCTTACCCCTGCAAATCATCATGGGCATACTTATGATATTTGTTCTACCTCTACTATTTCCTTTCTAAATGTCTTTATCAGCTTTCAATCAGCGTCTGAAACCATGGATGCTGCCTATCGCCATGGTATGTGGCATATTCTTCCATGAGCCTGTCAATAGAGTACAATGGGCAGTGCCCTATCTTATTTTCACAATGCTGCTCATCACTTTTTGCAGAGTGAAGCCATCCGATCTGCGTATCGACGGCATGATATGGCGCTTGCTCGCCGTACAGGTGGCAGGTACGGTCGCAACGTTCCTTCTTCTCGAGCCTATCAATCTTTCGCTCGCTCAATCAATAATGATATGCGTGCTCTGCCCCACCGCAACAGCGGCCCCTGTAGTCACAGGCATGCTCGGAGGCAGTATCGGCAAAGTCGCCACATATTCTATAGCGAGCAACCTCACGGCAGCCATTCTCGCTCCGGCTATGTTTGTCTGGTGCGGTTCTGCCGCAGATGTCTCGTTCTTTACCGAATTCAAGATAATCGCGCTCAAGGTTGCTCCGATGATAGTATTCCCTCTCGGTCTTGCATGGGTATTGTATTTCACCGCACCCAAAGTCCATGCTATCGTGGCCGACGCTCAGAAAATCACATTCTACCTTTGGTCGGTGTCGCTGCTGCTGGTAGTCGGCAAATCGGTAAGCTTCGTTCTTGCCGAGCCTGCCGGAGCAATACCGCTGATGGTGGCGATGGCAATGGGCGCAGGTCTCGTCTGCATATTGCAATTTTATATCGGAAGAAAAATTGGCGCCCGCTACGACCAACGCATATCAGCGGCTCAAGGACTCGGGCAAAAAAACACCGTGCTGGCAGTATGGATGGCCATCAATTACCTCAACCCGATATCGTCGATAGGCCCGGCGGCATATATCGCGTGGCAGAACACGATAAATTCAATGCAGATATATCTGAAAATGCGCCGCGAACGCCGAACAAAAACAGCTTGACAGCCGTTAAGATTTTACAAACATAAAAACAAGATATCACTATGTCTACGAGCATGTTCGAGCTCCTTATGGAGTTGCCGTTATTCAAGGGCGTATCGCTCAACACCTTATCACAGGTTGTGGGCGAGAACAAATTTCATTTTTTGAAATATCCCGCCGAGGAGACCATCATACGCGAGCGAGAGACATGCACGCACCTCACATTCGTCATTTCCGGCAGCGTCAGACTGACAACAGTAAATGCAAACGGCAGATTCTCAATAGCTCAGACACTGAAGGCTCCGGCTGTCATAGCCCCCGATTTTCTCTATGGGAAAATAACATCATACCCATGCTCGGTGATGGCTCTCGACAATGTCTCGATACTGAAAATCTCGAAATCAGACTATTCCAAGATGCTGACTGTAGACCCGGTATTCCTGTTCAATTATCTCAACACACTTTCTGTAAACGCCCAAAAGTCGGTAGAAGGAATACTCTCGCTCACAACAGGCGAAATCGACGAGCGTATAGCATTCTGGATAATAGCCCTCACGCAGCCGGGCAGTTCCGATATCCGTCTGAGCTGCAAAATGCGCGATCTCTGCTCGCTTTTCGGAGCCCCGAGGGCAATGTTCAATGCCGGCCTCGAATCGATGAAGAACCGAGGCCTGATTGAATATGACAATCATGAACTGATTGTTGCCGACCGCACAGCCATGCTAAACCTGCTCTTGCACACGCATGAATAATCTGTGACATAATTATAAAAAAATACCACTCCTCACGGGGTGGTTTTTTATGCTAACACTAAATACCTAAAACCATTTAATCCTTTTTACTATATTCTGTTTACGTTGCTTTATAGTCTTAATACCATTTATCTTAGACCGTTTTAATTATTTACATTGCAAAGCTACTATACTGAATCCGCAAACTCACACCCATATAGGTGAAATATAAATAATTACAAGAAAATATAAATTAGAAATAACTAATTATCAATATCTTGTAAATTTTACACCCCATATTTAATATAAAGATATATTTAATCGGAATGCGATGGATCATCGCCGAAATCTATGGTTTTAAGGCTATTCTCAAAGTTTGCGCGGTCAATGGCACGCCCCTTGAGACGGTTGCGGTAAGTATAAATAGTGTTGATTGAAAGGCCAAGAACTTGTGCGAGCTTGGCGCTGTCGTTTATCCCCAACCTCATGAATGCGGCAATGCGCAGCTCCGGCGACATCCTGCGACCCGGCAAGAGTGCAAGCTCGCGGCCCGGCATAAAGAGGCTGTTCAGTTTATCTACAAAACTCGGAAAGCTCTCAAAGAAAGTCTCATCAAACATCGCAAAGAATTTATCGGACAAAGATTGGACATATTCTCCCGACTGCACATCCTGAAAAAGATCTTTAGCCTGACCGGCCTTTAACTTTCGGTGGACAAAGAGATTATATTCCTTTAGCTGTTCATCGGAGAAGAGTGCCATAGACAATAGATTCGAGCTGATTTTACGCATGTCCGACACTACCGCCTCATGACGCGAAGCCTCACGCGACAAACTTTTGCGCAATGCTTTCTCGCGCGAGCGCCTATGCAACAACCTGAAGATGGCCAGCACAAGCAAGAGGGCAAGAGCAACGATAACAATAACAGTCCAATATTGCGTCCGCAGACTACCTTTATGAAGAATAGTGCTATATGCAGCATGATCAAGATAGCTGTAAGGGCCGAGTTCATCTTCACTTTTCAGCAGAGCCAGCATAAGAAGTTCGTGACCCAATTTCCTATATCCCTCTTCACCGACAACTTTGCCGAGTTCCCCGAGCACACTCGCCCTGATAAATCCGGCATTAAGCTCTCCTATTGCCCTGTTATACAGATTATTCACATACTGCGCCCTGTATTCCGGACGGTTTCTATAGAAGTCTACTATATTGCCGATAGCCTGATCATAAAGCTCCGGACGCGACTTCAACGTGGGCAGTATCTCGATGAAACTGGCCACAGCGAGATTAGTCTCATCGTTGAGCGACAGGATATGCGCCCCTATAAACCCGACAACAGGCGAATTATAAGGATAATAGCTCACCAACGAGTCGAGGGCTATTTTAGCCTTATTTCTATAATAGTTTTTCAACGACCCCTCCGGATATGGCCGCTGGATATTATAATAGAGCTCAGATGAGTTTAGCCAATAATGTTTGCGCATCTCATCAGAAAGGCCCGACGGGTCAATTTCCTCAAATTCGCGCAGGGCCTCTATTGCGACTCCACGTAGAGGCAGCAATGCCAATATATTCATTCTCAAGCGCAAGGCAAGCTCGGGGCTGTTCAATTCAGTTGCTTCCCGCATGGCGAGTTGCCAATACATCATGGCAGAGTCGAGATTCTGGGTAAGATAGCCTCGGCCGAGACGCTCTCCGATCTTGACACGTTCCTCGCAAGGCGACATACTCTGTCTGAGCGCTTTTATACTGTCGATAATCGCACTCTTATGGCCGACCTTTACATCATAGTTGCGCATTAGCGTTCTAATGCTGTCAACCAGCCTCTCATTGTCACTTTCTATCGAAGCTTGAGCTGAGAAAGAGATTAGCAGTAGAGCCAAAAATATGTATCGCAATATTCTCACAGATAGAAAAATTAGCGTTGTTTCACTCTGCAAAGGTAGCAATTTATTTGATATAGACAAAATTTATTTATATTATCATCAATATGCCAAAAATCGGATATTTCTGATTTTCAGTCTATTGCAAAACTATCAGATTAATATTGTGAATAAATCAATTATATCGCACGCATATCAATCGCATAAAGTGTTAATTTTGCATTGAAGTTATAATGGTTAGTAAAAATTTTCAACACGCAATTTCTAAGGAGATTGTTCAAAAAGGTTAAAACCGGATCGTTCCAAGTCCGGTGCAAGATAACTGAGCTTGGTCGTGAGACCGGGCTCTTTTATTATTCCCACGAATAAAAAATGCCTTGGCTCACATTTATGCAAACCAAGGCAAATCAGAATTCGGTTGATGATAATCAGCGGTTGTCTATACGTAATTTTAAAGTAGCATACATAACCGCTGCAAGAGCGATAAACAGCCCTACGCTGCCGGTGAGCAGTGCATACGTCTCAAGACTGAGCAATACATAAATAAACACATATATCACCGTAAGGAGTCCGCAGATGGCTCCGGCAACCTTTATGCTTCTCAAGATACCTCTCATATAGAGAGTAATCAGACCAATGGTCATTATTGCCGCCAAGAGATAGCTTAAGCCGAAGCTTAAATGCTCACTCATCGACAGGAGCAATGAATAGAACAATACCAGTGCAAGACCGACGAGAAGATATTGGAGCATATTGATCGGATGGCGCATAACTACCTCGGCAAGCAATATGGCAATAAACGTGAGCAAGATCACAACGATAGCATACTTGATTGCTCGGTCGGTTTTCTGATAGCGGTCGACAGGCACAAGGAGGTCTACTACCACTGCCGACTTGGCTATATCATCGGCTTTACTGCCGACGAAAGCCTGCGGATAATTACGGTTGGTGGAATTGAGGATCCACGACGCTGAAAAATCGTTTTTATCAACTGTGCGTTCGCCCGGCAGGAACATCCCTTTGAACGACGGCGATTTACCCTCGCCCTTGATTTTGATATCGTTGCGGTGACCTACAGGAGTGACTCCAAGCGAGCCCGAGCCTCGCAGGCTCATCGTAAGAGAGAAGGGAATGTCGGCGCTGTCGGCAGGAGCGAGTACTATATTTGCCTGCATACAGCCTGAAGCAGGGGTCGTGCCGCTGTAGTAATACTCATCTTCGGCCTTGGATGTATACACCTGAGCATTATTTGTGCCTTCAAGTTCGTAGGTCTTTCCGCCAAGTGTCACAGGCGATACATTCTCCACACCTCGCAGATCGCCAATGCCGACAGTCACGTATGCCTTGTCGAAACGGTATGCCGACAGCGGTATACCCAACTTCGCAAGAGGCTCATACGAGAATTTTCCGTCGAGTACAATATCGGAGTTATAGACTACAGCCTCGTAAATGCCGCGGTGGAGCTGCTGCGACTTGATGTCGGCCTTGAAATTCATCTGCGAGGGCAGCAGGCGAACTGTTCCGCCATTATTGCGTTTCGAGATACTGTCGTAAGGAATAGAGATTATAGGGCCGGAGATAAGCTGACTGCCGCTCCATGAGTCGGAAATCTCATTGACTGTTGTTTCTTCAGTCAGCTCGCGGCTGCTCACCAAGGCCGAGATGATGAGGCTCGGAATCATCAGCACGGCTGAGATAATGGCAATCAGCAATATCTTCATTCCGAGATTGTCGCGGCGTGGAGCCGGAGTGAATGGCGGTACGGGTGGGGGAGGTGGAGGTGGCGTCATGCGCGGCGGTTCCGGAGGAGTCGGCGGCAGAGCATGTTCGGTGTTATTTTCCATAATAGTTGTGATTGGTTGTTGCAAAAGTAGTAATTTTGCAGCAGAAATCAACATGTGCCAATATGAAAAATGTGATATATACCATCGTTTTACTGATAATATCAAACATCTTCATGACCTTCGCGTGGTACGGCCACCTCAAACTCCAGCAGATGAAGGTAATAAGCTCCAACACACCGCTCTACGGCGTCATATTGCTGTCATGGGGCATAGCATTGGCCGAATATTGCTTCATGATACCGGCCAACCGCATAGGATTCCAAGGCAACGGCGGAGCTTTCTCGCTAATGCAATTAAAGGTGATACAGGAGTGTATCACCTTGATAATCTTTACCGTATTTACTGTCGTTCTGTTCCGCGGTGAAGCCCTGCATTGGAATCACTTCGCCGCTTTCGTATGCCTGATAGCCGCCGTCTATTTCGTGTTTATGAAATAAACTCCTTAAACCGATTAAACTCTAAATAAACAAGTTTCGCTTGCGAAACTTAAGGAAATTATTTCGACAGAAGCTTGGCGTATGCCTCGGGGTCGAGCAGCGTCTCCTTGGCGCGCAGGAATGTAGAATCATCGGGCAAGGTGCGGGCCACACGCTCGCCTTCGCTGTAATAGCGCGACGCAAGCTCGGCGTCGAGTATCTCTTTTATCTGCTTGCGGTTGATGTCGAGGTCATGGTTGAGATCATGCTTGAGCATTCCGGCAAGAATCTCAAACTGAGCTGCCACAGAATCGGTCATATAGCCCTCAGCCTTGGCCGACTGGCGCAGATAGTCGAGCGCCGACTCGCACTGGCGGTCATACTTGAAGCGTGTAGGGTCGATGAATCCCTTGAATTCCTCAAACACAGCGTCGGTGACAAGCGAATCGGGAGCCTCGGGCTGTGAGGCATATTTCTTATTGGCGAAATCGAAGGCCCACATGTCGGCTATGATATTATAGAGCAGACGGTTGGTCTGCGGAACTTCCACCTTGATATCGGGCGTGATACCGCCGCCGTCGCGCACGATTCGTCCGGCCTTGGTGCGGAACTCATTGGTAAGGCTGTCGGGCGTGCGCATTGGGCTGCCGTCTTCATTGCGGTGCGAGTAGTCGAGAGCTTGGATAAGGCGTCCGGAGGGGATATAATAGCGTCCCGTGGTTATTTTCATAAGGTCATCGTAGGGCAATGCGCGCGGAGTCTGCACAAGGCCTTTGCCATACGAGCGCTCTCCCACGATGATAGCGCGGTCAAGGTCCTGCATGGAGCCGGCGACAATCTCAGAGGCCGACGCAGTGCCGCCGTCGGTCAGCACGGCAAGCGGTATCTTGGTGTCGAGAGGCTGCGAGGTAGTTTTGAATATCTTCACATCATGTTTCGCACGGCCTTTGGTGCGCACTATTTCAGTGCCTTTGGGCACGAAGTTCGACGCTATCTGCACCGCTCCTTCGAGCAGACCGCCGCCATTGCTGCGCAGGTCAAGGATTATGCCCTTCAATGCCGGATTCTTCAGCATTTCGGCCACCGCCTCGCGCACACGGCGTGCAGACGCCTCGTTGAATGTGGTAAGCCGGATATAACCTATGCCGTCGGCGTCAACACCGTAGTAAGGCAACGGATTAACCTTGATATTCTCGCGTACGAATGAGAAAGTCAGCAAAGAGTCGTCAACGTAGGGGCGGCGCACCTTGATGGTGATGTCGGTGCCGGCTTGACCACGCAGGCGCTTGCTCACCTGATCCACAGCCATGTCGGGGGTAACGGTGTCATTGTTGATTTTCAAAATCACATCGCCCGGGCGCAGGCCGGCGCGCTTGGAGGGCGACCCATCCTGAGGCTCATTGATTATCACCGTATTGCCCCGCTTGGAGATTACCGAGCCTATACCGGCATACTGCCCTTGCGAAATGGACAGCAACTCGTCTTGGTCGCCGGCCGGATAATATTCGGTATACGGATCAATCTGATACAGAAGAGCGTCGATGGTACGGTTCATGATCTCGTCGGCATTGAGGGTGTCGACATACTGAGTCTGAAGCTCTTTGACGATACTGTTGAATGTATTGAGCTTGGCGGCGAAGCGGTCCTTTCGGGCAGCGGCAGGGGTGTTGGCGCAGAGGGCACCTACAAGAATAGCAGCGAGGGCTAATATGGATAGAATTCGTTTCATGTGATCAATTTTATTAAAAAACAAAATTACAAAAAAATTTGTTGAAACAACCGGTGTAATTATCTTCAAAAATATTTTTTGCAAAAATTATGTTAACGCCGGCCGTCCATTTGTCGCAAAGCTCTCTTATTCGTAACTTTGCCACATGGAGATAATAGTAGGAAATATGGTATGCCGCCACTGCGTGTCTACCCTGAGACACGCTCTCGAGGCGGCCGGATTCGATGTTGCGGATGTCGAACTGGGGCGTGCGGTAATCAACACCGCCCCGGCGACGGATGAGACGCAGACATTGGCAGCTATCGATAAGATTCTCGCCGACAACGACTTCGTGCGCATTGCCGACCGCGACGCCGGCATGGTTGACCGAATCAAGCATGCCGTGATAGAGCATGTGCGCAATGTCAACGATTGCCGGCTAAACCTATCGGCATGTCTCTCCGACAAGCTCGGCGTGAGCTACGACCACGCAAGCCGCATATTCTCGCGCCTCGAAGGACGCACGATAGAGAAATACCACATCGCCCAGAAAATCGAATATGTGAAAGAACTCATCGGCGAGCGACGCCTCACCCTTGCCGAGATTGCCGACGAGGTGGGGTATTCGAGTGTCGCCCACCTGTCGCGCCAGTTCAAAGACGTCACCGGCATGACTCTCTCGCAGTACACCGCAGCGGGTAACTCGCTCAGGCAGAGCTTGGACAAGATATAATCCCATAAATATGCAACAATTCGCCCGAATGTTGTAACATCGGAGCGCTCCGGCTGTAGTAACTTTGCAACAAAAATAATACAGCCATGCAATTCATATATACACTACTCAACATGCTCAACGAGATGTCACCCTACATCCTCTTGGGCTTTCTCATAGCCGGGCTGCTCCACGCCTTTGTGCCGGCCTCGGCAATGAGCCGCCATCTCGCGGGCAGCGGCTTCAAATCAGTATTCAAAGGCGCTCTTATCGGCGTGCCTCTGCCCTTGTGCTCTTGCGGTGTGCTCCCGACAGGTGTAGCCCTACGCCGCGGGGGAGCCTCAAAGGCAGCCTCCGCTTCATTTCTCATAGCCACGCCGCAGACCGGAGTCGACAGCATTGCCGCCACCTACTCGCTCCTCGGCCCGGCTTTCGCCGTCATCCGCCCGGTAGCTGCTTTGGCAACCTCGCTCGCCGGAGGTCTGGTAGTAGGGCGCGCCACACGCAATGAAAATCAGTCCGGCGCCTGCGACATCTCAGCCGCCATCGACGACGAGCGTCCGAAATCATTCGCAGCCAAGCTCAAAGATACATTTGTATACGGCTTCCACACCATGGTGGCAAGCATAGGCAAATGGCTTATCGTAGGCCTCATCATAGCCGCGCTCATCACCCTCTTCGTGCCCGAGAACTTCTTGCTCGCACTTGGCGACCGTCCGCTTCTTGCCATGCTCGCAATGGTAGCCATCGCAGTGCCGATGTATGTCTGCGCCACCGGGTCGATACCCATCGCCCTCTCGCTTATGCTCAAAGGCCTCTCGCCCGGCGCCGCATTCGTCCTTCTCATGGCTGGCCCGGCGGCAAACTTCGCCTCCATAGCCATCATATCCCGCACCATGGGGCGCCGCGCCGCAGCCGCCTACCTTGGCTCTATAGTGCTCGGGGCTATAGCATTCGGCCTGATGATCGACTACCTCATGCCCCGCTCATGGTTCATGCTCCCGGCAAGCCTTGCCGACGCATGCCACCACAGCTTCCCCCTCTTCCCCACAATATGCTCGGCTATTCTTGTAGCACTCCTTATAGGGGCATTTATTCCCAATATAATAAAACGTAAACCCCAAACCGACAACGATATGACAACAATCTATCACATCAAGGGCATGAGCTGCCCCCACTGCAAAGCGACAGTAGAGAAAAACCTCGGCCGCCTCGAAGGCGTAGAGACAGTCACCGTAGACCTCTCCGCCGGCACAGCCACCGTCACCGGCGACCACGACTCCGCCGCCGCCCGCAAGCTCATAGAGCAAATCGGCTTCGAACCCGCCGACTGACTTCACATTTATTAACACAAAATTATCATCCAAAAAATCCTGATATCAGGATTTTTTGTAATTTTGCCACCGTAAACACCGCAGAAGCCTCTACACGAGGCACGAGGGTGGGTTACAGACATTTGGAAAAGCGTTATTGGCGCTTGCACTTGGCTTGTAGAAACTTCGCAACTTTCATATCATCGTCAAGGGACAAGGGCAACAATAGACGTTCATGGTTATGAATCTCCATTACCGTCAGCACACGCCGACGGTAATAGTATTCATATAAGCGTGGGCTTCTGCGTTGTCTCATTCCTACGATGATGGGCAATGCGAAGGCCTCTACAAGCAGGAATGAGCAAAGATACAGTTCCTGCGCTTTTTTGTTTTTATATCACATTTCTTTCCGGGTCGGGAACTTTGCCGGATGTTGCTAAAGTCAACTTCGACAGATTATGAAGCTGAAATTCTTTCTAACCGGCCTGTTGCTACTGCTGTCAGCAGGCAGCCTTTGCGCCAAAGACTTCTTTTTCGGGCTTACTTCTTACGGCTCCAACCTATGGTTTACGCCGGCAAATGCCGTTGTCTATCTCATCAACAACTATGCCCTCGGCGGCGGCAGTTCGTCGCTCGGATATGACTGGGTAAACATCAAGAGCGACAATGGCGCCGATATCGACATCAGCAACGGCAACTACTTCGGTTTCAAGGCCCGCGACATGTTCAACAACTTCGGCGGAGGTCTGCAGATAGGCTATCAGCCGGCATATTCGATATTCGGTGCGTGGGTTCAAGGCGGTTATAAATACCGTCAGTTCGGCATGACGCTTCCCGACTTCGAGATGGAAAGCAACCGCTACAAAATCAACGCATGGTATGTAGGCGTCGGAATACGTCTAACCCCTTTCAAAGCACTTCTTGAAGATAAAGGCTGGAGTCCGTTTGTCGATTTCGGCACGAGCTACAATGCTGTATTCTCTGCAAAAACGCCATTTGGCAAGAGCACCGATCAGTTCGGCAAAGGATTCGCCACTACATTTGGCCTTGGTGTGCGGTTCGTCAACGACTATGAAGAAAATGCATTGAATATCTCAGTATCATTCACACTTCCGCAATACAATTATTTCAACCGCAACTACGCGATCGCCCAAGAAACGTTGCCTTTTGAGCACATCTCTGCCAAGAACTATTCCGTACATCTTAAAATACAGAAAGAATTCTAATCACCATGAAAGTAAAATCAGTCTTCACTCTCCTGCTGCTCAGCGTGTCGCTCGGGCTATGCGCAGTAATCGCATGCGCCGACTCAAGGGCAGCCAATCCGGCCTCGGCATGGAACGCACCCGACTCAACCGTCACCTCAATTATCGGCAACCGACTGAGTGCTCTTTTGGCAAAACCTAAAAAGGTAGAGCTCTACAATGTCGTATACCGCGACAGCGCACATATCAACAACACTCTTGCCGAAGCCGACTTTGTGCTTGACACCTTGATATGCAAGCTCAATAAAGAACAGATATCAACTCTGCGCTTTATCCTCACTTCCGACCGGAAAAACTACTCAATCGACACACTCGCCATCCCGATGATACCACATCGCCCCATGTATGCTTTCGACTTCAAGGGTAAGGATGAAAACGCCATCGTATGGTATTCTCCCGGCGATTTCAGCTGGGGCATACGCTACGACGGCCGCGACCTATTCTATTACAATGTCGCATATCCTGAGATAATAAACCGTTTCTGCTCTAACCTGTCAACACATTGATATCTCATGAAAAAGATTATCATATTCGCGCTATTGCAAACAGTGCTTCTATGTGCCAATGCCCAGACTTTCCATGCAATCGTATTTTGCAACACCTCAGACCGCAGCATTGGGGAAAGCATGTCGGTAGAGCTTGCAAACGTAAGCCGCAATCTCGGTGTTCTCGAACGACTGCTCGAAGACGACTATCTATTCGAAATCACGCGCATAGACGGGCCCAACTGCACAGGAGCAAACCTACGCCAGATAATTAATGCAATGGAAGTGGGGCCAGACGACGTTGTGTTCACGTTCTACGGCGGTCATGGCTCCCATGCCCCGAACAATGCTGAGGATCCATGGCCTCAGTACTGCATGAATACCGGTGACCAAAGCAAATGGATACCAATGGCTCAAGTCGAAAAATGGATTGCACAAAAAAATCCCCGCTTGCGGATTATCATGTCGAACTGCTGCAACAAAGAGCAAGAGGGTGTGACAATCAAGCCGATGTGGGCCAATGACGAACGTGCGACCCGACTTGACGGACTCAACGCCAATGCTTTCAGAAAGTTGTTCAGCTCGAAAGGTTGTGTGATGTCTACATCAAGTAAACTCGGGCAATATTCTTGGTGTAACCAATACGGTGGCCTTTTCACCAATCAGTTCTGGGCTGCAATGCAACAGCTTGGCGAGGGCAAGATACAACCTGACTGGAACTCTCTTCTGCGTGTAGCTTCTGCCGACCTCTATGCAAATACAGAAAATGGCAGAGTTACGCAGACTCCTTATTATAAAGTGTCACTCAGCAACGGAAATGGCAACGGCGGCGGCTCCGGAACTACCCGACGTCCACCGGTCAACAACGACAATGAGACTCTCAATCAGGCACTTTCCAAACTCGTCAACAAGTCTATCGATCAAGATTCGCGCCTCTCGATGATTCCGACTATAATGCGCAAATTTTTCAACAGCAGTTCTAAAGTTATCACCATTGCCTCCGATATGACTACCGGTGTAGACTTTGAAGACGCCGAAGACTTCCTGCGCCGTATCTGCCTGTCGCCATACGTGTCGGGTATCACCCTGCTCAATGACGACACCAATATGCTCAAAGTACACGAACTCAGATAATACCCTCACCTATGAAAAATCTAAAAACCGCTATAATCTTCCTGCTGTTGGTTATATCAACAGCAACATCGTACCACATTCATGCGCAAGACAGTGTAGACCTCACCGAAGCACAGAAAGAGCTCCTTCGCCAACGCGTCGTGCAAAAGGTAGAGGAATTCACAGCCTCGCTCTCGCGTATGGTCGACCCTGAGCTAAGCAATAACGTACGCACCGAAAATCAGACAAAACTCCTCAGTCTGTTCATGGAAAAGGGACAACCATACGAGACAGAGGAAGATGGAATAACCAAACACAATACCGGTGTCAAAATGATGACATCGAGTGTCAACCGGACTTCTACAACAAGTTCCTTGCTCCGTGTATATGTAAAGCGCCTGTATGATCCGGCAACCGGAAGGTCCAAAATGCGCTATAGCAAAATCTCCATACAGACAGCCAATGCCATCCGCGTAGACAACATTTACAAGGAAGGCGACAGGTATGTCTGCATGGCTTATTTCTATCAGGATTTCGTAGGATATATCGACAACCGTATAGCCTACAAAGACCGCACCTGCAAAAAAATCAAATGCTATATAACACCCATGAATATTCCCGGTGGAACTGCATTTGATGTCAAACTCGGCGATATAACAGTAGTCTCCACCGAACGGATATGAAGCAACTCAAAACCGCCATAGTGAGCTTGTTGCTCATGCTAAGTACTGCTATATCATTCCCCATCCATGCACAAGACAGCTTAGACCTCACTGTAAATGACAAAGAACGTATGCGCGAACGGGTTGTGGCAATGGTGGAGGAGTTTTCAAACTCACTCTCGCGTATGGTCAATCCTGAGCTTAGCCATAGAGAGCGCACCGAGGCGCAAAATAGGATACTTAGCCTGTTTTGGTATAAAGGACAACCTTACAAAACTGAGTTAGATGGAATAACCCTATATAATACAGGCATTAAAATAAATGAATTAAATATCAATAGAAATTCTACAACAAGCTCATTGCTCCTAACATATTTGAAACTCCTGTATAATCCTGAAACGGGAAAGTCTAAAATGCGCTATAGCAAAATCTCTGTAAAGTCAGCCGATGTTATCTGTGTTGACAACATATATCGTGAAGGCGACAAGTATGTGTGCATAGCTTATCTCGACCACGATTCTGTCAGTTACATTGACGGCCGCATAGCTTACAGGGATCGTACACGCAAAAAATTCAAATGTTATATCACCCCCGAAGACAGTTCTTACATGAAGGCTTTTGTTGTCAAACTCGGCGATATAACAGTAGTCTCCACCGAACGGATATGAAGCAAATCTTTATCTTACTGTCATTCTTGTTTTTATCATTCAATTTGGCCGAAGCTCAAGTGACAGTTTCAAAGAACAGCCTTGACCATGCGTTCGCGCGCAATGTAAAAAGTCTTGATGAATTCATCGCCCGGTTTAACGGCGATGAATTTCATCCCGACGTGCCCGACGACTCATTGAAAAGGATAACAAACATACTGTCGCTTATAGACCCCGCCATCAAGGCACCCGGCAAAACCCCTGCAAAAGAATATGTGACGGTTTTCGCCGAGAAGTCGTCAGACTGGGGCGGACGGCTTTCGCTGCTCAGCGATAATGTTTGGGCAGAGGTCAATTGCACATTCGCCATCGACAAGAAGAATCTGCCTCTGTCAATTCTACTCAAACAAGAGAAGAAAGCCAACGGACAAATCAGATGGGCTATAGTCGGTGTCAGCGGACTAACAGAGGCAGGTATACTTGAAGATAGATATATCACCATAAGCCCCGCTGACCATGAGCTGAATTTCATGTCGTTCGAAGATTTGTTCAACAGCAACGCGAGCCTTACTCCGGGGCTCAGGTCGGCAAGCAAGGATATCGACCAACTGTCGATGTTCTTTGGGCTGTCATATACAGGAAAACTTAAGTTCAAATCTGTCGAAAAGTTAAGGTATCATTTTCTCGATATTCCCGGCTATATATTCACTGTAGAGGCCTCCAATCGACCGGAAGACGTGGGCGGTTGGAGAATCGCCGACATCATGATGGCCGGTGAATTTGACAAGATGGACTATATCAACAGCTTATACGGATATAAATAATGAAAAAATTAATAATCGCACTCTTCGCGGTAGTATTCGCACTTTCTGCGAAATGTCAGGTATTTTTCCACCGCATAGACATAAACACAGGCAATATCTACACTTTCGTGGCGTCCAATCTTGTAAGCGCCGGATTAAATCAGCTTACAAAAGACCGCCTCGCCGACACCTCTTTTGAATATACATTCTACAGCAAGGATTCCGCTTCCGGACAACTCGATATCAAAGACTACAACCGCGCCGGAATTACGGTGAAAGACCTTTTCGCGGACTGCAACTTCGGCACACGCCTTGGCTACCAGAGCTTCAATCCCGGTGTTTTCAATTGGGCTGTCTATGGCTCCGCACACTATCGTATCAACCAATTCAAGCTCGGAGAATCCGACAATCTGCTCCGTCAGGACATCCACAGGCTCCAAGTCGGCGGTGGGCTACTGTTCAGTTTCGGCAATATCGAGCATGCCACCCGAATTGTAGTCGAAGCCGGCCTCCGCTATAACATACCTGTGAAATACAGCGGCAACATGGGCTCCGAGGCAAAAGACATCATTGCCTCCGGCTTGACAAGCCATTATTGCTTCCGTTTCGGCGGACTCGGTTTCCTCAAAGGATTGGGAGTCTTTGCCGAGATTCCGCACTATAACATTTTCAAAAACGACGTTGCTGTAGCCGGACTGTCCGTCAAACCTTACACAATCGGTATCACCTATACTATTCTGCCATGGGAAGATTTCTGACCATTATTTTATTCTCTATGAGTATCTGCGGAGTTGCCGCACAAGTGCAGGCTCCGAGCCCGGTAAGGAAGTTCTACTCCGGTATCGTGAAAATGACCGACTGCGATAAACAAATGCTCACCGAGCTCGAACTCGATATGGAGAAATGTTTCTGTGGAGACGAAAGCAGCGGTATAAACCTGCCAAACGATTTCAGACATTTTGAAGTCGACAAAAACACCATATCGCACAACCTCGATATCCTCACTTCGAGCAACTACATCAATAAACTCAGCAAATATGCCAACGAAGAAAAAGTGCTCCGACCACACGTAGAAGTGAGTACTTATAGTCAAAAAGTAGGCTCGTTGCCGGAATTCGGCAATAACCGCATGACAAGTTCTTCGGCATATATCTCTACCATCGTAAGAAAAAAATATACTTTCGTACACAACGGCAGAGTTCAATCAAAAGAATTTATCGACACAGTCTATACCCATGAGGCCATGAACAGAATCCGTGCAATCTATAACGGCAACGGATCAGCAACGACAGAAGACCTCGACAAACTTCGGATAGATGCAGCCAAAGCATACGGCGACGGACGCTATCATACTGCCTACGAAATATTTACAAAAATCGCTCAAAGCGACAAGGCCGACAGTGAGACATACTATCGCCTCGCCCTTATGACCTTCTATGGCAAAGGCTGCAAGAAAGACCGGCGGCGAGGAAAGAACCTCATGACACAAGCCTCTGTCATGAGGCCATATTTCTATAGCCAAAAGGCCGATATTGTGCTCAAAAACTGGCAAATGCCAAACATGCTGTAGCTAACATCTAATTCTTCTCCGCTGCCGGGAAAAATTATTTTTGATATTTGGCGGGAATGTTGTAAATTTGTGGTTTATTGGCATACACTACAAATTTTTCGGATTATGGACAATGCCCCGCGCCTGTCGCCACAGGAGGAAGAAAAAATGATACAGAGTGCTTTCGACGAGCTCCTTGCCGGTTATCTCAACAGCAACCACCGCAAGAAAGTCGAAATCATCGAGCGTGCATTTCAGTTTGCCAAGGAGGCCCACAAGGGTGTGCGCCGCCGTTCGGGCGAACCGTATATCATGCACCCTATCGCCGTGGCCCGCATAGCCTCGCGCGAGATAGGCCTCGGCTCTACGAGTATCTGCGCGGCTTTGCTCCATGATGTGGTGGAAGACACCGACTATACCGTAGACGACATCGAGCAGCATTTTGGCTCTAAGATTGCGCAGCTCGTCGACGGGCTCACCAAAATCTCGGGCGGCATTTTCGGCGACCGCGCCTCGGTACAGGCCGAGAATTTCCGCAAGCTCCTCCTCACCATGAGCGAGGATATCCGCGTGGTGCTCATCAAGATGGCCGACCGCCTCCACAATATGCGCACCCTCGGCAGCATGGCACCAAACAAGCGCTATAAGATTGCCGGCGAGACACTTTATATCTACGCTCCCCTCGCCCACCGCCTCGGCCTCTTCGCCATCAAGACGGAGCTTGAAGACCTCAGTTTCAAGCACGAGCACCCCGACATCTACAAGCAGATCGAAGCCAAGATACAGGAGAGCGAGGCACGCCGCTCGGCGGTTTACTCCGACTTCTCCGAGCCTATCAAGCAGAAGCTCAACGACCTCGGCATAGAATACGACGCCAAAGCCCGCCTCAAATCGATATACTCCATCTACCGCAAGATGGAGACCAAGCACCTGCCTTTCGAGGAGGTCTACGACCTCTATGCCATGCGAATAATATTCAAGTGCGATGACCAGAGCAAGGAGAAGGCTATCTGCTGGAGCATATACTCGGCAATCACCGATATCTATCAGCTCCACCCAGCCCGCACACGCGACTGGATTGTCACGCCCAAAGCCAATGGCTATCAGGCTCTTCACCTCACCGTGATGGGGCCCGACGGCAACTGGATAGAGGTGCAGATACGCTCGCAGCGCATGGACGAGATTGCCGAGAAAGGCTTTGCCGCGCATTGGAAATATAAAATCGGCGAGGGCGACGAAGAGTCGGAGCTCAACGCTTGGCTCAAGACTATCAAGGATATCCTCGACAATCCCGAGCCTAACGCGATGGACTTCCTCAACACCCTCAAGCTCAACCTCTTCGCCACAGAGATAGTAGTCTTCACCCCTACGGGCGAGCTTATCACCCTGCCTGCCGGCGCCACCGTTCTCGACCTCGCCTTCAACCTCCACTCCGAGATCGGCATGCACTGCATAGCCGCCAAGGTCAACCACAAGCTCGTATCACTGCAGACAGAGCTCAAGAGCGGCGACCAAGTAGAGGTGCTGACCTCAAAGACTCAAGTGGCGCTGCCTGAGTGGGAGCAGCACATCGCCACAGCCAAAGCCCGCACGCGCCTGCGCAAAGGACTGCGCGCCCTGCGCCAGCCTACCATCGTGCGCGGAGGCGAGATTCTCGCCAAGTGGCTCGATGAGAACCATATTCCCGACACCAACAAGGTAATCACCAAGCTGCAGGGCATATTTCATGTCACCAACCGCGACGACCTCTGCTATTCTTTGGGCGCCGACGAAATCGTGCTCGGCGACTTCCTGCTCAAGCCGCTACGCAAAGCTGCCGGCATAGAAGACAAAGGTATCATATCAAAACTCCTGACAATAGGAAAAAAAGTAGTGCCCGGCACAGGCAAGAGCACACAGACTGCCGCCGAGCCTGTAAATACTAAAAAAATCTACAAGCTGCGCGCCACCGACAGCGAGAGCAACTTCCGCATAGCCGACTGCTGCTGCCCCATACCGGGCGACGACGTGATGGGCTTCATCGCCGACGACGGCAAAGTGGAGATACACACCCTCGACTGTCCGCAGGCTCAGGTGCTCAAGGCCGCCTACGGCTCGCGTATCGTCGCTACTGAGTGGGATACAGACAGCAGCCAGCGCTTCCTCGCACACATCCACATCGAGGGTATCGACCGCCACGGCATACTGCAGGAGCTCACCCAGCTCATCTCCAACCACTTGGGTATCGACATGCGCAAACTCGACATAGAGGCCAGCGACAAGGTGTTCCACGCCGACCTTTGGGTACGCGTGAGCGACGTTGATGTCGTCAACGACCTCTGCACCCGCACCAAAGCTATCAGCGGCGTCACCACCGCCACACGAATACATTGATATTATGGGAAATAAGTTATATAATAAGATTCTCATAGCGCTCGCAGCGCTTATAGTGATAGTATATTTCTATCCCCATCCCGAGGCAAACCGCTTCAACTACGAGCAGGGACGCCCATGGAACTATACCAAACTCATAGCTCCATTCGACATCCCCATCCATCCCGACTCGGCGACGCTCCTTGCCGCCCGCGACACTCTCGACGCCAAATTCGTGCCGATCTATCAGCTCAACCAGCTGCTTATCGACACTATCATAAGCCGTCTGCCGGCACCACCGGCCGGCACACGCCTCAACAGCCGCCTCGGCGCCGAGCTGCGCAAGATCTACGCCTCGGGCGTGGTGGATATACGCACAAAAGACGAAATCACCTCCCGACGGCTTCCAAAGGTGCGTCTGCTTGAGAAAAACGTTCTGAGCGAGATGTCTACCTCGGGCTTCAATTCGCCCCGTGACGTATATCTCTATCTCGACTCCATAATCACCGACAGCGCTCTACACCAATACTTTGTGCGCGCCGGCCTGCAGAATCTCCTTCTGCCAAACTATACCCGCAATGAGGAAGAGAGCCGCCGACACTATGAATACGACTACCTCACCCTCACAGCCGACCGCGGCATAATACTTCAGGGTCAGACAATTATCGACAAGGGCGCCATCATCACCTCGCAGGATTTCACCAACCTGCAGACCTACGAGCACATGCTCACCCAGCTCAACACCAACCAAAACCAGAGCAAGTGGCTCATGTTCTTGGGGCAGGCTCTCTATGTAGGCCTGTTGCTCACGGCGATGATGCTATATTTCTTCTTCTTCGTGCCCGATGTCTACAACAACATCAGCAAGCTCACATTCATGTATAGCCTCGTCACGCTCTTCTTCCTTATAGGCGTGGGGCTCAACTACTTTGTGGCGCAAGGCGTCTACATCACCCCGATGATGATAGTGCCTATACTTGTGCTGGTGTTCTTCGACGGACGCACGGCCCTCTTTGTCACAGGAGTGCTCACCCTCATCTGCGCCGGCGTCACGGCATTTGCCCTTGAGTTCATCTTCCTGCAGTTCTGCGCCGCGACAGCAGCCGTGTTCTCACTTCGCGAGCTCAGCCGCCGCTCGCAGCTCCTGCGCACATCAGGCATAGTGGCACTGGCATATATCGGCGCCTACGTAGCGCTCGACCTGTTGATGAACGGCTCGTTCGAGGGCTTTACTTGGCGCATGACTGCCTTCCTCGCCGTCAATGCCGCCCTCACTTCGATGGCCTATATACTCATGTTTGCCGTTGAGCGCCTATTCGGCTTCATCTCCGTTGTCACCCTCGTAGAGCTTGCCGACATCAACGCCCCCTTGCTCATGCGGCTCTCTAATGAATGTCCGGGCACATTCCAACACTCCATAGCCGTTAGCAACCTCGCCAGCGACGCCGCAGCCCGTATCGGCGCCAATGTGCAGCTTGTGCGTGCCGGAGCGCTTTATCATGACATCGGCAAACTCTCCAACCCCGCCTTCTTCACCGAGAACCAACACGGTGTCAACCCCCACGACGCCCTGCCGCCCGAGCGCAGTGCCGCCATCGTGATCAACCATGTGTCCGACGGCCTGCAGCTTGCCGACAAGGCCGGCCTGCCCGAGGTGATACAGAGTTTCATCCGCGAGCACCATGGCGCCGGCATGGCCAAGTATTTCTATATCACCTACTGCCGCCAGCACCCCGATGAAGAGGTCGACAAGACCCCGTTCTCATATCCCGGTCCCGACCCGCAGAGCCGCGAGACCTCGGTGCTGATGATGGCCGACGCCGTAGAGGCAGCCTCGCGCTCGCTTACCGAGCACACACGCGAGGCCATCACAAACCTCGTGAGCCGCATTATCGACGGCCAGATTGCCGACGGGCTCCACAACGAGTCGACCCTCGAATTCCGCGACGTGGCTAAAATCAAGGAGGCTTTCATCAAGCGCCTCATGACGATATATCACTCCCGGATAGCATATCCTACATCGCCCAAACAATAAAACGCCCCTCTGCGGCGTTTATTACTTGATGTACGCCAAGTTTCTACGCTACGCCTCTTTCATGCTCGCAGCCATCGTGATGGTTGCGCTGCCGGCGTGTTCTACAAAGAAAAACAATGCCGCCACCCGCCAGTATCAGGCCTTCATCACCCGCTACAACATCTATTACAACGGCGACACCCACTACAAGGAGACCCTCGCCGACATGGAGAGCAAGTATGAAGACGACTATTCGCGCCGGGTATACATGCACCCTGTCGAGGCCAAGGAAGACAACACCGCTCCGCAGCCCTCGGGCGACTTCAACCGCTCCATAGAGAAAGCGCAGAAAGCCATACAGCTACGTTCAATCAAGAAAAAGCCCAAGGTAAAAGGCAGCCGCAACACTCCAAAGAACAAGGAGTGGCTCAAACGCGAGGAGTACAATCCTTTCCTCCACAACGCGTGGATGATGATGGGCCGCAGCCAATACTTCAACGGCGACTTCCTCGGCGCTGCCTCTACATTTTTCTATATCAGCAAGCACTTCACATGGTTGCCGGCCACGGTGACAGAGGCAAAGCTCTTGCAGGCTCTATGCTATATATCGATGGGCTGGCAATATGAGGCCGAAATCATCATCACCCGCATAAAGAAAGACGAGCTTACATCAAACAAGCTCCGCAGGCTCTACAACTACGTCTACGCCAACTTCTATATCCACGCCGACAACTATGCCGACGCCGAGCCCTTCCTCCTCGAGGCCATCAAGGGAGCGAGCGGCGCGCAGAAAACGCGTCTCAACTTCCTGCTCGGTCAAGTATACCAGCACCTCGACCGCCCCGCCGAGGCCTACAAAGCCTACGCCGCGGCCGGAAGTTCATCGTCGGCGCCATACCGCACAAAATTCAATGCCAGAATCAAGCAGAGCGAGGTTTTCCAAGGCGCCGACATAGAGCCTGAGGTCAAAGCCCTGCGCCGCATGACCCGCTACGACCGCAACAAGGAATATCTCGACCAAGTATATTATGCCATCGGCAATCTCTACCTCTCGCGCCGCGACACCGCCCGCGCCATCGAGAATTATGAGCTCGCCAACGAAAAATCGACGCGCAACGGCATCGACAAGGCCGTCAATCAGGTGCGCTTGGGCGAGCTTTACTTCCTTCAGGGCAATTATGAGAAAGCGCAGCCCAATTACTCTGAGGCTGTACCGCTGTTGCCTGAGTCGTTTCCCGACTACACGAATATCAAACGCCGCAGCGACGTGCTCGACGAGCTTGCCGTCTACTCGCAGAACGTGAATCTCCAAGACTCACTGCTGCGACTCGCCGACATGCCCGAGGAAGAGCGCAACAAGGTTATCGACAAGATTATCGAAGAACTCAAGAAAAAAGAGAAGGAAGAGGGCGAGGAAGCCCGCAGGCAGGAATATCTCGCCAACGAGGCCGCAAACGACAATAAACTACAGGACAACAGCACCCAGTCGTTTATGATCAACAGCGACAATTCTTGGTATTTCTACAACACTGCCACCAAGAACGCCGGCCGCACTGAATTCCAGAAGCGCTGGGGCTCGCGAAAGCTTGAGGACAACTGGCGCCGCCGCAACAAGGCGACTTTCAACACCGATGATTTCGCCGCCGAATCAGACAACGATGAAGAATCGGCTTCAGATTCAGCCACCGACACCGCCGACGGCAACGAGGAGCCCGTAGACACCGCTGCACAAGCCCGCGCCGCCGACCCGCACTTCCCCGAATATTACCTCGCCCAGATTCCTCAGACCGAGGAAGAGCGGGCTACATCGCATGAAGTGATACAGGAAGGCCTCTACAACATGGGCGTGATACTCAAAGACCAACTTGAGGACTTCGGTGCGTCGCGCCGCGAGTTTGACCGCCTGCTCGCCGACTACCCCGACAATATATACCGCCTCGACACTTACTACAACCTCTACCTCATGAACCTTCGCCAAGGCAACGCCGCCGAGGCTGAGAAATGGCGCAAGCTCATATTGAGCGACTTCGCCGACTCGAAATACGGCATAGCCATGGCCGACCCCAACTATATCGACAAGCTGCGCAACATGGACCGCGTGCAGCAGGAACTCTATGAGGCTACATACGAGGCATATCTCGACAACCGCAACGCCGACGTACATGCCGCCAACGCACGTATGCAGAAAGAATATCCGCTGAGCAAAATCATGCCCAAGTTTATGTTTCTCGACGCCTTGGCCTACGTGACCGAAAAAGATAAAGACGCATTCAACAGTACCCTGCGCGACCTCTTGGAGCGCTATCCCGACACCGACCTCACCCCCGTGGCCTCGGCATGGCTCAAGGGCATGGCTCAGGGGCGCGAGTTGCACGCCGGATCAGGGGGCAATATGCGGGGCATGATATGGGATCTCAAACTTACAAACGACACCACAGGCGTCGAAGCCGAGGGCGCAGCCCAATTTGAGATCAACCCCGACTCGCGACAGACACTCGTATTCACTTTCCCAACAGATAAAGTATCATCAAACGAGCTGCTATATGAGATAGCGCGCCACAACTTCAAATCGTTCGTGGTAAAAGATTTCGACATCGAGCCCATGAATTTCGGACGTCTCGGCATGATTATTGTGCGCGGTTTCGACAATCAGGAAGAACTCAACCATTACCGCAGCGTGATGGCCTCGTCGGCCGACTTCAAGCTGCCGGCCGGAGTGCGCCCCATCGCCATAAGCGAAACCAACCTGCAGCTCCTCTTCGACCAAGGCCGGTCGTTTGAGGAATACTTCCGCTATCTCGAAGAGCAGAACTACATCGACGCCCAAGCCGGCCTCCTCGAACCTGAAGAAATCGAGACCCTCGAAGAGGCCGAAGAGGAGGCTGTGGAAGAAGCAGAGGAAGAAAAAGAAGCTCTGGAAGTGCCCGAAGCAGAAGAAGCTCCCGAATCTCCCGAGCAGCCTCAGCAACAGCCTCAGCAACCGGTACAAGAAAAGCCCACACCGGCCCCCATCCTCCCCGGCAGCGAAGGCGACGACCCGCTGTTTGATGATTGAATAGTATGAGTGAAATAATCAGACATACCGGAGATTACAAAAATCTTCTGAGCTACCGGAAAGCCGATATCATATACCGGCTTACTTATGAATTCTGCCACCGTTTTCTATCAAAAGGCGACCGGACTATCGACCAGATGATTCAGGCAGCACGTAGCGGCAAGCAGAATATCATAGAAGGCTGCGCCGCCTCAGCTACCTCTGCCAAGACAGAAATCAAACTTGTAAATGTGGCAAAGGCAAGTTTAAGAGAACTCCTTGAAGACTATGAAGATTATCTCAAAACGCGACATCATCGACAATGGGAAAAAGGCAGCATTGAATATGAAGCCATGCGCAGAATGGGGCGAGAGCATAATGAGGCCGAGTATTTCTTGGATTTTATTTCTACACGGCCTGCAGAAACAATCGCAAACATGGTGATAATACTGATAAATCAGGCAGACTACCTGCTTTTCAGACAACTTGAGCGCCTCGAAAAAGATTTTATTGAAAACGGAGGCTTCTCTGAGAGAATGACCGCTATAAGGAGAAAACAGAGAGGATTTTAGAGGCATTAAGGTCTTTAAAGTCCTTAATGACCCTAATGCCCTTAAAGACCTTAAAGACCTTAATCACCCCTTAAAAAAACACCCCTTCACACCAGTCTGAAGGTAAGGCGGTGGAGGGGTGTGGTGCCGTAGAGTGCTATGGCCTGGCGATGTGCCGCGGTGGGATAGCCTTTGTTTTCAGCCCAGCCGTATTGCGGATATTGCTCGGCGGCGGCAGTCATATAGAGGTCGCGCTCAGTCTTGGCAAGCACCGAGGCCGCAGCTATATTGGCGAAGCGGCCGTCACCTTTTATATATGTATTATGGGGCACATCGCCGTAGGGGCGGAAGCGGTTTCCGTCGACTGCAATTGCACCCGGCTGCGGCGAAAGCTGCGCGAGGGCGCGGTGCATGGCCGTGATAGAAGCCTGAAGTATGTTTATCTCGTCGATTTCTTGCGGTGACACCATGGCGATGGCCCAAGCGATGGCCTCGGCCTTGATAATCTCGCGCAGCTCCATGCGGCGGCGCTCCGTCATCTGTTTGGAATCATTGAGATAAGGATGAGAGAAATCATCGGGCAGAATTACTGCCGCAGCCACCACCGGGCCGGCCAGACAACCGCGTCCGGCCTCGTCGGTGCCGGCTTCAAGCACACCCGGCAGTGAGCAGGCGGGGAGTGGGTTATGTAAGCGAGGCATGGTTGATAACGTGTTTCACAAGATAAAGCGCCTCGATGTCTTTGCGGGGCACCTCAACGTCTTCATAATCAGGATTGGCGCTGTGGAGCGTGACGAGATCCGGGTCGGCATTCCGGCGCACATATTTTACAAGGCGGAAGTCGGGCAGCACCACCACATATATATTGCCCCACATGATTGGCGCGTCGAGCGATACGGGCTGAATCGAGATATAACAGCCGGGCAATAGCTTGGGCACCATCGAGTTGCCAGAAACATGCACTATGGGATTGTCGGGATTGAGCCCCGGAAGCACCATGCGGCCGATGATGTGCTCATCGGTAAACATACGCTCGAGCTTGGTAGAACCGGCCGTAACGTCGATATCATAGATTGGCGCACCCTGCGGCGTCTTCGGAGTGTTCTCGCGCGGAAAAGGTACGTCGCTGCCATCGATAAGCCAGTCTTTCGACACGCCGGTGTTGGCTACAATGCGCAAAATCAGTCCCTCGCCCACCGGCGTCTTGCCCGTGAGCACGCGCGACAGATTGGCAGGGTCGAGGCCGATGAGGCGGCTGAAATCAGCCTGACTCTTGCGGGAAAGCTTTATGAGCCACTTGATACGGTCAACAATCGATGCCGACTGAGAGGGCATCTCGATGTCTGCTAAGTTGTTTGCCATTGTAAAACGGATCTAATCTGTTGCAAAGATACAATTTAAATTGCAAACCGGCAAAAAAAATATTTTTTTGAGAAACGATGTAACGTTTGGGCAGGTGATGTGTCTAATAGGTGTATGAGCCCAAGAGAGTTCGAGATATTAGCCCGCAGTCTTGCTCCGCGCCTGAGGTCGGAGGCTCTCCGTATCGTCAGCGACGGTATGGACGCTGACGACATTGTGCAGGATACCATGCTCAAGCTCTGGGACATGCGCGAGCGGCTCGACAATATCGCCAGTATCGACGCTTTCGCCGTGGTGATCACACGGCGCGGCGCCATCAACGCCCTGCGGGCGCTGCACCCCGACCGCCATGTGGCTCTCGACGACAATATCGAGGGGTCTCTCTCGCCGGAAGAGCTATATATCGAGCGACAGCGCGGCGAGACAGCCGACGCCATAATGGCTCAATTGCCCGACAGCCAGCAGACACTCTTGCGTCTGAGGCATATCGAGGGCTACGACAACGCTTCAATAGCCACCTTGCTCGGCACCACAGAAGGGGCAGTGCGCACCGCCCTGTCGCGCGCCCGCCGGCATGTGGCTCAAATTTTTCAACAACAATACACGCTATGAAGATAACCAACTTATTCCACCGCGACGATACAGCCAAGATAGTGCGTCTGGTAGAGCGTTTTCTCGACGGCGACACCTCACCGGCCGAGGAGCAGGTGATATACAATTATTACTCCACCCGGCAGCATGTGGCGCCCGAGCTTGAGCAATACCGCCCGATGTTCGGCTGGTATGCCTCTGTGAGCCGCAGACGCGTCAGCCACCGCCGGCGCTATATAGCCATAGCGGCCTCGCTTGCTGTGCTTATCGGAGTCGGAATCGGCATTGCCCTTAACCAAAACACGGCCGAAGATCCTCTGTATGCCTCCTACCAAGGCAGCTATATCATACGCGACGGACAACGTATCGACGACATCCGACTGATCTATGCCAACCTTACCGGAGCCGAGCAGATGGCCGACAGCCTTATAGCCCTTGCCGACCGCGAGGCACGCCATATAGAGCAGTCGCCTGATGAGATAATACTCCGACGCGCTCTTGCCGGTATCGACGACCCGGCATTGGCCGAAGAAATCAAAAAAGCTATAACAGAATAAACCTCACCGATATGAAACAACTCATAATACTGCTTCTGACAGCATTGATAGGGCTTGGCTCATACGCACAAGACCGTATCGACAGGGTAATCGCCGACCTCGAGTCGAAGAACGATGTCGAAACCACATATTCTGAGCGCCGCACGGCAAAGAAACATAAGCTCTACCGCATAACCACAGTACTCAACTTCAACAAAGACGAGTATTACAAACGGCTCGCCAAAGCCTTTGAGGACGAGCGCGAAAAGGCCGTCAGCGCAGTAAAGACCCGCACGAGCCACTCCTACCGCTTCACCGACGACAAAGGCACCAGCACCTATACCCTCACCCGTAATTCGATAGTCAAATCATGGCGAAGCAACGAGGACAAGAGCGACGACGAAAGCAATGTCGAGACTATCGTCGACCCCAACGGAAACACGCTTGTGACTATAACAACAAACAACAAGAAAACCTCTCAGGCACGGCGAGAAGAAGCCCGCGTGGCACGAGATGTGGCACGGGCCGAAGCACGGGTGGCACGGGAAACCGCCCGGCAGGAGCGCGAGATTGCTCGCAAAGAAGCACGGGTTGCCCGCGAAGTCGCACGACAGCAGCGCGAGATTGCGCGCAAAGAAGCGCAGGTTGCCCGCGACGCCGCACGCGGCCTTCAGCATGATGTAGCTCAAGTAGATATCCATTTTTGAAAATACAAAACTCTGTCTTTCATCTGCAGTCTCCTGCATTTTTTAGCGGGAGGCTGTGCTTTGTTGTTGAATAAAAAGTATTATCTTTGCAGATATTAACTCTACAAGCACAAACGCAGATGAAAGGAATAGTATTGGCCGGAGGCAGCGGCACACGTCTTTACCCCATCACCAAGGGTGTGAGCAAACAGTTGCTGCCCATCTACGACAAGCCTATGGTGTATTACCCCATATCCACCCTGATGCTTGCCGGTATTCGCGATATACTTATCATCTCCACCCCTGATGACCTGCCCGGCTTCCGCCGTCTTTTAGGCGACGGCTCCGACTATGGCGTGCACTTTGAATATGCACCCCAGCCATCACCCGACGGTTTGGCTCAGGCTTTCATTATCGGGCGCGAGTTCATCGGCAGCGATGATGTATGCCTTGTCTTGGGCGACAATATCTTTCACGGCGCCGGCTTCACAGGTATCCTCCGCGAAGCCGTAGAGGCCGTAGAGCGCGAGCGCAAGGCCACGGTTTTCGGCTATTGGGTCGACGACCCCGAGCGCTACGGTGTAGCCGAGTTCGACCGCGAGGGCAACTGCCTTTCGATTGAAGAAAAGCCCGAGCACCCGAAGTCAAACTATGCCGTTGTCGGCCTCTATTTTTACCCCAACGAAGTGGTCGACATCGCCCTCCAAATCAAACCGTCGGCACGCGGCGAGCTCGAGATTACGAGCGTAAACCAGACATTTCTCCAAGAAGGCAATCTGCGCGTCGGCACACTGCCCCGCGGTTTCGCATGGCTCGACACCGGCACACACGACTCTCTGGCCGAAGCCTCGATATATGTAGAAGTCCTTGAAAAGCGTCAGGGACTCAAGATAGCCTGTCTTGAGGGCATAGCATATCGGCGAGGCTGGATTTCGAAAGAAAAAATAATCGAGCTCGCCCGCCCAATGCTCAAGAATCAATATGGCCGATACCTTATGAAAGTAGTGGACGAAATCGACCGCAGCAACTACAGAAAACTCGACTGATGGAACTTATAACGACGGCCATAGAAGGCCTTGTGATTCTCAAACCGCGTGTATTCAACGACAGCCGCGGTTATTTTTTCGAGAGCTACTCAAAAGCGGAGTTCGACAGGCTTATCGGGCCGGTTGACTTCGTTCAGGACAACGAAAGCCGCTCTACCCGCGGAGTAATGCGCGGGCTGCACTTCCAGCGTCCGCCTTTCAGTCAGGCCAAACTCGTAAGATGTACTCACGGCCGAGTGCTTGATGTGGCCGTGGATCTCCGCGCCGGCTCGCCGACTTACGGCCGGCATGTGGCCGTAGAGCTGTCGGCCGACAACAAACTGCAGTTTTTCGTGCCACGCGGCTTCGCCCACGGCTTCGCCGTCCTCAGCGAAGAGGCCGTAATCAACTACAAGTGCGACAATTACTATGCGCCTCAATCTGATGGCGGCATATCCATACTCGACCCATCCCTTGGCATTGACTGGCAGATATCTACAGAAGAGGCCATACTGAGCGAGAAAGACACACACCACCCTCTACTCACCGACTTCTCAACTCCTTTTGTATGAACATACTTATCACCGGCGGCGCAGGCTTCATCGGCAGCCATGTAGTGCGGCTGTTTGTAAACAAATATCCTGACTACAAGATAGTGAATCTCGACAAACTCACCTATGCCGGCAACCTCGAAAACCTGCGCGACATTGAGGATAAGCCAAACTACAGCTTCGAGAAAGCCGATATCTGCGACCTCGCGGCGGTGAGACGCATAATGCGCGAACACGAAATCGACGGCATAATACACCTCGCAGCCGAGAGCCACGTCGACAGGTCGATAAAAGACCCCATCGGCTTCGCCCAAACCAACGTTATTGGCACTCTATGTCTGCTGCAGGCAGCAAAAGAATATTGGGAAAGCCGTCCGGAGGGCTTCGAGGGCAAGCTGTTCTACCATATCTCCACCGACGAGGTCTACGGCGCTCTCGAAATCACCGAACCCGACGGGTGCGAGTCGCCATTCAGCACGGCAGCCTCTTCTGAAGGCCACCATCTCGCGTTCGGGAAAGACTATTTCCTTGAGACCTCGAAATATGCTCCTCACTCACCCTACTCGGCCTCGAAAGCCTCGAGCGACCACTTCGTGCGGGCATATCACGACACCTACGGCATGCCCACGCTCGTGACAAACTGCTCCAACAACTACGGTCCCTACCAATTTCCGGAGAAACTGATACCACTGTTTATCAACAATATAAGAAATAGAAAACCCCTGCCGGTATACGGCAAGGGTGAGAATGTCCGCGACTGGCTCTATGTAGAAGACCATGCCCGGGCCATCGACCTGATATTCCATCGAGGCCGTCCCGGCGACACCTACAATATCGGAGGCTTCAATGAATGGCGCAATATCGACCTCATAAAAGTGATAATCGCCACCACCGACCGACTTTTAGACAATCCCGAAGGCCATAGTCTTGACCTCATCACCTACGTCACCGACCGCGCCGGCCACGACCTGCGCTATGCCATCGACTCTCGCAAGCTCCAGAGTGAACTTGGCTGGGAACCGTCGCTCCAATTTGAGGAGGGTATCGAGAAAACCGTAAGATGGTATCTCGACAATCAGGCTTGGCTCGACAATATCACCTCGGGAGACTATCTGAAGTACTACGCCGAGATGTATGGCGGTTAACGGCGCGAGAGAGTCATCACGGTCTGTCCGGCGGCGTTGCACAATTCGAGATTGCCGTTTTCACCGGTCTTGAAAGAAGCGACTTCGCCGCAGGCCTTCAAAATGCTGTCTTCAAGCGACATATCGGGGCACATCATCCGTGTGGCGCCCATCTGGCCGAGGCTGAGTTTGCCATCGGCGGTGGCAGCCACGTCGAAGCCGCCCATGACGCGGTTGCAGCCCGCCATGCCGGAGATTTGTCCGTTGGCAGTGTCGAAGCTGAGATAGGGCTGCTCGGCATCGTCGGTGAGCACGACATCATTGCCGTTCACGGCCACCACATTCCAATCGCCGCTAAGGTCAGCGGTAGTAGCGGTGCGGGAACTGCCACACGAAGCCAAGCACATCGCACCGGCGCACAAGAGTGCATAAAAAAATTTCATTTTCATAATATCAAGTATAAAAAACTTCAGCAAGCCGAAGTCGAAAATTTATAGTCTAACGCAAAAGTCACAGTTTTATTTTACAAAAACTTATCTACACTAATAACAACCAAATGCCCCTGATAGTTGCAAAGTTTATGTGTAGAGCATAGAGTTGAAAAAAAGTTTGTCGGGGAGAGGATTTTTTTGTAAATTTGCACGAATTTAGGATTGGTGTGGCCTGTCGGTCGCACAAAAGCTTATGAGTAAACGCCGAGGCAAACGAATTTCCACTCTTGGAGCGAGGCTGACATCGATGGTCAGTGTCGCCCTTGTTCTTGTATTGCTCGGGCTCGTGGCGATGACCGGGCTTGCCGGCGCGCAGCTCCAAAGTCAGGTGCAACGCAATATCGGTTTTGTGGCTGTGATGGAGAAGGATTGCGCTGCCGATCAGGTCAACGCAATGAAGACCTGCCTGCTCAACAACGCCGGAGTTGCGAGCTTCACCTTTTCGTCGGCAGAAGAGATTCTTGCGGCGGAGAGCGAGCTCATGGGGCAGGATATAGCCTCTATTGCCGACGGCAATCCTTACAGTCCCGAATTTGACGTGAAAGTACGGCCGGCCTATGCTTCGGCCGACAGCATTGCGGCCCTGTCTGTGTTTATCGCCGATATGCCCGGTGTAGCGGAAGTCAACAGCGAGACTGCCGTGATAGAGGGTGTGGACGCGATGGTAGAGCGGACAACGATAGTATTATCAGGCTTGGCTCTCCTGCTCCTCATAGTATCTATCGCGCTGATCGGCAACACCGTAAGCCTGTCAATCTACGGCCGACGCTTCATCATACACACGATGAAACTCGTAGGCGCGACGCCCGGATTCATACGTCGTCCGTTTGTCTTGGCAGGTATGCGCGATGGCTTTTTGGCAGGTGTCGGAGCTTCTACGGTGATTCTGGCGCTGCGATATTACGTCCCTCAGCTTGAGCCGATGTGCGCCGAGTTGCTGAGTTGGGAATCGACAGCGGCTATATGCGCCGGCATGGTCATCATAGGGTCGGCAATAACAGCACTGACTGCTCTCGTAGCTTCAAACCGCTATCTGAGAGCGTCATACGACGAAATGTTTTTAAAGTAAAAAAGATAATGGCAACAAAACAGATAAAAAGTACAGCCGAGCAATTTGAGAAATCAAGCACCGGCATGCCGCTTGAGCGCGGCAACTTCATTGCGATGGCAATAGCCGGAGCGATGATAGTGCTTGGCTTCGTGCTCATGCTCGGAAGTGGCTCAGGCACAGAAGAATTCAACGCAGATATTTTCAGCACCCGCCGCATAGTTGTAGGCCCGGCAATAGCTTTCCTCGGCTTCGTGGCCATGGGTGCGGCAATCATCATCGATCCGAAGCGCCTGCCATTCGGAAAAAAGAAATAAGAAATGGATATAATCGACGCACTTATTTTAGGTATCGTGCAGGGATTGGCTGAGTATCTGCCAATCAGCTCATCGGGACATCTTGAGATTTTCAGAGAATTTCTCGGCCTTGACCTGAGCGGAGCCCAGAGCCTGCAGTTCGACGTCATGCTCCATGTAGCCACCGTGCTGAGCACCATCGTAATATTGTGGCGTGAGTTCTGGCCGCTTGTGGTGTCGTTCTTCACATTCCGCCGCGACGACCGCTTCATGTATGTATGCAAGATTCTTGTATCGTGCATTCCTATCGGCATTGTAGGTGTATGCTTTAAAGACACTATCGAGACTTTCTTCGGACAGGAGCTGACGCTTGTAGGCGTATGCCTGTGCGTGACGGCCGCGCTGCTGTCGTTCTCATACTTCTTCCGCACACGCCCGCTTACCACCGACCGCCTTACCGGGCGCGTCTACAAACCGCGCGACATCAATTTTGTCGACGCCTTTGTCATCGGCTGCGCGCAGGCTGTAGCCGTTCTGCCCGGCCTCTCGCGCTCAGGCACAACCATTGCCACCGGCATATTGATTGGCGACAAACGCGAGCAGGTGGCTCAGTTCTCCTTCCTGATGGTCATCATCCCCATCCTTGGCGAGGCACTCCTTGACATGAAAGATATCTTCAGCGTAGAAGCTATCGACGCCGCTGCCGGAGCCGCCACACCCGAAATCGGCTGGGCTGCGATTCTGACAGGCTTCCTCGCCTCATTCATAGTGGGCTGTCTTGCCTGCAAATGGATGCTCTCGATTGTAAAGAAAGGCAAACTGGTATGGTTTGCAGTATACTGTCTGATAGTTGGTGCCTTGTGCATCGCTAAAGGTTACGGAGTGATCTGATGAATTTTATCGACGGCGAAGTATTATATATCGACAAGCCCTTGGAGTGGACCTCGTTCGACGCTGTAAAACGCGTGCGCGGTGCGCTCCAGCGACGCATGAAAGTCAAGAAGCTCAAAGTCGGCCATGCCGGCACATTGGATCCTCTCGCCACCGGAGTGATGATAATATGCACCGGCCGTGCCACCAAACGCATTGACGAGCTGCAGGCCGGCGTGAAAGAATATATCGCCACAATACAATTGGGCGCGACTACCCCTTCCTTTGACCTCGAGACAGAAATCGACGCCACCTACCCCACCGGCCATATCACCCGGGAGCTCATTGAATCGACACTGGAAAGATTCAAAGGACGCATAGAGCAGATACCGCCGGCCTACTCGGCATGCAAGATTGAAGGGCAACGTGCCTACGACCTCGCGCGCAAAGGCGAAGAAGTAGAGCTCAAGGCCAAGATACTTGTAATCGACGAGTTTGAGCTGCAAGACTTCGACGCCGAAAACAACAGCCTGCAGATAAGAGTGGTATGCAGCAAAGGCACCTATATCCGCGCCCTTGCCCGCGACATCGGCGAGGCTCTCGGCAGCGGGGCTCACCTCACGGCTCTGCGCCGCACAAGGGTAGGCAATGTCACTGTAGACAAATGTCTTACAGTTGAGCAGGCAGCCGAGTTGATACGGACTGTCGACATAGAAATGCCCGACACTCAAAAATAGAAAAAATAAGAAAAATATACAAGCGCTCCTCAACACGTCTTCGACCGAAATATGAAACTATCACAATTCAAATTCAATCTCCCCGACGAGCTTATAGCAAGTCACCCGCTTCCCGAACGCGACGAAGCCCGTCTGATGGTAGTAAACCGTCGCACAGGCGAAATCTCTCATCATATCTTCAAAGACATCCTTGAGTTTTTCAACGATGGCGACGTGATGGTATTCAACGACACACGCGTCTTCCCCGCATTGCTCTACGGCAACAAAGAGAAGACCGGGGCTCGCATAGAGGTATTCCTGCTGCGCGAGCTCAACGCCGAAAACAAATTCTGGGATGTGCTGGTAGAACCGGCGCGCAAGATCCGCATTGGCAATAAACTTTACTTCGGCGAGGACGACTCGATGGTTGCCGAGGTTATCGACAACACCACCTCGCGTGGCCGTACGCTCCGCTTCCTCTACGACGGGCCGCATGACGAATTCAAAGAGGCTCTCTACTCTCTGGGCATGACTCCGCTGCCTCCTTACATCAAACGAGAGCCCGAACCCCGCGACCTCGAAGACTATCAATGTATCTTCGCCGAAAAAGAAGGTGCTGTGGTAGCTCCGGCTGCCGGTCTGCACTTCTCGCGCAGCCTTATCACCCGCTTGAAAATCAAGGGTGTTAAAGAATCGTTCATCACCATCCACAGCGGCCTTGGCGCATTCCGCGAAATCGACGTGGAAGACCTCACAAAGCACCGCATGGACTCCGAGCAGATGGACGCCAGCCAAGAGCTCGTAGACACCGTAAACGCAGCCAAAGACGCCGGCCATCAGGTATGCGCAGTAGGAACATCCGTTCTCCGCGCTATAGCCACTGCCGACAGCATGGGCGGACACATGAAGACATATACCGGATGGACCAACAAATTCATCTTCCCTCCCTACGATTTCTCGGTAGCGTCGAGCCTCATCACCAACTTCCACATGCCCTACTCCACCATGCTCATGATGGTAGCGGCCTTCGGAGGTTACGAACACGTGATGAAAGCCTATAACGAGGCCATCAAAGAGGGATATCGCTTCGGCTGCTATGGCGACGCAATGCTGATAATCTAAGTGACCGGCAATGCAACTGAAAGTTGGTATCATACAGCAAAGCTGCAGCGAAGACAAGGCTGAAAACCGCTCACGCATTGCGGCAAAGGCAGCCAAGCTTGCCAAAGAAGGAGCGCAACTGATTGTGCTTCAAGAGCTACACGACACCCATTACTTCTGCCAGCACGAAAACATAGAGCTCTGCGCGCTCGCCGAGCCCATACCGGGCGAGGCCACTGAGTTTTACTCACGCGTGGCCAAGGACAACGGTATTGTGCTTGTGGCAAGCCTCTTCGAGCGTCGTGCGCCGGGGCTTTATCACAATACTGCCGTGGTATTCGACACCGACGGCTCAATGGCAGGTAAATACCGTAAAATGCATATCCCCGACGACCCGGCATATTATGAGAAATTCTATTTCACACCGGGCGATCTCGGCTTCAATCCTATCCACACATCGCTCGGCAAGCTCGGTGTGCTTGTGTGCTGGGACCAATGGTATCCTGAGGCTGCGCGCATGATGGCTCTTGCCGGAGCGGAGATACTCATCTACCCTACTGCAATCGGCTGGGAAAGCAGCGACGCCGCCGACGAGAAGGCTCGCCAGCATGAGGCTTGGGAGACCATACAGCGCGGACATGCTATTGCCAACGGCCTGCCCGTAGTAGCCGTAAACCGCGTAGGTTTCGAGCCCGACCCGACCGGTCTTACCGCCGGTATACAATTCTGGGGAACGAGCTTCGTTGCCGGACCGCAGGGTGAATTTCTCTATCAGGCGCCCGACAATGAGGAAGCTACAGCCGTTGTCGACATCGACCTCACACGAAGCGAACACGTAAGGCGCTGGTGGCCGTTCTTGCGCGACAGGCGCATAGATGCCTACGACGAACTCACACTTCGCTACCGCGATTGAAAAATAAAGCAAGCGCCTCCGGATTCAGAAATTGCCGGGGGCGCTTGCTTTATGATAAGTTCAGAGGGCTTAGTTTATTGAGTCGGCAGTACAAGTGGCTGTGTAGCCTATTTTCTTGAATGACTTGGTGATTGCCTCGGCAGAAGTCTTTGAGGCATCGTAGCTTACAGTGATTTTCTGAGACTTGAGGTCAGTCTCCACCTTGCTCACGCCTTTCTCGAAGCGGAGGTTCGACTTGATTTTATTCTCGCAATTCTGACAGCTCATTTTCGGAGATACAGTGAAAGTAGCCACTGTCTTGTTGCTCTTGTCCTTGGCAACCATGCTCACCGAGCCGGAGGCGAGGGCGAGAGCCATGAAAAGTGTGATTATCTTTTTCATATATATTTTGTGATGTTAAATCTGAATCCAATGTAGGCCATGGCGCCTTGAAGGGGGCCGTAGACCATTGTAGCGTCGAAATCAGGCCCCCAAGGGTGGGAAGCGCCGACTATCGGGTTGCGCTGGCGGTAATTGGTGAGGTTCTCGCCGCCGATATATATAGCCCAATTGCGGAAATTGCGCGTTGCCTGAGCGTTGAGCTGCACATAGCCCTTATATCGCGAAGCCCAAAGGTCTGAAGCAGGCAGGGGCATGCGGCCGCCACCGTTGAACGCGCAGCTCACGTCGAACTGCCATATTCCCATCATCGGGGCATATCCGATAGTAACCAGACCTTTGTGGGTGGGAGTGAGCGGGCGCTGCATTAAACCGTTGCCAAGATAATCTGCACGTACATCGGTATATCTCCATGCTCCGGTGACGGTGAGGTCACTGATGGGCTCTACCGTCAATTCAAGCTGTAGAGAGTGAGAAAACGAACGTGAGGATGTGCTGTAGAGAAAAACGGCGTGAGGGTCGCGGTCGAGATTCGCCAAAAGTTGATTGGAAAACCGTGTGTAATAATACTCGGCGGAAAGAGTCGTCCGCTTGCCCCACGGGCGGAACTCCCATGTCGCTCCCGCACCATAATTCCATGCCGACTCCCTGCGCAGGTCATCGCTGATAACCATGCGGCGCGACGAAGCGAGGAGATACGAATACTCGGCAAGCGGATGTGGCGCGCGTGAGCCTTTACCGGCCGACACGTGCAGGCTGAGAGCCTTTACAGGATTGTAGCGCACATGCAGGCGCGGAGTCACAAGCGAGCCATAGCGGTTGCTGTAGTCGTAGCGTAGGCCTGCCATGGCGATGAGTCGGTCGTCGAGATTGAATGTATACTGCGCGTATGCTCCCGACACAAACTCCTGTTCGCTTCGGCGGGAAAGAGCCTGCTCTCCTGAAGGATCGAGGCGCGTATGGTATACAAAATGGTCATAATTAGTCTGAAAGCCGGCACTGAGGGCATGAAGTTCATTCCATTTGCGTTCAAACATCAGCGAACCATAGAAATTATGCTCCAATATATCGCAGATTCTCAAACCGTAGCCGGCATTCATATCGTGTCCGCTGCCGGAGAGTATGAGGGCAATGTTTCCGTCGTTGTCGCGGTCAAAGATGTAAGCATTCTTTGTAAACGCCTCCCATCTGCGGGTATCGATATTTATCAGATATGGATTGGCCATTGTAGAGCCTCCATGATGAGAAATCTGCCCGCCCCGGCGGCGCTCATCGATATACCGCGCCGCAGCCTGAAATACATAACTGCTGCCGAGATATGCAAGACGCGGCATTATTGCAAACTGACGTGTCTGGGGCATGTCGGCGAAGCCGTCGTCGTTTGAGTCGTGGGCTGTGAAAGCGTTTTCAAAGTGCGTGAGCAGGCCGGCGCTCCAGCCGCTACCGAAGTTCCAGTTGCCGTCGACATTTGCCTCAAACTTGTTCATCGAGTCATAGTACATGTTTACAGCCAGCTGCGGATCAGCCTGCGGTTTCTTCATCTCCACATTTATCTGACCGGTGATTGACTCATAGCCGTTTTTCACCGACGAAGCACCCTTTGACACCTGAATAGACTGCATCCACGGGCCGGCGACATAGCCCAAGGCATACGGCGCCGCCGCCCCGCGGAAATTGGGTATATTCTCGGTAAGGAATTGCACATATTGCCCCGAAAGACCGAGCAGACGTATCTGGCGGGCTCCGGTGGCGGCGTCGTTGTAATTCACATCTACCGAGGGGTTTGTAGAGAAGCTCTCCCCGAGATTGCAACATGCAGCCCGGGTGAGCTCCGAAGCCGAGATGAGGTCGGTGTTTGTCGCTCCGCTCATCTTGCGGATACCGCGACGGGCGCGGACTGTGACTTCATTGAGCTGCTCAACAGTATCTGCAGGCTCTTCGGCTACAGCAGCCGCCGAGCACGACATCACGAAAGCAAAACCAAAAGCTACAATCTTTTTCATATTACAAAATTAGCAATTCCACACGAGAGAAAGAAAGCACTAAAGCAATCTTAACAAGATTTACATCTTATTGAAACTCATACTGTAGCCATGTCCTCGATAAGTTAAGTTATATTCCATTTCATATTGAACTCATTTAAACTTATTGGAATTTTAAGATTACGAAAGATTTGAAATCATTTTTGAGCACGAAGAATGAGTTTTGGGGTGCCAAAATGATTGATGAGTGAGAAGAAAAGGATTCAAATACTCGGGATATTAACATTTCAGAATAAGCTTAAATGAGTTCATTTCATCAAATCTGAAAATTTTTAATTATATTTGCGGAATGAAAGACAGAAATTATAAAATCGCCGTAGCAGGCACCGGATATGTTGGTATGTCAATAGCGACGCTGTTGGCTCAGCACCAACATGTTACTGCTGTCGACGTAATTGCTGACAAAGTAGATAAAATCAACAATAGGATATCCCCTATCCAAGACGACTATATAGAGAAGTACCTTGCGGAGAAGGAACTTGACCTTCAGGCCACCACCGACGCAGCCTCGGCATACCGCGACGCCGACTTCGTGATAATAGCTACGCCCACCAACTACGACCCCATGCTCAACCACTTCGATACAAGCCATGTTGAAGAGGTTATCGACCTTGTGCTTGAGGTCAACCCCGAGGCGACTATGATCATCAAGTCGACAATACCTGTCGGATATTGCCGCTCGCTGTATGTGAAGTATGCCCGTCAATTCGCCGCGAACAAAGAAAGCGGCCGCAAACTGCGTCTTCTCTTCTCGCCGGAGTTTCTTCGCGAAAGCCGTGCGCTCTACGACAACCTCTACCCCTCGCGTATCATCGTTGGCTATCCCAAAATCAGCGAGCACAACAACAGCGCCGAGAACGACGCCATCCGAGCCATCGCCGGCAATCACCTGCGCGACGCGGCCGAGACTTTCGCCCGTCTGCTGCAGCAAGGAGCGTTGGCGACTGATATTCCAACACTCTTCATGGGTCTCACCGAGGCTGAGGCGGTGAAATTGTTTGCCAACACATATCTGGCTCTCAGGGTTAGCTTCTTCAACGAGCTCGACACGTACGCCGAAATCAAAGGCCTCGACACGCAGTCGATAATCAACGGTGTCGGCCTCGATCCTCGTATCGGCACACACTACAACAACCCATCCTTCGGCTACGGAGGCTACTGTCTGCCCAAAGACACCAAACAGCTGCTCGCCAATTATGCCGATGTGCCCCAGAACATGATGTCGGCCATTGTAGAGAGCAACCGCACGCGCAAAGACTTCGTTGCCGACCAAGTACTCCGCATGGCCGGCTACTACGAAGGATCGAGCGAATGGGACGCCCGCCGCGAACGCGAGATCGTAATCGGCGTATACCGCCTGACTATGAAATCCAACAGCGACAACTTCCGTCAGTCGTCGATACAAGGCGTGATGAAACGTATCAAGGACAAAGGCGCCAAAGTAATCATCTACGAGCCTACCCTCGAAGACGGCACATCATTCTTCGGCAGTGTGATTGTAAATGACTTCGACAAATTCAAATCCATGTCGCAGACAATAATAGCCAACCGCTACGATTCTGCGCTTGATGATGTCGTGGAAAAAGTATATACCCGCGATATATTCAAACGAGACTGACCAATGAGAATACTTATCACCGGAGCAGCCGGTTTCATTGGAGCCAACCTTGCCTTGAGAATATTGAATACCGGGCAAGGTAATGATATTGTGGGTATTGACAACATGAACGACTACTATGATCCGGCGATAAAATCATACCGTCTCGGACTCATAGAAGCGGCTTGTGAAAACAACGATTCATCGACATGGCGTTTTATTAAAGGCAACATCGCCGACAAAAATCTTATAGCCGGTATTTTCGATGATTTCAAGCCGGAAATTGTGGTGAATCTGGCAGCACAGGCCGGAGTGAGATATTCAATCATCAATCCCGACGCCTATATAGAATCAAATATCATAGGATTCTACAATATCCTCGAGGCTTGCCGGCACTCTTACGACGGAGGCAACGACGGTGTCCGACATCTCGTTTACGCCTCAAGCTCATCTGTTTACGGCTCAAACAGCAAGATACCCTACTCCACCGACGACAAGGTAGATGATCCTGTATCACTCTATGCCGCCACCAAGAAAAGCGACGAGCTCATGGCTCACGCCTACTCCAAGCTCTACAACATACCCTCGACAGGTCTTCGGTTTTTCACGGTCTACGGCCCGGCCGGACGACCTGATATGGCCTATTTCGGCTTTACCGACAAACTTATTAAAGGCGATACAATAGAGATTTTCAACTACGGCAACTGCCGCCGCGACTTTACATATATCGATGACATCGTGGAAGGCATTGTCAGAGTAATGAACACCGCTCCGGAGCGCAAGACCGGCCCCGACGGCCTTCCTGTCGCACCGGCAAAAATATATAACATCGGCAACAACGAGCCACACAATCTTCTTGATTTCATCAATATACTTCAAGAGGAACTGATAGCCGCCGGCGTACTGCCTGACGACTACGATTTTGAGTCTCACAAAAAACTTGTGCCTATGCAGCCCGGAGATGTTGCGGAGACATTCGCCGACACATCTCCTCTTGAACACGACTTCGGCTTCAAGCCCTCAACACCATTGAGGAACGGGCTTCGTAATTTTGCACAATGGTATAAAAATTTTTATCTTGAAAAATGAAAATTGCCATTATTACAGGAAAATAGATATCTCAAAGCCTTCGGAGTAGGGCAGCTTTCATCCTCACCTCAAACCAATCATTCCGTATGCAAAAAGTCAGAATAGCATTAGCACTCTATACCATCATTTTCATAGGTATGCTCTCCCAAGCTGCCGTAGAGCCCAACGTAGTCATCGAAGAGCTCAACGAGTACATCAAATTTGTGCCCGACAAAGACGGCTGCAAGGTAAAGGAGATAAACTACGACACGCAATTCACTTTCCGTGCCAACCGCGTGGCGGCCACAGCTTTCGCTCAGGCATATTACAACGACTATGTCAAAATCAAAGCCTCGGGCGGAGAGCAATCTTACGGCTCATACTTCAGCGACGATATTTTCTTCTCTGATTCAAAATCTTGTATCATAGCCGTCGAGCTCAAAAAAGCAGGAGCGAAAGCAAAAGCAACGATAAACAGCACCTACACCCGGCCTGAATTTCTGACAAAGCTATATCTGGCAGAGAATTACGATATTGAGAAGAAAACCATTACAATAGAACTTCCCACATCCATATCCGGCCGATTCAATTTTACCGAACGCAACCTGCCGGAGGGCAGTTATGAGAAGCTGGTCAGCAACAAAGGAGACAAGCTTATTTATACCTACACCCTGCGTAATATCAGCAGTCCCAAACACTACAGCGACGGGCCATCGATAAACAAGACCATGCCGCAGATTCTTATCTCCGGCTACTTTGCCGACATCAACGAGCTTTATCAATACCTGCGAGGCTACTTACCTGACAATGACCCCGGTGCAGAAACCGTAATCGCCAAAGCACGCGAAGTCACAGCCGACTGCACTACCGACAGTGCCCGTATCGCCGCCATAACAGACTATGTCCACAACACCATCCGCTATGTCGCAGTCGAGCATGGCGAATACAGCCACCGCCCCGACCTGCCATCCGAGGTAATGCGCAAGCGCTTCGGCGACTGTAAATGCAGTGCCTCTTTGCTCAAGGCAATGCTCTGTGCCGTAGGGCTCGACGCGCGCCTTGCATGGGTCGGGACAAATTCGGTATCGACTCTGTGGAGTGAAGCGCCCAGTCTCTCTTCGGGCAACCACATGATATGCGCCGTCGTCAGAGACAACGGAATTGAATATATCGACGGCACCGCCACTTATACACCTGCGGGCAGCCGACCGAGATTTATATGGGGATCTGAGGCTCTTGTAGAAGACGGTCCTGACAACTGCTTTATAGACACTATCCCCGGACATTCCAGCGATACAGACTACCTCAGCCATGACATCGACTTGGCCATCGACCCCGAAAGCGGAGCTCTTGTATCGGCCGGCAAGATGATTTTCAGCGGCAGTTATGCTTCTTCAGTGAAATATATGACCGACAATACAGCTCCGGCTAAGCGCGACGGCCTTTATATGACCTTATATGCAAGCGCTCTGACCGACAGCAAAGCCACCGAATGTGAGGCCGAGGTAAAAACAGACCAAGTGATTCTCTCGGGCAAGTCGTTCATCACCACTGCTGTAAAAAAAGCCGGCAGCGAGACATACGTTGACCTCAATCCGTCGACACAGATCAGCAAGCTCAAAATCATCACCGACGAAGAACGGAGCGTCGGAGGCACAATCGACGGCATTGTGCAGCGGTGCAAATTACGCTTCCATATCCCCAGAGGAATGACTGTAGCCGACTTACCCAAAGATGTAAATATCGACAACGAATGGCTCTACGGGCAACTCTCATCGCGCCTCAGCGACGACGGAATGAGCGTAGAACGCACCTTCAACATCATAGTAAAAAACAACCAAATACCATTCGAATCACTGAAAACCTATAATGCCGACGTCAACAAACTTCTGCGTGCCTGCGCAGCTAAAATAGTACTGAAAGAAATCTAACTATGAAAACTGTCATCTCACACTCCCGCTTGGTGCTTCTATTCGCTGCACTGCTGTCGATCCCTGCCGTCCATGGCGCCATCGACAAAAATTTCTACAAGAAAACCGCAGAGAAGGTATGGGCAATGGACCTACCACAATTCGACCCCAACGCCGACCTCAGCGACAGTATATACCAAAACCAGTCAGCCAACTATATAGCGCGATATATAAGCATTACAGCTGACTATGACCAAGACGGTAATCCGGTTAAATTCGCCCGCACACGCATAAGGAATTCAAACGCGATATCAAGCAAAGAACTTCGCCGCTATATGGTGAAAATCAACGACGCAGCCGCAGCCGAGTATTTCACCGAATTCAATGTCCCGGCCGACTACGATGTTACAATCGAAGATTATAACATCGTAAAATACCGCCCATGTTTCGGAGCCCGCGTAATCAAACCCGATGGCACAACCACCGAAGTAGACATGTCGAAAGCTTTGACACTTACCAAAGGCAAGAAAAACGAGGACGATGAATACAAGGTGGCCGTCGAAGGTCTTGAACCGGGCGATGTGCTTGACTTTTTCTATTTCTACGACTTTTGGATCGACGAGAAGTCTTTGCCTTCCAAGAAGGTAAATTTCCTTTCAAAATATCCTACAAAGAATTTCATGCTTGACTGCCGTATCGCTCCCGAGCTTACCCTTGAATATGGGGCATACAACGGGGCTCCGGCAATCAACCGCTTCACCAAAGTCGACGGTCGTGACCGCCTCTTCCTTGAGATGGAAAACATGGAATCGCTCGACGAAGAAATGCCGTTTTTCACCGCCGCGCGCCAAATGCCTTATCTCGACATACATATACTTAACAATACAGGCAAAATAGACTTTGTCCCCCTCGGCTCGCGTATCGGTGGCATACGCCTTATCAATCCGCGCTTCCTGATGAATGATATCGTACAGGCGCTCAACAAGGCCAAACCCGACAACAAGCTTGTAAGCAGCATTGTATCCATCACAAAAGATTGGATGAAAAGCCACCCCGAAGCCACCGAGCAGGAAATATGCGACGCCGCTTGGTTGGCAATGTCATACACCATGATCAAGAACAACGAAACTCTGCAGGATCGCGTGATGGTTGTCTCTTTCTACAAAGCTATTGAAAAACTTGGAAAGATTATGGTAGGCACCGGTGTCACCAGTTCTCGATTGCAGGCTCCCGTGTCAGAACTTGTACGCTTCTCTGACGCTAAATACATGGTGCGCGCTGCCGGCAGATTCTACATTCCTTCATCCAATATCGTGCGTCTCCCCGGCTTTATACCTGAAAATTACGACCGCGAGGCCTTTATCATGTTCAACGGTAGCCCCGAGGTTACAAATCTCGAGAATTTTGCCGAATATGGCACCCTGCCACCCACCAAGGCTACAGATAATGAGCAGAAAGTCAAATCAGTGATTACACTCGACTTTGACAATGAAGAAGCACTTGCTGTAGAAAGTGACATCTCTTTTTCCGGATATCCAAAGAATCTCAGCGGCGCCATGCTGTCGCGTCGTAGTGTGTGCGATGAATATGAGAGATTTCTCGGTCAGAAGCCTATCAATGACCTCAAGAACTTCGATCTTGTGAGAGAAGAGGAAAAAAGAAATAACAAAGCCAAAGAGTTTACTGAAAACCTTTGGGCTTCCGAGGACTTCAAACTTGACTCTTTTGAGGTGATAACCCCCGGTGTAGTTCCCGACGCACCCCGCACCGAGATTCGCTTTAAAGGTAGCGTGAACGGTGCTGTAACAGAAGCCGGAAATAATCTGATGTTAAACATCGGCCGATTTACCGGCAGCCAGCGTGTCGTTTCGGGCGACGCACGCGTACGTGACATCAGTATCATCGACCAAGGCCCGCATAAATACGATTGTACGATCGTGGTAAACATTCCCGAAGGCTACGAACTTGTCGAAGAAAGTCTGCAAGATCTCAACCGGTCGATAATAGTACCGGAGGCCTCATTCAACGCAAGCGCCGAAAGCGACGGCGCAACTGTGACCATACGTGTGGTAGAGCGCTATCCGCGTTCGATATATCCTGCCGAGTCTTGGGAAAACATTCTGAGCGTATTAGACGCCTCTGCCGATTTCAACAAGGCCTCGATTGTAGTGCGGCCTAAATAAAGATTTCCTCGGGGTAGGAGACAGACCAGAGGAAAAGGGCTTCGGGCGGCATGGAGGTACCGGCAGCGCAGCGGTCTGCGCGGCGCAGCACCTCGAGAATGTCAGCCGGAGCCATTTTTCCGCGCCCGACATCGGCAAGTGTGCCTACCACGGCGCGCACCATGTTGCGCAGGAAGCGGTCCGCGACGATTTCAAAATACCATGAGTCTTCATCTATACGGTGCCAGGCTGCCCGGCGCAGGTCGCATATATTAGTCTTGGCGTCGGAGTGAAGTTTGGCAAAAGATGTGAAGTCGCGGCGACCGATAAGCAGGGCGGCAGCCTCGTTCATGGCGTCGAAGTCAAGAGACGGGGAGCATTTCCATGCGAGGTCGCGGGCGAAAGGATTCTTACGTGTTGTGGCAAAATAGCGGTAGCTGCGCTCTGTGGCGTCGAAGCGGGCGTGAGCCTCAGGCCTCACTTTCACAATGGAATATACTGCTATATCGTAGCCGATGAGGCTGTTGAGACTGCGGATAAATGTCGGAGAGGAGGCGTCGACGGTGTCATCGGTATCGAAATGCGCCACCATCACATGGGCATTGACTCCGGCGTCGGTGCGGCCGGCTCCCGTTATGGCGACTTTAGTGCGCAATAAGGTAGAGAGTGCTCCTTCGAGCACTCCCTGTACTGTAGTCTGCCCCGGTTGAACCTGCCAGCCGTGGTAAGGAGCGCCACGGTAGGCAAGTGTCATAAACCAACGCATTACTTATTTTTCAAGATAGGTGTAGCCGAAGAGCCCCGAACGATATGTGCTGATAAACACACGACCCTCTTCGGGAGTGATTGTGCCGGCTTTCATCGACTGGGTCACCCAGCTCTCGAGATTGCGCACGAGCTTCTTGGGATTGTACTGCACATAGTCGAGCACCTCATCCACGCTCTCACCCTCGATTATCTGCTCAATCTCATAGTGGTCTTTGAATACGCTGATGTGCACCGCATTGGTGTCGCCGAAGAGATTGTGCATATCGCCGAGAATCTCCTGATAAGCACCCACGAGGAAGACGGCCAGGTAATACGACTCACCCTGCTTGAGAGTATGCACGGGCAGCGATGATGAGGTGCCCATCGGGGAGATGAAGTTGGCGATCTTACCGTCGGAGTCGCAGGTGATATCCTGAATGGTACAGGTGCGGGTTGGCTTCTCGTCAAGGCGCGACACGGGCACAATCGGGAAAAGCTGGTCGATAGCCCAAGAGTCGGGCAAGCTTTGGAAGAGCGAGAAATTGCAGAAGTACTTGTCGGGCACCATCTTGGCTATTTTGCGCAGGTCGTCGGGCACGTGCTTCATGCTGTTGGCAATCTCGCCTACCTCACGCGCCACACTCCAGAAGAGTTTTTCTATCTGGGCGCGGGTCTTGAGGTCGAGCATGCCGAGGCTGAACCGGTCGAGCGCTTCCTCGCGTATCTGAAGCGCGTCGTGCCAGCTTTCAAAGATACCGTTGCTGTCAAGTCGGTCCCATATATCATAGAGTTCGCGGGCGAGCTCATGGGCATCCGGGTCGAGCTCCTCATTGTCTTTCCAGATAGGGAGTTGGGTTGTCTCGAGTACTTCGAAAATAAGCACGGAGTGATGTGCCGTGAGCGAGCGGCCGCTCTCTGTGATGATATTGGGTTGGGGGAGATTGTTTTTCTGGCAGACGTCTACTATGGCCGAGACAGCGTCGTTGGCATACTCCTGAATGGAGTAGTTCATCGAGCTCTCGCTTGAAGAGCTGCGCGAGCCGTCGTAGTCTACCCCGAGGCCGCCGCCTATGTCGATAAACTCCACTCCATATCCGAGCTTCGAGAGCTGGACATAGAATTGGGTAGCCTCGCGGAGGGCGTTCTTTATCACGCGGATCTTGTTGATCTGACTGCCGATGTGGAAGTGGATCAGCTTGAGGCAATCCTTCATATCGCGGCGCTCAAGTATGCCGAGAGCTTCGAGGAGCTCCGACGAGTTGAGGCCGAATTTGCTTTGGTCGCCGCCACTCTCGCTCCATTTTCCCGAGCCGGTGCTCGAGAGTTTGATACGTATGCCGATATTGGGGCGCACGTTGAGCTTCTTGGCGAGGTCGGCTATCATACGCAGCTCGTTGAGCTTCTCAACTACGATGTAGATACACCGTCCCATTTTCTGGGCAAGCAGCGCGAGATTGATATACGACTCGTCTTTATATCCGTTGCATATAATAAGTGCATTCTCAGCGATGTTGGTGGCCAACACGGCATGAAGCTCGGGTTTGGAGCCGGCTTCAAGGCCGATATTGAATTTCTTGCCGTAGCTCACGATTTCTTCGACCACCTGACGCATCTGGTTTACCTTTATTGGATAAATCATATAGTTCTTGGCCTGATAGTCATATTGCTCCGAGGCCACGTTGAAACAGTTGGAGATTTTCTCGATACGGTTGTCAAGGATATCGGGGAAACGGAGCAGCACCGGAGCCGGCACATCGCGCACCTGCAGCTCGTCCATCACATCTTTAAGGTCTACCGAGGCAAATCCTACACGCGGAGTTACGATAATATGACCTTTTTCATTGACAGAGAAGTAATTACGCCCCCAACCGGGGATATTATACAGCTCCTCGCTGTCTTCAATGCGCCATTTTCTCATCGGCTGAAAAATATACTTTAATATGTGACGATTATATGTTTACACATTTAGCCGCAGTCGGAGAGGCGGCTGCGGCTTATTGGTTTTAGGCAGATAGCCTGATTACTTGCTTGCGGGCTGCGAGGCTGCAAAGCGGGCATTGAGGCCTTCAATCACCTCGGCAGAGATATTGAGCTCGGGTTTGAAATACACACCGGCCTCGCGGAGCAGGATGGCGTCGTAGCCATGCACGGCATTGTAGTCTTTGATGAAATTGTTTATAGAGTCGTTGAGACGCATCTGCATTTCATTGCCGGCCATAGCAAGGCGCTGCTGCTGGGTGTTGAAGTAGCGCTCGGCTTCCTCACTCTTTTTCTGCAGGTTGTTGACATCTTCCTGCATAGAAGCCTGTGAGAGATATACGTTGTTCTGTTGTTTCTGATTGATGGTATTGGCCAGGCCCTGAAGCTCACGCTGCTTGTTTTCATGCCATTGCTGCAGCTTGTTGAGCTCGCGCTGCTGCTCAGCCATAAGCTGCTGGGCAAGTGTATAAGAGCCTATCACAGAGTCTGCGTCGATATATCGGATATTGATTACTGCAGCGACTTGGCCGTCAGACGTTGCCTGAACGGGGGCAGCCGGCGTTGCAGCTTCTTTATTGTTGCACGATGCTGCCATGGTCAACAAGGCGCATGCTGCGATTGTCTTTACTGTTACGTACAGTTTTTTCATTATGTTGGTTTATTGTAAGGTTTTACTACCGTTTGCGAGCGAATCCCGACTGCCGCCGTGCGAGCACCCTATGTCCTTGTCTCTCAAGGCCGGGATATCATGGGCATGACCCGAGGGAAAACGTCCGCCCTTGACAAAGAGCACTTTCACCCCGAGGAGCAATACTGATATCAGTACCAGCACGATTGTCAGAATTACTGTTTTCATTGCGATTACTTCGCTTTCACGCTGCAAATATAGCTATTTTTACTGCTTTTTTTCGTTATCTCGATTTTATTTTGTAATTTAGAGGGCGAATATGAATGTTTTTTAACATTCTTTCTCAAAATGAAATCTTATTTAGAACTTTAACTGGCTTATAAAACATAAAAAACTATGACAATCAAAGACCTTAAGCCGGCCAACGTGTTTGCAATCTTCGATGAAATCAACCACGTTCCGCGTCCCTCCAAGCATGAGGAGAAAATCCGTCAGTATCTGCTTGACTTCGCAGCCAAGCACAATATAGAAGTTGCCACCGACAAGATCGGCAACGTCGTAATGCGCAAGGCAGCCACTCCCGGCCATGAGAATGCTCCCGTAGTGGCAATGCAGGCCCACATGGACATGGTGTGCGAGAGCAACAACAAGAATTTCGACTTCTTCAACAGCCCCATCACCACTATCGTCGACGGCGACTGGCTCCGCGCCGACGGCACAACTCTCGGCGCCGACAACGGTATCGGTATCGCCGCCGCACTTGCCGTACTCACCGACGACAAACTTATCCACGGCCCCCTCGAAGCTCTCTTCACAGTTGATGAAGAAACCGGCCTTACCGGCGCCAACAACCTCGGCGACGGAATGCTCACAGCCTCCATGCTCCTCAACCTCGACAGCGAAGACGACGCTGAGATTTTCGTAGGCTGCGCAGGCGGTGTCGACACCACATGCACTTTCACCTACAAGCGCTCGTTTGCTCCCACAGATTTCCACTATTTCAAATTCGACATCTCAGGAGGCCTCGGCGGACACTCGGGTGGCGACATCCACCTCGGACGCGCTAACGCCAACAAACTTCTCGCACGCTTCCTCTACAACCTCAGCCTTGAGCACGAAATCGCTCTCTGCGAGATCGACGGCGGCAACCTCCGCAATGCCATCCCCCGCGCCGCCCATGCAATATTCGGTGTTGACACCTCCCGCAAGGAGCAGGTGCGCGTAGCTTTCAACAAATTCGCAGCTGATGTTGAAAACGAATATGCCGGCCTCGAGACAACACTCAAACTCGACCTCGAAAGCCACGAGCGACCCGAGTACGCCCTCGACCACGACACTACCCGTCACCTCGTAGAAGCGCTCTACTGCGCTCCTCACGGAGTGATATCTATGAGCCGCGACCTCGAAGGCCTCGTGGAGACTTCCACCAACCTTGCCTCGGTAAAAATGCAAGGCGAGAATCAGGTGCTCGTAACCACCAGCCAGCGCTCGTCGGTAGAATCACGCAAGTGGGACATCGCACGTCAGGTTGAGGCTCTCTTCAGCCTTGCCGGAGCAGAGGTAAGCCACGGCGACGGATATCCCGGATGGGCACCCAACCTCAACAGCCGTATCATGCACCTCGCAAGCGAGGCCTACGAAGAGCTCTACGGCGTCAAACCGGCCATCAAGGCAATCCATGCCGGCCTCGAGTGCGGTCTCTTCCTTGAGAAATACCCGCACCTCGACATGGTGTCGTTCGGCCCCACCCTGCGCGACGTCCACTCGCCCAGCGAGCGCATGTATATCCCTGCTGTAGAGCGCTTCTACGGCCAGCTCACACGCACTCTCGAAAAGGTAGCAAACCTTTGACATAACAATGAAGCCCGGTGATTGCGAAGTCGCCGGGCTTCATATCAATCATTATCCACCATGAGAGCTACGCTAACAGGCTTACTGCTGATATCTTGCACCTTGTGCGGCTGCGCGAGGTGGCTCGGCGCACGCTTTCTGCCCGACACATTATATGTATACGACACCATGGGAGTCGAGGTTGACTCATTGGGGCGCTCATACATAATAATCGACAACGACACCCTCCACACAGCATTCCTGCCACAACCCGAGCTGCGCCACATCGGCCCGCTGCGCGACAGCGACTACGATGAGATAGCTGCCGAGCTCGGCATAGAGACCGCCGCCATTCGCGCGGTAGTCGAAATCGAGACAGGCAAACAGCACAAGGGATTCAACGCCGACGGCACGGCGATCATCAACTTCGACTTGCCGGTATTCCGACGTGCGGCAGCCCGACGGGGCGTCAACCTCTCCAAGCACAGCAAGAGCGAGGCTCTCAAACCGGTGAACATTACAAAATACGGTTCCCAGCAGGCCGCGCAGCACGCCCGCCTCGAAGCTGCCATGCAGATCGACTCCGTAGCGGCGGTAGAGAGTACATTTTGGGGGATGTTCCAAATCGGAGGTTTCAACTGGAAACTATGCGGAGCGGCCTCCCGCGAAGAATTCGTAGAGCGAATGAAACGCTCCGAGTACGACCAGCTGAGCCTCTTCGCCAACTACATCCGCAACACCGGCCTGCTCCAACATCTCAAAAACAAAAATTGGGCAGCCTTTGCCCGAATCTACAACGGTCCCTCATACGCCTCGCGCGGCTACCACACCCGCATGGCGGCGGCCTACCGTAAATATAAGAAATAAAATGCGACACATCACATACACACCCAAAGGTACATGTTCGCGTCAGATTGACTTCGACCTCGACGACGAAGGAAAAATCCGCAATCTGAGCTTCACCCAAGGCTGTTCGGGCAACACCCGCGGAGTATCGCGCCTGTGCGAAGGCCGCGACGCCTCAGAAGTCGCCGACCTCCTCGAGGGCACACAATGCGGCGTCCGCCCCACATCCTGCCCCGACCAGCTCGCCCGCGCCCTCCGCTCGGCAATCGCCGAAAACCGATAAAAAAATATTTACACATATTTGGCCATATCGCGGAAAAGTTGTAATTTTGCAGCACCGATTATGTCCAAATCATTGAATGACAGTCGTAGCCGCCTACTTTTGGCCGAGCAGGCAGCGAGCGACGGTCGAATTATGTAATTATTAATCAACGAATTAAAAAGTGGATACCATTAGCTATCGCACCGAATTTCCCAACGCCCAGGAAGTAAACCACGAATGGGTAGTTGTCGATGCCACCGACCAAGTGCTTGGTCGCCTCTGCGCCAAAGTGGCAAAATTGCTTCGCGGCAAATACAAACCCACCTACTCGCCCAACATGGAATGTGGCGACAACGTGATCATCATCAACGCCGACAAGGTACGCCTCACCGGCAAAAAGATGACCGACCACATCTACCACACATACTCCGGCTATCCCGGCGGCCAGAAAGAGCTGACCCCCGAGGTACTCATGCGCAAATCGTTCAACAAACACCTCAAGCCCGGCATGCACCCCCTCTTCATCCGCGTGATGAAAGGTATGCTTCCCAAAAACCGTCTTGGCCGTCGCCTGATCGAGAACATGCACGTATATAACGGTCCGGAGCACCCCCACGAAGCTCAGAACCCCACTGTAATCGACATTAACAAACTGAAATAATCGCACAATGGAAACAGTAAATGCAGTAGGCCGCCGTAAAGCCGCCGTAGCCCGCGTTATCGTCAAAGAAGGCACCGGCGTCATTACCATCAACAAGCGCCCCCTCGAGGTATACTTCCCCTCGTCGATTCTTCAGTACATCGTAAAACAGCCCCTCAACACACTTGACTGCGCCGAGAAATACGACATCCACGTAAACCTCGACGGCGGTGGCTACAAAGGCCAGGCTGAGGCTCTCCGCCTCGGTATCGCCCGCGCTCTGGTGAAAATCAACCCCGACGACAAGGCTGTTCTCCGCAAACAAGGCTTCATGACCCGCGACCCGCGCGCCGTAGAACGCAAGAAACCCGGTCAGCCCAAAGCCCGCAAACGCTTCCAGTTCTCAAAACGTTAAGCGTTTATTCTATTACAGCACGCCGCTTAAGGCGGCTGGCTGAAAAGTGTTTAGTATCTAAACTGCGGCGATGGACCTGCGTTCCCTACCCCGCGGTTGCTTAAAAAGAAAAAGAACGTAAACAAACCAACTAACAACAATGGCAAATCCAACATTTGACCAACTCCTTGAAGCAGGCTGCCACTTCGGCCACCTCAAACGCAAATGGAACCCTGCAATGGCACCCTACATCTTCATGGAGCGCAACGGTATCCACATAATCGACCTCTATAAGACCGAAGCCAAGCTCGCTGAAGCTGCAAACGTGCTCCGCGGCATGGCAAAGTCAGGCAAAAAAGTGCTCTTCGTAGCCACAAAGAAACAGGCCAAACAAGTTATCGCTGACCTCGCTTCAAGCGTAGGCATGCCCTACGTTATCGAGCGCTGGCCCGGCGGTATGCTCACCAACTTCCCCACAATCCGCAAGGCTGTCCGCAAGATGACCACCATCGACAAGATGACAAAAGACGGCACTTTCGACAACCTTTCGAAGCGTGAGCGCCTCCAGATCACCCGTCAGCGTGCCAAACTTGAGAAGACTCTCGGCTCTATCGCCGACCTCAACCGTCTTCCCTCTGCACTCTTCGTGGTAGACGTTCTCAAAGAGCGTATCGCTGTAGCTGAGGCTAACCGCCTCGGTATCCCCGTCTTCGCAATGGTAGACACCAACAGCGATCCCTCTTGCGTTGACTACGTTATTCCCGCCAACGACGACGCTTCGAAATCTATCGAGCTCATCGCCGGTGCCCTCGTAGCCGCTATGGCAGAAGGTCTGGAAGAACGCAAAGCCGAGAAGCTCGACAACGAAGCTGCCGACGCGGAAGCTCCCGCCGCTCCCCGCCGCGAACGTCGCCGCGTACGCCGCAACGACGCCCCCGCCGCTGAAGGCGAAGAAGCTGCTGCAGAGGCTCCTGCCGAAGCCGAGGCTCCCGCTGCCGAATAAGCACACCCCCTCTACTCTGCGGCTTATCGCAAGCCGATAGGCCGCAGGTAAATAAACCCATTACAAACTAAGCTAAATACTCCACACAATATGGCAGTAACAATGGCAGAAATCACCAAGCTCCGCAACCTTACCAGCGCCGGCTTGATGGACTGCAAAAAAGCTCTCGCCGAAACCAACGGCGATATCGACGCCGCTGTCGAACTTCTCCGCCAGAAAGGCAAAGCCGTAGCCGCAAAACGCGAAGACCGTCAGGCTTCCGAAGGCTGCGTGCTCGCTAAAAACGACGGCGACTTCGCCGCTATCGTAGCTCTCTGCTGCGAAACCGACTTCGTTGCAAAGAACGCCGGCTTCGTCGCTCTCACTCAGAAACTTCTCGACGCTGCTGTTGCCGCCCGCATTCAGACCCTCGACGAGCTCAAGGAAATGACCATCGAAGGCCAGAAAGTGGCTGACCTCATCACCGACGAAAGCGGTAAGACCGGTGAGAAAGTAGAGCTCGGTTCTTACGAGTGCCTCACAGCTCCCTCTACCACCTCTTACAACCACCTCGGCAACAAGCTCTCTACAATCTGCGGCTTCAACCAGCCCAATGTAGAAGTACAGGTAGGCCGCGACGTGGCTATGCAGGTAGCTTCGATGAACCCCGTTGCCGTTGACCGCGACAGCGTGGCTAAAGAAGTTGTTGAGTCTGAATACAACATCGCCGTTGAGAAAACCAAAGAAGAGCAGGTTCGCAAAGCAGTGGAAGCTGCCCTCAAGAAAGCAGGCCTCAACCCCAACCACTTCGACAGCGAAGAGCACATCGAATCTAACATGAGCAAAGGCTGGATTACTGAAGAAGACGCTGCCCGCGGCCGTGAGATCATGGCTACCACTGCAGCTCAGAAAGCAGCAAACCTCCCCGAGCAGATGATTCAGAACATTGCCAACGGCCGTGTAAACAAATTCTACAAAGAAAACTGCCTCATGGAGCAGGAGTTCGTAAAAGACGGCAACCTCACCATCGGTCAGTATCTTGAGCAGAACAGCAAAGGTCTCGTTGTGGTAAGCTTCAAACGCGTAAACCTCAACCAAGACTAAAAACCATACCGCAGAGACCGGCCACCGCGTCGGCCTCTGCATAAGGATGGTTCGGTAGCTCAGCTGGATAGAGCAACAGCCTTCTAAGCTGTGGGTCCCGGGTTCGAATCCCGGCCGAATCACGAAGTGGGAGGCGGGATGAGAACCCCGAGGGTTCGTTATCGCCGCAGGCGCTTGGCCCGCCAAGAATCCCGGCCGAATCACTAAATCAAATTATAGCTATGGTAGCTAAATTAGCTATCTTAGCTATTTTAGCTAATTAATAATCCTCAAAAGCCACAATATCTATGCCAACGCCTGACTTCGCGAAGCCAAAATCGAGCTATAGGAAGTTATACGCATTTCAAAAGGCTGAGGCAATATATGACCTTACATACTTCTTTCTCAAAGGGCATATAGCAAAAAGCGACAGGACACATGACCAGATGTTGCAGGCCGCAAGAAGCGGAAAGCAGAATATCGTAGAAGGCCGATCTGATGCCGGCTCTTCTGCAGAAATGGAGATAAAACTCTATGGAGTAGCAAAAGGAAGCCTGCACGAACTGCTCAATGACTACCTCGATTTCATGCGGACTCGTGGAATCCCCATCTGGGATATGAACCACCAACGAATGAATAACCTGCGCAGTACATGCGCCACAAACAACGATACCAATTTCTACATGAGCCTTGCTCCGAAGATGAACGACGAGGAATATTGCAACCTTATGGTGACTCTCATTCATCAAACCATCTCCATGATAGGCAAACTCATTGAATTGGTAAAACAAGATTTTCTGCAAAACGGCGGTATAAAAGAGCAGATGTATAAGGCAAGAATCTCCTGCCGCAAAAACGATTGACATCACCCTAAACCATTCATTCCACTTCCATAATGACCTTCAAATCTTTACTCTATTCTCTTGCTTCTCTCGTCCTTTTATGCGCTTGTACTGAGAAGACCGACGAGCCCGGGGGCCGCCAACAACCCGAATCGGGCAAATATAGCCTTTCGGGCAAGGTTGAGAAAGGCCCGTTTGTCCGCGGATCCTCAATCAGCGTACAGCCCCTCAACGCCTCTTTTGCAGCCACCGGAACTATTTTCGAGGGCGAGATAGCCGACAATACCGGCACTTTCGACCTCGGCGAGATAGAGCTTGAATCGCAATTCGTTCGCCTCAGCGCCGACGGATACTATTTCAACGAAGTAACCGGCGACTACTCCTCCGGCACCCTCCACCTCACCGCATACGCCGACCTTTCCGACCGAACTACCGTAAATGTAAACATCCTCACCCACCTGAAGGCCGCACGAATACAGAAGCTCGTTGCCGGCGGAATGAGCTTCGCACAAGCCGACAGGCAGGCTCAGAAAGAGCTGCTCACACAATTCGGTCTGCAGGCCTACGAAAGCTCTCCGGCTGAGAATATGACCATAGCAGCCGGCACAGATGGCTCCGGCGTACTCATCGCCATATCGTCGTTGATACTTGCCGACCGCACCGACGCCGAAATCACACAATATCTCTCGGCGCTCAGCCAAGACCTTGCCGACGACGGCGAGTTTACAGAAGCAAACAAAACCGCTGTCCGACAAAGCCTGAACAAAGTAGCCAAAGATCTCGATCAGATATCATGGCACGTATCCGCCTATTATAATCTCTTCGACATCAGCGTCAGCGTGCCCGACCTGCGCTATTTCTTCGACTGGGACAACGACGGCATTGCCGGCAATGAAATCAACGACAACGTAGAAGTCACCCTCTCCCGGACCGAGGTGGCTTTCGACCACAATGGTGGCACTGCCGCCATCACCGTCACCTCAAATGTGCCTCTCTCGCTCGAAAAGAATGTCGATACAGACGATATGCTTCCCGAACAGCCAGTCTTAGGCACCGTTTTCGACAGATTCTTCATCGACGAGGGCAAGCCCATAAATTACGACTGCACTTTAGAGGATAAGGTGCTCAATATCACCGTCGCCAAGTCTGAGAAGCGCTATCAGCAGGCGGTCACCATACCGCTCTACGACATGATGGGCGTCTGCCAAGCGACGGTAGAGATTACTCTTGCAGCAAACCCTGAAATCGAGCTGAAATTAGCCGATACCGGCCGCCAGATGGTATCCGACACCTTTGCAAGATTCGCAAAAGCTATATCGTGGATGTACTATATAGAGCGTGGCTACACCGGCATGTATCAGTACTACGACGTTGCATGCCCCTTGGAGCCTTACGGACGCTACAACCGCAGTGCTTTCGCGGCTGCATACTCCTCGCTATCTCAGAACACGTATATCTACAAAAACCTACAGGCCTACGGCTATACCGACGCCACGCCCTTTTTCCGCCTTCTCAACGCCATTGTCTACACCGAGATGGTAGACAAATGGGGACGGATAGGTATCACAGAGACCCGCGAGGATGAGTTTTCGGTGCCTGCACAGCAAGAAGCAGATTACACCCTACGCTATCTTGAAGCACAGCTTTTGGAGCTCTCAGACGCTTTCAAGGACAAGAAAGCCGAAAGTTACCTCGATACGGCCGACCAAGCCTTCAACATGTCGAAAGACGTATGGCGCATTGCATTGGCCAACATTTACATGGCTCTCAAGCAATATTCCAAAGCCATGACCATTCTTGAGCAGATTGTCGACAGCCACAGCTACAGCCTCTACCCCGGCAATGAATACGAGCCCAACGACGGCATGATACTCCACCTTATTGTACCCGACGAGGTTATGTCGGGCCACACGATAGGCTATTACACCTACGCCGACGTACTTCTCTCGCTTGCCGAATGCAATATAGCCACCGGCAACACGGCCAAAGCCACAGCCCTCATACGGCAGGTAGCCGACGCCAAATCTCTCGCCGTAAGCGGCAACAATATCGATGACATCGCCGCTCTGCGCAAAAGCCTGTTCTTACCCCGATATTTCGCTTTCCAAAAGCGAAACAATCTCGGCGGCTACCAAACCTGTCAGAACCTTTGGCCCATACCAGCCGATCAACTCGACAGGGCACCCGGCTGGACCCAAAACCCCGGCTACTGAAAAGCGGACATAATAAAATGCGTAGACACCTATTAACCCGAAAGAACGTTAAAAAATATTTAATGCTCATATATTCGGATAATAGGTGTTATTTTTGCCATCAGTTCGCCGAAATATATTTGGACGAACTATTAATTCTTTAGCTGAAACTCATGACGTTGACAACAAAAGATTACATACAGAAGATTGTAGATTACTTCAAAGGCCAACCTATTATCCGCGCATGGCTCTTCGGCTCATATTCACGCGGAGAAGAAACTGCCGACAGCGATATCGACATTCTTGTCGACTACGACAAAAGCAATTCCTTGTCGCTTCTGTCTATTTGCAAGATAATTACAGATCTGGAAGACCTGTTAGGTAAAAAAGTTGATCTTGTAGAAAACGGTCGGCTTAAAGATTTTGCAATCACATCTGTAAACAACGATAAAATACTTATTTATGAGAGAGGCTATTAGAGATAAAGAGAGGCTTATACATATCGACGAAGCTATAAAAAGACTTATCGAAGGTACGGCCTCTCACCCGGAAGATATAGAAGAGGGCTCTTTGGAGTATTTTGGTATAGTCAAACTGATTGAGATTATAGGGGAAGCGGTATATAAACTGACTCAGGAATTCCGAGACTCCCATCCTCAGACTCCATGGCGCCAGATAGAGAGGATGCGTCATGTCTTAGTGCACGGATACTATTCAGTTGGCTACGATTTCATCAAAGAAGTAATCAACACGGATATACCGGTATTGCGTGCTCAAATTCAGCAATACCTGTCTGAATTTGAATAGTATAACCTTTGCGTATTATCCATGTCCGCAGGACATGGATTAATTCAATAACCGTGGTACACCGGAGCCATGCGCAGGTATGGACGGATAACAAAAGCGGCGGCTTCCGGGTGGGAGCCGCCGCTTTGTTGGTGGGGAGGGGATTAGTATACGAGTTTGAAGTCGTCGACGATGAGGGTTGAGCCGGGGCCACCGCAGTAGTAGTCGCCATAGCGGCTGGCAGAGCATACTACAACGATATTCGAGGGTGTCACGCCCTGACGTACATATTCGATAGGAATAGTGATCTCGATAAGCTCGTCGCCGGCTGTGGCCTCGGAGAATACATGCTCGCCGTAGGCTATCACGTTGGCGCCGTCTTTCTTGAAGCTGTAGCCGTTGAGATCGGCTGTGCGTACAATTACCGGCCAAGTATAATCCTTGTAGCTAACGGTTGAGTTATCAACAAGTCCTACATAGATAATACCTGTATCCATATCACCTACAGCCACGCCATCAGGAGTTCCCGACGGAGCCTTGGTAATCTTAGCGGGAGTATATTTAGCCCATACCTTGAGAGCCTTGGGTTCGCCTGTAAACGGACGACCCCAACCAAGGATACCCTTGGTAACATTCTCGGTACCTTCAAAATGACCTGTAAAGAGGTTACCGGCAGCGATTACGCCAAATGCTGATTTAGTCTCAAGCTTGGCGGCATAGTTACCGCTATGCTTGGGTGATGTCACATTGGAAGTCATAGTCGCGCTGGCAGTCTTACCACCCCAGTTACCTGAGTCCCAGAACATATCATCCATGCTTGTAGCCGGACAGGTAACGCCGTCGATAGAGTTCCAGATCTCCATACCCGCATTCGGCAGCTGCGGACCGTCGAGTGTGGTGAATTTGGCTACTGCGCCATCGAACGTGCTTCCGTTTGCAAGCTCACAAGAAGTGCAATATTCATACTCGGTGTCGGCTTCAAGGCCGCTGACCGGAGCAGTAAACTCTGTCTCAGCGGCAATACTGCGGCTTGTAGCAGTACCCTCTACATATATCCACTCGGCAGCACCAGCCTGACGATATTTAAATCCGACAGCCTCCACTTCCTTGCTTGTGCGGCCACGGAGAATAGCGGTGCGCATTGTCACGGTGCTCTTGTCCACTTCGAGAGTCTGAGTGGGCGCGTCGCTCACCATAAGGTTGAGCGTTGCCGAGGTGGCATTGCCTTTGGCGTCGGTGGCGGTGATTGCGATGGCATATTCTCCGTCGGTGAGATTGTTGATAAACTCATCTGAGAATATCAGCTTGAGCATGCTCTCGTCGGCATTGGTGCTGTTGTCTTCGAGGTAGATACCGGCATTGTTGACAGCGGCCCTACCTTCTTCGCTCTGGTTGAGGAAGTCGAAGTCGTCGCCGCCAAGTATGGAGATATTCTCGAATACAGGGCTCTTGAGCACGAGGCTGGTAACCTTGCGGGCCGAGGTGATATACACCGAGCGCTGGCCGATAGTGCCCTGAGCGCCCAACACTGCCTGCGACAGGTCGAAACCATATCCCTCAACTTTGGGAGCGGCGATAATCTCGCGCTCGTCGGTGACCTTGATTTCGGTGCGGTCAACGATGATGGTGAACACAGCGCCGCCAACCTCGTTGGTGACAGGGGTGTATTTCACCGTGAGAGCGTACTCGGTGGCGGGCTGCGCATTCTCGATTACGCCGGTATGGGTAAACTCGCTGCCGTCGATCTGCGTACCTTTAAGAGTATAGGTAAGGTTTTTGTCGGTAGAGGGCATCATGAAGTAGCCTTTGCGCTCGTCGCGGCCGTCGAATGTGAGGCTGCCGCGGTCGTGGCCTACAGTCATGGTGAAATCGGTGAGCACTTCCTCAAGGCCTTCGGCATAGTTTACCGAAGCTACCACATTGGCTACCGTGCATGTGATGGCCACCTGAGTGGTCTGACCCTTGGTGACATCAAACTCCTGAGAGCCCTTGAACCAGCGCTTGTCGAATGAGGCCGACACAGAGTCACCGGCCCATGCCTCGGCAATATAATGGCCCGAGAGCAGGTTGATTTTGGCGGGGACATCGGCAAGCTTGTCGTACTTGCGCACGAGGCCTTTGGAATTTGAAATCCACACCATGCACGACTCGGCGAGGTCGTCGTTGAGGTCGCGCGATACGACCTCAACATCGGTACTCACCGAAGTGCGGATAGAGATAGAGCCCTCACCGTCGGTGAGTAAAGACTCTTCTTGCGAACAGCTTGCCGCAAGAGCCAGCGCTGCAAGGCCGGCGAAACCGTAGAGTATCTTTTTCATTGTGGCAGTGTTTTATCAGTTGACGTGGAATTTCAATTCGTATGATTTTGTATTGCCCTTTTGGTCGGTGATATCAATCTTGAATGTATGGTCTCCCGAGAATGCAGCAAGCATAGGAACAAAAGTTGTGATATCAAATGTCAATTCAGTTTTATCTACTACCTCTTCTCCACACGGAAGACCTAACGTACCTTTTATAGCCTCTTCGTATTCACCGGGCTCTGTCAGACTAAATTGGTCGTCGAGGTCGAATTCTTGGAGGACTTCTTCAGTGAGCGATTCAGAAACAATCGTCACATCCATATCTTGGATTTTATTTTCAACCAAGAATACAACCTTTGCAACACCAAAATCTGCGGTTGCGATATTCACACCCTCAAGATCAATAGTCGAATTATCTTTATCATAGCTGATCGGCTCTGCCGGGTCAACGGGATCGACCGGGTCAACAGGATCTACCGGGTCGACAGGATCTTTGGGGTCTTCCTGACCGGGGCGCTGGCCTTCGATCACCTCTTCTTCGTAGGTTACATTACCGTCGATGTCGCGGTCGGTGTAGGTAAAGTCTACCGAAATACCGCCGTCCTCAACATCGCCGCTGGGCTGCGGAGGAGTGGGGCCTTCCTTGGTCTTGAACACGATATCGCGGTGCTGACCGGCCTCGATGTCAACGAAGGGGAAGATTTCTTCCACAGCATTGCCGCCGATAGAGCCCTTGAAGTTTACAATCATGGTGTTTGAGCCGCTCACAGCCTCGAAATAGCCGGCGCGGGTCTCATCCTTGCCATATACGAGCTGACCCTCATCATTGGCGATTACGGTAAAGGTAGCGTCGTCGGAGAGCTGTGCCTTAAGGTCGTCGGCAACGGTGATAGTCACCTTGATAGAGGCGAATTTGCAGGTCACGGGCTCTACCAGAGTGATCTTGCCGGTGGCGATAGAGAATGTCTGGCTGCCGGTAAAGTAGGGGCGCTCCCACTCGGCCTTGGCAACCTCATGAGATTTCACATTTATGCTATAGTCGCCCGCTGCGAGGGTAACGACCTCGGGCATAGAGCCGTAAGCCCAAGTGTTGGTGGGTGTTGTCTCTCCTGATTTGAAGATTTCGACTACATAGTCGCTGAGGTCAACGTCGGCACGGCTCTGCTCGTTCTTGACGAGTTTGGTAGCGTCGTCGTTGATTACCGACACCGAGCTCAGGTCGAGCTGGCCGTCGTCGCCGAGGGCGGGCGTCCAGTTATCGTCGCACGATGTCGCCATCATGGCAGCTGCTATCGCTGCACAGGTCAATATATTGGATTTCATTTATTTTTAACTTAGTAGGTTAATTCAATATCGTCGATGTAAAATAATGAACCTTCATATTTTCCATCGCTAAGATTACCAAAGCCGGGCTTTGTCAAGTTACTGTTTGAGATAGTTTGGCAGTCGGGATTATTTGAAGAACGGAATATCACACATATTGAGGCAGCTTTCGCTGTTCCTTTGACAAACGTGGGGAAAATGAGTTCTTTCTTGTCGTAGGAGCCTTGTGCATAGATATTCTCTGTCATGGAGGCAAGAACATTTCCAGCTCCATCTTTCACCCAAATTTCTACGTAGCCATAATCAGCACTGTTTCTGGGAGCATATTTATACCAAAATCTCATACCAGAAGGCCTTGAAGTGAAAGGCATACCATAAGTTATTTCTTCACCATTTGACGTGGGGGTAGACCCAAGATGAAGCGATCCTACGGTAAGATTCTTGGCATTCATTCCGCCGTTGGCATCACTGTAACCCCAGCCAATAGTCTTTACAACAGCAGCGTATGTCCCAGAATGTTTATCATCTGTACGATCTGTACCCGAACGAGCAACGTATGCACATCCATCATGAAGAAACGCATTTGTTCCACTGCCACCGGCTGAAGTTGTCACAAGATTCATAGAGCCCCAAGGGGTATTGGAAGAAGAACCAAGATACGACTTCCACCAATACTTAGAACCACCTGCGACAATTTCCCACGTCTCCATATCAGAGTTGGGTAGCTGTTCGGCTGCTTCGGTAGTAAGCGTGATTGTGCGGCAGACATCGGCGCCGATCTGTGCCTTGAGCTTGTAGGTGGTAGAGGGGGTGAGACCTTTGATTTCGAAGTAAGTGCCATTGTTGGTGGCAGCAACTTCTTTATATTCGGTGTCGCCGGCGGCAAGAGCCAAGAATTTGATGGCTGAAACGTCGGGTGTGTTACCCTCGGTGCCGGCAACTGTCACGTAGGCATGCGTGGCGTAGGTATCGTTGTCGTTACCGGCTACCTGAAAATTTGCGAAATTGATGGTGCAACGGCTCGACACACCTCCGCAGGTGGCGGTGAGGTCGAGGGGCTCGTCGAGTTCGGGAGTAGTGATGGTAACGATATAAGAGTTCATGGCGCGGCTCGCAGCCTCTACGGCCACCACCTTCAAGGGGCGGGTCATGCCGCTGACACCATGGAGGTAGGTAAATGCCACGCGGTCGCGCACCTGAGCGGCAGTGCCGTTGAATTCGAGGTTGACGCGCAGGTTCTCGCCGGGCACATAGTTGTCGAGCTTGGAGAGTACGAGGTTGGGTGATTCGGCCTTGACGCTGAGGGTCAATGGCTCGCTCACGCGGTTGAGCTTGTCGGTGACGGTGAGCTCGAATGTGCTCACGGGCTCATTTACATTGGCTGTGATATGCTCGAGCACGCCCGAGAAGTCAACGAGAGCCATCTTGTCGGGCTGCTGCCACAGGCCGAGGGCGGTGAGGCCGAGGGCGGTGACATTGGCGTCGCGGTTGTTGAGGAGCTCAACTTCGACAGGCCATCCCTGAGCGATGAGCGAGGCTGAGTGAGTGCGCATTGTCACGCTCTTGAGGCCGGCCATGGCGATAAGGCTCATGGTAGGCTTGGCGTCGGTGCCGAAACCGGCGATAAACTCGATGGGGCTTGCGGGGTCGAAGCCCTCGGCTGTGATTTCGGGAGCGGGCGAAGAAAGAAGTTCGTCGCTGAGGTCGATTTCCACAACTTCGGTGGCGAGATTCTCGTCGAAGGTAACTACGAGAGTGGCGCTGCCGGCCTCGCCGCCGTTGATGTCTACGTGCACGCAATAGTTATATCCGGCCTCGGCATTTACTGTGGCCACCTTGAAGTTGGCGGCTTTGCCGGTAGGGGTTGTGGCGGCTACATTGAGGGTCACATTACCGGGAGCCACATATACAGGGCGAGTCTCATCGGCCGGCACGGCAATGGTGTTGGCGGCGGTGACATACTCGGCGCTGTAGGCCTGCATATAGTCAATGAAAGCCTCTGAGTAGTCGAGGGTAAACATGGCGTTCGAGGGAGTGGCGGTGAGTGCTACCGAGGTGGTGCGGCCGTCGGCCACGCTGATGTTCTGGCTGCCGGCGAAGGCGGGTTTCTCAAAACCCTCGTCGGTAGGGTCGCCATAGAAGGCTTCTACAGTATAGTCACCTACAGGGAAAGTCTGTTTCGAGTCAAAATCGGCTAATTTATCCCAAGTTTTCTGGAATGAACCGTCGGTTTTGGCAATACGGATAGAAAGGTCATCTTTCGAGATGTCAGTCACTTCCGCCCTTGAATTAGGCGACGCCGATGCCGAGCCGATAGTCTCGGTGTCGATGTCGACCGCAGGCAATATACGACCTTCGCCGCTGCCGAAGCCACCGGCTTCTTCCGAGCACGAGGTGCTCAATGCAGCTAACGAAATCATACATAGCCCGATAAAGGCCGTTTGATTTTTCATTTGATTGGTTTATTTAGTTTAGTTATATATTCTTGGTGAAGTTTCAGGGAAGTAATCTGAAATGCAAAAATCACGGTAAAGGTACACATTATTTCGCTAACAGGCAAAAATTTAACAAAAATGCGCCCTCAAAGGTAGAAAACAGCCAATAAAAAGACAAAAAGGCCAATTTAATGGCCGAATAGTGATATGTGCCATCTTTTTCGTCGCCGGCGCGTGCGCAGCACGTGCACCACAGCAAAGCCATTCTACCACCCCCAACCACTCACCACCAACAAAAATATTTGCCATTCCGATAACTAATCCGTAAATTTGCAGTGCTTATTTAAAAACATTTTAATTAAAAACGATAAATGAAAGTAAAATCATTACTGCTTGTTGCGCTGCTGGCCCTCGTTGCGGTGGCCTGCGGCAAGAAAGAGGCCGACACCGTAGAAGTGGCGCCTCTCACTGTTGATGAAGTATTTGCCTCAGCTTCCGAGCTCCTCGGCGACACCATCGAGGTAGAGGGCGTATGCTCGCACCTTTGCAAACACGGCGGCACAAAAGCCTTCCTCCTCGGCAACGACTCCACCGCCCTGCTCCGCTGCCAGGCCACTGCCGAGATGGGCGGTGCCTTCGCTCCCGACTGCGTGGGCGACACCCTCACTGTCAAGGGCGTAGTATGCGAAAGCCGCATTGGCGAAGCCGAGGTTGCCGCAATGGAAGCCCGCATGGCTGCCGCCGACAGCGCCCAGCAGGCTCATCAGGCTTGCGACACCGAGAAAAAAGCTCAGGGTCAGGAAGGGCTCAACTCTTTCGAAGCACGCATGGCCGACTACCGCGCTAAAATAGCTGCCCGTCAGGAAGCTGAGGGCAAAGACTACCTCTCGTTCTACTACATCGAGGCCCTGTCGTATACAAAATGATATAGCGCCGCAAGGACACACGCCCGACCGGGTGCCACCTCCCGCAGCATTTTTTATCAAGTTCCGCAACAGCTTTTGCGGAACTTGATTTTTTTTCATACATTTGTAGACTTCATTTTTAATACCATGGCAAAGAACCACGATAACTATCACGACTCCCGGGTTTATATCGACGAATTTCATGTTGACGAACACCGGCCGGCACCCCTCGCCATCATCTACCGCAGCGAATTCGACTATATCTCGCGCTGCATACTCGACTACCCCGACATCGAGACCGGAGGGCAGCTCTTCGGCTACTGGACCGGCACGGGTATTCCTGTGGTGCTCTATGCCATCGGTCCGGGGCGCAATGCCAATCACCAAACCACCTTTTTCAATCAGGATGTAGACTATCTCACCTCCGTCGGCGAGCAGCTTATCGACACCTACGCACTGCAGCATATCGGCGAATGGCACTCGCACCACCGCCTCGGCCTCGCCCACCCGAGCGGCCACGACGCCTCCACGATGATCAACAGCATACGCGACCTCGGGCTGCGCCGCTTCCTGCTATGTATCGGCAACTGCACCCGCACGGCGAGCACACTCAATGCCTTCAATTTCCATGAAGAAGACCTGCGCCATTTTGAGCAGGCGGCATGGAGTATCGTAGAGCTCGAGAGCCCTTTCCGTCCGCTTATCGACCGGCAGTTGGCACGCGTGCTCCAACATCCCTACACCCGCGCCGCCCGGCATGGCGACAATTTCATCGCCGTGACGCGCCCCAAGGTATCGGCTCCGAAATATTCGCGCGACTACTGGCTGCGCGACAAGAGCAACAACCTGCAGCTCAAAAAGATAATCGACTGGCTCACCGAATTTATCGGCGGCACCCCCGCCGTGCAGCTCGACGACTTCGGGCGCGTGACGGTGAGCATGTCGCTGCCGTGGGACGCCAACGAGGTATTCGAAGCATACTTCCCCGACAATTTCCCCGACGAAGCACCGGAAATCTACGTGCCCGGTCAGCTGTGCGCCGAGCCGGTAGCCTTGCCCGACAGCCTCAAGGCTGCCGCCCCCCTTGCCCGCGATGTATGGCCGGCAGAGGGTGAGATTGCCGACCGCTTCATCACATGCGTCCGCCGCCTCTGCGGCCAGCTGCCACCGCCTATCGACGAGCCGGAAGAGGAGCCGACGACGGCTGTCACGGTTGAGATTGTAAAAAAACATCTCAAGCCGCAGGGAAAATATTGATATCACACGTAAGTAAATAAAAACAGATAATCATGCTCGACCAACAACGCTACTTAATGGAAAAGCAGGTGTTGGAAACATATCTTCCCTCAACCGCTTTCCGCTTCATGGATATGAACACCGCCAACCCATACCTCGTGATGGGTCTGATGACTAACAACGGCAAGGCTTATACTATCCGTATCGACCTCGCGAACTACCCGCAGAATGTGCCGGAAGTATATGTCACCAAAATGTTGCGCACCAAAGACGGCTCTATGATGGATTCGCCCTCGGCCTCAATGCACACCCTCAGCAGCAAATATGGCTTTACGCGTATATGTCATTATGGGTCAAGCTCTTGGTCGTATCGTGTGACTCTTTATAAAATCTACATCAAATGCCGCCTGTGGTGCGAGATCTATGAATTGCACCTCAAGACCGGCAAACCGATGGACTACTATCTCAACCACCAAGCATAAAAATTAAGTTCCGCTCGCGAAACTTGTTTATTCCGAGTTTAGCAGGTTTAAAGAGTTTAAACAAACTAAACTTCTTAATCTATACAAACCGGCGCTTCAAGCGCCTAAAGCCCTCATAATATGAACGATATCGAATTTGGCGAAGAAGTACGCCGCCAAGGCCGCCCCGACGTTGCAGGCCGTAGCATGAAAGACCTCGTATATAACCCCGTAACCGGTGAATTCGAGCAGGTGACACGCGGTGAGAACACCGACAACCGCGGCACCGTCGTAACACAGATGACCGAAGACGGTTTCGCTTAACACCCGCTCATTGCCATGATAATCTATCTCGACAACGAAGAGCTGCAGTCTTTCCTCTCCTCTGCAGCCCCCACAGCCTCCGGCACAGCCTACGAATGGGAGGGGGAAGACGTGGTGCACCTCCACATCAAGCCCTTGGAGCATGCCTTCGGGCGTCAAGGCTCGGTGCTGTTCACCCGCGAAGAACCGGCCGACAAGGGCGGCGCCGACTATGTGGTGATTGCCTCAGGCGACGCTCCGCGCGTGCTTGCCAAGGGTGACGACGGCTACCGAGAGATTGAGGCAAACCTCATACCGGCGCGCACCGAGCTCTTCTCGCGCAGCAAAGGCATACTCGAGACAGGAGCCTTGGCCGGAAAGCGCGTGATGATTGTAGGCCTCGGCAGCTTCGGCAGCCAGATTGCCATAGAGCTTGCCAAAGCCGGCGTGGGCAGCTTCGCCCTGATGGATTTCGACCGCGTGGAGCTCCACAACCTCATGCGCCACACATGCACTCTCAACGAGCTCGGACGACTCAAGACCGACGCTATCCGCGACGCCATTCTCGGCAAGAATCCCTACGCCGAGGTTGACCGATTCCCCGTCAACATCAACCGCCACCTCGACCTCATGGCAGCCGAGGTAAGGAAAGCCGACTTGGTGATATGCGCCACCGACAACAACGAGAGCCGCTTCAATCTGTCGAAAGCTCTTGTAGAGCAAGGCCGCACGGGCATTTTCGGCCGCGCAGTCACCCGAGCCGAGGGCGGCGACGTGTTTATCTACCGTCCGGGCGAGGCCTGCTACTGTTGCCTCATCGGCAACTCATGGTTCGGTCAGGGCGACGAGGAAATCACCGACGAGGCCTCGGCACGCCGCGACGGCCGCATTGCCTCTTACGTGTCGGCCCGCGACGCCGACGCAATCGTGCAGGTGGGCCTCTCGAGCGACATCGAGCCTATCTGCAACATGATGGTCAAGCTCACTTTGGTAGAGCTCTCCCGTGGTATCGACAGCGGCATATCGTCGCTCGAAAATGAGCTTGTCTACAATTATTATATGTGGGCCAACCGCCGCGAGCGCCGTCATGCCAACTGGGCGCCCATGCCCTCGGCAGGCGCAATGCCAACAATCATGCGCTGGTATGGCGCACATATCAAACGCGACGACGCCTGCAGCCTCTGCTGCGACAACGCCGAGCTCGACCTCTCCGCCCCCGACGAAGACCTCGCCCTGCTTGAGCGCATAGCCGCAATGAACAAAGAATAACCATAGTTTGTGGTTGGTGGTTGGTGGGCAGCGAGTTACTTACGTCAATTGTTTACTAATTCGCTGCCCACAACCTACCAACCATCAAAACTAATTCGCTGCCCACAACCTACCAACCACCAACAAAACATTAAGTAACCCGCTGCCCACAACCCACCAACCACCAACAACTCATTAAGTAATCCGCTGCCCACACACCACCAACCACCAACCCATCGCCCCACCAACCACACACTACCAACCCAATAGAATGAACATCGACTTCAACAACTTCACCGAGAACAGCCGCCAGGCCATCACGGCGGCACACCGCATAGCGCGCCAGTGCTCCTACTCATCTCTGGAGCCGGCAGTGCTGGTGGTGGCCATCATGCAGGCCGACCGCGACATGCTGCCATTCCTGCTTGAGCAGATGAACGTCGACAAAGTGCCGTTTTTCACAGCCCTCAGCGACGCCATGCAGCAGTTGCCGCACAACGGCGACGCCGACGCCGCCATATCTTTCTCGCCGGCGACAGAGCAGGTGCTCGCTACGGCGCAGCGACTCGCCACGCGCAGCGGCAGCAATGTAGTGGCGCTCGAGCACATCCTGTGGGCGCTCTATGAAGTGCCCGGCACGGTGAAAGATGTAATGAAGCATTTCGGCATAACATCATCAAAACTCGAGGCGGCGATATCTACATTCCGCAACGGCAACACCGCCCCGGAGCCGCCGAGAGAAAACAATGAGAGCGGCCTGCCCCACCTGCGCCGCTATGCCACCGACCTTGTGCGCGCAGCCGCCGAGGGACGCATAGAGCCTGTGATCGGACGCGACACCGAGGTGCGCCGCCTGCTCCAGATTCTTTCGCGCAAGACAAAGAACAACCCCATCCTCGTAGGCGAACCCGGCACGGGCAAGACCGCCATCGTAGAAGGGCTCGCCCACAGGCTCAATCAGGGCGATGTGCCTGAAGAGTTGCGCGGCATGAAGCTTTTCAGCCTCGATTTCAGCGGCATGGTGGCCGGTGCCGGCGCTCAGGGCGAGCTCGAAGAACGCCTGAAGAAACTTATCGAAGATGTCAAGACCGACCCTTCGGTGGTGCTCTTCATCGATGAGATACATCTGCTCGCCGGCGGTGGCATGGACGCCGCCAACATCCTAAAGCCCGAAATGGCCCGCGGACTAATAAAGGTTGTCGGCGCAACCACTCTTGACGAATACCGCAAATACATAGAGAAAGACAAGGCTTTCGAGCGCCGTTTCCAGAAGGTGATTGTAGAAGAACCCGATCCGGAAACTGCAATAACGATAATGCGCGGCATAAAGAACCGCTTTGAGGCTCACCACCATATCAAGATTCTCGACGAGGCCATAGTGGCTGCCGTCAACCTGTCGCACCGCTATATCTCCGACCGCTTCCTCCCCGACAAGGCCATCGACCTGCTCGACGAGGCAGCCTCGGGCATGAGGCTCGACATCTCCTCCGCTCCCGTTGAGCTCGAACTGCTCAAACGCCGCATACGCGACAAGGAGGTGGAGCGCGAGGCTATACGACAGGAAGACCCCGACAATACCGCTCTCACGGCTCTCGACCGCGAAATCGCCGACCTCAAGGAGCAGGAAAACACCATGAATGCGCGCTGGCGCAATGCCCGCACCCGCATGCAGCGCATACATGAGGCCCGGCAGGAGCTCGAAAACATGGAGACAAACCGCCTCGCCGCCGAAGAGCAGGGCCGCTATACCGAGGCTCTGCAGCTGCAACGCGACGCAGAGAGCCTGCGAGAGAATATCGAGGCCATGTCGCTCGAGCTCACCGGCGAGGGAAGTCTGCTCAAAAGCGCGCTCGACGAGAACGACATCATGCGCGTGGTAACGGCTTGGACCGGCATACCGATGACCAACCTCAACCGCGAGGAGACCGAGAAACAGCGCAATATCGAATCATCGCTCCACAGCACCGTAGTCGGGCAAGACAAGGCTGTGACGGCCGTGGCAAACGTGATACGCCGCAACCGCATGGGCCTCGGCGACGCCGGCAAGCCAATCGGCTCTTTCCTCTTCCTCGGCACTACGGGCGTCGGCAAGACAGAGCTGTGCAAGGCTCTGGCGCAATATCTATTCGACAGCAAAGACATGATGGTGCGCATTGACATGAGCGAATATCAGCAGGAGCACTCCGTGGCACGCCTCTTCGGCGCTCCTCCGGGATATGTAGGCTACGATCAGGGCGGCCAACTCACCGAGGCCGTGCGCCGCAAACCATATTCGGTGGTGCTCTTCGATGAAATAGAAAAAGCGCACCCCAAGGTTTTCGAGACTCTTCTGCAGGTGCTCGACGATGGCCGCATGACCGACGGACAAGGCCGCGTGGTTGACTTCAAGAACACCATCATCATCATGACCTCAAATATGGGGCAGGATGTGATTATGTCGTCGCTCACCGGCAACGAACCCTCGGCCGATGAAATCGAACGCGTCACCGAGCGCGTGACAGAGCAGCTAAAGAGCCGCGTGGCGCCCGAATTTCTCAACCGTATCGACGACACGGTGATGTTCCTCCCCCTGTCGCGCCGCGATATCGCCAAGATTGCAGAAATGCAGCTGCAGCGCCTTGTCGAGAAACTGCGCAACAACGACCTGCGGTTGTCGTTCGACCCCAATGTAGTGCATGCCATAGCTGCAGCCGGCTATCAGCCCGAGTATGGAGGCCGGCCGGTGAAGAGAGCTGTCAACGAGCTCATCGTCAACGCACTGAGTCTTGCGCTCGTGGAGGGCAACCTTGACCGCAACCGGCCAATACGCGCCATCGCTACCGAGCAAGGCATAAACTTTGTGAATGTGTGATGGCACTGAAATTCAACCCGCACACCGGCGAGTGGGATGAAGTGCCCGACGCTCCGTCCGACCCGGTAGCGCGCGCAGGCTTATACTTCAAAGGCTATTGGGCCAAGGGTACGCCCGACACGGCTCAATGGCTTGCATATATCGGCCTGGCACTGATTTTCCTTTTCGCCGCAAAGATTTCCGGAGTAATATGCGTGCTTCTTATCATCGCGGCATTCATCGCCAAGTCACGCTATTGGCTTGCCATAGCGGCATACTTCATTGCCCTGCCGATAGCGTTCTCGCTCAGATATATATGCTACAATAAATGGACCTTAATCTGCAGCGCCGTCCTCTTCCTCGGCTTCCTGCTCTGACGGCTGCGGCTCGGGCTCTTTGCTGAAGATATCGTCTTTATTGAGCGGGCGAAGGTCTTCAAACCACTTGAATTTAGGCAGATAATAGAGGCTCTTGCGCGCGAGGAAGAGCGGGGTGACCGTGCCTGTTGTCTCGGGCCACATTCTGATTGAGTCGGTGGCCTGTCCCTTGAATATCACGGTCATGAAACTGCTCTCGGCATTGACAATCTTGTTGATGGTCGAATCATTTTCCTCCGGATACATTATTATCTCCACATTGCCGTTGACATCGAGGCGGTGGATCTGCCCGTCGATAAAATCGGCCACCATCTCCTTGCCGCTGAGCTGCTGGAAATGCGGTCCCTCGATACGTTGGGCGGCGAAAGCCTGATCGGGGAGTATAGCGCGCTTTATGGTGCTGTCGTTGAGCTGCATTTCTATCACATTGCCGAAAATCTGCTGGTCGTCGCTCCACACTACCGGGTCGATAAACATGCGCAGCGTGGAATCGCGCTCAGTATATCGCAGCGAATCGCATACGCCCTGCATATCGGAGCGGTAGAAGCGCACAGCCGGGTGAATCACGGCCACATGGGTGGTGTCTACCCGGAATGTCTCGGGAGTGCCGGCGATGGTATCGGCGGCTACCGTAGTGGTGTCGTAGAGGGCTGCCGTGCGTATATATCTGCCGTGGAGATAGAGTGTATCCTCGCTGTTGTAGTGCTTGATAAGGGCGCGGCCGGTGACAAAAGCCGTGTCGGCCAATTCATCGTAATAGCCATAGTTGCCGAGAACCTGAGCGTCGTGCACGCTGTCGGTTAGCACCATGCCTCCGAAAGCCTCGCCATAGCCCGCGGTGCGGTCATAATAAATGGTGTCGGCTGTGAGGGTCTGCTTCTGCGCCGTCACGATGGTAGAGCGGTCGTAGAGCGTCGTGCGGTTGCTGTCGGTGTCGTAAACTCCGAGGCGGGTATAGATTGTGCCCCGCTTGTTCACCACCTCACTGGGCGAGAAAAGCTGCGCGATATGGGTGTCGGTGTTATAATATAAGGTGTCGGTATAAATATCGAGGGTATCGCTCTGATTGCGCGAGTTGAGGTGCACGCGTGTATAGAAATTTGCCTCTTTTGTAGAGGGCACGTATTCGCCGTAGATTGAGGTGAGGGTGTTGGAGGGGTCGGTGAGAGTGCCGCCCACTTCATAATATCCGAGGTCTATGGCAAGGTCGTAGATAAATACATCGGTCTTGAGCTCTACATCGCGGTTGATAAGGCGCACTTTCTTGCCGGGGTCGGCATAGAGGGTTGCAATCTCGGTGAAGCCGTCATAGTCGAGCTCGTCGGCATAGACAAAGAGGGTGTCACCCTGCTCCATGCTCACATTGCCGAATGCCTGCAGCGACTCCGACGATTCGAAGAAATGCGCGCTGTCGCACTTCATGATCATCGGGCCTTTGGTGAATATCACATTGTTGACAACGGTCAGGAACGTGTCGCCGGGGTTCTTGCGCAGGAAGTCGGCCTGCTCAAGAAAGACACGGTTGCCCGACGAGCGGTCGGCGTCGGGAATCTGCGGACGTATCGGCGGCACGGGACGGCTGTGCGGCACCAGCGCCATAAGCGCCGGCAATGCAAGCACAACAAAGGCGATTAAGACTGATTTGCGCGAATTATGCATTGGCGGTCAAATGATAGGGGCGCGGGGCCCGAAGAAGCCCCGCAGGCTCTGCGGCGTGTTATTTCACCCAGCCTTGGTACTGGAATTCGCAACCGCGCCATCCGTCTTCGATACGCACGTAAGTATCCTTGATTTTCTTGGCAAGCCATTGGTCTACAATCTGCTGCTTACGTGCATTCTCATACATGTCCTTGATAGTCTGGTAGTCGTCGGAGAGGTTGGCCTGATGGGCGTCGATACGCGAAGAGAGGCGCACCATCGCCACTACCTCGCGACCGTTCTTCTCATTGTGCATGATGAAAGGCTGCGAGATCTCACCGGGCTGAAGTTTCGACACCACCATGGCAATCTCCTGAGGCAGCTGCGACATCTCGAAGCGGGTGGTGCCGGTCTCCTGATTCACCATCACACCCCTGCTCATGCGGGTATCCTTGTCCTGCGAGTACTGCCCTACTGCTTCTTCGAAAGTCAATGTCTTTTTATCCACAATGTCGTTGCGGAGAGAGTCGAGGCGCTCCATGGCCATGTCTTTGTCTTTCTGCGACACCTTGGGGCGCAGAAGGATATGGCGGGTGTTGATACGGTCGCCGCGTTTCTCGATGAGCTGTATGATATGGAAGCCGTATTCGGTCTCTACAATCTTCGACACTTTCTTGGGGTCGCTGAGGTTAAAAGCCACGGCAGCATATTCGGGCACGAGCTGACCACGGCCCATAAAGCCGATCTCACCGCCACGCACACCCTCGGGAGCCTCAGAGTAAAGAATGGCAAGAGTAGAGAACTCGCTCTCGCCGCGGTTGACACGGTCGGCATAATCGCGCAGACGGGCTTTTACGTCGTCGATTTCCTGACGCGGGATAACCGGATTGAGCGTAAGCAGCTGCACCTCTACCTGCAGCGGCATGAAAGGCACGCTGTCTTTGGGCAAGGCGTCGAAGTAGCGGCGCACATCGCCGGGAGTCACCTTGAGATTCTTGGTGAGACCGCTGCGTACCTGCTGCACACGGGCACGCTTGCGCATATTGTCGGCATAATACTCGCGGATGTCGGGATAGCTCTTGCGGAAATACTGCTCCACTTTCTCGCGGCTGCCAAGGTTGCTGATCAGGAAGTTCATCTGCTGGTCAACCTGCATCTGCACCATCGACTCCTGCACTTCCACAGTATCGATATCGGCCTGATGGAGGAAAAGACGCTCTACGGCAAGCTGTTCGGGAATCACGCAGTAAGGATCGCCCGGTATCTCGGTGCGCTCATTCTGCAGGTCCATATAAGCCTGCTCTATCTCTGATTTATATATAGGTTCGTCGCCTATCATCCATGCAACCTCATCGATAACATTGTCGCCGGTTGCGGCAAAAAGACCGGCTGCCACCATGAGGGTTACGCCGAACAGTATAAATTTCTTATTCATTTGTAAGCACTTCAATTAGATGCAGGTGCAAAGTTAAGCCATTTTTGCGACTTTCTCCCACTCTTTAATAATTTTTACCATAAATATGCCGCAAAAAGAACGTAGAGTAAATGTAAAGCAACAATGTTTTACTCGGAAGCTAACAAGTCAAAGCAAGGAAGCAAGGTCTAAATACATGACTCTTGTCCGTTTGTCTTCGTCATCGTTATTAAGAAACTGATAATTGTTTTTTATGTAGAAAGGTATTGCATCAACGTATGCATCTACAGTAACGAAACGACATCCTGATTTTGCGTCAATGATGAAATAATCTTCAATGAACTCCAACAAATATGTTCCGATGGACTGATGTTGAGCAGACCGTGCTATCGCCAACCGTCCTATTTTTATAGCCGGATAACTTCGAAGTCTTTTCTCGTTTACAAATTTGTGCTTTCTGAAACGATTGAAGTCTGTCTTACTTTCAAAATCCGAAATGGATATTTTATCATTTGCCAAACTGAAATACGCCAACACCTCATTGGTGTTCTTATCCTCCACCACGTATGTTACAGACAACAACGCATTGCGATAAAGACCGGCTTCATTCAATATGAAATCGTTAAGGTCTTCATCGTGACAGTCGAAAGTACCAACTGTATCTCCAATATTCAAGCGTCGAACCCTACAACGGTTTTGAAATTCTTCTCTTGTCATTGTTTTAATTGACCATCATCTTCATGACAGTCTCGTAGGACCTTCGAATCTGAGCTCGTTTTTCAGAATTCACCTTAGGAGGATTCTGCATACGCTCTTCAAACCGCTTAGCGTCTGACCCAAATAGAATGGGAGTTTCTTTAATCGGTCGTGCCATAGCTGAGTTTTTAGTTATATATTACAAAGGTACAACAAATTATCGACATAATATGATTTTACTGACAGAAAAATATGAAAATTGTTGCCCTAATGCGGTAACCCTAATGCGGTAAAAGAACATAGTGTCCTTTTGTTATTTAGAGATATATAATAATGAGACTGAAATTTGCATTACAAATAACAACCCATAAACGAGAAAATACCTCGCCTCACTATATTAATCTATTTTAACTATAATATACATTAAACAGACCCATTTTAACTATATTACACATTTTCATCAAAGATTTATATATACTTAACAAATCTTTACCAAATTTGTAGTAAAAACATTTTTACAGCTCCAAAATAGTTACTACTTTTGAGCCGCAAAACAGAACAGTCGCCATAAAGCCCCCGGGAAAAGGGGATTTTTTGGCCTGATTTATTTGATAATAATTTAACTATAATAAACTAATTAAATCATCCAAAATGAGCGAAACTAAAGCAAAACCGGCAACCGGTAAACTCGGCGTGATGGTCGTAGGCCTCGGCGCTGTATCTACCACCTTCATTACCGGTGTTCTGATGACTCGCAAAGGCCTTGCCAAACCCGTTGGCTCCATGACTCAGTACGACAAAATCCGTGTGGGTGAAGGCGCTGACAAAAAATATCTGAAATACAACGAAATCGCTCCCATCACCGATCTCAAAGACATCGTCTTTGCCGCATGGGACGTTTACCCCGCAAACGCATACGAATCTGCAATGCACGCCGAAGTCCTCAAAGAGAAGGACATCGAGCCCGTACGCGACGAACTCGAGAAAATCGTGCCCCTCGCTGCAGCTTTCGACCACAACTACGCTAAACGTCTTGACGGCGACAACATCATGCACGGCAAGACCCGCTGGGAAATGGTTGAGCAGCTCCGCGAAGACATCCGCAACTTCAAGAAAGAAAGCGGTGTTGAGCGCGTTGTAGTGCTCTGGGCTGCCTCTACTGAGGTTTACGTGCCCATCGATGAGAAATGCCACTACACTCTGGCTGCTCTCGAAGAGGCTATGAAAGCCGACGACAAAGAGCACATCGCTCCCTCTATGTGCTACGCTTACGCAGCACTCGTTGAAGGCGCTCCTTTCATCATGGGTGCCCCCAACACCACCGTAGACATCCCCGCTATGTGGGAGCTCGCCGAGAAAACAAAGATGCCTATCGCCGGCAAAGACTTCAAGACCGGTCAGACTCTTGTTAAATCAGGCTTCGCACCCATCATCGGCACTCGTTGCCTCGGCCTCAACGGCTGGTTCTCTACCAACATCCTCGGCAACCGCGACGGTCTCGTACTCGACGAACCCGCAAACTTCCGCACCAAAGAGGTATCGAAACTCTCTACCCTCGAGTCAATCCTCGTACCCGAAGAGCAGCCCGATCTCTATGGTGTGAACTGCGGCGGCGAAGGCAACGACCACAACGGTTACTACCACAAAGTACGTATCAACTACTATCCCCCGCGCAACGACAACAAAGAGGGCTGGGACAACATCGATATCTTCGGCTGGATGGGCTACCCCATGCAGATCAAGATCAACTTCCTCTGCCGCGACTCTATCCTCGCTGCTCCCCTCTGCCTTGACCTCGTGCTCCTGAGCGACCTCGCTGCCCGCGCCGGCCGCTACGGCATTCAGCGCTTCCTGAGCTTCTTCCTCAAGAGCCCTATGCACGACTACACCAAAGACGAAGTGCCTGTCAACCACCTCTTCCAGCAGTACGTTATGCTGAAGAACGCTATCCGCGAAATGGGTGGCTACAAAGCCGACGAACTCATCGACTAATACGTCAACAAGATAAGTCTTACAAGCCATCCGGTCTCAGGCCGGATGGCTTTTTTCTATACTTACGGCTATCTTGTCGACACGCACATTATCCATATCCACAACCTCAAGACGGAAGTCGTGCCAGTTCGCCACATCTCCGGTATGCGGCACTCGACCCAAAAGCGACATCATCAAGCCCCCAAGCGTGCTGTACGACTGAGGACTGTAAAGCTCCTCCCGCTTGAATCCTGCAAGGAAATCATATATCGGGAGCTGGCCATCGGCAAGCCACTCGTCTTTGCCGGGCCGCTGCGTAATCATCGGTTCGTCCACGACATCGGGGCAGTCGCCCACAAGCCCGTCGAGAATATCGCCCAAGGTCACTACGCCACAGAAGTCACCATATTCATCGCATACGAGGGCTGAAGAAATCCTCTCACACTTAAAGGTTGCCAACACGTCGTAGACCGACATGTTTTCTGGTATGAAAAAGCCCTTTGTAATAAGACGGGAAATTTCAAAATCATGCTCATACAAGGCAAGTATCAGGTTCTTCAGCGATATCACGCCGCAGATACGCTTCTTCTCTTTATCATATACCGGGTAAGCGGAGTGAAGATGATTGGTGACAATATCCTTGACATCCTCACAGCTCATGTCTATCGAGAGGCAATCAACATCCTTACGCACCGTCATGATGGCATGTACCCGCAGGTCGCCCATCACAAGGGCTCGCTCCATGATATCTTGCTCCACTTCGCGCACCTCGCCGGTTTCGGTTCCTTCTTTTATCAGAGATTTTATCTCTTCTTCTGTCACCGTAGAGTTCTCTTTATCAATGCCAAGCAGATTTGTAAAAAATTTTGTAGACAATGACAGCAGCCACACTGCCGGATAAGCTATCACCGAGAGCAATTTCATGCCGGGAGCCACAAGCTTTGCTATTGTTGTGGAGTTACCCATGCCTATGCGCTTAGGCACAAGCTCGCCTACCACTATCGACAGATAAGTCACCGCAGCCACAATCAAAGTCTTGGCTACGCCGTTTGCCCACGACGCCTTAAGGCCTGCGCCGGTCAGCCAAGCGGCAAATTCGCCCGAAAGCTCTGCGCCCGAAAACAGACCGGTGAGGATACCTATCAAGGTAATCCCGATCTGGATGGTAGAGAGGAATCTATCGGGTTCGTCGGCAAGTTTCAATGCTGTCCGGGCGTTGCTGTTGCCATTCTTGGCGTCGGCTGCAAGCCGTGAACGGCGGGCCGAAATCAAAGCCACCTCCGACATTGAGAAAACTCCGTTAAGCAAAATGAGACAAACAATTATAATAAGGTCGGTCATATCTGTTAAATATAGCTCTTGTGATATTTCTAAAACCTTGAATCATGCGTAATTGTTCAATATCATTCTACAACAAGAGAAGCCCCCGCCCGGCAATACTGTTGCCAAAGCGGAGGCCTTTCGATAATTTTTATAGTAATATCAGAATACCGGGCGGAGGGTGAGAGTGAAGGTGCGGTCGCGGTTGAGGGCGAGGCGGTTGGCGGGCTCAGGCATTGCACCCCATGAGTTTTCGCCGCCGAGGCCCATCTGCTCTCCGTCAACGTTGACGTAGGTAGTGCCGTTGACGCGGTCGTTGATGTGGGCTTTTTCAAGCAGGTCGAGCGAGTGGCGGCTCAGACCTGTCGGACGGTTGCTCGGGTTGGTGGTATATTGCTTGCCGCCGACAGTGACATCAAGGTCATCCTGACTGAAAGGCAACACCGTGCCGATAAAGCGCACGCCGGAGCTCATCTCGAATCCGAGACCGGCATTGTCGGTGACGCGCAGCCACTTCAGACCGGTCTTGCTGCCGGAGTCTTGCGGGCGGGCCTGATTATAGGCATACTGATCATTGACATGCTGCGAGTACAGGCCTACAGGCGCACACTGATAGCGGTCAACATAATTCTCCACCGGTCCGCGGCCATAGAAATTGATGTCTGAATATTGGCCGGGCATGGCGAATTTCATGCCGAAGCGCATCATGCGCGGTTGGTCGGGTTTCTCTACCGAGCCTGTTATGCGCAGATTTTCGGTGAGCGTCACAGTGCCGTCGCCATAGATAGCGTAGTCAACGCTCAACTCGGTAGCAGCAAAGGGCGATGTGTAGATTACTGATATTGTCGTATATCCGTCTTTCGCCTGACGGTCGATTTTCACCGGTTTGAGCGACGGGTGCTGAGCGTCGGCACAAAGCACATGGAATTTCGCGCCAAGGTCGTTTTCGGTATAAGCACGGCCGAACGACGGCACCAAGGGCTCGCTGAGCAGCTCCTTGCCATCGAGTTTATAAGATGTTATGGCGCCGACGGCTTTGTCGAAAGATACTTGCCAAGGCAAGGTGCGGAGACCTTCCGTAACGTTTCCTGAAAATTCAATGCCGGCTGCTGTATCATCAACAGTCATAGTCGCGATACCGCCCTTATACATCACCGGAGCGCTCTCGCGAAGAGCCATCTGGTCGGAAGCCACCACATAACCTCGCGGAAGCAGCGCCGTAGAGGCTTTGAGCTCGTAGCTGACATTAAGATAGAGGTCGGCGGCCTCGGCAGGAAGAGTGTCGGCATTGAAGCCAAGCGATATCTCCGCCGTCTGCTGCGGCTCTATGTCAAGATTGTCTACCACACCTTCTTTAACCGGTTTGCCGTCGGCCTCAACGCTCCAAAGCAGGCGGTAGGCCGACAGGTCGGTAAAGAAATTCTCATTATAAACCTTGATTTTTACCGGATCGGAAGAGTCGAGCGTGGTGAGGATGTTGCGGTAGGTATGCTTCACCTGATATGCCCCGGGGTGCCACGAACGGTCGGCGGCAAGTATGCCGTTGCAATTGAATGAGTAGTCCGACGGGTCGATGGGGTTGTAATCGCCGCCGTAGGTAAATATGTGGTCGGTGCCGGGCAGTGAGTCAACAGGCTGATAGAGAGCTTGGTCTACAAAGTCCCATATATATCCACCCTGCAGGGCCGGATAGCGGCGCACATCGCGCCAATATGATTCGATGGTGCCGGTGGAGTTGCCCATAGCGTGCTCATACTCGCATTGTATCAGCGGCTTGACATATTCTCCGTTCTTGGCTTTCTCTTCGGCATTGCGGCCATATTCTGCACTGCGCTTTATGCTGTAGTACATCGGGCAGAAAGTATCGCTGCCCTCTCCTTGCGCAGCCTGCTCATACTGCACGGGGCGTGTCGGGTCCATTTCCTTTACCAAGGTGTATGAGTCGAGGAAGTTCTGCCCCATGCCGGCCTCGTTGCCGAGACTCCACACTATCACCGACGGATGATTGCGGTCGCGCTGCACCATGCGCTGCGCGCGCTCCTTGATGGCCTTGTTGAACTGCGGGTCTTTGGCCACGGCGCGGTCACCGTAGCCCATGCCATGGCCTTCTACGTTGGCCTCGTCGATAACATATATACCATAGATATCGCACAGCTCATACCACTGCGGATCATTGGGATAATGGCTCGTGCGCACTGCGTTGACATTGAGGCGCTTCATCTCGGCGATATCGCGGATCATCTCCTCTCGGGTCATGTTGTAGCCGCCGTAGGGGCTGAGTTCGTGGCGGTCTACGCCTTTGAAAAGCACCGGTTTACCGTTTACAAGCAGATTACCGCGGGCGACCTCTACCGAGCGGAAGCCCACGTGGGTATCAAGGCTTTCGGCAATCTTGCCGCCGGCGCCGTAGGCCGTGAGCCGAAGGTCATAGAGCGCGGGCGACTCGGCAGACCAGAGCGCCGGGTTTTCTACAGTAAGAGGCAAGGTGACCTTGCCGCCCTTGGGCTGGGCCTGAGCACTAAACACTGTTTTGCCGTCGCGCATTAATTGCGCTTCCACGGTCTTTATGCCCGATGTAACGGCCACGTCTATCGTGCCCTTGCCATCCATAGGGGAAAATACGGTGAAATCTTCGATTCGCTGAGCCGGGCGAGAGTTGATGTTTACGCCGTCGCGGGCTATGCCGGTAAAGCGCCAGAAGTCCTGATCTTCGAGGTATGTACCGTCGCACCAGCGCACTATCTGCATGGCGATGGTGTTGTCACCGGCTTTAAGATAAGGGGTGATGTCGAAAGAGGCTGCTAATTTGGAGTCTTCTGAGTAGCCGGCTTCCTTGCCGTTGACCCATACCCTTACATTCGAGGTTGCCGACCCGATATCGAGTGTTGTGCGGCGTTTGTCTTTCAGATATTCAGCCGGTATATCGACGGTTGTCACATACTGCCCCACCCCGTTGCGGTCGTAAGGCACGTGAGGTGGATTATTGTCATAAAGGCCGCGCCACTGATAGCCGACGTTGACATATAGCGGGTCGCCATAGCCTTGCAGCTCCCACAGGCCGGGCACTTCAATCTCTCCCCAGTCAAGGGTGTTGAATCCGGGATTATAGAATTTATCCTGCGAGCCCTGCGCGTCAGGGCGGTCAAGATGGCGGAATTTCCACTTTCCGTTGAGCGATTTGGTAAGTGTCTGAGGGGTTGAGAATGTGGCCGTCATCGGTAGACGCTTGCGGTTGGTGACATCAGCGTTCTCCCAATCGGGATTTGCCGCTACCGCGCTGCCGGCAAGTATCATGAGGCCGGTGAGGGCTGTGATAAGTCTTTTCATGGGTTATGGTTTGGGGTTGATATTATTTAATACTGCCCGTTGTGCGGTTTCTACTCAATTGACCGAGTCGATTTTCATTATATCGTCTTCGAAGGTGTCGCGGTTTATCGCACGGGCTTTCAAGCGGTTGCGGTATGAATAGATGGTATTTAGCGAATAATTCAATATCTGCGCGATACGAGCACTCTCCTCTATGCCCAGACGCATGAAGGCGAGGATACGGAGATCGGTGTTGAGTTCTTCGCCCGGAGCGAGGGTAATCTGCGAATCCTCGCGCAAAAGAGCGTTGACCTGCCCTACGAAGTTGGGATAGATATGCAGGAAAGCGTTGTCGAAAACCTCATAGAATTCGCGGCTCTGCTCCTCAACGAATTTGCCCGACTTGGTCATGCGGTAAAGCTCGTCGGCCTGCCCGGCCGCAAGTTTGCGCGTGGCGATCTTGCAGAACTGGTTGAGCTTGTCCATATATATTGAGCACAGCTGCAGGAATTGGCTGATATATACTTCTTTGGCCGTATTGGCAGCCCGGAGGTTCTCTTGCAGCGCCTTCATCTTGCTCATCTCATGGCGAAGCACAAACAATACAATTATCAGCACCAGCACCAACACCGACATCGCCACGATGACATAGTGGACATAGCGCCTCGTCTTGGCGAGGTTGGCTGTATGCGCACGCTCTATGATGGGAAGCGAGCGCGACGATTCTATCATTCGCAAGGGTGCCCCGCATTCTACCGCATTGTCGAGCGCCGATGACAGATATGTATAGGCGCGGTCGATGTCACCGGCAGCATACACCGTAGAGCCCAGCTCCTGAAGCGAGGCCACCTCGCGGGTAGCCGACTGCACATCGGCGGTGGCCGATATGGCAAGATAATAAGTATACGCGTCGATATCGCCATCACCCTTGGCCAACGACGACAGATGATGGGCTGCGCGAGCCCGCATTTTTGAGGATATACCTTTATTTTCCATCACCTCCTCAAGAAGTACACGCGCTACCTCGGTGCGACCGTTGAGAAAATGGTATTCAGCTTCGTTGAAGCGGTATTCGGGGCTGCGCCGCGGCAGGACGGTGAGCAGCTTTGCCTGCATATCGAGTGCTTTCTTTTCGTAAGGCGCAGCCACTTCGGGATATGCCCGGAAGAAGGCGGCGATGTAGCTATACATCTGTCTGCCCGAATCATAATACGAAGCAAGCAGTGAGTCAGGCACTTCCGCTACATCTATCGAGTCAAAGGCATTGACAGCCGTCTCGAAGAAACCATTGAGAGGCAGCAGTGAGGCAAATTTCCAGCGGTAAGGCAGATTTTCGGGCGCTCCGAGATTGACACCGCGGGTAAAATACACAAGGGCCGAGTCATTGTCGAAGCCTGTATACGCCTCGCCGATTTCCATGATAAGACAATGGCGTGTGGTGTCGTTTTTTTGCAGTGCCACAAGGCTGTCGATATAGCGCTGACGGCCGGCTTCGATCTCATGCCTTATGGCAAGCGACGAGTCGAGAGAGTCGAGCGCGGCAGCCCTCTTTGCTTGGTCGATACCATGCGCTGTCAACGACAGGAGTGCGCTCAGAAAAATCACTATCCACCTCATGGCCGTCTATAATTCAAACCGCCGGGCGATATCATCATTGGAGAGCAGCGACATCACCGTCAGTCCATCGGGTGTATAGTCGGGCTCTGAACAGCGGAAGAGGTCGGCGATTATGGCGTCCATATCGGCCTGAGATAATTGCTGCTGCGATTTCACTGCCCCCGCACGGGCCATGGCGAGCGCCAAAGGAGCCTTGAATACGGCAGGGTCGGAGTCGCCGTCCTGTGCAAGACGCTCAAGCACGGTAAGGATAGCCTCTACAGGGCTTACACCCGACAGCGGCGCGGGGATGGCGGTCACGCTCCAGCGCAGTTTGCCGTTTTCCTTAAGCCCGAAGCCAAGGCTCTCGAAATGCGCCATATTGGTCAGCAGGGTGGCATTCTGGGCCGGAGAGAGCTCGAAGTCTTCGGCAAACAGCACTTGCTGCGAGGGTATCTCCCCGTCGGCGAGCTGAGCCATATAGCGCTCGTAGAGAACACGCACATGCGCACGGTGCTGTGATATGAGCATTATGCCGTTGGGCGAGGCGGCCACGATATAGCGCCCCTGCAATTGGAAGCATGTGGCAGCCTCGGCGGCGATATCTTCGGGCGCGAAAATACTGTCGTCGGGTTCGGGCGGCAATTCAACTGTGGCGAAGGCGTCGTCGCGCTTGCGGTTGAAGCTCTCGTAGAGTTTCTCCCAGTCGTCGGGCACGCTGTCGCGCCCGGAGTCGGCGCTGAAGCGGCGCGAACCGTAGTTTGTCGTTGCCGGTGCGGAGTGTTGCTCGGCAAAGGGATTGTAGGCGGCGTCGAAGTCGGTGGTCGGAGCACCGCCGGTGGCGTCGGGGTTGAAGAGCGGTATGTCGAGGCTGTCGCTGTCGAAGTCGAGTGCGCCGGCGGCCTGTGTCTTGCCCAAGGTCTCGCGGATAGCCGCCACGAGTATCTGCCAGATCGGTTGCTCGTGCTCGAATTTTATCTCATATTTCTGAGGATGTATGTTTACATCTATCGTGGAGGGGTCTACGGTGAAGTTTATGAAATATGATGGCTGCGAATCGGTAGGGATAAGCTGCTCGTAGCACGAGAGGACGGCCTTGTGGAAATAGGGATGGCGCATGAAGCGGCCGTTGACAAAGAGAAACTGCTGGTAACCGCGTTTCTTGGCCGACTTCGGAAGCCCGATGAAGCCCTCGATTTTCACCAGCGATGTCTCTGTGGAGATATGCGCGAGGGCGCTCTCCATGCTCTTGCCGAAGAGGTCGGCCACACGCTGCTTGAGACTGCCGTGGAGGAATTGATGAAGTGTGACGTCGTTGTGGATTAGAGTGAAGTCAATATTGGTGTTGACAAGCGCCAAGCGCTCGAACTCGCGCAGGATATGACTTAGCTCCACGCTGTCTTTCTTGAGGAACTTGCGACGCGCCGGCATGTGGAAAAATATATTTTTCACCATCATGTTCGTGCCCGGTACGCACGAGGCCGGCTCCTGACCCTCGAATTTCGACTCGGAGATAAGCAGACGCGTGCCTACGGTGTCGCCATGGCGCATGGTGCGCAGGTCGATCTGCGAAACCGCCGCAATAGAGGGCAATGCCTCGCCGCGGAAGCCCATGGTGTGGAGAGTATAGAGGTCGGCGGCCGAGGAAATCTTGCTGGTGGCATGACGCTCGAAAGCCATGCGGGCGTCGGTGGGCGACATGCCGCAGCCATTATCGACAACCTGTATCAAGGTGCGGCCGGCGTCCTTGAGGATTATCGAAATGGCTGTGGCTCCGGAGTCTACGGCATTCTCCACGAGCTCTTTGATTACCGAGGCAGGGCGCTGGATAACCTCGCCCGCAGCTATCTGGTTGGCCACCGAATCCGGCAGCAGTTTTATCACATCATTCATAAAGCAAAAATACAAAACTTTGCCCGAATAGCAAAATTTTCGTGCTTACTCATCTTTCCAACCACACACCACCACGCACAAAAATTTGGCATTACGCCCACTAATTCGTATCTTTGTATTAAAGTTTCGCAAAGTGCGAAAGCTCAGTTCGTTTGAGTTTAACAGGTTTAACTAAAACTAAACTTTTTAAACTTAATAAACTGCGCTGAAAGCGCCTTAAACCTTAAGTTTCGTAAAGTACGAAACTTAAATAAAGATTTATATCTATGTCAGATAAGCGTTTGCAGGGATGGCTGGCACTGTCGCCGGCTATCGTGTTCTTGATTTTATATGTCGTTATCTCTCTGATTATCGGCGATTTCTACGAAATGCCGATCACTGTGGCTCTTCTTGCGGCCTCGGTGTGGAGTATCGTTATTTGCCGGCGCAAGCCTCTTGCCGCCCGCTTCGAGCTTTTCTCCAAGTCGGCCGGGCACTCCAACATTCTCTATATGGTGTGGATTTTCGTCCTGGCCGGTGCTTTCGCCTCCATAGCCAAGGGCATAGGCGCCATCGACGCCACTGTAGGAGTGACGCTGAAATTCTTCCCGCCCCATCTGCTGCTTCCGGCCATATTTGTAGGTGCATGCTTCATATCCATGGCGATAGGCACATCGGTGGGCACGGTGGTGGCTCTTGTGCCGCTCATCGTGGAGATGGCACGCACAGCCGACGCCGACGTCGCCCTCTTTGTCGCCACAGTGCTTGGCGGCGCGTTTTTCGGTGATAATCTGTCGTTTATATCCGACACTACCATCGCAGCCACGCGCACTCAGGGCTGCAAGATGGCCGATAAGTTCAAGGCAAACTTCCGCATTGTTTTCCCCGCCGCAATCATCACTTTAGGTGTATATCTCTTCGTCGGCAGCGACGTGGAGTTTGTTGCCGCGGATTTCGACACTCCTTGGTGGCTCATGACGCCCTACATCCTCATCATCGTGGCGGCGCTTTCAGGCCTCAACGTCATGGTGGTGCTTCTTGGCGGCATTGTCACGGCAATCGGGTTCGGCCTCGCGCGCGGAATATCGCTGCTCGACTCCTGCAAGATGTTGGGCGCGGGTATCGACTCCATGGGCCAGCTCATCATCATCACCCTGCTTGCCGCAGGCATGCTCGGAGTGATAAAGGAAATGGGCGGTATCGATTTCATGCTGCGCGGTCTCACATCGCGTGTGTCGGGCAAACGCGGGGCACAAGCCTGCATTAGTTTTCTTGTCGGAATCGTGAATATGTGCACGGCCAACAACACCGTGGCCATCCTCACCGTGGGCGACCTGAGCCGCGACATTTCTTCGCGCTACGGCATAGAGCCGCGTAAGACGGCCTCACTGCTCGACACCTCGTCGTGTATCGTGCAATGCCTCATCCCCTACGGCGCACAGACCCTTCTCGCCACCGGACTCGCAGGCATTTCGCCGGCAGCTCCGTGGCCTTATCTCTATTATCCGTGGGCTCTGACTCTCGCCTTGGCTGTGTCGATCATCAGCACCCGACGGTTATTCTAAGAAACTGTTTAAATTTATTTGTCGCAGGATTTGAGAAGGATTGTCATTTGAATTTTTGATATTTATGATGGAGTTTAGTGGACCCTAAACGACTGAATTAATATCAAAAATACATTGACAAGACTCTCAAAGACAAGATGAAATAATATTTAAACAGTTTCTAAGGCAAATGTGACTTTCAAAGGATAGTGGTCTGAGGTCTTAAGAGTGCCTTTCTTGAGTTTCAATGGTTGGAGGTCGCCGCGATACAGCACATGGTCAATGCAGAAATATAGGTGACGCTTGTTGTAGGTCGTCATGGGCGCGAAGCCTATCGACGGGTATACCGACTTGAAACCAACATCGGCAAGCGTGCGGATAGTATGGCAGCCGGGCACATCGTTGAAGTCGCCACAGATTATCACATCCGGGCCTCCGTAGAGCCGCAGCCATTGTATGAGCTTGTTGACCTGACGCGCACGCCCCTCGGCGGCAATGCGCAGTTTGTCGAGCACGAGCTTGCTCTCCTCTTTGTTCTCCGTGGCCTCGCGCAAGGGCGTCGACGACAGGCCGAAAGAATAAAGATGGACATTGAACACGCATATCCTCCGCCCCGACGGCAATGTTATGCGATATGCAGCCACATCGCCGCTGCCGAATGTGCCTTTGGCCGCGTCGAGATGTATATTCTCCACCGGGTATTTCGACATTATTCCCTGCATGCCGCTGCCACCCCCGAAAATGATATAGGGGTAGCGTGAGCGCAGACTGTCTACACGCTGCTGCACTGCTGCGTCGCGCTGCGAGGGCGCAAGCGCCGCCGCCTCCTGCGTACACACGATGTCTGCATTCTGAGAGAGGATATAGTCGGCGATTGTCATATCGTCGTTATCGGCATAATGCGAATGGAGTGTGTTGTAGGTAAGCAGCGAAAACTCTTCGGCGCCGGCAGGTGCTTTCGGCGTGGTCACATGCAGGGGAAAATAAGTGAGCACGGGGCCGCCGCAGCACAACATGCCGAGGGCGAGCACGACGGCGCCTCTACGGTGCCACAGCAACTGAAGAAGCATGAGCACCACCGTCACCCAGAAACATATCGGAAAGGCAAGCGGAAGCACGCCCCACCATGAGTTGTGACTCAGTGGAGAAATACACCCGGCATAGCCCGTGAGCAGCAACGCAAAGACTACAATCAGGTCTATACACAAGGCAAGACCGCGCAAAATGCGCTGCCACACCGACCGGCCGACCTTGCGAGGCTCGGCTGCAGGGCTTGTTTTCTGCTGTCCGCGTGGGCTCATCAGAAGAACCAGTGGTTATTGAACACTCCCTTTTTCTTCCAATAAAGCAGCAAGAGGAAGCCGAATATCATGCCGCCGAGATGGGCGAAATGAGCCACACCGTCGGCTGAGCCTGAAATACCGTAGACAAGTTCAAGCACGAAATATCCGATGATGAGCCACTTCGACTTGACGGGCACCGGGATGAAGAAAATATAAACCGGCAGATTTGGAAAGAGGAAACCGAAAGCGAGCAGCACACCATAGATAGCACCCGAGGCTCCCACCATAGGGGTATTGATAAAGGCATTGAGCTGAGCCAAGTCGGGGTCGGAGTAATTGTAGCCACGTTGTATCAGCGAGAAGCCCTCTTTTACGACATGCTCTACAGCGTCAGGCGGAAGCATGCCCTCAATATGGTTGATATATATCGCGAAGACTCCCAACTGCACCAAGGCCGCGCAGATACCGCAGGTGATATAATAGAACAGGAATCTTGCCGAGCCCATAGTCATCTCAATGGTACGCCCGAACATCACGAGGGCGAACATATTGAAAAACAGGTGCATGAAGCCCCCATGGATAAACATGTAGGTAAACAGCTGGAAAGGCTGGAAAGCCGGCGATGAGAAATAGTAGAGCGCCAGATGGCTGTCGAAAAATCTGTCTGCTGCCGGCAGCACCGCCATCAGCAGATATATGAGTACATTGATTATCAACAGATTCTTGACAACCGGCGGTATAGTCTGAAAAAATGAAGGACGAGAAGAATACATAAATATTCGCTAAAATTATCAAACGACAAAATTAATCAAAAATCCCCAAACCACAAAATGCCGATCCCGAAGCCTATAATAAACAAACTTCCACCAATTAAATTATCTGCCAAAGCCATTTTTTGAGTATGTGTGCGGGCTTAAGCTCGCCTCTATATATAACGAACGGCCACAGGTGATCACCTGCGGCCGTTATTGTTTGGTCAATCTATTTAGGGATTGGGGAGTTCGTAGTAGGGAATGTCGACGAGGCGGATGTTGAAGCGCAGGTTCGAGTAGGGCTTGATAGCGCCGGTAGAGCTCGATCCGTAGGCTATGCCGTAAGGTATGATGACCTCGGCAGTATCACCGCAACGCATTTGGGGCAGTGCCACAGCCCATCCTTGGATGGTATTGTTGAGCTGCGTGCGGAAGATTCCCTTGGCACCATATTGAGTCTGCGTGTCAGAAGAGTCTACAGCTGTGCCGTCGCACAGATGAAGCTGATAGCGCACGTCGATGGTGCTGTTGTAGAGCGGCGAGAGCTTACCCTCGGTCTCAGAGCGGTCGTTGAAGAAGTGCATGAGCACGTAGGTCGACGGATTCCACTCCGGCACCACTATTGTATAATAAGGAGTCCCGTCTGCATTTTTAAGCTGCGAGAGCTCTTCAATCCACGCATTGTTGAGGTTGCGCCATGATTCGTATTCTTCCCATGTTGTCTTGTCGTCGCCCATGCAGGAGCACAGCATAACGACTCCGACAGCGATAATGATGAGTAATTTCTTCATAGCGGTCAGAATTGGACTTTAGGTGCTGTAGCCGCCTCGGCGTCGGCCTGGAACTGAGGTTTGGCAGAGAAGCCGAATACGCCTGCCCAGATGTTGGCGGGAAAGCGCTTCACAGCCACATTGTATTCTTTCACTACGTCGGTATAGCGTCCGCGCTCTGTGGCGATACGGTTTTCGGTGCCTTCGAGCTGTGCCTGCAGGCCGAGGAACTGCTCGTTGGCCTTGAGGTCGGGATAAGCCTCGCGCACGGCATTGACATAAATGCCGAGGGCGCTCTTGAGCTTGTCCTGCGCGCTGTTGAAAGCCTCGAAGCCTTGTGTATCGGCCGGCGAAGCACCTTCTTCAAGCCCACGGGCATTGTTGTAGGCGTCGGTGAGGCCGGCACGTGCACGCGTCACGCTCTCGTAGGTGTCGCTCTCGTGGGCGGCATAGCCCTTTACTGTCTCCACGAGGTTGGGGATGAGGTCCATGCGGCGCTGATACTGCACCTCTACCTTGGCCCATGCCTGGTCTACATCCTGCTCGAGGGTGACCATGTTATTATATGTAGATTTGCCGTTGACAAAAAGTATAACAGCCAATACTACGATTACAACTATTACAATTACAGATTTCTTCATTTTGAGGAGATATTAGCGGAGTTTGCGCAGGAGAGCGGCGAGACTCACGCGGTCGTGGATAAGCTTGTGGAGGTCGTCGATGGCCACACGGGTCTGCTCCATGCTGTCGCGCTCGCGAAGTGTCACGGTGTTGTCTTCGAGAGTCTGGTGGTCGACGGTGATACAGAAAGGCGTGCCGATGGCGTCCTGACGGCGGTAGCGTTTGCCGATGGCGTCTTTCTCTTCGTAATGTGTGGCGAAGTCAAATTTAAGTTCGTCTACAATCTCGCGTGCTTTCTCAGGCAGACCGTCCTTGCGCACCAAGGGGAGCACGGCGCATTTCACCGGTGCGAGGGGTGCCGGAAGGTGGAGCACGGTGCGGGTCTCGCCGTTGGGCAGCTGTTCTTCGTCGTAAGCCGAGCAAAGAACGCTCAGGAACATACGGTCAACGCCGATCGATGTCTCGATTACGTAGGGAGTGTAGCTCTGGTTGAGTTCGGGGTCGAAGTATTCGATTTTCTTGCCGGAGAATTTCTGGTGCTGCGAGAGGTCGAAGTTTGTACGCGAGTGTATACCCTCCACTTCCTTGAAGCCGAAAGGCATCTGGAATTCGATGTCGGTGGCAGCGTTGGCATAGTGAGCCAACTTGTCGTGGTCGTGGTAGCGGTATTTCTCATCGCCCATGCCGAGAGCCTTGTGCCATTTGAGACGCCATTCTTTCCACTGGGCGAACCATTTGAGTTCCTCGCCGGGGCGCACGAAGAATTGCATTTCCATCTGCTCGAACTCGCGCATACGGAAGATAAACTGACGGGCCACAATCTCATTGCGAAATGCCTTGCCGATCTGGGCGATACCGAAAGGTATGCGCATGCGGCCGGTTTTCTGCACGTTGAGATAGTTCACGAAAATACCCTGAGCGGTCTCGGGACGGAGATATACTGTCATCGCACCGTCGGCGGTAGAGCCCATCTCGGTCTTGAACATGAGGTTGAACTGGCGCACTTCTGTCCAGTTCTTTGTGCCGGAGATGGGACATACGATTTCTTCGTCAACGATAATCTGGCGCAGCTCGTCAAGATTATTGTCGTTCATGGCCTTGGCAAAACGCTCGTGGAGGGCGTCGCGGCGACCCTGCAGGTCGAGCACACGGCCATTGGTGGCGCGGAACTGAGCCTCGTCGAAAGCGTCGCCGAAGCGTTTGGCAGCCTTGGCGATCTCCTTGTCGATTTTCTCGTCGAACTTGGCGAGGTGGTCTTCAATGAGCACATCGGCACGATAGCGCTTTTTGCTGTCGCGGTTGTCGATCAAGGGGTCATTGAAAGCGTCGACATGGCCTGAGGCTTTCCAGATTGTCGGGTGCATGAAAATCGCAGAGTCAATACCCACGATATTCTCGTGAAGGAGCGTCATGGCGTCCCACCAATAGCGCTTGATGTTGTTTTTGAGCTCCACACCGTTCTGACCGTAGTCATATACAGCCGAAAGGCCGTCGTATATTTCGCTGGAAGGAAAGACGAAACCGTACTCCTTGGCATGAGATACGATTTTCTTGAACACGTCGTCTTGCTGTGCCATTTCTGAATATTCTTTTTTGAGGTTGAATTGATTATAGTGTGCAAAATTACACATTTTCAGCCAAACTTCACAGCAGCCGCCCTTAAAAAACTATAATTCAAACCCACAAGTCACCCAAGTCACCCATGTTTATAACATCAATCTTTCTTTTCATATCTTAATTTCACGTTTTCAAAGGTAAAATATGCGCTGATTTTCACGTTTTCAAGGGTAAATGCAAATTTTTCACTGAAATTTGCTCACGCTGAGTCGACTGCCAAGGGCAGCTCCGCAACGCTACCAACAATTATATCCCCATAAAAATGTAGTCAACCCACACTTTTATCCCCATAAAAATGTAGCACACCCTTGTTTTTATCCCCATAAAAATGTAATTTTGCGACAAAACAGACACTTCAAAGAAATGAGACGAAGCATATATTCGCAATTATTGCAGTGGAAAGAAGCCCCCGGACGCAAACCGCTAATGCTCTATGGCGCGCGTCAGGTCGGCAAGACATATATACTCAAAGAATTCGGGCGCAAAGAATTCGACAATATGGTATATATCAACTGCTATAAAAATGAGGCCGTAGCCACTCTTTTCAGCACCGACAAAGACGTAAGGCGTATTCTTCTCGGACTTTCGGCCATCAGTGGCGAGGAAATCCGCGAAGGTCGCACACTCATTTTTCTTGACGAAGCGCAAGACATACCGGATGTTATCGGTGCGCTCAAGTACTTTTGCGAAGACGCTCCGGGTATAGCGATAGCCGTAGCAGGGTCGCTGCTTGGTGTTATAAATATGGACGGGCAGTCGTTCCCGACAGGCAAAGTCAATATCCTGCACATGTATCCGATGACATTCGCCGAATTTCTCGAGGCTCTCGGCGAAGACAAGAAACTTGAATTACTGAATGACTCCGAAGCCCACGACATCGTAAACAGTCTGTTGCCGGAATACACCGAATTGCTGCGTCAATATTATTTTGTAGGCGGTATGCCTGAGGCCGTGGCCGAGTTTATCAGCTCCCGCACCCCCGAGAAAGTACGCACTATCCAGAAAGACATCCTCGCTGCCTACGACGCCGACATCGCCAAACATGCCGGCAGCGACACTCTGAAAGCCCGTATGATATTTCAGTCAATCCCTGCCCAGCTGGCAAAGGAAAATAAAAAATTCATTTTTGGTTTTCTAAAAAAAGGAGCGCGTGCTGCAGAATATGAGAATGCGCTGCAGTGGCTCGTCGACGCCGGACTCGTATATAAAGTTCCCCGCCTCTCCAAAGCTGCCCTCCCGTTGAAATTTTACATCGACCCAAACGCGTTCAAGCTCTACCTGCTCGATGTGGGCCTGCTCGGAGCCATGGCCGATGTACCTCCGGCTCTTATACTTATTGGTAACAACGTATTCAGCGAATACAAGGGGGCTTTCACTGAAAACTATGTCCTCACACAATTTGTAAGCACGCCCGACACCGTTATCGCTTACTACAGCAAAGAAAACTCTACTCTTGAGATAGACTTCATCGTCCAAGCCGGCACTCATCTGCTTCCTGTTGAAGTAAAAGCAGAAGAAAATGTAAAGTCGCGCTCCATGCACCAATTCATAACTGTCGACAACGCCGGAAGCGGCCTCCACGGCTACAGACTATCGATGAAAGGATATCAACATCAGGATTGGATCGACAACATCCCCCTCTGCGCCGCCGGCGTCTTCGCAAAAAAAATTGCACTTTCGGGTGATTTTATGTAATTTTGCCGATTATGACAAACGAACAGACTTCCGACAATCGCAAACTCAGCTTCGGCGAAGATTTCATGCGCCGTATCAAAGAGATAAAAACAACACGCTGGATACGTTTCGGCGTGGTAAGCCTTATTTTCCTCGCTTGGGTAGCTTGGATGGGCACTTGGTGGCTCGCTATTTTCGAGCTGCTCCTTTTCGACATATATATCACAGGCTACATTCCTTTCACATGGTGGAAGAAAAGCAAGTCAAAGGCCACAAGAGCAGTGATGAGCTGGGTCGACGCCATCGTCTATGCCCTTGTGCTCGTTTATTTCGTGTTCGCCTTCGTAGGACAGAACTATCAGATACCGTCGAGTTCACTCGAAAAGACCTTGCTCACAGGCGACTATCTGTGGGTAAACAAGATGATCTACGGCCCGCGCGTGCCCATAACCCCGGTGCACTTCCCTCTCGTCCACAACAGCCTCTTCGGCATGAAGTCCTATCTCGACAACCCCTCGGTGGAATACAAGCGCCTAAAAGGTCTCCGCAACGTGGAAGAGGGCGACATCGTGGTGTTCAACTTCCCCGCCGGCGACACCGTTGCCTCGAAGTTTGAGGAGACTCCGATGTACTACGACCTCCTTGTAGAGCAATATGGCCGCGAGGAAGTGAAGACAAACAAGGCAATGTTCGGCGACATCATCTACCGACCCGTCGACCGCCGTCAGAATTTCGTAAAACGCGCCGTAGGCCTTCCCGGCCAGCGCCTCGCAATAAAGAACGACACCATATATATCGACGGCCAGGCCCGCGAGTTCCCCGAAAATGTGCAGTTCAACTACATTTTCGCCACCACCCGCCCGCTCACCGACGCCGACCTCAAAGAGCTCGACATCACAGCCGACGACATCTACTCCTATCAACCCGGCACACCGTCGCGCCAGAATCTCAAGCCCTTCCTGCGCAATGCCGATGACAATGCCATAGCCTACATGGCTCCCCTCACCCGGAGCATGATAGAGCGCATGACAGCCGAGGGCGTGATGGCCGACTATGTGAAATTCAATGAGGTGGCACCCTACTTCTTCGATTCGGGCATGAACTCGATGGTGTTCCCCTTCGGCTCTGCCGGCGACTGGACGCTCTCAAACTTCGGCGGCGAAAACGGCCTCTACATACCCGCCAAAGGCTCTACCGTGAAGCTCGACAAAGACGCTTGGACCATCTACAACCGCTGCATACGCAACTATGAAGGCCACAACGACGCCTACTTCGACGAGACTACCGGCAAGGTGATGATTGACGGCAAACCGGCTGACTACTATACCTTTGCCATGGACTACTACTTCATGATGGGCGACAACCGCGACAACTCGCAGGACTCCCGCTTCTGGGGCTTCGTACCCGAAGACCATGTCGTAGGCACTCCCATGATAGTGCTCGCCTCCTTCGACCGCACCCGTGGCCTCTTCGACGGCAAGATACGCTTCAACCGCATACTGCGCAGCGCCAACCCCGACAAGAAATGAGCACGCCGCTGACCACACGTCCGGAAGGGGCTGTGGCCATACTTCCACCGCAGCTTTTCGGCTCCGTGGCCTACTATGCCCTTATGGCTCAATACCCGGCGGCATTTATCGACACATCGCTGCGCTATGACAAACGATTCAAGTCGGTGCACCGCTACAGCATTGCCGACAGCCGGGGCGAGCTGCGACTCACTGTGCCCGTAAGCCGCCCTGAGGGCGCGTTTCTGAGTGGCAAGCTCACATGGAATCAAGTGACGGTAAGCAGCCACGCCCGCTGGTGGGAGATACATCTGCAGGCTCTCGAATCGGCCTACGGACGCACTCCCTTCTTCGAGTTCTACATCGACCGCTTCGCCCCGGTGCTCAACCCCGGGCCGCGAAGTATCTGCTCCATGGTGCTTGAGGCCGACGCCCTCGTCCGCGACATTCTCGGCCTCGACACACGCATGCTCGACACCCTCCCGGCCGAGGGCGACGACTACCGGCGCACTGACTTCTCAAAGCTCGACGCGCCTCAAAAATACTGGCAGATAAGAGCAGGCAATTACGGTTTTTTATCAAAACTTAGCATCCTCGACCTTATTTTTAACCTTGGCCCCGAGGCGCCGCTATTGCTATTTAGCGACGAAAAGACTAACTTTGCCGTATGAACAAACAAAGGATACTTTGGGCCGACGATGAGATCGACCTCCTCAAACCCCACCTGATGTTTCTGCGCAACAAGGGTTATGATGTAGTCACAGCCAACAACGGCCGCGACGCTCTCGACATGGCCGACGCCGAGCCATTCGACCTCATCATACTCGACGAGAATATGCCCGGCCTCACCGGCCTCGAGACCCTCACTATCATCAAACAGCGTCATCCCGAGACGCCCGTGATAATGATTACCAAGAGCGAGGAAGAAAACATCATGGATCAGGCCGTCGGAAGCAAGATAGCCGACTATCTCATCAAGCCTGTAAATCCAAACCAGATTCTCATCGCCATAAAGAAACACCTCCACAGCGAGCGCCTTGTATCCGAGAAAGCCACACGCGACTACCGCGAGGAATTCGGCCAGCTCGGCATGCTCATCAACAGCGCCGACAGTATCGACGCTTGGACCGAGCTCTACAACCGCCTCGTTTACCGCGAGATGGAGCTCGCCGCAGCCGACACCGGCATGCTCGAAATGCTCGAAGACCAGAAGCGCGAGGCCGACAAGGAATTCTACAAGTGGGTGAAACGCAACTACGAGAGCTGGGTCACCGACGACAACGGCCCCATGCTGAGCCCCGCCGTTATGCCGCGCAAGGTGTTCCCGCTGCTCGACGCAGGCGAGAAAGTATTCTTTATCCTCATCGACAACTTCCGCCTCGACCAATGGCGCACAATCAAGCCCATCCTCGCCGAATACTTCACTTTCGACGAAGGCATGTATACCACCATCCTGCCCACGGCCACACAATATGCGCGCAATGCCATATTCTCGGGCCTCATGCCGGCGCAGATTGAGCGAATGTTCCCCGAGCTGTGGGTAGATGAGGACTCTGAAGAGGGCAAGAACATCAACGAATCGCCCCTGATAGCCACTCTTTTCGAGCGCTACCGCCGCCGCTGCAAGTTCTCATACAACAAAATCAACGACGGTGCAGCCGGCGAGCGGCTCCTGCGCGACTTCAAGCAGCTCGAAGCCAACGACCTCAACGTCATTGTCTTCAACTTCATCGACATGCTCTCCCATGCCCGCACCGAGTCGAAGATGATACGCGAGCTCGCCGCCACAAACGCCGCCTACCGCTCGCTCACAGAGTCATGGTTCCGCCACTCGTCGGCGCTCGACATCTTCCGCCGCATAGCCGAGCGCGGCTACAAGATCGTGCTCACCACCGACCACGGCACAATCCGCGTTGACAACGCCGTAAAAGTAGTCGGCGACAAGAACACCAACACCAATCTCCGCTACAAATTAGGCAAGAACCTTGCCTACAACTCAAAACAGGTGTATGAGATCAAGCAGCCCGCCCGCTACGGTCTGCCCGCACCAAATGTATCCACCACCTACATCTTCGCCTCTCCCGACGATTTCTTCGCATACCCCAACAATTACAATTACTACGTACAATACTACACCGGCACTTTCCAGCACGGAGGAATATCCATGGAGGAAATGCTGGTGCCTCTAATCACTCTTTCGCCAAAATGAAAACCATACAGATAGCCAACGAAGCCGGCCTTGAGGCTGCCGCACGACAATTCGCCGAAATGATGGGCGACAACACTGTCTTCGCATTCTACGGCGACATGGGAGCCGGTAAGACCACCTTTATCAACGCTCTCTGCAGCGTGCTCGGTGTTGACCCCGAAGAAACCGCCTCGCCCACTTTCGCACTCATCAACGAATACCGCTCCGACACTACCGCCGAGCTTATCTATCACTTTGACTTCTACCGTATCGAAGACCTCGAGGAAGCCATTGAGCTTGGTATCGAAGACTATTTCGACTCCGGCGCCATCTGCCTTATCGAATGGCCCGAGCGCATTGCTGCTGCTCTCCCCGAAGACACTGTGACTGTGAAGATCACCGTCAACGACGATGACTCGCGCACTCTCACTATCTCGGAGTGACATGACGCCACGCATAATATGGCTGCAGGAGTGCGGAAGCACAAACGCCGAACTGTCAGCCATGACCGACGCCCCGACAAACACCGTGGTAGCCACACGCTGCCAGACTGCCGGGCGCGGACAGCGCGGTGCCTCATGGGAAGCCGAGCCCGGCAAAAACCTCACCTTTTCACAGCTGCTCCGCCCCGCTGCCATATCTCCCGCACACCAGTTTGAGCTGTCAATGCTGGTGTCGCTCGCCGTGACCGATACTGTCGACGGTCTTCTCGCCGGCCACGGCTGCCGGCTGAAAACTAAAATCAAGTGGCCCAACGACATATACGTCAACGACAGCAAACTTGCCGGCATACTTATCGAAAACAAACTCATGGGAGCGGCAATTGACCGATCTATTGTTGGCATAGGTCTCAATGTCAACCAAGAGATATTCCGCTCCGACGCCCCCAATCCGGTGTCGGTCGCACAGCTATGCGGCCACACCACACCCTTGGAGCCGCTGTTGGAAACTCTGACTCAACGCATTGCCGACTATATCGACAACTACGACGGCGACAGCACAGCCTTGAAAACACGCTACATGCAGGCCCTCTACCGCGGCGACGGCAATGACTACACTTTCTCCCTCCCCGACGGCACCACTTTCAAAGCAGCCATCCGCGACGTCGCCACCAACGGCATGCTCACCCTCTCCGACGGCAACTCCTACGCCTTCAAAGAAGTAGCCTACATTATCTGAGCTTGCTCAGAATCTCAATCTTCGCGAGAACATTTTACCCTCTTTGTTTGTTATAAGTAAAAAATAAAAAACACTATGTCAGACCTTTGGATTAACATTATTGGATATACTGCCAGTATCTGCATGATATTCGGCTACTTACCTCAGGCAATCGCCACCATCCGCACCCGCAACACCGACGGCATAGCCCTGCCTACATTCTGCATGCTCGGCCTCGGCTCGGTTTTCTTCGTCATTCAGGGCATAGCATTGTGCAACTGGCCGCTGGTAATCACCAACGTAATCACTACTGTATGCTCTGTCGTCATATTCGGTATTAAAATTCACAACGATTATTTCAAGAAAAAGCAGCGTTAATAGCGCAAAAGTGCGTATCTTTGCAGATTGAGGGCATTAGCCTCAGACAGACAGAGTAGATTCATCACATTATGAAAACAATTACCCATATACTACGCCTTGCCGCAGTACTTCTGCTGATGGCCGGAGGCCTTCACGCTTCGGCTCAGGTTGAGCGCGGGCAGAAGTCATTCGGTCCCAAAGTAGGCTACATCACCCGCAACAATTCTGTTGTGGCAGGACTTTGCTTCGACTATGCCTTCAGCAGCCATGTGCGCATAGCTCCGTCGATAGGACTCGCTTTCCGCAATGAAGACCGCGACGCTCTTCTCGTTGACATCGATATGCACTTCCCGATTGCCACTTGGAATACATCGGTAATCTACCCACTTGCCGGCATAACATTCAACTCATGGGGTCGTCATAATCTCGAACCCGACACTCACGACGATGTCACATCACATCAGAACAGCTTCGGCCTCAATATGGGTGCCGGTTGGGAGATACGCCTCTCCAACTCTCTCAAAATCGGCATTGAAGGCAAATATACCCTCATAAAGCACAACCCCAACGGTCAGTTCGCTGCCCGCATAGCATACGTTTTCTAAAACATCCAATCAGCAATAGAAAAAGTGATAACCATCCTCGGTATTGAATCATCATGCGACGACACCTCCGCGGCTGTCGTCCGCGACGGTATATTGATGAGCAATGTCATAGCCTCGCAGGCCGTACATGAAGAATACGGCGGCGTGGTACCCGAGCTTGCCTCGCGCGCTCATCAGCAGAACATTGTGCCGGTAGTCGACGCCGCACTGCGCCGCGCCGGTATCGACAAGAAAGATCTTTCGGCCATCGCCTTTACCCGCGGGCCGGGGCTTATCGGCTCCTTGCTCGTAGGCACGAGTTTCGCCAAGGGCATGTCGCTCGGCCTCAGGATTCCCATCATCGACGTAAACCACCTCCACGGCCATGTGCTGGCGCAGTTCGTGCGTCAGTCGCCCGACGACCGCGTGCCCGAGTTTCCCTATCTGTGCCTGCTCGTATCGGGCGGCAACTCGCAGATAATCCTCGTGCGCGGATATAACGACATGGAAATTCTCGGACGCACCATCGACGACGCCGCCGGCGAGGCCTTCGACAAATGCGCCAAGGTGATGGGACTCCCCTATCCCGGCGGCCCACACATCGACCGTCTCGCCGCCGAGGGCGACCCCTCTAAATTCAAATTCGCCAAGCCTCACATCCAAGGCCTCGACTACTCATTCTCAGGCCTCAAGACATCTTTCCTCTACACCCTGCGCGACGGTATCAAGGCCGACCCCGACTTCGTGGAGCACAACCGCGCCGACCTCGCGGCCTCGCTGCAGCGCACTATCATCGACATCCTCACCGACAAACTCTCAAAAGCCATCGACGCCACAGGGGTAAAGACCGTGGCCATAGGCGGCGGCGTATCGGCCAACTCCGGTGTGAGGGCCGCTGTGGCCGACCTTTGCGCCGCTAAAGGAGTTGAGGCTTTTATCCCCGAGCGGAAATTCACTACCGACAATGCAGCCATGGTGGCCATCGCCGGATATTTCAAATACCTCGACAAGATTTTCTGCCCCTACGACATCGCACCCTACGCCCGCGTAGAAATCTAAACCTCTCAAAAATACCCATTTCAGGGTATTCTATATCACAATATAATTATCTACTTTTGTAGTCTGAAAAGAACTATCTGACATGCACAAACTTGCAATGACCGCCGGTGCCCTGCTCATAGCCGCCGGTGCCGGCGCCGCCGAAAGCTTCACAAGCCCCGACGGCAATTTCAGCATCGATGCCCTCGAGGCTCTTGGCCGCGTCAGCGACCCTGCACTTGCCCCCGACGGCAAAACCGTACTCTTCGGCATAGCTTACGAAAATCTTGCCGAAAACAACTCAAACAACGACCTTTACACACTTTCACTTGTAGAGAAAGGTGCTGCGCCCGTGCGTATCACCGACACTCCCAAGAGCGAGAGCAGCGCTGTATGGTTTGCCAATGGCGCCCGCATTGCTTTCATGTATCCCGACGCCGACGGCAATGCCCAGATGTGGACTATGGCTCCCGACGGCTCCGACCGTGTGCAAGCCTCATGCCATCCCGGCGGTATCGCAGGATTCCTCCTCTCGCCCGACGAATCTAAAATTGTAGTTATCGGCAATGTGAAATATGCCCGCAACGCCGGCGACATCTACCCCGACCTCCCCAAGGCCACAGGCCGCGTGATCGACGACCTCATGTATAAGCATTGGGACGAGTGGGTGACCGAAATACCCCATCCTTTCGTGGGCGACTTCCGCGACGGCAAAGTATGCGACCTCAAGGACATCATGGCCGATGAGCCCTACGAAGCCCCCATGAAGCCTTTCGGCGGTGTGGAATCTTTCGCTTGGAGCAAAGACAGCAAATCGCTCGTCTACGTTTCGCGCAAGAAGACAGGCCTTGAATATGCCATATCCACAAATTCCGACCTCTATCTCTACGACCTCGCCACAGGCTCTACCCGCAATCTCACCGAGGGCATGATGGGCTACGACACTATGCCCGCTTTCTCACCCGACGGAAAATACCTCACTTGGCTCAGCATGGAGCACGATGGCTACGAGAGCGACAAAAACCGCCTCTTCATCCTCGACATGCTCACCGGTGAGAAGCGCGACCTCACTGCCGACTGGGACTATACCATCGACCAGTTCGCTTGGGCTCCGGAAGGCAACGAGATTTTCTTCCTTGCTCCCAAGGATGGCGTGATTCCCGTTTTCCGCCTCACTCTCAAAGACAATAAAATCGACCAACTCACTCAGGAGCAGGCCGACTACACCGGCCTCCAGCCCATGGGCAAAGGCCGCGTGGTGACAATGAACCACTCCATGCTCCGCCCCAACGAGCTCATGCTCGTAACCGCCGGCAAGAAGAAAAACGAAGAGACACGCCTCACCGCTGTCAACGACTATATCTTCAACCAGCTCACAATGCCCGAAATCGAGCGTCGCATGGTGCCCACCACCGACGGCAAGGAAATGCTCGTATGGGTAGTGAAACCGCCCAAATTCGACGCCAACAAGAAATATCCGGCCCTTCTCTATTGTCAGGGCGGCCCGCAGCAGGCTGTTAGCCAGTTCTGGAGCTATCGCTGGAACCTCGCCCTCATGGCTGCCAACGGCTATGTGGTGATCGCCCCCAACCGCCGCGGTCTGCCCGGCTTCGGCACCGAATGGAACGAGCAGATCTCCAAAGACTATCCCGGCCAGAACATGCGCGACTACCTTGCTGCTGTCGACAATGTGAAAGCCGAGCCTTGGGTGGATGAGAAGCACATCGGCGCTACAGGTGCAAGCTACGGCGGCTTCTCGGTTTACTACCTCGCCGGTATCCACGAAGGACGATTCGCTGCCCTTCTCGCACACGCCGGTATCTTCAACATGGAGCAGCAGTATCTCGACACCGAGGAGATGTGGTTTGCCAACTGGGATATGGGAGGTGCATACTGGGAGAAAGACAACGCTGCCGCACAGCGCACTTTCGCCAACTCGCCCCACCGCCTCGTTGACCGTTGGGACACTCCCATCATGGTATCTCACGGCGAACTCGACTACCGTATCCTCGCAAGCCAAGGCATGGCAGCTTTCAACGCCGCCAAACTCCGAGGCATACCTGCCGAGATGGTTATCTATCCCGACGAGAACCACTGGATTCTCAAGCCGCAGAACGCCGTACTCTGGCAGCGTCTTTTCTTCCGCTGGTTCGACAAATGGTTGAAATAACTCCATGAGCAAGGCCTCTCTGAAAAAAGAACTTAAGTATTTCAGCTCCGAACAACTTTCGGAGCTGATACTTAATATCTACAGTTCTTCAAAAGAAGCAAAGGCCTATCTCGAGTTTTTCCTCAACCCCGACCCCGAGGCTTTCGTAAAAGAAAAAACCGAAGCCATCGCCAAAGAGTTGAAGCGCACAAAGCGCGGAAGTCTCTCAAAAGCACGCATAAGCGTGATACGCAAATACATAAAGGAAGCGCAAGACTACGGCCTCCCGGCTGATTACGTCAACCGCCTGTTCTTCAGCGCCATATCCGTTATTGTCAACTGCGAGAAATATATCTATTATCCTGCCGCACTCTTCAACGGCACATACCGACTGGTGAGCGACTACCTCAATTGGGCCAACAAAAACGAAATGTTGCCTACTGCCCTTGAAGACCTCACTGTTTTTATCATGAACTCCGAAAGCGGCACGCCGACTTTCCGACAGAACATCGCAGCCGTGGTCAACTCCACGATGCATAATCTCAAACCCTCCGACCTATGAAGTTATCACAACTGCAAACCGGCCAGACCGGCATAGTGCTCAAGATTCACGGACACGGCGCTTTCCGAAAGCGCGTAATTGAAATGGGATTCGTAAAAGGACATGCAGTGAAAGTCCTTCAGCATGCCCCGCTCAAAGACCCCGTAAACTACAGCATTTTAGGTTCGGAAATATTATTGCGCCGCTCCGAGGCCGACCTCATCGAAGTTGTAGCCGTTGACGACGCAGAAGCCGCCGTAATAGGTGCCGAGGTGATTTCCACACCACCGCAGGAAATAGCAGAGACCGAGGCACACCGCAAATTCGACCGTCAGAGGCATATCATCAACATCGCCCTCATCGGCAACCCCAACTGCGGCAAGACAAGTATATTCAACGCTGTCACCGGTGCCAGCGAGCACGTCGGCAACTACTCCGGCGTAACCGTCGACGCCAAGCAGCGACGGTTCAGATACGGCGACTACACTTTCAACATCATCGACCTGCCCGGCACATATTCGCTCACCTGCTATTCGCCCGAAGAACTGTATGTGCGCCAATACCTGCGCGAGCATACCCCCGACGTAATCATCAACGCTGTCAATTCAGCCAATTTGGAGCGCAATCTCTTCCTCACCACCGAGCTTATCGACATGGACTACCCCATGGTGATAGCCCTCAACATGTACGATGAGCTGCGAGCCAGCGGTGCCAAGCTCGAATACGACGCTCTGGGCAGGATGATAGGTGTGCCTATGGTGCCCGTCGTATCCAAGACGGGCGAAGGAATCTCCGACCTCCTCAACCGCGTGATCGAGGTATATGAGGGCCGCGACGACACCGTGCGCCACATCCATGTAAACCTCGGAAACGACATAGAGGGTGCCGTGCGTCAGCTTGTCGACGCCATAAAGGCCTCCCCGGCCATGAGCAAGCACTTCTCGCCGCGCTACCTCGCGATAAAGTTGCTTGAGGGCGACCACGAGATTGAAGACGAGACATCCGCTGTCACTAAAGCCCAAGGCGACAAAAAGAAACAAGGCTTCTGGAGCCGGCTGCTGCATGGCAAAGGCGAGGCTCCGTGGAAGCAACATCTCCACCACAGCGCCGATGACCCGATAATCCTGCTGCGCGACAAGCTGCGGGCTAAAATAGAGAGCCTGCACCATCAGGACATATCTTCTATCGTTGCAGCAGAGAAATACGGTTTCGTCACCGGCGCACTTACCGAGACTTTCACTCCCGGCAACAAGCAGAAAGGCCGCGCAAGCGTGGTCCTCGACAAACTCGCCACCAACCGTTGGCTCGGATTCCCCATATTCATAGCCATAATGGTGTTTATCTTCTGGGCGACATACGCTATCGGCGACTACCCCATGCAATGGATTGAGGGCGCTGTAGGATGGCTGGCCGAACTTGTGCAGGACAATATGCCCGACGGACCGCTAAAAGACCTAATCGCCGACGGCATTATCGGCGGCGTCGGCGGTGTGATAGTGTTCCTGCCCAACATCCTCATCCTCTTCTTCTGCATATCGTTTATGGAAGACTCGGGCTATATGGCCCGCGCGGCATTCATCATGGACAAGGTAATGCACCGCATTGGCGTCCATGGCAAGTCGTTCATTCCTCTTGTCATGGGCTTCGGCTGCAATGTGCCCGCCATCCTTGCCTCGAGAAGCATAGAGAGCAAATCAAGCCGCATAATCACCGTGCTGATAAATCCTTTCATGTCGTGCTCGGCCCGACTGCCTATCTACGTACTGCTCTGCGGCACATTCTTTGCCGGATATGCAGGGCTCGTAATGGCCGGGCTCTACTTCGGCGGTATACTTGTAGGCGTGGTCACGGCCCGACTGCTGCGCCGCTTCCTCTTTAAGAATGACGAGACTCCCTTCGTGATGGAGCTGCCCCCCTACCGTGTGCCGACTCTCAAAGCCTCATGCACACACACTTGGGGCAAAGGCAAGCAATATCTCAAGAAGATGGGCGGCATCATACTCTTCGCCAGCATACTTGTATGGGCGCTCAATTACTTCCCGCTCCACGATGGCGTCCCTTCATCTGAAATCCACTCAACCACCTCGGAAATCGACACTTCGCGCGATTCATACCTCGAAATGGCCGGAAAGATTGTAAATCCCGTCATGGAGCCTCTCGGCTTCGAATGGCGCGGCACAGTGGCTGCTATGGCAGGCGTGCCGGCAAAAGAGATTGTGGTGTCGACTCTCGGCGTGCTCTATACCAACGATGAGGAAGTTTCCGACGCCCGCCTCGGCGCCCGCCTTAAAGCTCCATCGCCAATCACCGGCAAACCCGACTTCACGGCGGCTACGGCTTTGGCTTTCATGGTGTTCATACTGCTCTACTGCCCCTGCATAGCCACCATCACGGCGATAGCACGCGAGACCGGCTCGTGGCACTACGCCGCCTTCTCGGTAATCTACAACACCCTCGTGGCGTGGATTCTCGCTTTCGCAACCTATAGAATAGCATTATTGTTTTTGTAATACGGCAGAAAATATGTAACTTTGCCTTATATGAAAACAGCAAACGATAAACAGGAAGTTCTTGACCGTCGCTACCTGCGCATGGCCGCTATATGGGCTGAAAACTCTTATTGCGAGCGACGCAAGGTTGGTGCGATTCTGGTAAAGGATAAAATGATAATTTCCGACGGATACAACGGTACACCCGCCGGCTTTGAAAACGTATGTGAAGACTCCGACGGTGTCACCAAGCCCTACGTGCTCCATGCCGAGGCAAACGCGATTACCAAAGTGGCTCGGAGCAACAACTCCTCGGAGGGCTCTACGCTTTATATCACAGCGTCGCCTTGTCTCGAATGTTCGAAACTCATAATTCAGTCGGGCATACGGCGCGTCGTTTTCAACGACCTCTATCGCCTCAGCGACGGCATAGACCTGCTCCGCCGCGCTGGGGTGGAATGTGTCCACATTAAAGACATCGATTAAAATGGATAACCGCAAGTATATGCTCTGGCTGCCCGCTGTGGCAGCAGTTTTCCTCATTTTGGGCCTCTGGCTCGGACGTGCCATCGACGGACGTAATCCCGAAAGTCAGGCCCGTCAGAAGCTCAATCAGGTGTTCGACGTGATTGAGTCGAGGTATGTCGACCCGGTAGACTTCGACAGCCTCATCGAGCTCACTATACCCGAGCTGCTCCATAACCTCGACCCCCACTCGTCGTATATCCCCGCCGACAAGCGCGTGGCCGCCGGACGCGACCTCGAAGGCTCCTTCTATGGCATAGGCATACAGTTCCAGATGATCAACGACACTCTCTATGTGCTTGAGGTAATCAACGGAGGCGGTGCCGATGAGGCCGGCATGCAGCCCGGCGACCGAATTATCGAGGTCGACGGTGAGAACATAGCCGGTGTCAACGCCGACTCCGAGCACCTCTTCAGCATTCTCCGTGGAGAGAAAGACACCCATGTCAAGCTCGGCGTTAAGCGCCACAACACTCCCGGCCTTGTCACCTTCGACATCGTGCGCGCCGAAGTGCCTGTGTCGCCAATCGACGCCTCTTATATGCTCAACGACTCGATCGGCTATATACGCCTCGGCAAATTCTCAGAGAACACCTACGGCGAGTTCCTCACCGTGCTGGGGCAGTTGCGCTACGACGGCGCCCGAAACTTCGTGATCGACCTGCGGGGCAACGGCGGCGGCTACATGAATCCGGCTGTGCTCGTTGCCAACGAATTCCTTGACCGCGACAAGATCATCGTCATGACCAAAGGCCGCAGCGCCTCCGACCACAACATCCTCATGACCGATGGCATGGGCGCATTCACAAACGAGCGCATAGTAGTGCTCATCGATGAATACACCGCAAGCTCGAGCGAGATTCTCACCGGCGCGCTTCAGGACAATGACCGCGGTCTCGTCGTCGGCCGCCGCTCTTTCGGCAAAGGCCTTGTGCAGAGCCCGTTCGAGTTGCCCGACTCAAGCGAGTTCCGACTCACCGTGCAGCGCTACTACACCCCTTCGGGACGCTGCATACAGAAGACCTACAAGCCCGGCCACACAGGTGAATACGAGACCGAAATCTTCGACCGCTACGACCGAGGCGAGATATTCTCTGCCGACAGCCTCAAGGTAGACAGCACTCTGATATTCCACACCACAACAGGCCGCCCCGTATACGGCGGCGGCGGTATCATCCCCGATATCTTCGTGCCATCCGACACCACCGGAGTCACCAAATACTACATACAGGTGGCAAACGCAGGCCTGCTGCGCAAATTCGCCTACGAATATGCCGACCTCAACCGCGAGACACTCAACGAAAGCCGCGACGTCGACGAAATGCTCACCAAGCTGCCGGCCGACAATGTGCTCCTTCATTCATTTATCAACTATGCCAGCAACAAAGGCGGCATAGCGCCCCGATGGTATTACATCAACAATTCGGCCAAGTTAATTGTTAATCAGATTAAAGCCCTTATTGCCCGCGACATCGTAGGCATGGACGGCTATTTTCAGGTGGTGAACACCACCGACCCTGTGGTAAACGAGGCAATACACCAGATTGTAACCGGTGGTGCCGACTACCCTCTGACCGACAAAACTAATGAAACCGAAAAATGAATAAAGATGACATCCGACGCCTCGTGCGCGCCCGCAAACAAATGCTCGACGAGGCTGAGCGCCTCGCCGCAGCTCAGCGTGTTTTCGACACCGTAAGGTCGATGGCTGCTTATATGGTGGCTCACAAGGTGCTCCTGTACCATTCTCTGCCCGACGAGCTTTCAACCCACCTCTTCTTCGAGAACTCACCCGAGGACAAGACTTACTACCTCCCCCGCGTCAACGGCATTGACCTCGAGATTCTGCCCTACGAGCGCTCGCGCATGCACCTCGGGGCCTTCCGTATCGAGGAGCCCGACGGCGACGATACAGTCGCTATAAACGACATTGACCTCGTGATAGTACCTGCCGTTGCCTACGACCGCCACGGCAACCGTGTGGGCCGCGGAAAGGGCTATTACGACCGTCTGCTTAGCCGCTCGCGTGCCACTACAATCGGTATATGCTACGACTTCCAGCTCGTCGACGACCTCGAGCCCGACGAATTCGACATCCCCGTCGACTACGTCGTCGCCGACCGCCACCGTATCTACCGGAAGCACTGAAGTACCTTGGGCATATTATTTAAGCCCAAGGCACCATCTCAGATACTTCGAAGATAATCTTTGACCTATCTTACTTACAAGCACTCCTGTAAACAAAGCCAACGATACACTCACTATAAAATATGGCAATTGCATGCCGGCAGCATGAACATGTCGCCATACAAGTAGCTCAATAATCATCTGCGGAAATATACCTACCAAGAATATTTGGAAAGAATGATCGCGGAATGAACTGAACAAATGAGGGAAACGCTTCGCAACGTGTACGCCTATGCCAAAGGTCGCAAGAATCCCCGTAACAACAGTCAGTAACTTAAGCGACTCTATATCAAGAAAGAAAAGACATAGATAGCACACAGTCACACATACCACAGCTGCTTTGCTCTTCTCGAACAAAGCAGTCATGTTGTACTTGAAAAACAACATGCCTGCCACAAAATAAAAAGCGTATGAAAACACACCCGAAAGATGAAACCAACCATCTATATTGGGTTTTACTCCATCAATAAACGGTATCAATGTGATAACCAATAGCATTATCTCTGTAAAAGGATTCTTTAACATCGACTTATATACCGGATACAACGCCATAAGCCACATCAATGTGCCTACAAACCACATCTCTTTCAGAGGTCCTTGAATTGGTGAAAAAAATGCATTAAGAAACCCGTAAAAGCTCATATCGTGAGCTGTTTTAGCAACCGACATAAATGGGATCTTCGCCACAAACCCTACTATAGTAAAGAATATAAACGGTAAAAGAAGACGCCGTGCTTTATCTTTATAAAGCTTTCCTGTAGACCAATTTTTACTAATTCGTGAAAAATATAGTAATCCACCCGACACGAACATGAACAACGGCATGTGAAACGAGCTGCTTAAACGATGTATAAAGTCAGACAATGGGTAAAGTTCATCAGGCTCGTTGTAGGTATAACCATTAACATGTCCTATCAAAACCAAAAGTATCGCATATCCTTGGATAATTGAAAGCCACAATATTTTCTGTGAGTTTGATTTTTGCTGCTGTTCATCAGTTCCTGACATACCTTTTTCTATATTTTTATAATTATTTAATAGTATAACGAAATGATCAGCCTAATATTGTTTGTGGACATAATCAAAGTCCTTGCAGCAATAATAGCCGCAAGGACTTTGATATTTATATCTCAATAATTCTATCAGAACAGACTCCAGCTCACTGTCAGGCCGGCCATCACGATCGACACCATCGACATGAGCTTGATGAGGATGTTGAGCGACGGGCCCGATGTATCCTTGAACGGATCGCCCACGGTATCGCCTACGACGGTAGCCTTGTGCACCTCGCTGCCTTTGCCGCCGAAATTACCCTCTTCGATATACTTCTTGGCATTATCCCAAGCGCCGCCGGAGTTGGCCATGAAGATAGCCAGCACAAAGCCCGCGCTGAGGCCGCCTACAAGCAATCCGAGCACGCCGGGTACACCGAATATCAGACCGGTGATGATCGGCGCCACAATCGCCAGCAATGAGGGGAAAATCATCTCGCGCTGCGCTCCCTTGGTTGAGATCTGTACGCAACGTGCGTAATCCGGCTCAGCCTTGCCTTCGAGGATACCTTTTATCTCGCGGAACTGACGGCGCACTTCCTCTACCATGTGCTGTGCGGCGCGGCCTACGGCATTCATCGTAAGGCCGCAGAAGAGGAAGGCCATCATTGAGCCGATAAACATGCCAGAGAGCACCTTGGGGCTCATCAGATTCACTTCATAAAGCTCCATGAAGTCGAGGAACGACATCTCATGGATATGCACGGTGCGGTCGCCGATCTGCACGAAAGTCTCGCCGAGGCGCTCCATGCCGATACGGATCTCTTCGATATACGACGCAAGCAGGGCAAGGCCGGTAAGCGCTGCAGAGCCGATGGCGAAGCCTTTGCCGGTGGCGGCTGTAGTGTTGCCGAGCGAGTCGAGAGCGTCGGTGCGGCGGCGCACGTCTTCGCCGAGACCGCTCATCTCTGCATTACCGCCGGCATTGTCGGCGATGGGGCCGTAAGCGTCGGTGGCAAGGGTGATACCGAGAGTCGAAAGCATACCTACAGCGGCGATACCAATGCCATAGAGGCCCATGGCGACGTTGCTGAAGTCGAAGCCCGACGCAAACCAATAACTAAGTATAATGCCAGCTACAACGGCGATTACAGGCACCGCGGTCGACACCATGCCGAGGCCGACGCCTGAGATAATCACAGTTGCCGGGCCCGTAGTACCGCTCTCGGCGAGCTTCTTGGTAGGTTTGTAAGACTGAGAGGTATAATATTCGGTAGAACGGCCGATAACGACGCCTACAAGCAGGCCCACAACCACTGAGCAGCTGATCCATGCCCAATTGTCAAGGCCGAGCAACCAAAGGATAAGGAAAGTGGCTGCGACGATAAGAACTGAGCTCAGATTCGTGCCCAACGAGAGCGAGCCCAGAAGCTCCTTGATTGTTGCATTCTCTTTTGTGCGCACGCAGAAAATACCCAATATCGACAGCAGGATACCAACCGCGGCAATCAGCATGGGAGCAACTACTGCCTTATATTGCATTACCTCGTCGCCCGAGAGCAGATAGGCTGCCGCACCGAGAGCCGAGGTTGCGAGAATAGAGCCGCAATACGACTCATAGAGGTCGGCACCCATACCGGCAACGTCGCCTACATTGTCGCCCACATTGTCGGCGATTGTGGCGGGATTGCGCGGGTCGTCTTCAGGAATACCTGCCTCGACCTTACCGACGAGGTCTGCGCCAACATCGGCAGCTTTGGTATAGATACCGCCGCCTACACGCGCGAAGAGAGCCTGAGTAGAAGCGCCCATGCCGAATGTAAGCATGGTGGTGGTGATCATGGCAAGTTTGGCTGTGCCCTCAAGTGGAATAAGCCAGTCAAGCAGGAGATACCAGAAAGAAATATCTATCAAGCCGAGGCCGACAACCACAAGGCCCATCACAGCTCCCGAGCGGAAAGCTACGCGAAGACCGCTGTTGAGAGACTCGCGGGCCGCGTTGGCCGTGCGTGCCGAAGCGTAGGTGGCAGTCTTCATGCCGAGAAAGCCCGAAAGGCCTGAGAAGAAGCCGCCGGTAAGGAACGCCACGGGCACCCATGGGTTCTGGAGCTGGAAGCCGTAAGCCATCACGGAGAAAAGCACTACCAAGGCAGCGAACACCCAGCCTACGATTTTATACTGCTGTTTGAGATAAGACATCGCACCCTTGCGAACATGCGAGGCTATGCGTTTCATTGTGTCGGTACCCTCGTCCTGCCGTAACATCTGGCGATAGAAGTACCATGCCAATATCAGCGCGACAACGGCCGACACAGGCACAAGCCAAAAAACCGGATCAATCATAATTATTGGTATTAGATAAAGTAATGAATCTGCTTGCTGTTTGCTATGCTTGGAGAAGTGCGGTCTCCATCAGTGGCATGCCTTCTTCTCTCATGAGTCAGCCGCCTTTCTCGTTCATGAGTCAGCCGCATTCCTCGTTCATGAGTCAGCCGCCTTCTTCGTTTAAGTGTTAGCCGCTTTTTTTCGTTCATGGCATGAGCGAAGCTCATGCACCTCGTAGGCCGGAGCAGAATCGAACTGCTATCAAAAGTTTAGGAAACTTCTATTCTATCCGTTGAACTACCGGCCCTTAAAAAAAGAATGAGAAACGACATCCGAAGATAACCATTTCTCATTCTCCTCTCTCCTCTTGCGGTATGGACGGGACTCGAACCCGCGACCTTCTGCGTGACAGGCAGACGATCTAACCAGCTGATCTACCACACCGTTCATTGCTCTGGTTGGAGAGGCATAGGCTTTATCGCTTTTGCACTGCAAAGTTACAACTGTTTTTGTTACTGTGCAAATATTTTCGCAAAAAAATTTCAGAAAAATGTAAATTTGTCTGTATTCGCGAATATTTTGGCCGTTTAGTCGAAGATTTGACGCAATATCGACAGACTTTTCACCCCTTCAAGGCTACATAAATGCAAATCATAGTAGTGAAAAATTATATCGATTGCCCTTCTCCGCTCAAATCTTTCTATAAAAATTCTTCCGCAATGATACAAAGATATCTCTCCAAAGGCTAAAAGTGCGCGGGAATCGACAGATGAAAGATAATCTCCATGCAGAGGAGCCGACCTTACAAAGCGCCCTTCCTTGATATCAAAGAGACATCCGTGCCTCGCCTCGCCATAATCAGGAGCTATTCCGAGAAATTCTGCAAGATGGATCAGAAACGACACATGGAAATTGGCAGCAGCCCTGCCCCCGCACTCTCCATAGTACGCTACTGCCGAGAACAGGAAATCCGACAGTATATCGTCGGCCTCGGTGCGGCGCAGTATCACATCAAGCGTCTCGGCAAGGAAAGTCGCTCCCGCAGCTCTCATCGGCGACAAAAGCATGGCAGGCGATGTAGCCATGGGAATCATTTCCCGCACGGTCGCCACCTCCCGGTCAGGTCGGATATCAACCACCGCCTCAAAAAGAGACAGAGGCCCTGTAAGCGCCCTGCGACGTTTGCTCTCGCGCCCTTTGCCCGAAGGCATGGCAAGTGTGAGCCGCCCATGGCAGCGGCTCCATACCGACAGCAGATTGCGGCTGTCGTTGACACGAACAGTACGCAGCGCTATGCATTCAATATTGCTCAGCATGTAAATGTATTTCTACTATCCTAAAATGTTGTGACATTCCTCAAAGATTCAAAAGTAAGCTCTGCTTCACCTTTTAAAAAAGCCGGCGCGCTTCAGCGCGTCACCGTCACCCGAAATGCAAAAAAAAATAAGCCCGGCGAGCTATGGAGCCGCCGGGCATATCTTGACTTGTGAATCTCCTTATTCAGCTGCGGGAAGTTCGGGCTCCTGAGCCTGAGCTTCTGCAACGGGATTCTCGGCAGGAGCTGCGGCAGCTGTGTTTTTACGACGGCTGCGGCGGGTCTTGGCCTTGGTTTCTGTCTTGTCTTTGAGCATGGCTTCGTTGTAGTCTACCAGCTCAATGAAGCAAGTCTTGGCGTTATCGCCGAGGCGGTTGCCGGTTTTGAGGATACGGGTGTATCCGCCGGGACGCTGGGCGATTTTCTCAGCGATCTCTTGGAAGAGGATTTTTACAGCCTCTTTGTTCTGGAGGTAGCTGAAAACAACACGACGGTTGGTCATTGTATCTTCCTTAGCGCGGTTGATAAGGGGCTCGGCATATACACGGAGTGCTTTAGCCTTGGCAAGAGTAGTGAAGATGCGCTTGTGGAGGATGAGCGAGATGGTCATGTTAGCCAGCATTGAGTCGCGATGACCCTTCTGACGGCTAAGGTGGTTGAATTTTTTATTGTGTCGCATCGGGCTTATTCTTTATCGAGTTTGTATTTGGAGATATCCATGCCGAACGAAAGGTTCAAGCTCGTAAGGAGCTCTTCCAGTTCAACAAGGGATTTTTTACCGAAGTTGCGGAATTTGAGCAAATCGGTTTTGTTGAATACCACCAGCTCGGCGAGGGTTTCGACCTCGGCGCTTTTGAGGCAGTTGAGGGCGCGGACGGAGAGTTGCATATCCACCAGTTTCGATTTGAGAAGCTGGCGCATGTGGAGTACTTCTTCGTCGAATTCCTCACCCGGATCGGTCTCTGTGGTCTCAAGGGTGATTTTCTCGTCGCTGAAGAGCATGAAGTGATAGATAAGTATCTTCGCTGCTTCTTTGACTGCATCCTTGGGCAGGATCGAACCGTTGGTGCTTATCTCGAGAGTCAGTTTGTCGTAGTCGGTTTTCTGGTCTACGCGATAGTTTTCGACGGTGTATTTGACGTTTTTGATCGGGGTGTAGATTGAGTCGATAGCGATGGTGTCGATATCGTCCTGAGGAGTTACATTCTCCTCTGCAGGCACCCAACCGCGACCCTTGTTGATCGTCAGTACGATAGTGAAACTTGCGTCGGGATCCAAATGACAAATCACCAGCTCGGGGTTCATGACCTCAAAGGCCGTGAGCGCCGTGGCGATGTCGCCGGCTGTGAACACTTCTTTGCCTGAAACGGTGATGGTGACACGCTCGTAGTCGCTGTCTTCAACCTTTTGTTTGAGGTCGACTTGCTTGAGGTTGAGGATGATGTTGGTGACATCTTCCTTAACGCCGGGTACGGCATCGAATTCGTTTTTAACGCCGTCGATTTTTATCGACGATATCGCGTAGCCTTCGAGCGACGAAAGCAGCACGCGACGGAGGGCGTTGCCCACGGTGATGCCATAGCCGGGTTCCAAAGGCTTGAACTCGAACTTGCCGTAGAAGTTGGAAGCTTCTACCATTATTACCTCTTCAGGTTTTTGGAATGCTAATATAGCCATGGATCTGAAATATTGGATAAGATTACTTAGAGTAGAGCTCGACAATCAGCTGCTCCTTGATGTTCTCGGGGATGTCTTCGCGTGCAGGCACGTGGAGGAATTTTCCGCTGCGGGTAGCTTCGTCCCACTCTATCCAAGGATATTTGCTGTGGTTGAAGCCGGCAAGTGCGTCGGCGATTACCTCGAGTGATTTGCTGCGCTCACGTACACCCACGATATCGCCCGGTTTTACCGAGTAAGAGGGGATGTTCACTACATCGCCGTTGACGATGATGTGACGGTGAAGAACGAGCTGACGGGCGGCTGCACGGGTAGGAGCAATGCCCAGACGGTATACTACGTTGTCAAGACGGCTCTCGAGAAGCTGAAGAAGAATCTCACCGGTAATACCTTTGAGGCTCGACGCTTTCTCGAAGAGGTTGCGGAACTGACGCTCCAGAACACCGTAGGTATATTTAGCTTTCTGTTTCTCGCGGAGCTGTACGCCATACTCGCTGGTTTTGCGGCGCTTGTTGGCTCCATGCTGCCCGGGGGGGAAGTTGCGACGTGCCAGAACTTTGTCTTCACCGAAAATCGGTTCGCCGAACTTACGGGCTATTTTGGTCTTGGGACCTGTGTATCTTGCCATTGTGTTGAAATCATTTTATCGGGATAGGCCTTCGAGTCTCCGGAGCGCCTGCTCAGCGCATGCCCGGCGCAGCCGCGACCGTAGAGAGGTGATCTAAAATACGGTCTATTCGCCGGGGCATCGTTGTGAGAGGTCTGCTCCATTGCGGACACTGCTCCGGTAGTGGCATACCGGCTGGCCTTGATCCCGCCTGTTGTTGGTGTTTGTTTACTAAAAGCGAAAGCAGAGCCGGGATAATAATCCCGGGGGCCGCATGGCCTTAGACTCTACGACGTTTGGGAGGACGGCAACCGTTGTGGGGAAGCGGTGTCACGTCGATGATTTCGGTCACTTTGATGCCTGCGCCGTCGATTGTACGCACGGCTGACTCACGGCCGTTACCCGGGCCTTTGAGATAAGCCTTTACTTTGCGGAGGCCAAGATCGTAAGCGATTTTGGCGCAATCTTGGGCAGCCATCTGGGCGGCATACGGAGTATTCTTCTTTGATCCGCGGAAGCCCATCTTGCCTGCGCTCGACCACGAGATCACCTGACCCTCGCTGTTGGCTAAGCAGACAATGATATTGTTGAAAGATGAATGAACGTGGAGCTGGCCTTCTGCACCAACCTTAACGTTGCGTTTCTTTGCTGCGACTGTTTTTTTTGCCATGTCAAATTATTATTTAGTAGCTTTCTTCTTGTTAGCAACGGTTTTCTTGCGGCCCTTGCGGGTGCGGGCGTTGTTCTTGGTGCTCTGGCCGCGTACGGGCAGGCCATTGCGGTGACGGATACCACGGTAGCAACCGATGTCCATCAGACGCTTGATGTTGAGCTGGATCTCGCTGCGCAGATCACCCTCTACTTTGTAGTCTGAGCCGATTACCTCGCGGACGCGGGCGGCCTGATCGTCGGTCCAGTCCTGTACCTTGACATTTACGTCGATGCCGGCTTTGTTGAGGATGTTGCGGGCGGCGCTGCGGCCGATGCCGAAGATGTAGGTCAAGGCGATTTCACCTCTTTTGTTTTGGGGGAGGTCAACTCCCACTATACGTACTGCCATAATACTTTATCCTTGACGTTGTTTGTATTTTGGGTTTTTCTTGTTGATGACATACAGACGTCCTTTGCGACGGACGATCTTGCTGTCGGGAGTGCGTTTCTTTACAGAAGCTCTTACTTTCATATCTTTTAGTGTTTCGATTATTTATAGCGGAAAGCAATGCGTCCTTTAGACAGGTCGTATGGCGTCATCTCTACGCGCACTTTGTCGCCGGGCAAAATCTTGATGTAATGCATGCGCATCTTGCCTGAGATATGTGCGGTGATTTCGTGGCCGTTCTCGAGTTCTACGCGGAACATCGCGTTTGACAGTGCCTCGATAATTGTCCCGTCCTGTTCGATTGCTGATTGTTTTGCCATAGATGGGTGTTTAAATAAATTTATCTTTTAATACATCCTTGATGTAGTCAAAGGTTGTAAGGATTTCGATGTGGTCATTGACCATAGCTAAGGTGTGCTCATAGTGGGCAGAGGGCTTGCGGTCGCGCGTGAGCGCTTCCCAGCCGTTGCTCGCTATCACGATATTGCGGCTGCCCATATTGATCATCGGCTCTATGCAGAAGCACATGCCGTTGGTGATACGGGGGCCGATACCGCGTCGTCCGTAATTGGGCACCTCGGGGCTCTCGTGCATTTTGCGGCCGATGCCGTGGCCGGTCATCTCGCGCACTACACTGTAGTTGCGACGCTCGCAGTAGCTCTGGATCGCATTCGATACATCGCCTATGCGCGCACCGGCTTTTGCAGCCTCGATACCGACATAAAGAGCCTCTTTGGTTGTCTTCAGAAGTGCCATCTTCTCGGGTGAGATAGTTCCCATAGGGAAAGTATAGCACGAATCACCGCAGAAACCGTCTTTCTCAACTACGGTATCTATACCGATGATATCGCCGTCGAGCAACACACGATCCGACGGAAAACCATGCACGACAGTCTCATTGACCTCGATACACAGTGTGGCCGGAAATCCTTCGTAGCCCAGACAGGCAGGCTTGCCACCATTGTCAAGGATAAACTCCCTGGCAATGGTGTCGAGCTTACGTGTTGTAACTCCGGGTTCGATCCAGCGGGCTACCTCGCCAAGAGTCTGGCTCACAAGCGTCGATGACGCCCGCATGGCTTCGATTTCTTCCGGTGTCTTGAGATAAATCATTTAAGCGTAGATATTGTTGGTTGGCTTGCGTCTGATTAATAAGCCTGGCCGGTGGTGCGACCCTTGATCTTGCCTTCTTTCATAAGGCCGTCGTAGTGGTGCATCATCAGGTGCGACTCAATTTGCTGCAAGGTATCGAGAACAACACCCACCATAATCAGCAGCGATGTGCCGCCGAAGAACTGGGCGAAATTCTGGCTGATACCGAAGAAGCGGGCAAACGCAGGCAGGATAGCTACCACACCCAGGAAAATCGAACCCGGAAGTGTGATGCGCGACATGATGGCATCGAGATACTCAGCAGTCTTCTTGCCCGGTTTTACGCCGGGGATAAATCCGTTGTTGCGCTTCATATCCTCGGCCATCTGGGTGGGACGCACCGTGATGGCTGTGTAGAAATATGTGAACGCCACAATCAGGATAAAGAAGATGAAGTTATACCAGAAGCCGTTGATGTCAGTGAGAGCGTGTGCCACACCGTTGTCTGCACCCTTGAATCCGATCATGGTCATAGGAATGAACATGATGGCCTGGGCGAAGATGATGGGCATAACACCTGCGGCATTTACCTTAAGAGGTATATACTGGCGGGCGCCTCCGTACTGACGGTTGCCTACAATGCGCTTTGCATACTGCACAGGCACTTTGCGTGTACCCTGAACAAGAAGCACGGCGCCGACGGTCACTGCGAACAGCAACACAATCTCGACAAGGAACATCACCAGACCGCCTTGACCTGAGCCTTGACCCGGCATACGGTTGGTGAATTCAAACATCAGTGCCGACGGCAGACGGGCAATGATACCTACCAAGATGATGAAGGAGATACCATTACCCACACCACGGTCGGTGATACGCTCACCGAGCCACATTATAAACATCGAACCGGCAGCAAGGATGATTGTCAGATAAGTGGTCATCCAGATTCCCAGATCGAGAGTAGTGCCGTTGGCTGCGCTATTGACCTGAAGCTGAAGGTTGATCAGATAAGCCGGAGCCTGCATGCACAGGATCACGACGGTCAGATAGCGGGTATACTGGTTCATTTTCTGACGACCGCTCTCGCCTTCACGCTGCATCTTCTGGAACGACGGCAATACCATACCGCACAGCTGGATTACAATCGAAGCTGTGATGTATGGCATAATACCGAGAGCGAAGATCGACGCCTGCGAGAACGCACCGCCCGAGAACATATCGAGCAACTGCATCAAACCGCTCTTGTTGGTGAAATTGGCAAGGGCGTCGATGTCACTGGGCGAAATGCCCGGCAACACCACGTAACAGCCCACGCGGTAGATAAACACCAACAGGACGGTGATCAGAAGTCGCTTGCGCAGCTCCTCGATAGTCCAGATATTCTTAAGTGTCTCGATAAATCTCATGGTCAGACAGTTTTGCAAGTGCCGCCGGCAGCCTCGATGGCTGCTTTGGCAGCGGCAGAGAAGGCATTGGCTTCAACAGTGAGGGCTTTGGTAACATTGCCGTTGGCAAGTACTTTTACCAGCTGGTCACGACGTACGTAACCGGCCTGACGAAGCTCTTCGATGCCTACTGCCGTCAGCTGGCGTGCTTCAGCAAGCTGCGAGATGAGATCGAGGTTGATTGCCTTATATTGAACACGGTTGATATTCTTGAAACCGAATTTGGGCAGACGGCGCTGAAGAGGCATCTGGCCACCTTCAAAACCGATTTTGCGCGAATAGCCCGAGCGCGATTTGGCGCCCTTGTGGCCGCGGGTAGATGTACCACCCTTGCCGGAGCCTGAGCCACGGCCGATACGGGTGCTGCGTTTTACGCTGCCTTTTGCGGGTTGTAAATTGCTTAAATCCATTGTCGTAATTGTTTAGGCCTTGGTTACTTCTACCAAGTGACGTACTTTGTTTACCATACCCATCACACTGGGAGTGTCTTCTTTCACTACAGTGTGATTCATTTTCTTGAGGCCGAGGGCATCGAGAGTGGCTTTCTGCACCTTGGGGCAGTTGATGCGGCTCTTTATCTGTTTGATTTTGATCTGTGCCATTGTGGTAAGCTTTTTAGCCTTTGAAGACTTTTTCAACAGAAATACCGCGGTTCTGGGCTACGATTGCGGGTGAGCGCATTTCGTCGAGAGCGGCGATTGTTGCCTTCACAAGGTTGTGGGGGTTAGACGAGCCTTTCGATTTGGCCAGCACGTCGGTGATACCTACACTCTCGAGAACCGCACGCATAGCGCCACCGGCTTTAACACCGGTACCGTGGCTGGCGGGCTTGAGGATGATACGTGAGCCACCGAATTTGGCTACCTGCTCGTGGGGGATGGTGCCTTTGTGAACGGGCACGCGGATAAGGTTCTTCTTGGCTGCCTCTACGCCTTTGGCGATAGCGGCCTGTACTTCGTTGGCTTTGCCAAGACCATAACCTACTACACCGTCGCCATTGCCTACTACGACGATAGCGGCGAAAGTAAAGGTGCGGCCGCCCTTGGTTACCTTGGTAACGCGGTTGATGGCCACCAGACGATCCTGAAGCTCAAGATCACCGGTCGATTTTACTCTGTTATTACGTTTTGCCATATTCGATTAGAATTTGAGGCCGGCGCTGCGGGCAGCATCAGCGAGTGATTTAACACGGCCGTGGAAGAGATAGCCGTTGCGGTCGAAAACTACTTCGTTTATACCGGCTGCAAGAGCCTTGGCAGCTACGGCAGCGCCTACAAGTGCGGCAATCTCGCTCTTGGTGCCGGTGGCATCAAGACCTTTCGACGACGACGACACCAGTGTACGGCCGGCAAGGTCGTCGATCAGCTGAACGTAGATCTGTTTGTTGCTGCGGAACACTGTCATGCGCGGACGCTCGGCAGTGCCCGAGATCTTACCGCGGATGCGTGTCTTGATTTTATTACGTCTTTGTATCTTTGAAAACATGGTTGCCTACTTATTTGATTATTTGGCGCCGGCCTTCTTGCCGGACTTGCGGCGGATAATCTCGCCGACAAATTTGATACCTTTGCCTTTGTAGGGTTCGGGCTTGCGGAGCGAACGGATCTTTGCGCATACCTGGCCGAGGAGCTGTTTGTCCTGGCTCTCGAGGATGATGAGCGGATTCTTGTTACGCTCGCTCTTGGTCTCTACGCTAACCTCTGCGGGAAGCTTGATATATATTGCGTGGCTGTAGCCCAGTGAGAGCTCGAGCACCTGACCGGTGGCCTGTGCGCGGTAGCCTACGCCTACTAATTCCATTTCTTTGCGGTAGCGCTGGTGTACGCCCTCAACCATATTGTGGATAAGTGCGCGGTAGAGGCCGTGCTGAGCACGGTGCTCGATATCATCGCTCGGGCGGGTCACCACTACGTGGTTGCCCTCTACTGCTACATGAAGGTCAGGATTGACGGCCTGCTTGAGTTCGCCGTATTTACCCTTGACGGTTACAACATTGGTCTTGTCGTCAACCGTAACGGTCACTCCTGCTGGAATTTCAATGGGTGCTTTACCTATTCGTGACATAGTGTTTATCTTTTACGGTTGATTAATATACGTAGCACAGCACTTCGCCACCGATCTTGAGGTCGGCAGCTGATTTGTTGGTCATCACGCCACGTGATGTGGAGAGAATCGCAATACCAAGACCGTTAAGCACACGGGGCATGTCTTTGTAGCCTGTGTACTGACGCAGACCCGGACGTGATACACGCTTGAGGCCTTTGATGGCATTCACACGGTCCACCGGATCATACTTGAGGGCGATCTTGATTGTGCCCTGAGGAGTATTCTCACCTTCTTCGAACTTGTAGTTCAGGATATAGCCCTGCTCGAAGAGGATTTTGGTAATCTCTTTTTTCAAGTTTGAGGCCGGGATTTCAACCACGCGGTGGTTGGCTTTGATAGCGTTCCTCAATCTTGTGAGATAATCTGCTATAGGATCTGTCATTTTTGTTTGTTTTAAATTGATTGAGCCGGATTGCTCAACAATATTTAAATCTCATTTTTAATAGGCTCTCCGAATGTCGGCGCCCGGCCGATAGCGGAGTTACCCGAGGTGGTCGCAATCAGGATTACCAGCTTGCCTTTTTAACACCGGGAATCAGACCTGCTGACGCCATTTCGCGGAACTGGATACGCGAGATGCCGAAGGCACGCATGTATCCTTTGGGACGACCGGTGATTGAGCAACGGTTGTGCATGCGGATGGGCGAGGAGTTCTTGGGAAGACGCTGAAGCTCTTGGGCTGCTTCGTAGGCTGCCGCACGCTTCTCTTCATCTTCTTCGTGGGCGGCGTTGATGATCTTCTTCAAGGCTGCGCGGCGCTCGGCATACTTGGCTGCCAGACGTGCACGCTTTACCTCGCGGGCTTTCATTGATTCTTTAGCCATACTGCTATCAGTTGTTTTTTGCGTTCTTGAAGGGGAGGCCGAAAGCTTTGAGCAGTGCGTAGCCCTCTTCGTCGCTCTGGGCTGAAGTCACGAAGGTGATGTTCATACCGGTGAGCTTGTTGATGTTGTCGATGTTGATCTCAGGGAAGATAATCTGCTCTGTGATGCCGAGAGTGTAGTTGCCGCGGCCGTCGAGCTTGCCTTCGATACCCTTGAAGTCGCGGATACGGGGAAGGGCGACACGGATAAGACGCTCGAGGAACTCGTACATCTTCTCACGGCGAAGGGTTACACGCACGCCAACGGGCATTTTCTTACGGAGCTTGAAGTTCGAGATATCCTTGCGCGAGAGTGTGGCAACGGCTTTCTGGCCTGTGATTGCGGTAAGCTCGGCGATGGCGGTCTCGATGAGTTTCTTGTCCTGTGTGGCGGCGCCAATGCCTTGATTGATCACGATCTTCTCAAGGCGGGGCACCTGCATCACAGTGGAGTAGTTGAACTCACTCTCCAAAGCCGGAACGATACGTTCCTTGTAGTCTTTTTGCAGTGATGTGGTCATTATTAGATTTCCTGATTGGATTTTTTAGAAATGCGTACAACCTTTCCACCTTCGCGCTTGATTGCGATACGGGTGGGCTTGCCGGTCTTGGGATCGACAAGGTTGAGGTTCGAGATATGGATGGGGGCTTCTTTCTTCACCAGACCACCCTGGGGGTACTGTGCGGTGGGCTTTGTAGCTTTGGTCACCATGTTGATGCCCTCTACGATAGCACGGCCTTTGGTGCGCTGCACCTCAAGCACGCGGCCTGTCTTGCCCTTGTCCTCACCGGCGAGAACACATACTGTGTCGCCTTTGCGGATATAAATCTTGCTCATTATTGATTGACTTAGAGCACCTCGGGTGCAAGTGAAACAATCTTCATGTTTTTAGCGCGGAGCTCGCGGGCAACAGGGCCGAAGATACGGGTGCCACGGAGCTCGCCGTCGTTCTTGAGCAGCACGCATGCGTTGTCGTCGAAGCGGATGTAAGATCCGTCGGGACGACGGATTTCTTTCTTCGTACGTACGATCATGGCACGCGATACAGTGCCCTTCTTTACGTCGGCGCCGGGAATTGCGCTCTTAACCGACACCACGATGATGTCGCCCACCGATGCATAGCGACGGTCGGTGCCGCCGAGTACGTGGATACACAGTACTTCCTTGGCTCCCGAGTTGTCAGCTACGTTAAGACGTGATTCTGTCTGTATCATTCTTACTTAACTTTTTCGATGATTTCAACTAATCTCCAGCGTTTGGTCTTGCTGAGGGGACGGGTCTCCATCAGGCGTACGGTATCGCCTACGGAGCACTCGTTGTTTTCGTCGTGAGCGTGATATTTCTTGCTCTTGTTGACGAATTTACCGTAAATCGGGTGTTTCTCTTTCCAGCGTACGGTGACGGTGATGGTCTTGTCACCCTTGTTGCTTGAAACGACGCCGATGCGCTCTTTGCGCAGATTGCGTTTTTCTTCCATTGTTCGCTACTTATTTGTTGTTAAGTTCGCGCATGCGGAGCTCGGTCTTAACGCGTGCTATCATGCGGCGGTCGGCGGTGAGCTGGGCGGGATTGTCCAGAGGGCTGACAGCGTGGTTCATGCGTGACTGGAGATATTCTTTCTCCATCTGGGCAAGACGCTCGGTGAGGTCAGCCGTAGCCATTTCGCGGATTTCTTCTTTCTTCATAGCTTATTACACGTTTTGAGTGGGGTCGTAGTCGCGGCGTACTACAAATTTGGTTACCACGGGGAGCTTCTGGGCTGCCAGGCGGAGTGCCTCTTTTGCGATATCGTAGCTTACACCCTCTACCTCGATGATGATGCGGCCGGGGGTAACTGGCGCAACGAATCCTTCGGGGTTACCTTTACCTTTACCCATGCGGACCTCAGCGGGCTTCTTGGTGATGGGTTTGTCGGGGAAGATACGGATCCAGATCTGACCCTGACGCTGCATATAACGTGTCACCGCGATACGGGCGGCCTCGATCTGGCGACCGGTGATCCATTTGGACTCAAGGGTCTTGATGCCAAACGAGCCGAAGGCCAGGGTATTGCCACGCTGGGCATTGCCCTTCATACGGCCTTTCTGTGAGCGGCGGAATTTGGTTTTCTTAGGCTGTAACATTGTTGTCTGTGCTTACAGTGGTTTAACGGTTGTTTTTGGACGAGCGGAATCCGCCACGACGTTCGCGGCCTTTGCCTGAGTTGCTGCGTCCTTCGTTCTTGGCAGCTGTAAATGCAGGAGCGAGGTCACGTTTGCCATAAACCTCACCGCGGCAAATCCATACTTTCACGCCGATCACACCTACCTTGGTGTGTGCTTCAACCAACGCGTAGTCGATGTCGGCACGGAGGGTGTGAAGAGGTGTACGGCCTTCCTTGAACATCTCTGAACGGGCCATTTCAGCACCGTTGAGACGGCCTGAAACCTGTACTTTGATGCCTTCGGCACCTGCACGCATTGAAGCGGCGACAGCCTGCTTCACAGCGCGGCGGTAAGCTACCTTACCCTCGATCTGACGGGCGATGTTGGCAGCTACGATCTCGGCGTCGAGTTCGGGGCGCTTTACCTCGTAGATGTTGATCTGAACATCTTTGTCGGTGATTTTCTTGAGCTCCTCTTTGAGTGTCTCCACTGCCTGTCCGCCGGGGCCGATGATCTTGCCGGGGCGAGAGGTGCACACGGTGATAGTGATGAGCTTGAGTGTACGCTCTATTACGATACGCGAGACACTGCTGTTGGCCAGGCGTACGTTGAGGTATTCGCGGAGCTTGTAGTCTTCAAGGATATTGTCGGGGTATTTGCCTTTTTCCGACCAGTTGGAGTCCCAGCCGCGGATAACGCCCAGGCGGTTGCTTATAGGATTAACTTTCTGTCCCATTTTTATGCCTCGGTATTTTTGTTAGCGATTGTGTCGACAATTACGGTCACATGGTTGGCACGTTTGCGGATACGGTAGCCGCGGCCCTGAGGAGCGGTGCGCAGACGTTTGAGCATGGGAGCGCAATTGACATAGATAGTGCTGATATAAAGTTCGCCGGCGTCGGCCTTGCGCTCGTTTTTCTGTTCCCAGTTTGCAACGGCGCTGCGGACGAGTTTCTCAAGGCGCTGCGCTGCTTCCTTGTTGGAGAAGTGCAGGATGCCAAGGGCGCGGCCTACTTCCTGACCGCGTACCATGTCGGCTACCAGACGCATTTTACGGGGCGAGGTGGGTATGTTGAGCAACTTTGCGAATGCGATGTTGCGCTGCTCGTCCTTACGCTGGTTGGCTGATATTCTTTTTCTTTCACCCATTGTATTTATTCGTCTTTTTTTCGATGATTATTGAGTGTCAGTCCCTTATTTTTTCTTGTTGCCTGCGTGGCCGCGGAATGTGCGGGTGGGGGCAAACTCGCCGAGTTTGTGACCTACCATGTTCTCAGTTACATAAACGGGAATGAATTTGTTACCGTTGTGTACTGCGAATGTATGGCCAACGAATTCGGGGGCGATCATAGAAGCGCGGCTCCATGTCTTGATGACATTCTTTTTGCCGGAAGCTTCCATGTCAGCCACTTTCTTCTCAAGCTTTACGCTGATGAAGGGACCTTTTTTTAATGAACGGCTCATATTTGCTTAATTGTCAAGATTATTTCTTCTTTCTTCTCTCGATAATGTACTTGTTCGAGGGCTTCTTGGGCGTACGGGTCTTGAGACCTTTGCTGTAGAGACCCTTGCGTGAGCGGGGATGACCACCTGAAGCGCGGCCTTCACCACCACCCATGGGGTGATCGACAGGGTTCATAACCACACCACGGTTGTGGGGACGCTTGCCCAGCCAGCGTGAACGGCCGGCTTTGCCTGAACGTTCGAGCGAGTGCTCTGCATTGCCTACCACACCGATAGTTGCCTTGCAGGTAGCGAGCACCTTGCGGGTTTCGCCTGAGGGCAATTTGATGATGGCGTAGGTGCCTTCGCGTGATATGAGCTGTGCGAAAGTGCCGGCCGAACGTGCCATGAAAGCACCCTGACCGGGACGAAGTTCGATACAGTGGATGAGTGTACCTACAGGTATCTTGTTGAGGGGAAGTGCGTTTCCCACCTCGGGAGCGGCATCAGCGCCGCTCATTACGGTTGCACCTACCTCAAGGCCGTTGGGGGCGATGATATAGGCTTTCGAACCGTCCACGTAGTAGAGAAGTGCGATACGGGCCGAACGGTTGGGATCGTACTCGATGCTCTTTACTACTGCGGGAATACCGTCGCGATTTCTCTTGAAGTCGATAATGCGGTATTTGCGCTTGTGGCCGCCACCCATGTAGCGGTTTGCAAGGTGGCCTTCGTTGTTACGGCCACCTGTCGCACGCTTGCCGACTGTAAGAGATTTTTCCGGTGTGGTGGCAGTTATAACACCTTTAAACACACCGATAACCTTGTGACGCTGCCCAGGGGTTGTGGGCTTGAATTTTCTTACTGCCATTGCTGTTAGATGTTGCTAAAGAATTCGATGGACTGACCGTCGGCAACTGTGACGTAAGCTTTCTTCCAACGGGCTGTTTTACCACGGAGAAGACCGCTCTTTGTCCAGCGAGATTTGTTCTTGCCGCGGACGATTGCCGTGTTTACGCTTTCCACCTTCACGCCGTAGAGCTGCTCTACCAGAGATTTGATCTGGTATTTGTTTGCCTCGGGCGACACGCGGAAAGTATAGCAATTACGCTTTTCTGAAAGCTTGGTTGCCCTTTCGGTGATGATTGGTTTGATCGAGATATCCATATCTTGTTGAAGTGGAGCGTTAGAGTTTGTTAATAACGTCAACGCTGGCCTCGGTGAGAAGCAGCGTTTCGGTGTTGAGCACGGCATACGCGTTGATGTCCGATGCTGTCATGATACGGGCATCGGGCACATTTCGCATCGACAAATATACGTTATTATTTTTAGCTGACAAAACTACGAGCACTTTTTTGCCTTCAACTTTAAGGTTTTTAGCAAAATTTATGAATTCTTTAGTTTTGGGAGCCTCAAAGTTAACGTCTTCAACCACTACGATCTGACCTGCAGCTGCCTTGAGGCTGAGAGCCGAGCGACGCGCGAGGTCTTTGAGTTTGCGGTTGAGTTTGAAGCGATAGTCACGGGGACGGGGACCGAACACGCGGCCACCACCAACGAGAACGGGTGAGTTGATGTCACCGATACGGCTGCCGCCGCCACCTTTCTGTTTGTGGAGTTTGCGGGTAGAACCGCTCACTTCGCTGCGCTCTTTCGATTTGTGTGTGCCCTGGCGCTGGTTGGCAAGGTACTGCTTAACGTCGAGATAAAGGGCGTGCTCGTTGGGCTCGATAGCGAACACCTCATCGTTGAGGTTTACGCGGCGGCCTGTATCCTGGCCTTGCTGGTTGTATACTGCGAGTTCCATATTATTTCTCAATTAAGACGATTGAACCTTTGCTTCCGGGAATCGAGCCTTTGATCATGATGATGTTGTGCTCGGGGATCACTTTGATGATTTGGAGGTTTTGAACGGTTACGCGCTCATTACCTGTCTGGCCGGCCATACGCATGCCTTTGAATACCTTTGCAGGGTAAGAGCAGGCGCCTACCGAACCGGGGGCACGAAGACGGTTGTGCTGGCCGTGAGTGCTTTGGCCTACGCCACCGAAACCGTGACGTTTCACTACGCCCTGATAGCCTTTACCTTTGCTGGTGCCTACAACGTCTACGAAGTCGGCTTCAGTGAAGAGGTCGGCGGTGATGGTGTCGCCGAGAGCGTAAGTGTTACCAAATCCTTTGAACTCGGCCAAGTGTCGCTTGGGTGCTACACCGGCTTTACGGAAGTGACCGAGCTCGGGCTGGGTGAGGTGTTTCTCCTTCTGGTCTTCGAAACCAAGCTGGAGAGCCTCGTAGCCGTCGGTCTCTACAGTCTTAACCTGAGTAACAACACAAGGACCTACTTCGATAACAGTGCACGGTACATTGCGACCGTCGGCACTGAAAACGGATGTCATTCCGATTTTCTTTCCAATTAATCCTGGCATTTCTCTGTTAATTTGATGTTTATGTTATTTTTGTGAGGTGCGATATCAGCACTTGATTTCAACTTCGACACCGCTGGGAAGCTCAAGCTTCATGAGAGCGTCTACAATCTTGGGAGTAGCGTTGTAGATGTCGATAAGACGCTTGTAGCAGCTGAGCTCGAACTGCTCGCGGCTCTTCTTGTTGACGAAGGTCGAGCGGTTGACGGTGAAGATACGTTTGTGCGTGGGCAGGGGGATGGGGCCGCTGATCACCGCGCCGATCGACTTCACGGTCTTCACGATTTTCTCAGCCGATTTGTCAACGAGGCTGTGGTCGTAAGATTTGAGTTTGATACGGATTACGGGGTTCATATATTGTAGTGTTATTTTTATTTGAGAAGATCGACGCGGCCCTGGCACTCGGTCAGTACGTCTTTTGCGATTGAGTTAGATACCTCTGCGTAGTGCGAGAAGGTCATGGTAGAGGTGGCGCGGCCCGAGGTGATTGTACGGAGGGCGGTCACATAACCGAACATCTCGGCAAGAGGAGCCTTGGCTTTGACAACGCGGGCACCTGAGCGGCTTGTCTCCATGCCTTCTACCTGGCCACGGCGTTTGTTAAGGTCGGAGATAACGTCACCCATAGATTCTTCGGGAGTAACGACCTCAATCTTCATGATAGGCTCGAGAAGAACAGGACCTGCTTTCTCACAGGCTTTCTTGAATGCCTGGATGGCGCAGAGCTCGAATGAGAGCTGATCGGAGTCAACCGGGTGGAACGAACCGTCGATAACGGTAACCTTGAGGTGTTCTACGGGGAAGCCTGCGAGCACACCGTTCTTCATAGCGGTAGTGAAGCCCTTCTGGATCGAGGGGATGAACTCCTTGGGAATGTTACCACCCTTGACCTCGTCAACAAACTGGAGGTTGCCTTCGAAGCCCTCGTCTACGGGTTCTACACGTACGATGATATCGGCGAATTTACCGCGACCACCGGTCTGCTTCTTGAATACCTCGCGGAGCTCAACCGGACGGGTGATAGCCTCTTTGTAGGTAACCTGCGGACGGCCTTGGTTACATTCAACCTTGAATTCGCGGCGGAGACGGTCGATAATGATATCGAGGTGAAGCTCGCCCATACCCGAGATAACGGTCTGGCCGGTTTCTTCGTTTGTCTCAACACGGAATGTGGGGTCTTCCTCAGCAAGTTTCTGAAGGCCGACACCGAGTTTGTCAAGGTCTTTCTGAGTCTTGGGCTCAACGGCGATACCGATAACGGGATCGGGGAATTCCATAGCCTCAAGCACGATAGGAGCATTCTCGTCGCAGAGAGTGTCACCGGTGCGGATATCCTTGAAACCTACACCTGCGCCGATATCGCCGCAATCGATAAGGTCTTTGGGATTCTGTTTGTTTGAGTGCATTTGGAAAAGACGCGACACACGCTCTTTCTTGCCCGAACGAGAGTTGAGGATGTAGGTACCGGCAACAACTTCGCCTGAATAAACACGGAAGAAGGTAAGACGGCCTACATAGGGGTCGGTAGCGATCTTGAACGCGAGGGCGCACATGGGAGCTTCGCTTGAGGGCTCGCGGGTGACGATTTCGTCGGGGCTGTCGGGAAGACGGCCTTCAACTGCACCTGAGTCGAGCGGGCTGGGAAGATATGCGCACACATTGTCGAGAAGGCACTGCACACCTTTGTTCTTGAACGACGAACCGCACATCATCGGCACGAGATCCATAGCGAGAGTTGCCTTGCGGAGCGCACGCTTGATTTCCTCGATGGTGATGGTAGAAGGATCGTCGAAGTATTTTGACATGAGGTCATCGTCGTATTCGGCGATTTTCTCAAGCATTTTGTCGCGCCATTCTTCGGCTTCGTCCTGAAGAGCTGCGGGGATTTCCTCTACTGAGTAGTCGGCACCCATAGTCTCGTCATGCCAGAAGATAGCTTTCATTTGGATGAGGTCAACCACACCTTTGAAAGTCTCCTCTGCACCGATAGGAATTTGAATGGGGCAGGGATTTGCGCCGAGAACGTCCTTGAGCTGACGCACAACCTCGAAGAAGTTGGCACCCGAGCGGTCCATCTTGTTGACATAGCCGATACGGGGTACATTGTATTTGTCAGCCTGACGCCATACAGTCTCTGACTGGGGCTCAACACCACCAACGGCACAGAAAGTAGCGACAGCACCGTCGAGTACGCGGAGCGAACGCTCTACCTCTACAGTGAAATCGACGTGTCCCGGGGTGTCGATGAGGTTGATTTTATATTTCTCGTTGTTGTACTTCCAGAAAGTGGTAGTAGCTGCCGAGGTAATTGTGATACCGCGTTCCTGCTCCTGCTCCATCCAGTCCATAGTAGCGGCGCCATCGTGTACCTCACCGATTTTGTGAGTCAGGCCGGTGTAGAAAAGGATACGCTCGGAAGTAGTGGTTTTACCGGCATCGATGTGGGCCATAATGCCGATGTTACGCGTATATTTAAGATGTTCGTCTGATTTAGCCATTTTGCAGAGTAAGTGATATATTCAACGGAAAATCGCTTAGAAACGGAAGTGAGCGAAGGCGCGGTTAGCCTCGGCCATTTTGTGCATATCCTCCTTGCGTTTGAAAGCACCGCCCTGATTGTTAAAGGCATCGACGATTTCGGCTGCGAGCTTGTCGGCCATAGTCTTGCCACCGCGTTTACGGGCGTAAGAGATAAGATTTTTCATTGATATCGACTCTTTGCGGTCTGCGCGGATTTCGGTAGGCACTTGGAATGTTGCGCCACCTACGCGACGGCTCTTGACCTCGACCTGGGGAGTTACATTTTCGAGAGCTTTTTTCCAGATCTCAAGAGCTTCGAGTTCCTCATTGGGAAGTTTAGACTTCACAGTCTCAAGGGCGGTGTAGAAGATATCGAATGCGGTATTCTTCTTTCCGTCATACATAAGATGGTTGACAAATTTTGTCACACGGACATCGCCGTAAACGGGATCGGGGAGAACGAGCCGTTTTTTAGGTTTTGACTTTCTCATTTTAGAGTGTCTGTGTTGGTGTTTTTGATTGCTTGGTTGCTTGCTTCGTTATTCTTCAGCCGCGTCCGCTGACGCCGGGCTTACTCAACCAAAAGGGTAGCTGCAAGAAATGCAAAAACGAGTTTTAAAATAAATTTTGTTTACTCGGGTGCTATAAGTTTACTTCACCCGTCGACTGATTTACGACGGATTACTTCTTGGCAGCACCGGCCTTGGGACGCTTGGCACCGTATTTGCTACGACGCTGAGTGCGGTCTTTCACACCTGCGGTATCGAGAGTACCACGTACGATATGATAGCGTACACCGGGAAGGTCCTTCACACGGCCGCCGCGTACGAGTACGATTGAGTGCTCCTGCAGGTTGTGGCCTTCACCGGGGATGTAAGAGTTAACCTCTTTGCCATTGGTGAGACGGACACGCGCTACTTTACGCATTGCCGAGTTAGGTTTCTTGGGGGTGGTGGTGTAAACACGCACACATACGCCGCGTCGCTGGGGGCAGCTGTCAAGAGCGGGGCTCTTGCTCTTATCCTCCAATGCCACGCGTCCTTTGCGTACTAATTGCTGAATAGTTGGCATCTTAGTTTGTTTGTGTTATTAGATATCTTTTTGTTCGTTTTCTCGTTTTCGTCTATTGAAAAGCGCGAGCCCACATACTCACAGAGACCGCCTATTGCATTAACTCTCAAAGAATTAGCAATCCGGCGGCGTAGAAACGCTTTTTTCAACGCCGCAAAGTTAGCAATTATCTGCGTAAATACCAAACTTTTAGCCAAATATTTTTTCGCCGGCAGGCATTATCTTTTCTCAGCAACGGCGGCCGGGAGCGGGGGCTGTTTTGGAGTATGGGGCTTTTTTAGTAATTTTGCAATTTTATTGCCCGCAAGTGTGCGGATTATTCTCATTTTTGCTATGACAAGATTTATATTTTTACTCACCATGCTCATGACGACAGTGGCTGCCGCCTTGTCGCAGGTGAGCGACGCCAATATCGCCGGACACGTTATCGAGGCAGAAAGCGGCGAACATCTGCCTTATTGCCTTATCACGATAGAAGGTCTCGGCACAAAGACAATGACCGACGCTTCGGGACATTATCATCTTGTAAACCTCAAGCCGGGCAAATATACCATCGAAGCTTCAATGACGGGCTATAAATCAGAAAAAAAGACAGTGACGGTCAATGCCGGCGCCACAAGCGAAGTGAATTTTGAGATTGCCCCTGACGCTTTCCTGCTTGACCAAGTGGTTGTCACCGGCTCGAAAAGCGAGACCAAGCGCCGCAACAGTCCGGTACTCGTAAGCGTTGTCTCCGACAAGCTTTTCAATATGGTCAACGCCTGCTCGCTCGCCGACGGCCTTGGTTTCCAACCCGGCGTAAGAGTAGAGAATGATTGTCAGAACTGCGGTTTCACACAAGTGCGTATCAACGGCCTCGACGGCCATTATTCGCAGATATTGATGAACTCGCGCCCGGTGTTCTCAGCGCTTGCAGGCGTCTACGGCCTTGAGCAACTGCCGGCCAACATGATCGACCGCGTAGAGATAATGCGCGGCGGAGGCTCCGCTCTCTTCGGCTCATCGGCAATCGGAGGCACTATAAACATCATCACCAAAGACCCATCCACCAATTATGCCGAGGCAGCACACTCGCTTACCTCAATCGGTATCAGCGGCGCTCTTGAAAACAACACTACACTCAACGCGTCGGTAGTGAGCGGCAACTCCAACCTCGGCCTCACCGTGTATGGCCAGAGCCGCTCGCGCGACGGCTACGACCACGACAGCGACGGTTTCACCGAAATCGCCCACCTGAGCTCCACAACCCTCGGTGCCCGCGCTACCCTGCGCCCCGACAATGAGCACCGCCTCACCCTCGACTGGCACGGAACCAAAGAATACCGCCGCGGCGGCGACAATCTCGACCTGCCCCCGCACGAAGCGATGGTGGCCGAGCAGACAGACCACAACATCAACGGGGGCGAGGCCTCCTTTGATCTCTGGAACAAAGAGCACGACCGCCATCTCAACACCTTTGTCGCCCTGCAGAACATCCGCCGCAAGAGCTACTACGGCTCGGAAATGGATCCTGACGCCTACGGCCACACCCGCGACCTCACCCTCACCGCCGGCGCCCAATGGACTCAGGCTTTCAAGCGCGTGATTTTCATGCCGGCAGAGTTTATCGGCGGCGTAGAATACAGCTACAACTATCTCCACGATGTCACCGTTGGCTACGACCACGACTACGCCCAGCGGGTGCACATCTACTCGGCTTACGCACAGAACGAATGGCGCGATGACCGCTGGGGATTTCTCATAGGTGCGCGAGTTGACAAACACTCTATGATAAGCCACCCTATAGTGTCGCCCCGCGTCAACCTGCGCTTCAACCCATCCGATAAATTCAATTTCCGCGTATCCTACTCTACCGGCTTCCGCTCACCGCAGGCCTACGATGAAGACTTCCACATAGCCATCGTCGGCGGCGAACGTGTAGTCACCGTCCTTGCACCCGACCTCAAGCAGGAGAGCAGCAACAGCGTGAGCGCCTCGGCCGACATGTATCAGCGCTTCGGCCCGGTGCAGGTCAACCTTATGGTAGAGGGTTTCTATACCGACATCTCCGACGTTTTCGCACTCCGCGAACTTGAAGAGCCCGACGCTCTCGGCAACACCGTGCTTGAGCGCTACAACGGCGACGGAGCACGCGTGGCCGGCGCCAACCTCGAGCTGCGCGTCAACTACGACCGCTGGAATCTGCAGGGCGGCCTCACTTGGCAGCGCAGCCGCTACAAAAAGCCCGAGCAATGGAGCGACAATCCCGATGTGGCGCCCGTAAAACGCCTCTTCCGCACTCCCGACTGGTATGGCTATCTCACACTCGCATGCAACATCACCAAGCGTCTCAACGCCTCTTTGAGCGGCACATACACCGGCCGTATGCTCGTGCAACATCTCGAAGGCTCAGGCACACCCATCGACCGCGCCGTGCTCACACCGCGCTTCTTCGACGCCAACCTCAAGGTAAGCTATACCTTCCCCATCCTCAAGTATGCCACCCTCGAAGCCTCGGCCGGGCTGATGAATATATTCAACTCCTACCAGAATGATTTCGACCAAGGCCCCTTGCGCGACTCCGGCTACATCTACGGCCCCATGCTGCCCCGCTCACTCACAGCCTCGCTCAAGCTGCGGATATAAACTGTCCTTAAAAAAAGGACACAAACAGCGGTTTTTGTCCTTTATTTTAGGACAGGTTGACTAATTCATATAAAGTTTAAGCCCCATACACCACAGTTTCGGTGTATGGGGCTTAAACTTGGAGGAGCACTGCAACTACAGCAGGCTGTCGATTTCGCCTTCGTGGAGATGGTAGACATTCGTCTTGACAATATTGCCGGCTTTATCAATCAGCAGACCGAAGGGTACACCCAAGAAGCCGAGGGAGGCCCGGAGGCGGTTCCATGTATCGCTGTCGACGAAGATAAACTCGCCATTGATACCCTCTTTCTCAAGCCATTTGAGCGATCTCTCCTTAGAGCCGTCGTCTTCAGTGACATAGAGTGCCTTGAACGGCTTGTCTTCATATCGGGCCAACATGTCTTTGCTGTCTTTCATGGTCTGACGGCAGGCGCCGCAACTCAAGCCCCAGAAATCGACAAACAACACATTGCCGCTGTACGGGGCGATAAGCTTATCCAAGGCAGTGCGGTCGGCGGGTTGCTGCCGCGACAGCTCCGCTGATTCCGACTCCTGAACTTCTGAAAACACCATATCCTCAACCGCTGTAGAATAAGCCTGAAGCACCACATCAACGAGCTTGGGATATGTGAGTGTCGATGCCAAGGCTGCCACTTTCCCACGCAAGGCTTCAATATTATCACGTGTGACAGTGGGCGTCTGTTGCAACATATCGCAGAAAAAGGCCGCGCGGGAAAGCTGCGCCGTAAAGCAATTTCCGACGCCGTAAACGCTCTCGTTGGCCTTGTCGCAAGCTCTTATACTGTCGCTCTCGCCTTTGTTTACATAGGCGAGCGACGGATACACCATCTTACTGAACATCCATCGGTTCGGCAGCGAGAACGAACATGCGCCCATCAGCGGATTGTTGTAGATAAAATCGATATACTTGCGGCGTGGCTCCATAAGCACAGCCGGATCGACTTTATTATTTTCACTGTCGACATACCTGAGGCGCAATTCATTATCTTCCAGTTGGTCAACAATAAACGAAGCAGCGCCTACCGCCACAAAATCCTTGCACCGGAGGCTCACATCAGCTTTTTCCAGAAAGTGAGGCATATCAGTGAGCACAGTATCGAGCAGCATGCACAGCTCACGGTTAGCCTCAATCACAGGCACAGCCATCGAATCAGACGGCATGACCCTATATTTATCCCATACCTTATTGACAAGGTCATGACGCGTCTTGACGCTGTCGGTGAGCATATTGATCTTTGCGGCGTCCGACAGTTTGCCGACGAATCCGAAATATTCGGGATTGCGTCGTCCGGCGGTGCCGTTACCGAGCCTGTTGGAAGCTACAATCTCAAGAGTATCTCCGGGCATGTAGAAAAGATTGCGTGCCATATCACCTATCCGGAAATAGCCGGTCTGCGGATGATGTACCACAAGGTCAACAGAGAAAGTACCGTCGGGCTCTATCTCGCCGATATTGACATACTCTTCGTTGGTAAGGAAGTCGCGTGTGTCGACTGTAAATGTGCTGAAACCTATTCTCGGAGAGTAATTGTCGATTTTACCATGCAGATGGGCGCGCCCTTCCCGCGAATATATGGGATAATCGCGGTAGCGCTCCGGCAGCGAGATATCCCAAGCTCCTGCGCTGTCGCCGAACAAATCTGCCGCATGATGATATGCCGGCCGGGCAGTTTTTTGCTCATTGAGGTGTACTCCCAAGATATTATCCGACGCCGACGAGGGCTCATCTAAAATGATATCGACAAGTTCGATATCGGCAGGCAGAGGCTCGAAAAGCAACGCTCCTTCGTGGCGACCCGACTTTGGCATGGTGATTTTCTTGTTCAGCGGGATATTCTCCTGCCCGATTATCTTGAAAATACGGGTGGAGTCGTTGACATCGACGATGTAAGGCTCTGCAGAGATTTTCACCCAATAGCCGGGGAGGTGCATGAGAGTGAGGGCTACGCGTGTGGCGCTGTCAGTGCGCTCTATATTGCCAAGCTCAGAATACGAGGGTTGGAAATCGACTTTTGGCACTATGGCTTGCACTGTAGATATGGCGGCAGCTAATAACAGCAGACTAAGATAACGTTTCATTCAGGTATATTTAAGATTCGGTCGCAAATTTAATAACAATCTGCCTATTAAGCAAAAAAGTCGCGGAGGATTTTTCCGCGACTTTTTACCATTATTGAGATTGTTGATTATATTACATCACACGCACTTTCTTGCCGTTGACGATGTAGATACCCGGGCTTGAAATGCGGTCGATACGCATGCCTTGGAGGTTGTAGATCACATCCGGGCCTTCATGGCCGGGAGTAGCGATCTCGTCAATGCTGTCGTAATCGGCAGCGACATCTTCCTGAAGAGCGCAGTTGGGGTTGCCGGCATACTCTACCGAGGGGTCAACCGAGAGGTGAGGAGGCTGGTTGTAGCAGCAGTTCTGGTTAACGACTTGCACACGGTAGTTGAGATCGTCCATCAGGTGAGGTATGCGGTATTCGGTGGCATAGCTTGTAGCGTTGATCACGAGGTTATTACCCTCCCAGAGCACTACTTCCTCGCGCCAGTCACCGAGAAGGTCGCCAAGCACGCAGGGATTGTATTTGGTGCTGTTGTTGTAGGTGCCGACAGTGTAGTTTGTCTTGTTCACCTGCACGCGGTCCCATCCGGCACCGTTCCACTTGGCGATGACGCTCTTATCGCAATGCTCGTCATAGAGGTCGCCGGTCCAGTAGATACGGTTGTTCATAGAGCCGCCACCGCCGGGGTTCCAGCCTTCGGCGTACATCTCGCCTGTAACGCAGTCGTGCATGCCGGGCTCAGCGCTGTGAGAGAACTGTGAGTGAGGATAGTTGGCATCGAAGTGAGCGGCTATACCGCGGCCGGTGTCGCTGCCGGCGGTGGCGTAGAGAATACGCTCGCCTGTAGCGGCGTCGCGCAGGTCGTAGCCGTAAGGTTTCTCTTCATGCACCATGAATACCTCAAGGCCTTCGCGCTCGGGCAGGAAGTCGCCGAGGTGGAGTGCGTCGCCGTGGCCGAGGCCGGTGCGGTAGAGGAGCGAACCGTCATGGTCGAGTGCGCCTGAGCCATATACAATCTCATGCTTTCCGTCGCCATCGCAGTCGCCGACAGAAATCCAGTGGGCACCTTCGCCCCAAAGGCCTTCGCCTTTGGTAACGTTGCGGCTCACCCAACGTTCTTTAAGAGTAGTGCCGTCCCAATCGTAAGCAGCTACGAATGCACCTGCATAGTAGCCGCGGGCGAAGATGGGACAGGGGTTGGCGTCGGGGCCGTCGAGATATGCGAGGGCTGCAAGATAGCGCTCAGAGCGATTCTGGTTGCTGTCGCCCCAGATTGAAGTGCTCACATCGCCGTAGGCAGTGTGGTAGGGGATTGTGGCGAGTTCGCCGCCGGTGAGGCCGTCGAACACGGTGATGTATTCAGAGCCGTGATCCTGCTTGCCGCGACCGCTTAAAAGATTCTCATTGGGGTCGTCGTCGCCGAGGAGCACATAATTGCCCTCGCCGTCGACAGTGCCGGGAGCGGTTTTCATCATAAGCTCGCCATAGCCGTCACCGTCGAAGTCCCATGCGATAAACTGCATGGTGTGTGCGCTGGTGAAGAAGTTGGGGCCGGCGTCGATACGCCACAGCAGAGTTCCGTCCATCTTGATACAGTCAAGATAGATAGGCGATGTAGCGCCCGAGCTTGCGGCGTCTTTCTCATTTGAGGGCGACCATTTGAGGATAATCTCATATTCGCCGTCGCCGTCCATGTCGCAATAGCTTGCGTCGTTGGGCGAGTAGGAAGCACCGCCGCGGTTTTCGGGTTTCTGGAGGGGAATACGGAATGTCTGGTCATCCCATGTCTTGCGGCTTACCTCTGTCTCGAGGAGTTTGCCGGTCTTGTCGTAGGTCTCGAGGCGGTAGTAGTTGAGAGCAGTGCCTTCAGTATCTACGAAGTTGGTGCGGTCGATGATATAGAGGTCTTCGTTAAGCACTTCGTCCTGAGCGGCTTCGTCGCCACGGTAGAGTTTGTATTTCACACCCCAGCCGTCGGCTTCGCGGTGACGCCACGACACGAGGTTGCCCGTGCCCATCTTTGCGCCGGTGAGGCTGAGAGCCATCAGGCCGCGATTGAGGGCTTTGGCCTCGGGTTTGGGCTGACGGTTGGTAACGGTAAACCAAACGCTGAACGAGAGCACTTCGCTCTCATCTTTAAGCACATTAACTTTGAGAATACGGTTTTCGTAGCTTGAAGAATAAGTGTAGCCATCCGCCATCTCAAGGGCGAAGTCAGAGGGCTCACCGAAGAGACGTGTCTTGTAGCCCACGCTCTCACCGTGCTTAAGGTCTTTCACCACGGGCAGGAGATCGATCTGCTCCGACACGCCGAGGCTCTTGGAACCTTGGAAGGTGAACGACTTGATGAAGTCGCCGGCTGTGCTTATAGCCTCATCAAGAGCGCCGCGGATCTCAATGTTGCGGAAACCGATTTCTTTGGGAGAAGCATTGTCGGCGCCGTTGAGATTGTAGATATAGAGAGTCACTGAGAAGGGCTCGTTGGTGATTACATCGCCCAGAGTGAACTCGTGATGGCTGTAACCGGTAGAGTTGCCCGACATTATCTTGTTGCGTAGAGGAGTGGCAGCGCCGAGTTTAACCTCAGAGCCGTCGCCAAGCTGATAATAGACGTCGATACCGCCGGCGTCAGTACCAACCTTCACGGCGTCGAAAGCAATAGTCGTGGGTTTGAATGAATGTCCGTCGTTGGGATTGACAGAAACTGTCACGCAGTGGCCGGCTGCTTTAGCGGTTACTTTGGTTGTGGGTTTGAGGGCGATAAACGACGGGGTGTAGGTCACTGCTTCGTAGCCGGCGTCGGCGCCCGAGGCTGTGAGCTGACGGGTCTCGGCAATATTGCTGCCCATCGAGATACTTGTGGTTACAGAAGCGGTGGCCTCGGCGTCGCCTTCTACAGAGACTGCCTGCCAGTCTTCAGGATCGCTGAATTGCCACGTAGCCTTGAGTTGCTGCGCGTTCACCATCGCACATGCACCCAATGCTGCCATGAGTACAAAAATCTTTTTCATTATCGTGTGTTTTGGTATTAGGATTCATGGTTATTATACCGGGTGCAAAATTAAAAATTTTGCCACAAACACACAATATCAGAAAGCCTATAAATGGCGAATGAAGTATTTTATGCCCTATATTGACTTAATCGATACGCTTTCCGAGCTTGATTTTATCACCGGTCATATCTACTTCGAAGAGCACAGGGCGACGGATATATCGGCCGTTTTCGCTGCGGTGACTGTGCAGGGAAATGAGATATCGGCCGTCGAAATCGCGGAAAATCATGCCATGACCGTGATTGGGCGGGGTGAGAGGTTCGGGCTCCTGAATCCACGGTCCTGCAAGGCCGCCCTCGGAGTAGGCCACGCCCATGGTGTAGACATCATCTATCCATGAGGTCCATATCATGCCGAGGCGCCCTGTGCCTGTGCGGAAGAGCCAAGGGCCGTCGGTTACGCGGCTGCGGCGTTCCTTGCCGTCGAGAACCTCATGGCTCCAAGGCGAGTCTGACGCGCGGAAAAGCACTGTAGGCTCGCCGACCGAGGCCGAGAGGTCATCGCTGAGGCGCACGGCCTCCATAGTGCCGTCGTTGTCGTAGAGCCATTCGCCGCAGTAAACCATATATGGGATACCGTCTTCAATCCAAAAAGTGCCGTCGAGAGTAGGACGGTCGGCCGGGCAATAATTGTCGGTGCCTACCGGGCGATAGGGGCCATCGGGCTTGTCGGCCACAAGCACATGCGAGGCGCGGCGGGGTATGTCGCCGTTGCTGTTGGAGAGTATCACCGTGCCGTTGTTGGTGAATGTAGCGAAATAATAGTAGCGGCCCTTATACTGATGTATCTCGGCGGCCCAGACAGCAGGGCGACGTCCCATCCATGAGCATGTGTCGATTTCCACCACCTTGTATGGGCCTGTCCAGCGAGCGAGATCCGTGCTTTTCCACAGGCGTCCGCCGGTGCCGGTCATATAGTACATGCCCGAGACGCTGTCGGCAAGTATGCATGGGTCGCTCATCATTATCGAATCGCGTGGAATATCACGGACAACGGCCGAGGCTGCGGCGGATGTAAGTATCAGAAGCAGGGTCAGTAATTTTTTCATGGTATTTGGATGAGATAAGAAGTATAAGCCACGGCCCGGGCGCCGAAAGAGGCTTTCTGACGGATTAGCCCTTCGTTGAGCACACGGCCACCGTCTTCATTGCTTGTGCCGAAATCGAAGTAGCGCACTCCGGCAGGCAGATTGCCGATGATATGGTCGTAGAGCAATGGCAATGAGCGCAGACGCCGCCCGGTCTCTGTGCTGCCGGTGTATTGGCTGTGGGCCACGGTGTCGGTATAATAGATTACCGCGCCGGCCACCACCTCGCCATCGTATTCGGCTGTGAAGAGGCGTATATTGTCGGGGAAGCGGCTGTGCAGGAGTTTTATCTCGTCGAGGCTGTGTACCGGGCGGGCGTCGTGGGCAGTGGCAAGGCGCTCTTCAAGAACCTGCCAGAAATCATCCCATCGGTCGGAAAGGCCCACAGTGACGCCGTCGCGGGCGGCCTTGCGCACACTCTGGCGCGCCGACATATCGAAGCCAAGCGGCGAGGCGAGGTCTATCACACTCGATGCAAGCACACTTCGGATTTCGCCGCCTGCACGCCAGAGGGCATAGATATCTTCCTCGGCAGGATATTTATGATAGATATGCGGCACCGGCTTGTAGACAAGCTGCCTTATACCCTCGCGGCGCAGCAGGCCTGTGGCCTCGCTCCATATCTTCATCATGGCAAGCATGTCGGCGCGCGGCCTCATGAGCCAGCCCCCGTAGGTGAGGCCGCCGTGACTCTCGAGTGTATCGCCGCGGCGGTTTGCCGGCAGCAATGCGACAATGCGCCCCGCGCCGTCGCGGGCCACAAGCGACATATCATCAAAGCGGTCGGCATGATAGTCCATATAGGCGCGCAGGTGGAGGAATGTGCCGTTGCGGCTTTCGCACACTACCCTGTCCCAGGCCTCGCGGAATCCGGCCTTGTATATATCAACTGTCATCGTGCAAGATATTTGGAGAGCTGTGCCTCGAGGGATATGTAGCGCATTACAAGGTCGTTGTGCGCCGAGATAGTGTCGAGGTATGAATTATACTCGGTGAGATATTCGAAAATTGTGAGAATACCGGCCTCGTAGGCTTTCTTGAGCAAGCCGGGATAGTCGTCGGCAAGGAGGTCGGTCTGACTGCCTATCCGCTTGTAGAGTCGTAAGGCTTCTGTATAGTCAGCATGCATCTGCGCATGCTGCAGCATGTTGAGGCTTCTGACCTCGTAAATATAAGCCGCAAATCGTGCTTCAGCGGCTTTCACTGCCTTGCGGGGTTGCCACGAGGGCAGAGTTATGCCTATGCCGAAGCCGTTGAAGTGCTTGCCGTCTTCATAGTCATGATTATACGATACTTTAAACGAGGGAAGAGCACTGCGGCTCGCCACCGACACATCATTGAGGCCGGCTTCAATCTGATCAGCAATGGCAAGCATTCCGGGAGTCTTATCCAATGCCGAGGCATATTCATCTTCAGCACGCAGGGCGGGCACCGAGAAGTGTATGCCCTTGAACTGATCCGAGCAGCCGGGGTAGAAGGTCTCAAGCACGGCCTCGGCTGCCGATATCTCGTTTTCAGCCTCGGCAAGTTGGGTGTCGATCTGCATCATCTGCAGCTGTGCCTTGCGGTAGGCGAGTATGGTGGTCTCGCCGCGCTTGAACGCACGGTCAAGATTGTCGAGCAACTCTTTGAAGTTGTTGCGTGCGTCGCCCAATATCTTGTGGTTCATCGAGGCTTTGGCATAGCTTATGGCGGCAAGTTTCACCTCAAGGCCCTTGTCGATTATATCCTGACGGATAAGTTGCTCGTAGGCCTTGGCGCGGTATTTCATCGAGCGGTTGCGGGCGGCATACACTCCGGGCCAGTCGAAACTCTGCCCCACGGCCACCCCCCAGCGGTTTTCGCCCTCTTGGGCGAATTTATAGTCGACATCGACTTCAAGGCCGGAGAGTGCATTATCGTATGCGGCCTCGAAGCGCTCGGCACGGTATTGCACATTCTTGGCCTGCACGGCGGCGTTTTTTGCAGCCGCCGCGTAGCACAGGGAGTCAAGGTCGGTGGCCGACGCGGCAAAACCCACAGCAAGGGCAAAGCAGCTCAATAATATCTTTTTCATGATTTTTCTTTCCGGTTAAGAATCTGATAGAGAGCGGGAACTACATAGATATTGAGGAGCGTGGAGCTCAGCAATCCGCCGAGAATCACGATAGCCATCGGCGCCTGTATCTCATTGCCGGGAGCGTCGCCGTTGACCGCCAAGGGTATAAGGGCGAGAGCCGATGTGAGGGCGGTCATGACGATGGGCAGCAGACGGTCGGATGAGCCTGCGGAGATACGCTCGGCAAGTGTCATGCCCTCAGCCTTGAGATGGTTGTAGCGCGTCATAAGCAGCATGCCGTTGCGCGTGCTTATGCCCATGAGCGATATGAAGCCTATGATGGCCGGGATATTGACCTCGTCGCCGCAGAGAGCGAGCATGAATATGCCGCCGATAAGTGCGAGGGGCATATTGACAAGTATCACAAGCGACTGGGCCACGGATTTGAATTCGCCGTAGAGAAGCATAAATATGATCAGCAAGGCACCGAGCGAGGTCCACATAAGTGTGCGCGAGGCTGCCTGCTCGCTCTCGAACTGACCTCCGTAGGCCACATGGTAGCCCTGCGGCAGGTCAACGCTCTCCTCTACCCTGCGCCGTATCTCGTCGACGGTGCTGCGGAGGTCGCGGTCCTCAACATTGGCAGACACAAGAAGGCGGCGCTCCACATTCTCGCGGTTGACGGTGTTGGGGCCGGTGGTTGAGCTGATGTCGGCCAACTCGCCGAGAGTAATCTTGCCGGCGGGGCTGTCGACAGTCAGGGCTGCGATATCGTCGATTGTGGCGCGGTGCGCCTCGTCGAGTATCACGGCTACATCGTAGGCATAGCCGTCGCGGTAGACTTGCGACACTACTTTGCCGCTGAGAGCCGTCTCGATGGCATTGCCGAAATCGCCGAGGCGTATGCCGCGCATGGCGAGCACATCGCGCCGCGGACGGATAAGGAGCTGAGGACGCTCGGTCTGCTGCTCGATGTTGACATCGACAGTGCCATTGACCTCTGATGTTATTTCCTTTATCTGACGCCCGATAGCGAAGAGGGTATTGAGGTCGGGGCCGAAAATCTTTATTGCTATCTGCGACTGGGCACCCGAGAGCATGGCGTCTATACGGTGCGAAATGGGCTGGCCTATCTCCACTACCGCGCCGGGGATTTCGCCGAGACGGTGGCGCAGGTCGGCGGCCACCTCGCTGCGGCTGCGGTCGTCGAGGGTGTAAGGTGCTTCGATTTCAGATACATTCACACCCAATGAGTGCTCGTCGAGCTCGGCGCGGCCTGTCTTGCGGGCGACGGTGCGCACCTCGGGGGTGGCGAGGATAATCTCTTCGGCGCGGCGGCCTATGGCGTCGCTCTCGTCAAGCGATATGCCGGGGAGGGTGGATACGTTGATGGTGAATGAGCCTTCGTTGAAGCGGGGCAGGAAGCCGCGGCCAAGGGTGAAGAAGCATACCAAAGCAGCCACAAAAAGCGCCCCGACGCAGCAGAGCATTGCCGTGCGGCGGCTGAGAATCCAAGTGAGCGAGCGGCTGTAGGCGGCTTTCATGGCGCGGGTTATGCGCGGCTCACGGCTCAGACGGGCGTTCTGCGCCTGATTGCCCAGCAAGTAGCTGCAGAGCACGGGGGTGAGTGTGAGCGCCACTATGGTAGAGGCGGCCAAGGCCACGATAAATGCCACGCCGAGGGGTATGAGCATGCGTCCTTCCATACCGGTGAGGAAGAAGAGTGGCAGGAACGCTGCGGTGATGATGAGGGTGGAGTTGAAGATGGGCATGCGCACCTCGGCTGAGGCGTGATATACGCAGTCGCGCACCGAGAGTCGCTCGCCCTGAGGCAATTGAGAATTCTGCCGCAGGCGCTTGTATACATTCTCGACGTCGACAATGGCGTCGTCGACAAGGCAACCTATCGCTATCGCTATGCCGCCGAGGCTCATGGTGTTGATACTGTAGCCCATGGCATTGAGCAGCAATACTGATACTATTATCGACAGCGGCAGCGCCACTACCGATATCAGCGTGGTGCGCAGGTTCATGAGGAAGAAAAAGAGCACTATTATCACGAAGAGCGCGCCTTCGAGCAGACTGCGCTGCAGATTGCTGATGGAGTTGTCGATAAAGTCGCTCTGGCGGAAAATGTCGGTAGAGACGCGCACGTCGGCCGGCAGCGTCGCGCCCATCGAGGCAAGAGCCTCATCGATTTCTTCTGTGAGCTGTATGGTGCCGGTGCCGGGCTGCTTGGTCACGGTGATTATCACCGCCGGCTCGGCCTCCACACTTGCCACACCTATACGCGGCAGGCGTCCGCCAAGTTCTACCGAGGCAATGTCGCCGAGCGTGACGGTGCCGCCGGCGTCGGAGCGCACAACTGCCTGTGCCATAGCCTCGCAGTCGGAGGTGTTGATATCGGCCTTGACGATGTATTCATTCCCGTATTGATATAGCACACCGCCGCCGGCATTGGAGTTGAAGCCGTCGGTGGCAGCCAACACTTCATCAAGGCTCACGCCGAAGAGGCGCATTTTGTCGGGGTTTATCTTAATCTGATATTCGGGTGCGTCGCCACCGATCACCGACACCTGCGACACACCGCCGAGCGCGAGCAGGCGCGGACGGATGGCTGTCTCGGCAAGGCGCCGAAGCTCGAGCAGCGAGGTAGAGTCGGAGCGCAGGCCGATAATCATTATCTCGCCGAGAATCGACGACTGCGGGCCCATGACAGGCTTGTCGACGCCTTCGGGCAGGCTCTCGGCTGCGGCGTCGAGGCGCTCGCTCACTATCTGGCGGGCGGTGTAGATGTCTGTGCCCCAGTCGAATTCAACCCACACGACAGAAAAGCCCGTGGTTGAAGTGGAGCGCACGCGGCGCACGCCGGTGCTTCCGTTCACGGCTGTCTCTATCGGATAGCTCACCACCTTCTCCACTTCTTCGGGAGCGAGACCGGGAGCTTCGGTCATCACAACGACAGTGGGAGCGTTGAGGTCGGGGAATATGTCAATCTCCATGCGCATGAGCGCGAGCAAACCGCCGATAAAGGCCAATGCGGTGACAATAAGCACCGTAAGCCGGTTGTCGAGCGAGAAACGTATGATCTTGTTGAGCATAGTCGGCGGCGATTAATGATTGTGCGAATGTCCTTCGGGAATGTTGCTGCCTGTCTCGGCGAGGCGCACTGTGGTTACACCTTTGCCCACGATGGGTGTGCCGGGGACTATACCTGAGAGGATTTCGACACGGCGTCCGTCGGTGGCGCCGATTTCGACACGCCGCTTGGCATAGCACTCACCATCAAGCTGCTCATATACAAAATAGTTGCCTTGCTGCTCCGATATGGCGGTGGCGGGCACGCTTACAACCCCTGCGCGGGGCGAACCGAGCAGATAGGCGGTGAAAGTGGTGCCGGCGACAAGGCCACGGGCGTTGCCGGCAGAGAAATAGACAGGCACGAAAGCGGCTGCAGCCCCGGTTGCGGCTACAGGCGCTTTGCTCAAACGTCGGCCGCCGACTTCGCTCAGGCGTATTGTCTGATTGTCGTAGGGCATGGCGATGACGGCGTCGGTGAGCGACGAAGCCATGGCGTTGTAGCGTTGGGGAAGGTCGATACGCAGTGTCTGCTCGCCGCCCGAGGCCACGGTGGCTATCACCTGTCCGGCGTCGACATATTGCCCTTGGCGCACATCGAGCGAGGTCAGAGTGCCGGCGATAGGCGATGTGGCGCGTCCGGCAGAGGCCGAGGGGCTGTAGGCTGCCTTGGCCTGATTGTAAGCGGCGAGGGCGGCATTGCGCTCGCCGATGGTGGCGAGGCGGTCGGCATAGAGCGATTCCATGCGCTCGTATTCGGTCTTGGCGGCTTCGAGGGCGGCGCGTGCTGCGGCATTGGCGTCGCCGCCGCTCATACCCGAGGCGTCGATAGTGGCTACCACACTGCCGCGGGAGAGGTCTTTGCCGAGCTCTATGCCCGGAGCTATGCGCACTATACCCGCTGTCGGAGCCGACACAACGGCGTCGGCGCTATTGGCGGTGATTACCATTCCCGACGCACGCAGAGCCGTAGAAAAGTCGCCGCGGCCGACGGTGTCAATCTCCACTCCGAATTGAGCGGCCACTTCGCTATGGAGCACAATCTCGCCTTCGGCACCGTGGGCGGCAGCGGTCTCGGCGTCATGATTATGTCCCTCATTAGCATGGTCGTGTTCTTCACTTGCTTGATGGTGCCCGCAGGCAGAGAGGAGGATTATCAGGGGTAGTAAAAAATTTTTGCGCATAATTACATTCTTTGACAAGGCAAAGTTAGTAATTATCGCGCAAAAAATCAATAGCTTTTGTGGCCGTAAACGCGCGTTCGCAGAACGCGGATTTACAAGTAGCCGCTTACACCGTAGCGCAGCGTAGGTGTATGCGGTCAGAGTTGTTGCAAATGGGAAAGGCGTCCGCAGGAGGCCGATTTACGGATAATTCGCAGTAAACCGGCGTTCTGCGAACGCCCTAAATAAATGGATATTTTCTTAACCGCATATACCTCCGCTGCGCTCCGGTATAAGCGGCTACTGAAAAATCGGCCTCCTGCGGACGCCTTTACATCTGTGCACGAGGTTGTGGGTTGGGGTGGGCGGTCGGTGGTGGGCAGCGAATTGGTTTTACCAATCTACCACCCACAGCCCACCAACCTTTCTCAGCCCAGCTGGGCGAGGGCGCGGCCGGCGAGGGCGGTCTTCTTGGCTGTGTGCTCGTTTACCATGGCCACGAAGGGATCGGCCTCGTAGCTGCCGCGGACGCTGGTGAAGTCGTCATCGGCGCTCATAGCCGGGTCGTCGATACCGAAACCGGTGCGCGACTTAAGGCTGTATTCCTTGCGGGCGTCGTCGAGGAGCATGTCGTTGAGTGCCGTAACGCTCTTGAGCCAGCGCTCTATGATGGTGCGGATATCGTCGCGGGTGAGAGCTTCGACGGGTTTGCCATACCATGACTCCATGATGTCGGCCACCCATGTCCACTCCATATCGTAGTACTGCGCATGGAGTTCTTTCCAGCGGGCCTCGATGGCGTCGACGCTGTCGAGTGTGCCGTCGGTGATTTCGTCGCAGATGGCGTCGACCTCGCTCTTGGGGGCGAAGAGGCCGCAGACATCGACCCACTGCCCTGCTCCGGCTTTGGCCGTGGGGGTGAGGCGGCGTGTAAGCTCGGCTTCATCGGCGATGGGATCGAGGCCGAGGCGGCTGATCACCGTGTTGCCCATGAATTTGTCGAGAGCCATGCCATAGAGCTTGCGGCCTTTGCGGAGGGCGTGGGCGTCGATGGTCATGGTCTGGAAAGCGAAGCGCTCGGCGGTGAGGCCGGCGGTGCGCTCGAGCTGGTTGAGCAGGTCTATGCCGTCGAGCATTTTGCCGGCGGTGTAGGGGCTCAGGAGGTTGAAGTTGATATTGTCGAGGCGCGCGGGAGTCTTGCGCTTGTCGCGGCGCGGCCACTTCTGGGCGTCGCGGATGGTGCCTACGCTGCGGATGTTGATACCCGGCACGAGGAACGACTCGCCGCGGTTCTCGATAAGATATGAGAAGGGCAGGCGCGAGGTGTCGGGGTGGTTGACATGGCGGCCCATCACGAGCGAGAACGCTCCGATTTTGGCCGGCCACAGGATATATGAGTCGCTCGTTGTCTTGGAGCCGCGCTCTACCACACCCTGATGTATCGGGCCGAGCTTATACATGTGGTTGCTCTGGTTTGAGCCCGAGCCGGCGTTGAGGAAGGAGAACATGCCGGCGATCAAGAGGCTTGACTTGTGCATGGTCACCGTATAGGGGCCGGCGAAGATAGCGGCAGCCTCGCCGTTCTCGCATGCGCAGTTGGAGAAGAAGAGCGAGTCGTGCGCCGAGAAGAGGTGGGTGAGATGTGTGGCCTGACCGATGAAGCAGTGATGGATGACAGCGCCGTCGTCGACACGCGCGCCGGCAGCGAATACAAAGCCTTCGGCAATGACTGCCCGACCGACCTTGACGGGGTCGCTCTTCGATGAGGTCATGGTGCCGTCGGCAAGGCGGGTGGCACCGTTGACATGGGCATAGTCGCCGATGTTGACGTCGGTGATGGTGCCGCTGTTGAGCACCACTGCCGAAGCACCTATGCGTCCACGGCGGCCATAGAATGTGCCTGCATGGACTTTTATCATGGTCACAAGGCGCTCTATCATGCTGCGGCGGTTGCGGTACATGGCGATGAGGTAGGCTGTCTGGGCCGACATGCGCTCGTAGATGGGCACTTCGCGGCCACCGGTCTCGTTGAGCACCGACACTTCAGTGCCTATGCCGAATGTGCTCTTGAGTGTGCCCTCTATGCAGTCTACATTCTCAATCACCGCACCGTCGGCGATGTCGTAGTTGGCTATATAATTGGCGATATTGTTGATATACACGCCGTTGCCTACGCTCACGTTGTGGAGAGTGGCATTGCTGATACCGTGGCGGCGCTCTATGCCGCAGGGCAGATGAAGCACACCGTCGGCGAGGCCAAGGCGCACTTCGCCCGAAAATACTACATTGTGAAGACGCGAGGGGTCAAAGCCCTCTGCCACACTGACGCCGGCCCAGTTGCCGTCGCACCCGTTGGCTTTAAGAGCCGATATTTCTGTTTCTGTCAGACTGCGATAAGTCATAATGTTGAATTATAGTTGGTTATTTGTGCGCAAAATTAGTCAAAAATCCGCAATGCCGCAAAAAAAAAAATGACAGGCCCGCCAAGCCTCTTGCGACGCGCCGAGGCGCGTGAGCATATCAAAAAATCATCAACGCGCGGCGGGATTATACAGAAAGAGCCGCTCCTGCTGGGCGGGAGCGGCTCTTGTATGTAATTGTGAAAGTGATTATTTCACGAGGACCTTGGTGGCTTTGTTGCCCTGACGTTTGATGTAGAGGCCGTTAGAAGGATTCTCTACGCGAACACCCTGAAGGTTGTAGTAAACAACGGGAGCGTTTTCGTCGCTGACAACAGTCTCTTCGATACCACTTGAAGCAAGCCCGGGAATCTCAAAGTCGAGGGTAATCTCGATATCATAGAGATCACTGAAAAGCTGCAATTTGTTCCATCCGTCATTAGGATACAGCGCATTAAGCTCTTCATTTGCGGGAACGACCAAGAGAGCGCCCTCACCTGTAACCTTTGTCTTACCATCTACTGAGGCAAGTTCCAACAACATAGGATCGAGAGTTGTTGCTGAAGAACTTAGGCCTGCGATATGAGCATCAGCCCAAATCTGTTCAGTCTGATAAGGTCTGAATGAGGTGATATACTGAGAAGGTACAGAAACAGTCTTGGCATCAAGATCCACGACACCTGATATTGTCGAACCATAACCGTCGAAGTTCGCAATCAGCAACATACCATATTCAGAAGAATACTCACCGTATACATCACACTCAAATGTAGAATAGGTAGCCTGGCCCGTTGAAGCATTATAATCAGACATATCCTCTGACTTATAAGAGCCGTTAATCTCTACCATAGTGGGATCGCAAATCCAAGATCCATAATAATTATCTGTGATATATGCGATACCACAATTTTCGTAGGGATAAACAAGTTGGCCGTTGGGGAAGAGTACAAACTCTATATCATCAGTATATAAGCCGGGATTTCCTTCGCTGTCATAAGCGAGAAAACGTAATTTATAATCCATTCCATTTTGCGAGAACAGAACTGTACCGGAAGGTATAGTGAGGAACATGTAAGTTGTTCCTTGCACATCCTGAGGATCAAATGTGCACTCAATTTTATTAGTGTTCTGCATGATGAAATTCTCAAGATAGAAGAGTCCTGCGCCGGGTGCGTCGGGGTCCTCATAGAGATGACAAGGAGCAGCATCTACTACTGTGGCTTCAGGAGTCTGTGTAGAGAGCAACATATACTTGCGGTCGAATGAAGGATATTCAACGGCACGTGAGCTTACCTCGGCTTCCGCTTTAGCTAAGGTTGAGCTAAGTTTCTCAACATCGATGGTAGCATTTGCCTTTGTGTTATATTCCTTGAACTGAACAGGATTCACAGGAGCAGTTGCTTGACGCAACGACTGCAAAGGCGCTGCGGCTGCGGCAGAGAGGGTCACAGCGGCGGCCAGTAGCAATGTGTAGAGTTTTTTCATATTATCTAAATTTGGTTTATTGATAGATTCGTTTAAGCTCTGAGGGGGAGGAGAATAAGAAAACCGCACTCAATACCGGGTGCTTGACGTGGCAAAGTTATACGCTTTTTTGCAAAGTGCAAAACTTTTTGGCATAAAAATTACTTTTGGCTCAAATTTTAACACTTTTACTTGCGCGATGACGCAATTATTTGTCGATAAGGTCGAGAATCTGCGCCGGAGTTGATATTATATGGTCGGCGTATGCTTTCTGAAGCTCTACGATGGGGCGGAAACCCCATGACACTCCGCACGACTCCACGCAGGCGCGGCGCGCCGTCTCCATATCCACCCCCGAGTCGCCCACATAGAGCACTTCGGCCTTGGGCGTGGGGCACATAGAGAGGGCTTTGAACACTATCGAGGGGTCGGGCTTGCGCGGCATGCCGTCGACATTGCCGAGGATGGCGCGGAAATTGGCGTCGGGGAAGTAATGGGCGATAATGCGGGTGACAGCCTCTTCATATTTATTGGATGTCACGGCGAGGTTGAGGCCTCGGGCGGTGAGGTCGGCAATCAACTCGGGGATACCGGGATAGGGCTGCGTGGCGTCGCAGCAATGGCCATCGTAGTATTCCTTGAAATGGGCGAGGGCGTCGTTGATGGTCTTCTCGGAGCGCTGGTCGTCGGGGAGGGCGCGCTCAATGAGCTTGCGCACGCCGTTGCCCACCATGTTGGGGTATACCCACAGGCCGTGAGGGGGGAAGCCCATGGTCTTGAGGGCATGGTTGGTGGCGGCGGCAAGGTCGTCGATAGTGTTGAGAAGTGTACCGTCAAGGTCGAAGATGATATATGATTTCATAGTCAAACGGGTATCAGAATGGGTAGCCCACGGCGAAGTGGAAGTTGGCGTCGCGGCCCCAGCGTGGATGTATCAGCGGCCAGCGCTCCTGATTCATGGCCGGGTTGTATGCCTTGAAGCCGAGGTCGAGGCGCAGCAGGAAGTAGGTGAAGTCGAGGCGCACGCCAAGGCCGTAGGCCGCGGCTATCTGCTTGTAGAATTTGTCGAACTTGAACTGACCGCCGGGCTGGTTGGGATAGTCTTTTATGGTCCATATATTGCCGGCGTCAAGGAAGAGCGCGCCTTCGAGCACCCAGAAGAGCTTGGCGCGGTATTCAATGCTGAGGTCGAGGCGGATATCGCCGCACTGGTTGATGAAGTCGGTGACGGAGTTCTTGGCGTCGTAGGCGCCCGGGCCGAGGGTGCGCACGCCCCAACCGCGCACGCCGTTGGCGCCGCCGGCATAGAAGCGCTTCTCAAATGGCACCATGCTTGAGTTGCCGTAGGGGTAGGCTATGCCGAAGCCGCCGTGGAGGGCGAGGGAGCTGCGGGTGTTGAAATTGCGCGTATAAGTATAGTCAACCTCACCCTTTACATATTGGGCATACTGTATGCCGAAGATTTTGTATACGCCGTCGGTCTTCTTCTGGCGTATCATATTCGAGATACCGTAGAGCAGGTTGCCGGCCATCTCCACCGACAGGCGCAGACTTGTGACGTATGGCTGCACGGCGCGGGCATTGACCGTAGCCGAGGGCATGCGGCGGTTGGTGCGCGAGAATGTGTAGCCCATGCGCATGATGAAATGGTCTTCGTAGCTGTAGCGCAGCAGAGGGTTGGTGGGTGCTATCTCGTCGATGAAGTTGATGGTAGAGCGCGGCAGGCGCACATAGTTGATGTCGATGAGGTCGTAGGTCTGGCGGCGCAGATAGTCGGCGCGCTGCTGCTGCCATTGCCATTTCCATGCCGTGCCGAGGATAATACGTGTGTACTCGGGGCGCTCCTGATAGTTGGCAGAGAAAGAAAATTCGGTAGAGGCAAGGCGCTTCTGCTTGAACGACTTCGACAGGAAGGGGCACTCGAAGCGCGGCAGCGTGACACCGACCTCGCCGGCAAACTCGGTATAGCGGTTGTTGATGAGGCCGTCCAAGTTGCCCGAGAGGCTCTCGTATGAGCCTCGCAGCTTGGTGGTGAGCATTTCGGAGCCGTGGGCGAGGTTGCGGTGCTGGTAGGTGAGGCCGAGGCCGAAGCCGAAGTCACCCTCGGAGTTGGTGCCTTCGAGCTCTACCGAGGCTGTCATCTTTTTGTTGCGGGCAAGATGTATGGTGGCGTCGAGCAAACCGGTGTCGCCGATGGCTCCGGCGGGTGTCATGTCTATATTGATGTAGCGTATGATGGCGAGGCGCCCCAGAGCCTCGTAGGTGCGCTCCACATCGGTGGCGCTGTATGCCTTGCCCGGCTGTAGCAGGCACATCTCGTCGAGCACCTTGGGGCGTATATAGCGGTCAGCGCCATATACAAACTTTATGCCGTTGTAGTCGACAGTGTCGAGCCGCGCCGCAGTCTCGGGGTCGGCGAGCATGAAAGTGACATTGCGCACATCATATCGGTGATGGCGCGCGGCGCTGAGCCCGAGGCTGTCGGCAAGCGAGGCGAGTGCCGTGTGCCCGCCGGGCTTGTCGGCCGGTGTATGCAGGTTGAGGGTGAGCCCCACGAGCTTGCTGCCGGCGATGGTGTCGGCGGTATAGTTGATATACTCGCGGTTGAAATCGTAATAGCCGGCATTGCGTAGCAGTTGGGTAATGCGTCCGCGCTCCTCATCGAGGGCATTGCGGTCGAGCAACATGCCGGGGTGTATGAGCCCGGCGGCAGTGTCGGCCATCACAAGATGTCGCACGGCCTTGTCGGAGATATTATAGTCGAGGGCTGCAATGCGGTGAGGCTCGCCGGCGATGATATGGTAGTCTACGTCCATGCGGGCTCCGTGGCTCACGGTGTCGGCCTCGACGCGGGCGTCGAGATAGCCGCTGTTGACAAGGGCGAGGCGCAACTGGCGGCATGAGGCCTCGGTGAGCGAGTGGTCGTAGATCACCGGCGCCTGCCCTACCCTGCGCAGCCATCGGTTATACCATTTTGTGCTGTCGCGGCCCGAGAGGCTGTAGGTGGCAAGCTGCAGCTTGGCGAAGCCGAGCACACGGTGGTTTGGCGTCTGGCGCAGGAAGTTATAGAGCTCCGTCTCCTTGACATCGCCGCGGTCGTCGACCTCCACCTTCACTTTGTCGAGCAGATATTGGCCCTGCGGCACATGCTTGGTAGAGCTGCACGCCGCAGCCGCCACCATCAGCGCCACCCCGACAAAGAATATTCCAATCCTCCCCAAGCGCATTGTCAGACCTTGGCGGGGATTGAGAATATGAAGCGGGCGCCGCCGCGGTAGTCGGTGTCGAGTTTGACCTCGCCTCCGAGAAGTTTGGCCAGCAGGCGCGATATATAGAGGCCGAGGCCGCAGCCGGGAGCGGTGTTGTCGAGCTTGCGGAAGCGCGAGAATATGTTCTCTGCCTGCCCGCGCGGCACGCCGATACCGGTGTCTTCTACATAGAATGTCAGTATCTCGCGGATATCGTCGTATTTGAAGTTCAGCGTTATACGGCCTTTTTCGGTGAATTTGTCGGCGTTGTTGAGCAGATTCATCAGCACCTGAGCCACGCGCTGACGGTCGGTCTCCACTATCATGTCGGTCTGCTTGGCTGTGTTGAAAAGCACCTCTACACCCTTGCTTGTAAAGCCCTCTTTCTCAAAGAGATTATCGAGGGCAAATATGCACATGTCATATACCCCGACGGGTTTGCAGTCGAGCGACATGTTGTTGTGCTCGAGCGAGGCTATGTCGAGTACATCGTTGAGCAGGGTCATGATGAGCTTGGCGTTGAGCTCGATGATATTGGCGAAGCGCTGCAGATATCCGTTCTTTTCCTCGGGCACACAGTCGACAATCACCTTAGAGTATTCCACAATCGCAGCAAGGGGTGTGCGCACCTCATGGCTCATGTTGTTGATGAAGTCTGTCTTCAGTTTATCGGCGCCTTTAGCCTTGTCGCGGGCAGTGATAAGCTCTTCCTGCGCGAGTTTGAGCTCGTTGCGCTCGCGGCGCAGGCGTTCGGAAGTGCGTTGCTGGTGCTTTGCAAGCATACTCTTCTTGCGGTTGCTCCGCACGAGCATTACAAGGAGTATGATCAACACAACAACTGCCGCCCCCAGAAAAATCGCAAAAATGCGCTCGGTGCGTATCTTAGACTCCTCGTGTGCCGAGGCCGCGGCAGCATTGGCTTCCTTGAGGGTATTGACATCATAGATAATCTCAAGCTCGCGGTAGCGCTCGAGAGCCCGGCGCTCAATCTCGTCGCGCAGCAACTTGTTGAGCTCAATCGAGGCTTCGAGCAGAGTCGGCTTGTCGCCCACTTTCTCGGCGGCCTCAACGAGCGCCGACAGGAAATAGAAGCGGTAAGCCTTATTGGCCGGATTGTCGATCTGCCGTTTGATAATGGCGATGGCCTCATCATAGCGGCCGGTGGCGAGGCTATAGAAGATATTCGTGCGCTCTACATTGACTATATCAGAGGCTATGCGCGAATCTTCGGCGGCAAGATCCTGAATCTTTGCGTAAATGCTCTCTACTTCCTGACGGGTAAGTCCCTGATAATTCGCCAGCAGACGACGGTAGCATGTAAAACGTGATGTATTGAGTTTACGGTAGGGGCGGCCCTGATGATAGTAAGATGTGCTCAGAGAGTCGATTACATTTATGAGTTTCTTATCAATCTCCACAGCCTTACGGTAGTTATGATTGTTGGTGAATACCGGCGCCGCACGCGTATAGATGAAGTTGCGCACCGAGCCGGAGGGCAGAGGCAACTTCTCGATCACCTCTTCAAGACGGTTCATATATTGCTCGAGGAGCTCGCCGCTTGTCGACTTTGAGAGTATAGAGCAGAGGGTAAACAACATCAGGGCATGGTCGTAGGGGTCGGTGGGTGTGCTGAAGTTCTCGCGCTTGAAGAGACTCTCGAGGCGGCTGTCGTCGTCTTCATTATCCTTCAGTTCGAGGTCTACAATCGACATATCCACAAAGAGCTTCACCTCGCGCTGGCGGTCGGAGTCCACAAACTTGTCGAGCTCAGCCTTGATGGCCTCGAGCGCCTGCATATTGTCGCGCAGAAGATTGGCAAGATGAGTGAGCACGTCGAACTGCACGTTGGCGCGGTCGTAGGAGTCGGCCACGGCATAAAGCCGCCTCAACGCGCTCACGCGGTCTTCCTGCCGAGTGCTCAGGTCGTATATATTATAAAGTGTGTTTATTTGGTCTTCGGCGGCAGTCTGCTGCGGCAACACGCGCTCGAGGCTGTCGCGCAACTCCGATGTGCGTCCGGCGGTAGCGGCGGACGCAACCACAGCAACCATCAACGCAAAGCCTGCCAATATGTATTTCAATTTAAAATCCATCGCATGCGAATATAGATATCCGACAAAGTTACCTAAAAAATTTAATGTTTGCAAGTCTGTAGCGGCAAGGGGCAAAAAAAAGCCCTTTCCCGTTTCAGCAACGCGTCAGGACCTAAGCCAAAAGGCATGTTTTGTGATTCAAGGAGTCGCTTTACAGACTCATGTGCATAGAGATTATATCATACTTACTTATTTCTTTAAAAGCCTTGTTGACAGGGCTATCGACTGTCGTCGCGACGTTGACATGCCGTGCCGTTTATTGCCTTGACTTAGATCTTTTTTGGGGAATGCGTAAATAATTAATAGGTCTAAGGATATGGCAAACGACTTATAAAGCATTGCAAAGTTACAAACAATTTCTCAATTCAGCAAATTTATTTTATCCCGCCGCGCTTATTTGCTTTTGACACTATAAATTATTATCTTCGCAGAAATTTGACAATAATGCGATTCCACATCATCATATCATCTCTTTTGCTGACGGTGTCAGCCTTCGCAGCCGAGCCCGAGGCTCTTGAGCGCCGCGCGCTCCGCGCTTTTGCCGCCGGTGAGTGGGCGTCGGCGCAGGCTCTTGCCGGCTTGGTCACCGACGCCGACCCTACAGACACCGGCGCCCATGCCCGTCTGATAGGAGCAGCCGCCATGCGCGGCGATTCAGCGGCAGTGCCAAAGGCGGTAGAGCGGGCACTCGGAGCGGGCGTGCCTTTCGGAGCCTTGACCGACAGCCTCCAATGCTCGCTGCGCCAAGCGGAGGGCTATGCACTCTACCCCGCTATCCTTGAAGACATCGCCTCGGCCATGCCATATCTGCGGCGCCCTGTGGCCGCACGTCTTCTCGACTTCTATATCCGGCGGAGAGACGGCGAAAAGATGGTGAGCTATGCCAATATCCTGCTCGCAGGCCGCTCCGACTCGCCCGAGTATCTCGACGCTCTCGCATGGGGACTGCTCTACTGCGGCAGCCGCGACCAAGCCGAGGCAACATGGCGTCAGGCTCTCGCTGCCGACCCCGGCTACGCACCGGCCATGATAGCGCTCGCGTCGCTGCTGGGAGACTGCGACGAGGCAAAGAGTCTGCTCATCAAGGCCGACAGCATAGCCCCCTCCCCCGCCATAAAAGCACATCTAACCAATCTCAGACCATGAAACGACACATATCACTGCTCTGCGGCGCCCTCATGGCGCTGGGAGCTTCGGCCTCGGGCCAAGCACGTATGGATAAATTTATCGACAGCCTGCTCTCGCAGATGACTCTTGAAGAGAAAATCGGCCAGCTCAACCTGCCCGGCGGCGACGATATCATCACCGGCCAACCGATGAAGAGCCGCATAGGAGCCGCGGCTGCCAAAGGCGAAATCGGCGGTACGTTCAACGTCAAGGGTGCCGAAAAGATTCTCGCCCTGCAGAAGACGGCGGTGGAGCAAAGCCGCCTCGGCATACCGCTGCTCATCGGCATGGACGTAATCCATGGCTACGAGACTATTTTCCCGATTCCTCTTGCGATGTCGTGCTCATGGGATATGGACGCCATCGAGCGCTCGGCACGGATTGCCGCCTCGGAGGCCTCGGCCGCAGGTATATGCTGGACTTTCTCTCCGATGGTAGACATCAGCCGCGACCCCCGCTGGGGGCGCATGGCCGAGGGTGCCGGTGAAGACCCATATCTGGGTGCTCAGGTGGCAAAGGCGATGGTGCGCGGATATCAGGGCAAGAATATGGAGGCCAAGGATGAAATCATGGCCTGCACGAAGCACTTCGCCCTCTACGGTGCAGTAGAGGCCGGACGCGACTACAATACCGTAGACATGAGCCGCCAACGCATGTATAATGATTATTTCCTGCCCTATCAGGCTACTGTTGACGAGGGCGTGGGCAGCTTCATGTCGTCGTTCAACCTCGTCGAAGGAGTGCCGGCTACGGCCAACAAGTGGCTGCTCACCGACGTGCTGCGTAAAGAATGGGGATTCGACGGCTTCGTTGTCACCGACTATTCATCGATTGATGAAATGGCCGTACACGGCGTGGGCGATATGTCGGAAAACCTTCCAAGAGCGATAAACGCCGGCACCGACATGGCGATGGTGACCAAGGATTTCCTCGCCAACATGAAGACAGCCGTAGAAAGCGGAGCTATCTCAACAGAGCGCCTTGACCGCTGCGTGCGCCTTATCCTTGAAGCCAAATACAAGTTGGGGCTCTTTGACAATCCTTATAAATATAACGATGTCGCCCGCGAGAAAACGGATATCTACACCCCTGCCAACCGCGCCGAGGCACGCCGCATAGCCGCCGAGACTTTCGTGCTGCTCAAAAACGACAACAATCTGTTGCCCTTGAAGAAGCAAGGCAAGATTGCGCTTATCGGCCCGCTTGTCAACAGCGCGCAGAACCTCACCGGCACATGGGCTTTCTTCGCCAACTACAAGTCAATGAAAACCTTGGCCGACGGCTTCCGCGACGCTGTAGGCGACAAGGCCGAGATTCTCGTGGCCAAGGGCTCGAATCTATATGCCGACCCAAAGCGCGAGGAGGGCGCCGTATTCGGCCGCACCATGCGCGACCCGCGCAGCGAAGATGAGTTGCTCGCCGAAGCCCTTGCAGCGGCAGAACAGGCTGATGTGATAGTGGCGGCCTTGGGAGAGGCCTCCGAATCGAGCGGCGAATCGGCAAGCCGCTCCATGCTCACCTTGCCCGACACCCAGCAGCGCCTCCTCGAAGCGCTGGTCGCCACAGGCAAGCCGGTGGTAATGCTCAATTTCGCCCGACACCCAGCAGCGCCTCCTCGAAGCGCTGGTCGCCACAGGCAAGCCGGTG
>CAJTWH010000001.1:0-18783 GCA_910579995.1 uncultured Muribaculaceae bacterium | reverse complement strand
GTAATGCTCAATTTCGCCGGACGCCCGACGGTGCTGACTTGGGAGAGCGAGCACGTGCCGGCCATTCTCAATGTATGGTTTGGCGGCAGCGAGGCGGCCGATGCCATCTGCGATGTGGTATTCGGCGACGTCGCCCCCTCGGGCAAGCTCACTGCAACCATGCCGCGCAACGAGGGCCAGATACCCATCTATTATGCCCACTTCAATACAGGCCGCCCCGTGCCGGATGACCGCCCTACTTTCTGGCAGTACCAATCGAACTATCTCGATGTGATGAACGGTGCACTCTATCCCTTCGGCTATGGCCTGAGCTATACCGAATTTGAATACTCCGACCCGATGATATCCGCGTCGGAGATGAGTGCCGACGGAAGTATCCTCGCCTCTGTGACTGTGCGCAACACCGGCAGCCGCGAGGCCGACGAAATCGTGCAGTTCTATCTCCGCGACCTTGTAGGGTCGATAGCACGCCCGGTAAAGGAGCTCAAGCACTTCGAGCGCATATCACTCAAACCCGGCGAGTCCAAGACTGTCACTTTCCCCATCACGGTGGAGTCGCTCAAATTCTACAACGCCGACCTCGAATATGTAGCCGAGCCGGGAGAATTCGATGTATTCGCAGGCCCCGACAGCCGCTGCAAGCCCTTCGCACGGTTTAGGCTGAAATAAGTTTGGAATAGAAACAAGCAAGCGCCTGCGCCGGGAGTTGCTCCGGTGCAGGCGCTTGTATTATTCAAGCTTCGCAAGCGAAGCTTAATTTATTTTACCAATTCCTTGGTTACGGCAGTGCCGCGGCGGACGATGTAGAGGCCACCGGCAGGTTTCTCTACCTTGCGGCCGTCAATACCGAAGTATTCAGCCGGAGCGGCAGTCTCCTCGATTTCATCGATACCTGCTTCACCGATAGCATATATCTTGGCAAAGCGACCCCAGTCGGGATCGGCCTTGTATGCCTCTACGGCCTCAGCGGGGACATAGAGCTCGCCATATTTGTAGACCGACGAGTCAAATATGCCACCCATCTGAATCAGGGAAGAGTCAAGTCCTTTCGGGGGTACGGTTGCCATACAGGTGACGCTGCGAATGCTCCGCACGCCATAGAAAGCCAGCTCCTCAACGAGTTTGAGAGTCGAGGGGAAAACGAGGTCGGTGAGGAAATATGCCTGATTGAAAGAAGCGTCGCCGATAGTCTCAACGCCTTCGGGTACTTCATATTCAATGCCCTCGCGAGCTACGGGATACTGCACCAAGAGAGTGCCGTCGGCATTGAAAAGCACACCGTCAACACCTTTGAAATTCTTATTGCCCTCGGCCACATTGATTTCAGCGAGCGACTCGCACTCAGAGAAAGTGAATGAGGGTATGCGCGAAAGGGCCGGGCTGAGAGTTATGCTCTCCAGATTGAGGTTGGCGCTCAGAGCATAGCTGTCGATTTCGTAGACATTGTCGGGCATGACAAATGACTTAGCACGTTTTCCACCCGGATAAGCGAGCATATACAAGCCGGCAGCACTACCCTTTCCGCTGTAGAGCACGCCATCTATCGACACATATTCACTGTTGGCCTCATCGACATTGATTTCAGCAAGGCCAAAGCACTGCTGGAATACGCCGTCGCCCATATCGCCCAAAGCGGCAGGGAGAGTGATTGAGGTGAGGTCCTCGCAATATTCGAAAGCGTAGTCGGCGATACGGAATACAGTAGAGGGCAGCGAGATATCATAGAGTGAGTAGCAGTGGCTGAAAGCCTGACTGCCGATGGAGCTGACGCCCTCGGGGAGAACAAGGCTGTAGAGGCCCTGATTGTTGAACATGGCAAGGTCGCTTACCTGAGTGACATTGAATGTCTGCAGATTGTAGCTGACCTGAGCGGGTATCACCACATCACCGCGGTAGGTGCTCACGTAGCCGCTGGCGTCGGGATTGGTGGTGAAGTAGGTAAGAGCCACAGTCTTGCGGGTTGACGTGTTCGACAATATGTTATAGTAAACACCGCCCTGCACGAAATCGTAGGCCGACGCGCCGGTAACTGCCGAGGCAGCCATGGCAAAGGCGGCGGCTATCATCTTATAGTTCATCTTTCCTGATTTTTAGATAAAAATACCCCCGGCAAAGACTCTGCTGTCTCTGCCGAGGGCTTGATATATCACACTAATCTAAAGTCATTGCTATTATTTAACAATCTTGGCGCTTACTTCGCCTGCTCGTACGATGTAGACACCCTTGGCCAGATGAGAAGCCGGGATAACAGTACGGCCGTCGACAAGGGCAGAAGCAACCAATGCACCTGCGGCATTGTAAACCTCGGCTGTACCCTGAGCACCGGTCACAACGATGTCACCGCCTTCTACGCGGATGGTGACATCGGCAGCGGCAACAGAAGCCACACCTGAGGGAGCGCCTTCCTGCACTACGTGCAGTTTCACGCGCGAACCTGCCTGAGCAACGTATACATCAGTATCGCGGGGCTCTACAGATGTGTTCTCAGCAAATGTAAGGGTTGTGGTGTAGACATCGGTCTCGCCGGCCTTGGCTTCGGCTGCATGGGAAATCCAGTCGGCTTTGGTAACGCCATTGGCGGTTACAGCCCAAGACTCGGGAGCATACATTGCGCGCACGTCGAGAGTATGTGTGCCGCCGGTGTAAGGTATCACGACATCAGCGTCGGCACCGTTGACAGCCTCCATGTAAGAATAGCTTGCGCCGAGAGTCATGAGAAGACCTGCGAAATGACCTTCTGAGAAAGGATATGCGTTGAGGTTATAGAAAGTATCGTAGATACCGCCGTTCTCCTCGCTCTCGTATACCATCATATATACTACTGAGTTACCGTAGATCTTGTCGTCTTTCGACTTCATGTAGGGAATTACGATACCATCTTCATCAGCACCGAGGTTGAGAGAGGTGACCAGCACCAGAAGATCGCCTTCGGCAGTAACAGGAACGTCGAGCATGAAGCGGAGGTTCTTATAATTACCCACCTCTATAACGTCAGAGGCGTTGATATCGGCACCGGTAAGCACGCCCTGACCGAGGATTGTGGCAATCTCTTCATATTCATTATCAGGCAGGCGGAAGACTGTAACGGCAAATGCAGTCTCTTCAGAAAGCTTACCGTTCTCATCGCCCATCACTTTGGCAGTAACGTCTACATAGTCGAAGCCGTAGGGAACATCTGTGGCAGGATAGAGGCAACCCATGCCGAGCACATCAAGGGTTTCGGGAAGACGGCCGAGAAGCATTTCCCACTGGTTGTCGGTGTCGGCGTGAAGACCGATTGTAGAAGAGCTGATTGCGAGTGAGCCTGTGGGGTCAAGGTAATCATAGTGAGCCACGCCGAGGGGGCCTTCGTAGCCATGTTTACCTTTACCGTAGAGGCGACCGCCGGCCTGCATAGTCGAATAAGGTGTCTGATAGTCGGCAGAGCGGCTCTCAAAACGGCCGGTAAGCACGGGAGCGGCATAGTTCTGACCTAATGCGTAGGCCGGGGTGGTGAGATGTTTAGCCTCAGAAGTGGCAGAAGAGCCGTCGGCGGTAGCGTAAGTCCACTCGCTTGTGAGGATATCTTCTGAAGTGTTGGTCCATGTAGCCTCGGCGCCGAAGGGAATCAGCAAGCGATAGTCGCCGTCGATTTCGTCCATTGTCGGGGTGAGCGACTGCTGTTTGAAGAAGCCCGAGGGCAAGGTATATGAGGGCTTGGGCATAGGAATACCGAGAGCCACATCATCAAGAGCCATACCCTGGCCGTTGACGCCGAAAAAGCGGAAGGCCAGCTTGATCTCTTTGCCTAAATATTGCGATACGTTTACGAAGATAGGCTCATAACCGTTGTGGTCATAAGAAGTCATATCAGTTACCAGATCGGCAGTGGTATAGTTTGCGAGGATATAATCCTTGAGGCTCCATACACGTGTCCATTCAGATTCAGAGGTGCCCTCGCCTTCGGTAGCGTATACCTCGAGAAGATTGTTCTCGCCGGTGAAATCGCCAGTCTCGCGGTTGTAGAGACACCATCCGGGACGGAACTGCAGTTTGAAATAGAACCACTCCTCAGCGGCGGGAGTCACAGCCGGAGTCACAAGCCACTCATCCTGTTCGAGGTTGGGGCCTTCTTTCTCAGCCCACATCACATCGCACATGATGAATGCGAAGCAATCGCCGGAGTATGCTGTGGTAGCGAACTGGCTGGGGATACTGCCGGTAGTCTCATTGCTCAAAGTGAGCCATGTGAGGTCCCATTTGGCCTCGTTGTTGCCTACATGGGCATTATCCTTGCGGCTGAATTCCGACCAGCCTGCGGGGAGCCAACGGTTAGCCACGTTGCCGTAAGCAGCCGGGTCGCGACCTTCGAATCCCTCGAAGAAACTGTTTTTATTTTCGCTGTCGGCAGCTGCGCGGGGGGCATACAAGGATGCTGCGAGCTGTTTGCTGAACACAGGTGCGGCTTTCCCGGCTACGGGCGCTTCTTCCTTAGGCACCACTGCCATCGCTCCAAGAGCTGGAAGGGCGAGTGCCAATGCGGCGATAGTAGTTTTTTTCATAAATTAGGTTTGGTTACATATTATCTGCCGGGCTTGCTCGCCCGGCAGATATGATAGATATTAAGCTTATTCGATTTAGATTGCTACTTTGAATGTCTGTGTGCCTGCAACGACGATATATACGCCGGCGGGAAGCTCACGGGTGGTGTAGCTTGCAGAAGCTGAGGCTGTAGTCTCTACGAGAGTGCCGTCGGTAGCATATACATTGACATTCATGCCCTGTGCACCTGCTACGGTGATTACGCCTGCTGCAGCTTTCACGGTTACACCGGCAGCTGCGATGTCGGTGACTCCGGTAGGTGCGGGTTCGAATTCAACTTCTACTTCCTCGGAGCTGTCGTCGGCGCTGTTTTCATCGCCGTCGAATACAATCACCGCTTTATAAGTGGCCTTGGCAGGAGATTCGGGAGTCCACCAGATGTCGAATACGAAGTCGGTCTCCTGATCTGATTTTACAGCCGAGCCGGTCTGATAGTCAGCGCCTTCACCGTCGCAGAGAAGCACTACATCGTAAGAGCCGTAGAGAACCTGCTCGAAACCGTCGTTCTTCACCGTCACCTTAAGTTCACCCACGCCGTCGACCGGTATCACTGACTCCGACAAGGAGACTGAGGTAATCATGAGGTTGTTGAGATAGCCGCTCATCACAGTAGCGTATTCAGCACCTGAGGCTGCGTTGCCGTTGAATGCCACAACATGGTAGCTTCTGTAGCCGCGAGGAGCCATCTCGTCGGTATAGGTCTTAGTGGTGCCGGGGGTGAGGTCTTCAGTAAGGGTGGCGATCAGCTCAGAGCCACGGTAGATATCAACCTTCGAGAGTGTCGAAAGCAGGAAGCCGTCGGCGTCGTTGGCTGGGAGTTTGAAGCTCAGGTCGATGTTGCGGTTGTTGCCGGCCTGAGGAGTGGCGGTAAAGTCGCTTACATTGGCCGGAGTGGGATAGCGCACACTGATGGCAAGGTCTTTGACAGCCACTGTGGCGTCATTTTCATAGAAATTGGCGAAGTCTTCAATACCTACACTGTATACGCCGTCTTCAGCAACAGTGAATTCCACGCTGCAGTCAGCCCAATCGTATTCATTGGCTTTGGCAGCCACTTCGATATAATTCTTGGTATCGTCGAGCGGATTGGTATAAAGATCTGTGAGAGCTTCTTCATCTGAAGTAGGCTCGGCAGCCATAAGCACGCGCAGTTTTGCCGTCTTAAGATTATAGGCGTTGGTGCCGCTGGCGGCTACTTTGAATGTCAAAGTATAGATGGCCGAAGCCTTGTAGCTTGCCGGGGGCAGGAAGAGGTATTCGCTGCGGTTGTAATAAAGTGAGCTGAATGACACGGCGCAGTTCTCTTCGCCGACCTTGGTAAGCGACCATGTAGGAGAGGCGGCACTGTTGCCGGTGTTCGGGTCGAGCACGGTCACACCTGCTTCACCGAAACTCTCAATGCCGTTGAGGTCAAGGGCGTAGGGGATATCGTAGGGAGCGCCGGCCATTACCGTCACACTTTGGCTTTGACCTGCAGCGCCGTCATAGACTACGGTCACCGTATAGGTATATTGCTTCACGTTACCGCTGACTTCGTCGTCGGCAGATGTCGCTTCAAGAGCCGAAGCCACTTCATCGCTGCCGCGGGTCACGGTGTAGCGGAGCTTGCTCATGTCGAGGATACCGCCGTTGACGCCTTCGGGGGCAGTCCATGCGAGGCTTACTTTCGAGCCTTCGGCAGTTGCAGTAAGACCGGAGATGTTGCCGGGCACGTCGAAGCCCGAGAATACCGAAGTCTTGGCAGATTTACCGGCGCCGGCTGCGTTGCTGAGCACTACGGTGATTTCGTGCGTGCCGTCGGCAAGGTCAAGTTCTTTGCTCGCCTCTTCGCCGGCGTTTACATTACCTGTGGCTACTTCCTCGCCATCAACAGTTATGGTATAGTCGAGTTCACCGCTGAGTTTGCCTCCTGAATGTGTCTGAGAGGGAGCCGTAAAGGTGACGACGGTCTTGGTGCCGTTGAAAGCGGCGGCAAGATTCTCTGCAGGTGCGGGTGCGCCGTCGGCAATCGAAGAGCCGGCGATATAGAGGCAGTTGAAATAGCCGTCGAGAGCACCGAGATTCTCTACAGAGTAGTCTGAAAGATTTACTTTCATCATCGAGGCGTATGTGTCGTAGCTGCCTGCGCGTCCTACTATATACATAATGCCCGAAGCAGGGTCAATGGCTGCCGACATAGGCATATTGGTCTGGAACTGGGCACGCGAGCCTGCGCCGCCTGTAACATCCTCAGCCACACCGGTAGTCTTGTCAATCTTGTAGAGCATACCGTAAGTACCGACGCCCCACAATTGGCCGTCGGCGTCGATAGCAATAGCGTATACGGCGGTCGACGGGGCTGAGCCTACGCGGGTAATGGTATGCGAGGCGCGGTCGTATTTACCGAGGCATTTATTGAATGAATTAACGTCATACCAGCAATAGATATCGCCCGAGGTCTCATCGTAGGCCATATCATATACATTTCCGGGTATATAATAGCTTGCAGCGAAGTAGCTGTGCGCCCAAGGTCCATCTTCCGTTCCGGCAGCAGTAGCCTCGAATGGATAAGGGCTATAGTTGTATTTCACGCCTACTACGGTCTCAGCGTCAAGGAATGTACCGCCGCCACCGACTCCTGAGCCGGTATATTGTACCCATGTACCACGAGCCAGAATAGTGGGATTCGACAGATCAGTAGGGTTGAGTTTATAGACACCGACCTTCGACGAGGCGCCGAGAGCATATATTTCCAAGGGCTTCTCGTCGTCAATGATAATGCGCTGAGGTGCGGCATACGACACACCGCCCCCTACCGCTAAAGCAATAGCAAAAGCAAGAGTTGAGTAATGGTTTCTCATAAGCATTTGTTGTGTATCTGAGTTGTGTTATCGTTTATTAAATTTTATTTAAACTGATTATTTTAGACTCAAGCCATCCCAATCCCATCTTGTCATCAAACATCATAAATAGACAGCCTTTTAACAATCAAAGCCGAAAGCCTGTATCATTTTGCCATAAAATAAACAATCCGTCAGCAAAGTTACATTAATTCTTATAAAACAACCCCAACGATATGCTAATTAATGTTAATAAAATTGTTAATAGCAAACTGACAGAAGTTAACATTTTTCACAAATCAATGTTATCTTATTTATTTTCATTACATTAACAAATAGCATGCAGTTATATCTTAAAAATCACCGGCAACATCCATCGCGAGCAATAGATTTCACCAAGATATCAAGGCGCGCGGTTTACTCTACAAAAAGCAAGCCCGACAAACCCGCCGGCAACTTCAAAATCTAAAGCAGTTATATTACATTATTCAGTGGCGCAATTTTGCAATTCAAAATTTTATTCGTAATTTTACAACACATTTAAGCCCCGATATCATGAATATAGTTGCAAAGAAAAACATTGGTCGATTTCTACACCAAACACCCTAATGCAAAAGAAGCATTGGAAGAGTGGTACACTAAAACCCGCAAAAGCCATTAGATGAACTTCCCCGACATCAGAGCGACATTCAATTCTGTGGACAGTGTAGGAAACCAACACTATGTTTTCAACATCAAGGGAAATGATTTTCGCTTGATTGTAGTAATCCAATTCAAGCACGGATACGTTTATATAAGGTTCGTTGGAACCCATGCAGAATATGATAAAATAACAGATGCCTCACTAATATAGAAAGTTATGGAAACAATTAAAACAACAATAGAAAATGAGACTCAATATAATTGGGCGATGGGGCGCATTGAAGAGCTGCTAAAGAAAGTAAATGACGATACTCCCGACAATGATCCCAACAGCATTGAGCTATATCTCCTTTCGAGCCTTGTGGAAGAATACGAGGATGTTCATTATCCAATCGGCGCGCCCTCTCTCATTGATGTACTCAAACTGAGAATGTACGAACTGGGGCTCTCTCAGGCCGCACTCGCTAAAAAGATTGGTGTGAGTCCGTCGCGTATCTGCGACTTTCTTTCAGGAAAGTGTGAGCCGACAATCAAGATTGGCCGAAGAATCTCAAAGGAACTTAACATCGACCCGGCGATTGTTCTCGGTGTCTGATTATAAAGGCTTTAAATCAGTGATACATAAAAAAGAATCACCTCCGCGGAGGTGATTCTTTTTTATGTATCTAATAAACCGGTGGCTTACATCATGCCGCCCATTCCACCCATGCCGGCTGCGGGAGCTGCGGGAGTGTCTTCTTTCTTCTGGGCAATGACACACTCGGTGGTGAGGAACATGCCTGCGATAGAGGCAGCGTTCTCAAGAGCCACACGGGTAACCTTGGCAGGGTCGATGACACCGGCTGCCATGAGGTGCTCGTATGTGTCGGTGCGGGCGTTGTAGCCGAAATCGCCCGAAGCCTCGCGCACTTTCTGCACTACCACAGCGCCTTCTACACCGGCGTTGCTTGCAATCTGGCGGAGAGGCTCTTCGATAGCGCGCTCTACGATGGCGATACCGGTCTGCTCGTCGTCGTTGGCACCTTTGAGGTTGGCAAGACGGTCGAGGCAGCGGATATATGCCACGCCGCCGCCGGGAACGATACCTTCGGCGATGGCTGCGCGGGTTGCGCTGAGGGCGTCGTCTACGCGGTCTTTCTTCTCTTTCATCTCAACCTCAGAGGGTGCGCCTACATGGAGCACTGCAACACCGCCGGCGAGCTTGGCAAGACGCTCCTGAAGTTTCTCGCGGTCGTAGTCGCTCTTGGTCTGCTCGATCTGAGCCTTAATCTGGGCAACGCGGGCGTCGAGAAGTTCTTTGTTGGTGTCGCGGTTTACGATGGTGGTGTTCTCTTTGTTGACAGTGATGTTGTTGGCGTGGCCAAGATCCTGCATGGTAGCGGTGGCGAGGCTCATGCCCTTGTCTTCAGAGATAACGGTGCCGCCGGTGAGGATGGCGATATCCTCGAGCATTTCCTTGCGGCGGTCGCCGAAGCCGGGAGCTTTGACGGCGCAGACCTTGAGGCTGCCGCGGAGACGGTTGACAACGAGACCGGCGAGGGCGTCCTGATCGACATCTTCAGCGATGATGAGGAGGCCGCGGCCGCTCTGGGCTGTGCCTTCGAGGATGGGAAGAATATCCTTGAGGTTAGAGATTTTCTTGTCGTAGAGAAGGATGAAGGGGTTGTCGTAGACGCACTCCATCTTCTCGGTGTCGGTGATGAAGTAGGGCGAGATGAAACCGCGGTCGAACTGCATGCCTTCTACAACCTCTATGTTGGTCTCGGTGCCTTTGGCCTCGTCGACGGTGATAACGCCTTCTTTCTTCACTTTCTGCATGGCCTCGGCGATGAGGCGGCCGATGGTCTCGTCGTTGTTGGCAGAGATACGGGCCACGTCTTCGATTTTCTTGAAGTCGTCGCCGACTTCCTCGCTCATTTCGCGGATACCTGCCACAACCTCAGCCACGGCTTTGTCGATACCGCGTTTGAGGTCCATGGGGTTGGCACCGGCGGTAACGTTCTTGAGGCCGACTGCCACGATAGCCTGTGCGAGCACGGTGGCGGTGGTTGTGCCGTCGCCTGCGTCGTCGCCGGTCTTTGAGGCAACTTCCTTCACGAGCTGTGCGCCCATGTTCTGGAATTCGTCTTCGAGTTCTACCTCGCGGGCAACTGTCACACCGTCTTTGGTGATGTGGGGAGCGCCGAACTGACGCGAGATAATCACGTTGCGGCCTTTGGGGCCGAGGGTTACTTTCACAGCGTCGGCAAGAGCGTCAACGCCTTTTTTGAGCTCGTCGCGAGCTTCGATATTGAATTTGATTTCTTTAGCCATTGTAGTAGTTTTTATTTTTCGATTACAGCGAGAACTTCGTTCTGGCGCATGATAAGAGCTTTGTCATCGCCAAGGTCAACCTCAGTGCCGGCATATTTGCCATAGAGCACTTCGTCGCCGGCTTTGAGAACCATAGCCTCGTCTTTGGTGCCTTCACCTACGGCGATAACGGTGCCGCGGAGAGGTTTTTCTTTTGCGGCGTCGGGGATGATAATGCCGTGGGCGGTAACTTCTTCAGCTGCGGTGGGCTGGATAAGCACACGGTCTGCAAGCGGTTTGAGTTTCATGATAGTATATTTTTGTTGTTATTTTTTTCGTTTTCTTTCATTATAGCAAAAACTGAGCCAAAACAAATAATGTCAGTCACGACTGCCATTTTGTCAACTCCAAAAGTGATAACGCCAAAAAGCGCCCGGAAGTTCGGGGTTGGTGGTTGGAGGTTGGTAGGCTGTGGCTGGTGGGTTGTGGGCAGCGAGTTAGCAAAAATGATCTCCCAAGACAACACTTTTTACGAAAAATGCTCTCCGGAGAGAGCATTTTTCGGTTTTAATTGATTGTCAATACATCAATCCTTATATTTACTTCACGCTGATACGGGCGGCGCCGGAGTGGGCGGTGAGCTCGGCGGCATATTGGCTCTGCAGAGTGGCAATGCCTGATATGAAGCTGCCGGCAAGGGCGGCTGTCATGTCGTAGGTGACATGGTATGTGCCCTGCGGCAGATAGCCGATGAAGAGGCGTGTGGAGGCGTCGAGATTCTCGCGGTAGAAGCCGAGGCCACCGTCGTAGACATAACCGGGAAGCTGGTCAACAGGCTCGAAGCAGGCGGGGCGCTCGTCGTCGATACTGATGTATTCGAGGTTGCGCTTTGCCACGATGGTGAGCTGCACACGTACACGTTCACCAAGAGCGAAATCGTCAGTCTCCACCCAGTTGCCGTCGTGCTCAACGAGTACGCGCTTGTCGATAGAGAGGTCACGGCCGGGACGTGCCTCGATGGTATTCATGGGGCGGCGGTCGATGGTGACCACAGAGCCGTAAGAGGGAGTCTTGCCATTGGGGGTGACAGAGATTTTAAGTTTGCCCTTGCCATCGAGGCGCTGCGAGAAGTATCCTGTGGCGCTCTCCATGCTTCCGATTTCGAGGGCTTTGCCGTTGACGGTGACATTCTGGGCTACGGGTACATCAGTCCACTTGCTGCCGGTGAGGAGTACTGCGGCGATGATATAGTCGGGATTGTATGCGCCGAGGTCGTCGTTGGCCTGAGCCTGCACAATCACCCACTGACGCATGGCGTCGATTTCAGAGGCGGGCGCGCCCATGGCGGCGTAGGCTTGGATGATGGTGGCATACGAGCGGATATCGCTTACCGAGGGGAAGCAGAGACCCATCCCGGCCTTTACCACGCCGAACTGACGGAGCGAGGCGAGCACCTTCTCAGCCTCGGCTTTGCGGCCGTTGGCGTTGAGGATAAGTATATCGTATGCCTTGTCAGAATTGCCATGCTTGCGCCAGTTGGCGGCGACAGACGCCACGGTGTTGCGGATAATGCGACTGCCGGCAACAGATTTATCTACATCGGGGAAGAATGTGGCGATGAGCGCCAGCGACGCGTCGGTAGAGGGGCGTTTGGGCTGCGTGGCCATAGTCTCGAGATAGCTGTAGGCCGGTTGAATCATCTTGGTGACATTCTCTGCCGAGGCCGGAATCATATTGAGCGAGTTGGCAATGCCGAGAGTGGTGAGCACAGTAGCGGTGGTCCACTCCGATGAGGTCTTCATCCAACCGCCCCATTGGAAGCCGCCGTCCTTATTCTGCAGCTTGGCAAGGGCCGAGGCGGTGGCATTGATGGCTGCGTCGGCCTTGGCGGGGTCAAGAAGCTCGGCAAGGGCGGCCATGCGCCGGGTATTGTCGGCGGCAGCCTGCACCCAAGGAGTCTGGTCGAGCAGGAGGCGCTTGAGGTCTTCATTCTTCTCAAGCATTGACACGAGGGCTTCCTCCGACGGATTCTCAGCCCATTGCTTTATAGCGGCTGCGATCGCGGGGTTCTGCTCAACGATATACTTGGCGGCCAAAGCCGAGAAGAGGCGTCCGGCAAGACCGGTAGCGCTCGACTCGTTGCGTCCGGCTATACCACGCATGGCTTTGACTACAGTCCATACGGGATTTTGGCAGTACTGCAGGGTCACAGAGGCGTCGTCAGAGGCCTTTACGGTAAGAGTGAAGGGGTCTTTGTCGGTGGGGTTAAGGTAGAACTCAGTGCTTTCAATCACCGTAGAGGCAGCTGAGAGCACGGGGATGACAGCCTGCTCGCCGTCGGCGAAGTTGCCGGCCTGCAAACGGACGCGATAGCCGATGGCAGAGGCGTCGACGCCGGCTTCTATATCAAGCGCCACTACAGCAGAGGCCGAGGGTGCTATAATATTGGCGAAGTTGCGGCTCATCACTACCTTGTTGGTGTTGATGTCGAAAATCTCTACAGTGGTGGCCACATCGGCTGTATCGGCAGAGTTGTTGAATACTGTAGCCAATATGGTGGCTTTGTCGCCCTGACGCATGAAGCGCGGCAGATTGGGCTGCACCATCACGGGCTTGTTGGCAAGGACATCGGCTGCAAAGTTTGCCGTAGCGAGCTCAGAGGTCCATGCAGCGGCCCTGAATCGCCAAGTGGTATTGGCATTGGGCACGGTGAAGACGATATCGACATTGCCGTCGGCGTCGGTGAGGAGAGCCGGACGCCAGAAAGCCTGAAGAACCTCCGACAAGCGGTAGTCAAATTTTTCGGGAGCAGCACCCGCAGTATCGTCAGACACAGCCAAACCGGGCATAGCACCTTGTAATGCTGTTACAAAATCCGAGGTCTCTTCCTCGGCGCTCTCTGCCATCTCTACTTTTGCTGTAGCGTTCGCCATCTTGAGCGCACCATAGCCGCGTATCCTCAAGCTACCTCCGAGATCAGACGTGTCCCAGAAAAGATAATCGGGCCAAGAGAATGAGGGTACAGAGCTTAGCACAAAAGGCCAAGCACTGCTATAGTAGTATTGATTTCGACCGAGATATGAGAGCGACAAAGAGGCGTCGCGTCGGCCAAGGCGGAAGAGAGAGCCGAACGAGCCTGTGCGAAGCTGATCCAGAGCCTTATTATACATAGTGGCAACAATAGCCGCCTCGGGTATGCCGTTTCCGTCACCGTCGACAAGGCGGAAGCGCCATGTCTCCGACGAGCCGGGAATAAGACGGTCGCGGAAGCTCTCTGCAATAATTTCGGGCGCTTTGGCCGCCGGCCGCACAAGTTCTACAGTACAGCTGGCGACAACCCCATTGCGAACAGTAAACAAGCACACTTCGGCTTTATCGGCGTCATCGGGCAAGTCAAATTTGAATTTCTCGAAGCCGCGACCGATCTTGCGCACCTGCTGCGAGGCGATATCATCGCCGCAACGCATTATGGCATAGACGTATGCTTCTTTCTCAGAAGTACCTACAGGCACCTCTACTTTCTTACCGGTGGCAGTAAACTTCGTTTCCGGCACGAAAAGAGTGTTGCCGGCCGGCACTTGGTTTTTCTTGAGGTTATATAGAGTCACCTTTTGAGCCATGACAACAGTGTCGGCAAGTGTGGCGTCGGCAGGTATAAGCTTCAGGGAATATTCACCGGCAGCAAGCGAAGCCACATTGATTTGCTCGCTCTCGCCGCCTTTGGTCGAGCCTGAAAGCACACTATTCTTATCGCTGTCGAGAAGTTGCCATGAGAATGTGATGGGCTTGTTGTCGCCATCAGCATTATAGGCGAAGAAGTTCACCGAAAGGGGTAAAGAGGAGTCTGCCACAGTTTTGGATATCGAGGCAGTAAGCACGTAGGGCTTGCCCACGGTGAAATTCTTGCTGCACACTGAAGTTTCGGCAGTGACAGAGGTCACCACTGCGCTTGCTTGGAAACTGTCGAATTTCTCACCCGAAGCTGTGGTCGTCGCGAGTGTGGCGGCAGGAATATCGATAGAAAAAGCACCTGCTGCGTCGGTAGTGGTCTCCATGTTGGCAATCACCGTGCCCGATGGAATAAACCAGCGCCATCTGGTAGCGCCTTCAATTGTCAAAGCAACCTTGGCTGATATAACGGGCATGCCCGAATAAGTAGTCGCTTTGCCGGAGAGGCGCACACCACCGTCGGCAAGACGCTCCACAGCTGTAAATTGAGCCTCGAAGGTCGGTAATTTGAAGTCGCTCACCATTACCGAAGAATTGGTATAGGTGCGGGAACCGTCGGCGTCGACTACCCGTATACGATAGTAGCCGGTGAGCGAACCTTTCGTGGTCGCGAAGCTGCCGTAGGCACGACCGAGAGCGTCGGTAGTCACGGCGAGGCTGTCTATCTTCTTATTATTTGCGTCGAACAGAAACACATCAAGTTTCTTACCGGCAAAAGCCCGTGCAGGCTGGTCACCTATGCGCTCACCTATCGCCACCGCCCAAGAGATAGTATCGCCGGGATGATAGAGATTGCGGTCAGTAAGCACATTGGCGTCGTACTGCGGCGCCGGGTTGTCGTTGCGCTCGAATGAGTAGGCGCGCACGCCTTGGTCGAATTTATAGGTCTGATTATTATAGGTAAACTGAAGATAATTTCCCCAAGTATTGTAATGATCAGGAGCGGTGTAGCTCAACTCACCGTTTTTATCAGTCTTGCCGAGGTATTTCTTGGTGTAGTTGGCACCTCCGCCAAGCTTCATATAGTCGGCCTGCACGCCGGCAAAAGGAGCGCCGGTAGTGAAATCGGCAGTGATGAGAAGATTTGAAGAGCAGCCGTTGACATTGACGGGAATGAACGGGGCGCACAGAATCTTTGACGCATTTGCATTTTTCTGCACAGCGCCGTTGAGCATGGGCACAATGGCATATACACCCGGTTCGGAAAGAGTAAAGCTGACCTCAGCGTTGCCGTCGGTGGTCGGTGTATCGATTTTCTTTTGGGCCACGCAGGGCATCATCGAGGCTATTTTATAGCCATTATAGTTCACATCGGCGCCGGGGAGTTTATAGAGCCCGAAACCGATGGATTTGGTAAAGGCATATTCGGCTTCAACGGTAATTTCCGCTCCGGGAGCGGCCATGTCGGCCACTCTAAACTTTACAGTCGGATTAGTGAGAGCGGTGAGGCGGTTTTCGAAAATTGCCCTGCGGTAGAATGTAGGATACTGCTCGATTACTTTCTTAAAGAGCGCAATCTGCTCATCGCGCCGTGCGATGGCCCGGGCATTATCATCATCGTCGTCATCAACCTCTTCATCATACATATCGCCAAGCTCTACATACTCTGCAAGGGCGTAGGGAGCGCCGGGCTTGCCTTCATTGGCTTTGTAAAGAGCCAAATAAGCCTCTTTCTGACTGCGCGAGGGTGTAAGAGAGATTTTCTTGCAAGCCCAGTAGACAGCAGGACACGAGCCGGCCGGATAGAGCCCCTCGGCTGCGCTGCAATCGTCGATAAGAGAAGTCTTGTCGATAAATTTCATATCGGCAAGGCTTGTACTGTTCTCAATTTTCCGGCTCAGGATAAAGCTATAGATATCCGGAATATAGTCAAGGGCTTCGTTACCGAATTGAATATCATCTGAATAGCCTGCGAGCGGGCGGTTGTCGGCCTTCGCCAAGGCGAGAGCCTTAGCATAAAGCTCATTAAGCTTCAGTGCAAACTGAGCCGCACTCCACTTGGCGATATCATCGGGCAGGGGCGACAGGGGCGCGTCTACCTGATTGTATTTCCAGCGGTCGTTGCTGTAGATGGTGGCATAAATCTCGGCCTCGTATGCTGTGAGCAGGGCGCGGTCGGCGTCGTTGGCAGCCTTGGCGATATACTGCTCCACAAGGGCCGGAAGTGTAAAAATCGTGTCGGGGTCAATGGCACGCTCGGCTGTAGTAATCTCAAGGAGGCAGCGGAGATGGTCGCGGCCGGCGTCGAGATTGGCGCGGGCGTCGCTGATCACCTTCTGTGGATAGGCAAAATCGGGAGTGGCAAAATCGCCATTCTTACCTGAAGAGCCGAAAAAAGTGGCCATGATTAAGAATAAGGATAATAGATAATGTTTCATTATAAGAAAAAACTTGAATTACTTAAGTTTCACAAGCGTAACTTGTTTATTTTGAGTTTAAGAAGTTTAAGTATACATTGGTAAAACTAAACATTTTAAACTACATAACCTGCGCTGAAAGCGCTTTAAACCTCAAGTTTTAAAGTTGCAAGGCAACTTTCGGAACTTGAATCATTATTTTGACAGCCGGCAGCGGCAAATGGTTTAGAAGAGAGATGATAATAAAACTTAAAAAACAGGTTTGCAGCAGGTGGATTTATAGCCAACCCTCCGAGCTGCAAACCATAGTTTTGAGTTTCGAAAGCTTAAGTTAGATAGGCAAAGAAGGTTAAAAAGGCAATTGCCGATGGCAGGCAAGAGAATGCCTTTCAAATATTAATCAAACGCAAGACTATTATCTTGCCAATTTGCCTTTTTCCTTTTTTTGCCTCACAGAAATTACTTATTCAGGCCGCAAGCCTTGCACTTGTCGGCGATTTGGGTGAAGAAGTCGTTGCCCTTGTCGTCCACGAGGATAAATGCAGGGAAATCTTCCACCTCGATTTTCCAGATAGCCTCCATGCCGAGCTCGGGATATTCAAGGAGCTCAACATTTTTGATGGAGTTCTGGGCGAGCACGGCTGCGGGGCCACCGATAGAGCCGAGGTAGAAACCGCCGTGAGCCTTGCAGGCGTCGGTGACAGCCTGGCTGCGGTTGCCCTTGGCTATCATGATCATTGAGCCGCCGGCGCTCTGGAACTGGTCTACATAGGGGTCCATGCGGCCAGCCGTTGTCGGGCCGAATGAGCCTGAGGGCATGCCTGCGGGAGTCTTGGCAGGGCCGGCATAGTAGATGGGATGATCTTTGAGGTATTGGGGCATTTCCTCGCCGCGGTCAAGACGCTCTTTGATCTTGGCATGGGCGATGTCGCGGCCTACGATGATAGTGCCTGACAGCGACAGACGTGTCGATACGGGATATTTTGTGAGCTCGCCAAGAACCTCTGCCATGGGGCGGTTGAGGTCGATCTTCACTACATCACCCTCGCCCTGCTTGCGGTATTCTTCGGGGATGAGTTCGCCGGGGTTTGAGTCGAGTTTCTCAATCCAGAGACCGTTGCGGTCGATCTTGGCCTTTACATTGCGGTCGGCCGAGCAGCTCACGCCCATGCCGATGGGGCATGAAGCGCCGTGGCGGGGCAGACGGATCACGCGGATGTCATGTGCGAAATATTTACCGCCGAACTGAGCGCCGAGTCCGAGCTCCTCTGCAGCTTTCTTGAGAGTAGCCTCAAGCTCGATGTCGCGGAAAGCATGGCCGTATTCATTGCCGTGGGTGGGCAGATTGTCGAGATATTTCACCGACGCTTTCTTCACCACCTCGAGGTTTTTCTCGGCAGAAGTACCGCCGATAACGAAAGCGATGTGGTAAGGCGGACAAGCGGCAGTGCCGAGCGAGCGCATTTTTTCAACGAGGAAAGGCACGAGCTTGTCGGGGTTGATACGGGCCTTAGTCTCCTGATAGAGATATGTCTTGTTGGCCGAACCACCGCCTTTTGCCACGAAAAGGAAGTGATATTCGCCGCCTTCGGTAGCGTGGATATCAATCTGGGCGGGCAGGTTGCAGCCGGTGTTGACCTCCTCATACATTGTGAGAGGGGCATTCTGGCTATAGCGGAGGTTATCAGTAGTATAAGTCAGATATACACCGTGGGAGATTTTCTCCTCGTCGTTGCAGCCGGTGAAAACATTCTGGCCTTTTGAGGCATGGCAAATCGCAGTGCCTGTATCCTGACAGAAAGGCAATTGTCCTTTTGCTGCCACCTCGGCATTGCGCAGCATGGTGAGAGCCACAAATTTATCATTCTCGCTTGCTTCAGGGTCGGCAAGAATCTTAGCTACCATAAGGTTGTGCTCGCGGCGGAGCATAAAGGCATTGTCGTGTGTAGCCTGACGGGCAAGAACGGTAAGCGCCTCAGGATCAACGACAAGAAATTCATGACCACCCCAGTTTTCGGTGTGGACATAATCGGATGTGAGATGATAATACTCGGTAGTGTCGGGGCCGAGAGGGAACATCTCCTGATAATGGAAGGGTTTGGTTGCCATATACGGATTGCTGTTTTATGCAGTAGTTCAGTGCAAAGGTAGCAAAAAAATGCTCAAAGACAATGATGATTAAGAAAATTTTTCAAAGAGTGCCGTCCAAGCCCGGACGCAATAGAGTTAAATTGTGTTAAATGCGGTAATTATAATATAAATTACCGATATCATGTAAACGCAATGCCTTGCCGATTCAAATAAAAGCATTAACTTTCCTCTAAAAAGTAAAGGTCACCCAACTTATCTGTCTGCTTTCCATC